>CAZQVN010000039.1:12697-26606 GCA_964596775.1 uncultured bacterium
CCCGCGGCGCCGCCCCGGGCGTCGTGGAAGCGGCGCTGCGCGAGGCGCACCGGCGGCTTGTCGTCACGATCGACGCCCGGACTTGACCCCGGCGGGAAAACCGCAATACTCGGCGGCATGAAGACGCCCCTGCTCATCGTCGAGGACGACCGGAAGATCGCCGACATCGTGGCCCGGAATCTCGAAGCCGCGGGCTTCACCTGCCGCACCGTGCACGACGGGCGGGCGGCGCTCGACGCCTTCGAGGACTCGGAACCGGGATTGATCGTGATGGACCTGAACCTTCCGGGCATCGACGGGATCGAACTGACCCGCCGCGTCCGCCGGACCAGCCGTGTGCCGATTCTCATGCTCACCGCGCGCACGGACGAGGGGGACAAGGTCCTCGGTTTCGAGGTCGGAGCCGACGACTACCTGACGAAGCCCTTCGGCACCCGCGAACTCGTGGCAAGGGTCCGCGCGCTGCTCAGGCGCTCCGGCGCCATCGGCGACGCGATCCTCAGGCGCGGCGACCTCGACATCGATACCGGGCGGCGCGTCGTGGAACGGGCGGGGCGCCGGATCGAGCTCACGACGCTGGAGTTCGACCTCCTCGTCTTCCTGGCGTCACGACCCGGGCATGTATACAGTCGTGAAGCGCTCATGGACCACGTGTGGGGCGACGACCGCATGGTCGACACGCGCTCCATCGACAGCCTGGTGAGCCGGCTCCGGCGGAAGCTCACGCGCGAGTCCGGAGATGCCGACTGCATCCAGACGGTCTGGGGCGCCGGCTACCGTTTCGCGGAAACCGGCTGATGGAGACAGGCCGGCCGGATGCCTGCAAGGGGCTGGAACACCCGCTTTCCGCCGCCACACTTGTGCCACAGGTCCGTGAGATCCTCGTGTCATGGCTCATCCCGCGAACATGAAGTCGCCGCGCCGCCGCGGCAGCCTGCTCTGGACGTTCGTCGGCGCGTTTCTCGCGGTCATTCTCGGCGCCGGGATCCTCCAGGCGATCGTGATCGTGGCGATCGTGGAGCCGCTGGCCCGGCGGGCCTCCCTCGACCAGTCCACGCTGGCGGCCCGGTCCGCCGCGAGGAGCATCGAAACCCTGGGCGACGCCGGCGAGCCCGATATCCGGCGGATACTCGGCGACGCGAACCGCGAGGCGGCGCCGGGGCTTCTCGTGTTCCGCGGCACGGACGGCCGGATCCTGACCGCCCGCTCCCTGCCCGGGCGGATCCACCGCAGGCTCGAACGGCTTTTCGCCGCCACGGGCGATTCGCTCCCCACCCGCGAGCGCACGGGGCGGCGGGGCTCGCGGTCCGGCGGGGACGAGCCCGAAGCCTCGTCCATGTCTCCCCCCCGCCGGCCGGACGCGGGAACTGCTCCGGGCGCCGGATCCCGGCCACCGCGTCGCTCCCCCGAACCCGGCGACCACGGGCCGTCCCTCGTCGTTTCCGCCCGTGTGCCGGTGGAGCCGGTCTCGGGCATCCGGGGCGAAATCCTCGTTCTTTCCCCCGAGCTCCGACTCCCCTTTCCGGTCATGCACGCCACGCGCCGGGCGCTCCTGTTCCTTCCGGTGGCGCTCATCCTGTCCGCGATCGCCGGAACACTGCTGTTCCGCCATCTCCTGAAGCGCCTGAGAAAACTCGAAGCCCTCGCGGCGCGGGTTGCCGATGGAGACCTCGACGCACGGGTCGAGGAAACCGGTTCGGACGAGATCGGCCGGCTCGGCCTGCAGTTGAACGCGATGACCGGGAGCCTGGCCGCGGCGCGGCGACAGGTCGAAGCCGCGGAGACTCAGCGGCGACGGCTTCTCGCGGACATCTCCCATGAACTCGGCACGCCCCTGACCTCGATCCGCGGCTATGCGGAAACGCTCCTCGATCCGGCCGTGCCGGTTTCCGAGGAGGAGCGGCGCGCGTTCCTGGCGAACGTGCTCGGCGAAGCCGAGCGGATGAACCTGCTGGTCCGGGATCTCCTCGACCTGGCCAGGCTCGAGTCGGGCGCCGGCAAGGCGGTGATGGAACGCCTGGACTGGTCGGCGCTCTGCCGCAACACGATCGACCGCCTGCGCGCACGGTTCATCGCCGCGGACATCACGATCGAGTGGGCCGGACCGGACACCCCGGCATGGATCCACGCGGACGGACGGCGGATGGAGCAGGTGCTCGACAATCTTCTCGGGAACGCGCTCCGCTATGTTCCGGCGGGCGGAACCGTGACCCTGTCGCTTGCGGCCGGCACGGACCTGCACCGGCTGAAGGTGGCCGACGACGGCCCGGGCATTCCCGACTCGGACCGGCCGCATGTCTTCGATCGCTTCTACCGTGCCGACCCCGCCCGGGCCGAAGGGGGCACCGGCCTCGGCCTCGCGATCGTCAGGGAAATCGTGACCGGCCATGGCGGGCGCATCGCCGTCGCCGCCGCCTCGCCCCGGGGCAGCGTTTTCGAGGTGGAACTGCCCGCGGTGGCCTGACGGAAGCGCCGGAATTTGTCCCGGGCCTGCCCAATTTCTGCCACATGTCCGGCGTATTACTCCTTGCAGACGGCGGGACACGGCCTCTGCACCGAGGTTCGGACAACCCCTTTCGACAAGGAGCCCATGATGACATCGATTCCCAGATTTTTCCGGTGGACCGGCTGCACGATCGTCCTGATCGCATCTCTTGCCGGCTGCACCGCCGAGGACGGCGGCTTCGCGGCGGACACCCTCGGTCCCGAGGTGGCCGATGCCGCCACGCTCGGGGTGTTCTCCCCCCCAACGCTTTCCGAACTTCAGAGCCGGCTCAACCTGACGCCGGAACAATCCGCAAGGGTTGAGGCGCTCCTCAAGGACTGGCGGGCGGACGCCGAGGCGCTCCCGCGCCCCGGAGATCGCCGGCACGAGGGCCGGCGCGGATCAGGGAGGGGCGGAGCGGACGGCCCTCCCCGGGGAGAGCGCGGATTCCAGCGCGGAGACGGGCCCCGGGCGGATTTCCTGATCGGCATCGTGGAAATTCTCGACACGCCGCAGATCGAGAAGCTCGGTGCCTTCATGAAGGAACGCCGCTCGGAGTCGCTCGCGGCAATGGCGGAAGAGGGACCGCGCGGACGGAAGCGCGGCAACCGTTCCGACTTCCGCGAGAGGATGGCGGAGACACTCGGTCTCACCGGGCAGCAGCGTGACGCCGCCCAGGCAGCCATGAAGACGTACCGGGAGGGACTCCGCTCGCTGCGTGACCGTTTCGAATCGGATGCGATCACGGCCGAAGAGTTCCGCGATCGGGCGAAGGAACTCCGGGCCGGCATGGAGACGGAACTCGAGGCCGCGCTCGGCGCGGACACGTTTCGGAAGCTCCGCGAACGCCGCTCGGCACTGCGCGGACAGCGTGGCGAACACCGCGACGACACGGACCAGGCCGGCCGGATGCTCGAAATGCTGAACCGTGCCCTGTCGCTCACCGACGCCCAGCGGAGCCAGGTCCGGTCGATTCTCGAAAGCCGCGCGCCGCAGACCCGGGCGCTGCGCGATCAGGTGCGCAACGGAACGATGGAGCCGGAGGACGCACTGTACGAAGGGCACCGGATCAAGGAGGACGGCCGCAGGGCGCTGGAATCCATCCTGACTCCGGAGCAGCGCGAGCGGTTCGACGCGCTCCAGTCGCTTCTGCCCGGCGGGAGACGGGGCCGGTAGGGAGTCGGCGGAAGGGACACCCCGGGGGTGGCGGAAATCCGCCGCCGCACCGGACACGCACACAACAAAACGGGGGGTGCACCGTCATCGGTGCACCCCCCGTTCTGCTGCGGTCGAACGGTTACTTGGCGGCCTGATAGTACGGGTTGTTCCCCCCGGCATGATCCGTCTGGTCGATCACGCTCTCGATCTGGGGAATCTCCTCGCGGAGCATCGTTTCCACCCCCTGCTTCAGCGTGACGTTGGCCATGCCGCACCCCTGGCAGCCGCCGCCCATCATCAGGTAGACATTATTGTCGCGCACATCAAGGAGATGAATGATCCCCCCGTGGCCGGCCACAGCGGGGTTGATCATGTCGTCCAGGATCTCCTGGACCTTGACCTTCATCTCGTCGGGCGTCAGTACTTTCTCCGTCATGGAACCTCCTGGTACGAATCCGGGCACATTATAGCCCTGATTCCGGGCCGAAGGGAATTCTCCCGGCTTCCTGGCCTTCCCCCGCCCCGGTTCCGGGCCGGGGGAGATTCTCCTCGCTTCCCGGATCACCGCCGCCGATAACAACTTGGGGGCGCCGGCCCCTTGATCCTTTACCTGAAGAGGCCAGCGGGGGCGCGCCTGTTTCATGGAACACTCACGGTCACACCTCTATCTGCTTCCGTCACAACCGCTTCTGGACGACGAAGAGGCGATTGCCGGTATTGCCCGGGTCACGGGTGTCCCGGAGTACGACGTCCGTCAGCGCTGCGGAAAGAACCGGCTGTCCCTGGTCATGCGGGCGGACGACACGGCGACCCTCGAACCGATCCGCCGGCAGCTGGCCGCACAGGGACACGCCGCCGCCGTCCTCACGGACCGGGAGATGCGCCGACTCCCCTGCCCGATCGCGGCGCGCGGTGTTTCCGTTTCCGACGGCGCCCTGTCCTTCCTGGACGCGGAGGGACGCGTTCTCGAAACGCTGTCCCGCTGCCGGGATGCATTCATCGTCGTCACGAACCTGAAGCGGCCCGGGCGCAATCCCGTGCCTCCCATGGGATCGCCGGGCGAAACCGGAACTCCCGCGCGGATCTACGAGGAGGCGGAACGGGAACTCGCGGCGATGCTCTCGACCCACCTCGACGGTGTCGTCATCGACGTCGTCGCCGGCGGGGGGCGCCGCGTGCGTCTCCGCAGCCGTCGGTTCAACTTCATGACGCTCGGCGAACAGGCCGGCCCGGGCATGGCCGGGAATCTGCAGACGCTGTTCGCGGAGATTCTCCGCCAGGTCGAGCGCCCGATCGTGGACCTCGGGTTCGGCGGCATGAGGCCTCCGTCCGTTCCCGGAACGGGCCTCCAGTTGATCGACGGACTCCCCTGCGACCGCCCGGAGAACGATACGGAGCGTGAACTCGAAAACTACGTGCGCTGCCTGACGCTGCTCTGGCGGAAGAACCTTTTCGAAGCGCTCATGACGCCTCCTGTTCCCGGAGCTCGGTTTCGGACGACGTCCATCGGAGATCGCGAGGCGACGAACGCGGAGGCCGACACGGAGCGGCAGCCGCACTTCTGGATTCCGCCGGCCGGCGCGTCCTCGTCGCTTCCGGGTGTGCGGGCCGGTGATCTTCGCAGGCTCGGCCCGCTCCCGGTCGTCCTTCCGCTGGCGGCGGGGATGGCCGCTTCGGGATTCGCGGCGTTCCACGGCCACCCCTCCGGTTTCGGCGCCGGACTCGCGCTGGCCGGACTGCTTTCGGGAGTGCACGCATTCGAACTCGTCTCGCGCCGGCGGCGCATCGAAAACGTGCCGACGAGCCGCATCCGTTCGGCGGCCATCGGAATGGCCGAAGTCCGGGGGAAGGCAAAGGCGTTGACACCGCTGCGGACGCCGTTTTCCTCGATGCCCTGCGTCTACTACGAGTACCGCATCGTCACGAACGACCGGCCCGACCCTGCCGTGATTTCCTGGCAAGGCCTGTGGGGCGAGGCCCGTTCCCGTGAGGAGGCCGCCATCCGCACCGGGCACTCCGGTCACATTCCGTTTCTCATCGAGGACGAAACGGGCGCGATCGAGGTGGATCCCGCCGGCGCCGTCGTCGAGGTGCGCTCCGAACAGTCGCTGACCCGGGTCCCGTTCGCGGGAGGAATGGTCCCCGCCGGAACGCAGGTCATGGCGTGGGAGAAATACATTCCCGAAGGCTACACCGTTTACGTCCTCGGTGAGGTGAAGCAGGAGTCGATCGAAGCGATCGTCGAACGAGGGAACCTGGTCGAACGGATCCGCGAACTCAAGCGGGACGAGGACCGGATGGCCGCCTGCGACCTCGACGAAAACGGAGTCGTGGACGACCGGGAGTGGTCGCTGGCCACCGCCGCGATCGCCACGGACCTGCGCCGTGAATCGCTGGACGCATCCGGACGCACCGACAGGGTCCGGATCGGCCGTCCGGCGCGCGGCGGGCTCTTTCTCGTTTCGGAACGGAGCGAGAAGAAAATCGTCCGTTCGCTTGCCCTGAGGAGCCGGCTCCTCCTCGCCGCCGGAGCGATCCTGGTGATCTCCGGCCTGACCGTTCTCCTTCAACCATGAGGTGATTCCGTAATGCCGCCATCCCTCGCCCCCTCCGTCCTCGCCTGGGCCGTTCCGGTCGTCGCGCTCGCGTTCGCGGCCGGGTACGTCGTCCTCCTCTACAACGGGCTCGTCCAGCTGAAGAACGACTGCGACCGCGCCTGGAGCAACATCGATGTGCTCCTGAAACAGCGCTTCGACGAGATTCCGAACCTCGTCCGCGTGTGCAAGGAGTACATCCGTCACGAGCGGCGGACGCTCGTCGACGTGATCAATGCCCGCCAGATCGGCATGGAGGCGGCGGGGACCGAAGACGTGGCGCAGGCCGATCACGAGACACGCCAGGCCCTGGGCCGGCTGTTTGCCGTGGCCGAACGGTATCCGGACCTCAAGGCCAACGAACGCTTTGCCGCGCTGCAGAACCGGATCTCCGGGCTCGAAAGCGAGATCGCGGACCGCCGCGAGTTCTTCAATGCCTGCGTCACGAACTACAACACCCGGATCGAGCAGGTGCCGGATGTCTTCGTGGCGCGGTGGATCGGTTGCGCGCAGAGGGCGCTGCTCACGTTCACGAACGTGGAGATACCCGGCGAACTCGGGTTCGACGACGAACTGGACCTGACAGGAACGTCGAACTAGGCCATAATCGGCCACCGTGCCGATCATCGAACTGTCCGACCGGATTCCCGGGGCCGAGTGGAGGGCCCTGTCCGACGCCGATCCCGCCGCCTCGTTCTTTCACGATCCGGCGTGGATGACCGCCCTCGTGCGCTCCTACGGCTATTACCGCCCCGCGTGCCTGACGGCCCGCGATTCGTCCGGCGCCCTGGTCGGCGGCCTTCCCGGCGTGATGTCGGTCCGTTTCGGCCTGAAGCAGCTGCTCTCGCTTCCCTACGGAACCTATGGCGGCCCGATCGCGGCGCCCGGTTCCGATGAGGGCCGCCGCGCGATCCGGGGAGCGCTCATCGAGCGCTGGGCGCGTGAAGCGCGGCGCCCCGGCGTCGTTCGCGCGCAGCTCGTTCACAACGGCACGTCGGCCGGGGAAGACCTCGAGCGGATGCCGGGACGGACGACCCGCGAGAGCGCGTTCGTTCTCGACCTCGAGGGCGGGTACGACAGGATCTGGAACGAATCGTTCGGGGGCGAGGTGCGCACCGCCTGCCGCAAGGCGGAAAAGTCCGGTGTGACGGTGGCCGAGGCGGACGGACCGGAGGGGGCCGCCATTCTCGACGCGATGTACCGCCGCCAGGCCGCGGGATGGTCGAACCACACCCCGTTCCCCCGGGATCTCTTTCGCCATCTCGTTGCGGCGGCGCCGGAGAGGGCCCGCGTCTGGATCGCTGCGCTGAACGGCGAGCCCGCGGCCGCCCACCTGGTCCTCCATCACCGCGGGACGGCGCTGTCGTGGATTTCGGCAAACTCGCTCGAAGGCCGGAAGGCGCGGGCCCAGATCCTCCTGATCGCCCGCATCCTCGAAGAGGCCTGCCGGCGGGGATCCCGCACCTTCAATTTCGGCGGCGCCGCGGGATCGGACTCGCTCGAGAGCTTCAAGACCGCGTTCGGCAGCCGCCCCGAACCGTACGCATCCTGTCTCGTGGAGCCCGCGTGGTTCAGGCCCCTGCACCGGATCCAGTACCGCCTGCGCGGTATCGATGCGTGACGGGCCGCGCCGCCGCAGAGCACCAGGTCCGCGCCGCCCGGCCGGCGGCAGAAAGCCGCGGTTCTAAGGGTTTTTTCAAGCCCGCTCCTGTAGGATGCCCCGCATGAATACTCCAGGCACCTCCCGAAAGCCCCTCTGGAAAAGGCCGGGCGTAATGGCTTCGGGGTTCCTGCTCGGAGGGCTTCTCGCGTTCCTCGTGTTCGAGGCTCTGAGGTGGCCCGATGTCGGAGCGCTCGTGACGGACAATCCGGCATCATCCAGCTTCATCGACCGCTACTGGGCCCGCCAGCCGGAGTCGAAGCGCCCGAAGGGCCGGCGGATCGCGTGGACTCCGTACACGGCGATTTCCCCACACCTCAAGCGGGCCATCCTCGTTTCCGAGGACATCAACTTCTTTTCGCACGAGGGATTCGACGTGGGGGAAATCCGGAACGCCATAGACGATGCCATCGAGAAGAAGGAATCGCCGCGCGGGGCCTCGACCCTGACCCAGCAGCTGGCCAAGAACCTCTGGCCCTCCCCGTCGCGGAATCCGCTCCGCAAGTTCAGGGAGATGCTCCTCACCCGCCAGCTGGAAGCGCAGCTGGAAAAGCGGCGCATTTTCGAGATCTACATGAACGTCGTACAGTTCGGGCCCGGCATCTTCGGCGCGACCGCGGCGGCGGAAACCTACTTCGGAAAGAGACCGGCCGACCTGACGGAGGAGGAAGCGGCGCAGCTTGCCGCCGGTCTCCCCCGTCCGTCACAGTGGCATCCGGGATCGGGAAGCAAGGCCTACGCGCGGAAGGTCCAGCGCATTCTCGGGCGGATGGAGAAGGCGGCGTTTCTCTGGAAGGTCATCTAGGACCTTCTCCCTGGAACTGCGCCGCCTCCGTCGACTCCTCGAGCGCCGTCGTCGAGCATTTCCCGCTCGAAATCGTCTGCATCACGAGATCGAAGTAGCCGGTGCCGACCTCGCGCTGGTGACGGGTGGCGGAATAGCCGTGCGGTTCCGAGGCGAACTCCGCCTCCTGGAGCTCCGAGTAGGCCGTCATCCCGCGATCCCGGTAACCGCGGGCGAGTTCGAACATCGAGTGATTCAGCGCGTGGAACCCGGCCAGCGTCACGAACTGGAACTTGTAGCCCATGGCGCCGAGTTCCTTCTGGAACTTCGCGATCGTCGCGTCGTCCAGCTTCTTCTTCCAGTTGAACGACGGCGAGCAGTTGTAGGCAAGCATCTTGCCGGGGAATTCCGCGTGAATCCCCTCGGCGAACTCGCGCGCCTCGCCGAGGTCGGGCGTGGAGGTCTCGCACCAGATCAGGTCCGCGTACGGCGCGTAGGCCAGTCCGCGGGCGATGGCGCACTTGAGGCCGCCGGTGATCCGGTAGAACCCTTCCGGCGTGCGGTCGCCGGTCATGAACTCGTGATCGCGGGGATCGATGTCGCTGGTCAGGAGCTTCGCGGAATCGGCGTCCGTGCGGGCCACGAGCACGGTGGGCACATCGAGCACGTCCGCCGCCAGGCGGGCCGCGGTGAGCGTCCGGATGAACTGGCCGGTCGGCAGCAGGACCTTGCCGCCGAGGTGGCCGCACTTCTTTTCCGAGGACAGCTGGTCCTCGAAGTGAACGCCGGCCGCGCCGGCCTCGATCATCCCCTTCATCAGCTCGAAGGCGTTGAGAGGCCCGCCGAAGCCCGCCTCGGCATCCGCCACGATCGGGGCCATCCAGTGGCGGCGGTGACCGTTTCCGTTGCCGTTCACGCCGTGTTCGGCCGTGTGTTCGGAGTTCTCGACCTGGTCCGCGCGCATGAGCGCCTGGTTGATCCGCCGCACGACCTGGGGGACGCTGTTGGCCGGGTAGAGCGACTGGTCCGGATACGTCTGGCCGGCCATGTTTGCGTCGGCGGCCACCTGCCATCCGGACAGGTAGATCGCCTTGAGACCGGCCTTGACCTGCTGTACGGCCTGGTTCCCGGTCAGCGCGCCCAGCGCGTTGACGTAGTCGGTGGACTCGAGCAGCGACCAGAGACGCCTGGCGCCCATGTCCGCGATCGTGTGGTCCACCCTGAACGTATTGCGGAGACGCACCACATCTTCGAGCGAATAGGGGCGCGTGGTTCCCTTCCAGCGGGAGGCATCCGTGTTCGAGACGGGATTCGGGCCGGGATTCTTTCCGTTGTCTCCAGTCAGGCGGTTCCTGTCGGTCATGATTGTGCCTCCTTGATGTCGCTCCGGGTGCCGTTTTCGAGAAGGGGATATGCGGGCAGGGTCAGAAACTCGATCAGTTCGGGTGATGTCGCGAGTTCTCGGAACAGGGCGGCGGCCTCGCGGAAGCGGCCGTCGAGGAACGTGTCGGTGCCGACCTCGCGGGAAATCGCCACCATCTCCTCCTTGAGGACCGTGTCGAGGAACCCGGTCGTGACCGGAACGCCCGAGTCGAGTCGTGCCGCGTGGCGGATCCACTGCCAGACCTGGGCCCGCGAGATTTCCGCGGTGGCCGCGTCTTCCATCAGGTTGTAGAGCGGCACGCACCCGTTGCCCTCGAGCCAGGCCGCGAGATAGCGGATGCCGACGCGGACATTCAGCCGGAGTCCCTCCTCCGTTCTCAATCCTTCCGGAACGGCAAGCAGGTCGCCGGGGGAGACCTTCAGGCTTTCCAGCTTCTTTTCGATCTGGTGATCTCCGGATATCCGGCTCTCGAAGATTTCCCGCGCCAGCGGAACCAGGCCGGGGTGGGCCACCCAGGTTCCGTCGTGACCGTCGTCCACCTCGCGCGTCTTGTCCGCGCGCACCCGGTCGAGCGCCTTCCGGTTGGCCGCGTCGTTCCCCTTGATGGGAATCTGCGCCGCCATCCCTCCGATCGCATGGGCGCCCCGGCGATGGCAGGTCCGGATCACGAGCCGCGTGTACGCGCGCATGCAGTCCTGTTCCATCGTCACCATGGATCGGTCCGGAAGGACCGCCTTCGGATCGTGGCGGAGCGTCTTGATGAAGCTGAAGATGTAGTCCCAGCGGCCGCAGTTGAGACCCGCCGAGTGCTCGCGCAGCTCGTAGAGAATCTCCTCCATCTCGAACGCGGCAGGGAGCGTTTCGATCAGCACCGTGGCCCGGATCGTCCCGCGCGGGATGCCGAGAGCGCTCTGCGCGAAGAGGAAAACATCGTTCCACCAGCGCGCCTCGAGGTGGCTCTCGAGCTTCGGCAGGTAGAAGTAGGGACCGCTCCCCTCTTCGATCAGAGCCCGCCCGTTGTGAAACAGGAACAGGCCGAAATCGAACAGGGAGGCCGGCACCGGTCGCCCGTCGATCCTGGCGTGGCTCTCGTCGAGATGGAGCCCGCGCGGCCGCACCATGAGCGTGGCCGTTTCGTCATTGAGGCTGTACGACTTCTTCCGGGCGGCGTCCTCGTGCGTGATGGTTCCGGCCACCGCGTCCCGCAAGTTGAGCTGCCCGGAGATCATGTTGGACCAGGTCGGGGACGAAGAATCCTCGAAGTCGGCCATGAACACGTCGGCCGTGGAGTTCAGCGCGTTGATCACCATCTTCCGGTCGACCGGACCGGTGATTTCCACGAAGCGCTTCCGGAGGTCCTCCGGGATGTCGGCCACCTTCCAGCGCCCTTTCCGGATTGCGGCGGTTTCGGCCGGAAAGTCGGGCCGAACCCCCTCGGCCCTGAGCTGCAGCCGGTCGGCACGCAGGGCCAGCAGGGCGTTTCTGCGGTCCGTGAAAGTCCGGGCGAGATCGGCAAGAAACGCGAGAGCTCCCGGATTCAGGAGATCCGCGCAGTCCGGCGGAACAGGTGCGGTGAGTTCGACGCGACCGGGGCCGTGGGTGTTAACCGCCGTCTTCACTTGATCTTACCTCCTCGCTGCGTGGAGCGCGTCAGCCGCGCTCGTCATGGTGTAGCTACATTGTAACAAGGCAGAGGTCGAGATCGTGCAACTTTCCATTTTTCAGATAGTTATAGTGACACCTCTGTGAAAGTTGTATTTGTAAATCTGTAATTGATGTAAACTCAGTGGGTGAAATCACGCCGGAACTGGGGTCGGAAGATCCGCTCATTGCGCCAGACCGAGAACCTCACGCAGGCAGGACTCGCGGAACGGCTTGGAATCTCGGCGAGTTACCTGAACCTGATCGAGAATGACCGGCGTCCTCTGAGCGCCCACCTCCTCGTCGGGATCGCCCGCGTCTTCGACCTCGACCTGCGCACGCTCGATGCCGGCAACGAGGCCACCCTGATCGCGGATCTGAACGAGGTCTTCGGCGACCCTGTCTTCGACGAGCAGCGTCCCGACCCGGCCGAGGTCCGGGAACTGGCCGCGTCGAGTCCCGAAGTGGCCCGCGCGGTTCTCCGCCTGCATCACGCCTACCGGGAATCGCGCTCTTCGGCCGAGACGCTGTCCGAGGAGGTGCTGGACCGCCAGGATCTCGCCGGGATCGACAGGACCGGCCTGGCCTCGGAGCAGGTGTCCGAGTACATCCAGCGGAACGCCAACCACTTTCCGGAACTGGAGGAGGCGGCCGAACGGATCTGGAAGGACGGGCGCCTCGAAAAGGACAACCTGCATGCCTCGCTCGTGCGACACCTCGAGCGGCGGTACGGCGTCACGGTCAAGGTGCTGGAAGTCGGAGACATGAAGGACGCCGTCCGCCGCTACGACCCCGAAACAAGGGAACTCCTGATTTCGGAGTCGCTCCGCCGCGGTTCGCGCAATTTCCAGCTGGCGCACCAGATCGCCCTGCTGGCCGCCGGCGACGTCCTCGACCGGCCCCGGCAGGATCCGCTGTTCACGTCGGACGAGTCGCGCGCCCTCGGCCGCGTTGCGCTGGCCAACTACCTGGCGGCCGCCGTCCTCATGCCCTACGAGGACTTTCATCGGTCCGCGGAACAGGAACGGTACGACATGGAACTTCTCGGAAACCGGTTCCGCGTGAGCTACGAGCAGACCTGCCACCGCCTGACGACGCTGAACAGGAAGGGCGCGCGCGGCGTGCCGTTCCGCATGGTCCGGGTGGACATCGCGGGGAACATCTCCAAGAAATTCAGCCCGGACGGGCTGCGGTTTCCCCGCTTCGGCGGACTGTGTCCGCTCTGGGGCGTGCATGCCGCGTTCCTGCAGCCCGGACGGATCCGCACGCAGCTGTCCCGGCTTCCCGACCGGACGATGATTTTTTCCGTGGCCCGCACGGTCCGCAAGGGGCGCGGCAGCTTCGCCGGAACCGACGTGCTCTACGCGATCGAACTGACCTGCGATGTGGAGTTCGCGCCGCGGCTGGTCTATGCCGCGGGTGTCGATCTCACTCCCGAAGCGCCCGCCGTGCCGGTGGGGATCACCTGCCGCCTCTGCGATCGCGCCGACTGCCGGGCCCGGGCGTTTCCATCGCTCAAGAGCCCGCTCCGGATCGACGAGAACCTGCGCGGCGTGTCGTTCTTCGCGCCGGCGCCCGAAGACGCCTGACGGGCCTCCGCCATCTTTCCTCCCGGCTTCCCGCCCGGGCTCGACACGCGGCGGCGGAGTTTCCTATCCTGTCCGGCATCCGTTCGTCCGGGCACCCTGCCGCGGACGCCGAAACGGTGGCGGCGCAGGCTGGAACGCGCGGGCGTTGATCATCACCGAAAGGAACCCGTCATGAAGTACCCCCGCACTCTCGTGCTCCTCGCAACCCTCGGCCTGGCGGCGTGCGCCGCCCGGACGCAGAGCTTCGGCGAACCGGTTTCCGGCGCTCCGGCGATCTCCGCGAACGCCGTTCTCGGATCCCCCGAGTCGTACGACGGACGGACGCTCGTTGTGGAGGGCACCGTGTCCGAGGTCTGCCAGGTCAAGGGGTGCTGGATGACGATCGTGTCCGAAGACCGGGAGATACGGGTCAAGTTCAAGGACTACGGATTCTTTGTTCCGCTGAACAGCGGCGGCCGGCGCGTCCGCATCGAAGGCGTGTTTGCCCGCGAGATGGTATCGGTGGAGGACGCCCGGCACTACCTGGAAGACGCCGGAAAGGCGGAAGAAGCGGCGGCGATCACGGAACCGGTGCCCTCGTTCACGTTCCTGGCCAGCGGGGTCACGATCCTGAA
>CAZQVN010000039.1:26706-33651 GCA_964596775.1 uncultured bacterium
TCACGGAACCGGTGCCCTCGTTCACGTTCCTGGCCAGCGGGGTCACGATCCTGAATTGAGCGGCGCGCATCGATCCCCGCGCCTGCTTCACGGGGTGCGCGGCTCTCCCGCACCCAGCGAGGCGCGGACCGCTTCCCAGTCGAGCGGAAACGGAGCCGCCTCGTAGGCCGGGGTCGAACGGATGGCCCGGCGGGCGGCTTCGGCCCTCTCCCGGCTCGGGGGATGCGACGACAGGAACGCGGGAAGCCCCGGCTCGACGGCGTCCAGGCGTTCGAAGAAATCGACCATCCCCTCCGGGCCCACGCGGGCCTCCCTCAGCATGGCAAGCCCCGCGCCGTCGGCTTCCGTCTCCTGCTCCCGGCTGTAGGCATTCGTGGCCAGCCCGAGCCCCACCTCGCGCGCCAGCGACTCGAGAGCTCCGGCGTCACCCAGAATCAGGCCGAGCAGAACGGTCAACCCGAGCTGTCGGGCCATTCTTTTCATGGCGTGCCGGTGGGTCACGTGTCCGATCTCGTGGCCGATGACGGCGGCCACCTCCTCCGGAGACTCCGCCGCGGCGATCAATCCCGTCATCACCACGACATGACCGCCGGGGAGGGCGAATGCGTTGACCATCGTGTCCCGGACCACGGTAACGCGGAGATCCCCGGCCGCGGCGGGAGATGCCGCCTTCATCCGATCGAAGATCCGGTGAACGGCCTCCACGGCCGGGCCCGACTCGACGACTTTCGTGGAATCGACAAGGCTCCGGTAGGCCGCGGCGCCGATCGAGGCCTCCATGTTGTCCGGAAGGCGCCGCACCGCCCATTCGGCGAGCGGGTTCAGGGCCAGCCAGAGAAGCCCGGCCAGGCCCAGTATGCCGGCGATCAGCCCGCCGACGATCATCACCGGCCTCCGTTTCGATCGACGCGAGGCGAGCAGCGCGGCCGCGAACCGGGCAGCCAGGGGGCCTCCGCTCCGCGATTGCTCCTCGATCCAGTCCAGGTCCGCGACGATCACGCTGGCCGGGCCCTCCTCCGCAACCCAGTCGATGGAAACGCGGTCCACGTTGAATCCGGTGACCGTGACGGAAAGGGAGGACAGGGGAATCCGCAGTTCAGCATGATTCCCCTGGAAGGCAATGCGGATTTCCAGGTCGGTGATGTCCACCGTGCAGCGGCTTCCGGCAGGCGGAAGCCCGGGATGGTAGCAGTGCCCGACGGCGGTCACTTCAGGTCGGCGATCTTTCCGCGGATGCGCTCGATGGTCGCCTCCGGCCGCTGTCCGTCCGGCATTCCCTCCGCCTCGGCCAGCGCGGCCTGGAGCGTGGCCAAGGCCGCGGCCCTGTCCCCCGTCAGCACCTGGAGATCCGAGCGCGTGATGCAGATCGAGATCTTCCTCGGCCCGTAGCACCGTTCGAGGGCCCGGGCGGAAGCCGCGAGCGCGTCGTCGAATCTCTTCATGGCGCGATAGGCCACGGCCAGCCGGGCCGGCGGATTGTAATCGGCGGGGAGGTCGCGTTCCGACGCTTCGAGCATCGGCACCGCCCTTTCCGGAGTGCCGAGTTCGAGATATGCGGACAGCCGGTGAGAGTCGAACACCGCGCGGGCGTCCGCCGTCGGTGCGGCGGCAGCCGCGGCATCGAGGAAAGCGGACCACTTCTCGGCCGTGTCGCGGGCACCCGTGGAATCGTTCGCCGCCTCGCGGGCGCCGATCAGCGCAATGTACACGGCCGAGACATCGTCGGCGACCGCGCCGGCCGGAACCCGCTCGGTGACGGAGCGGGCATGTTTCTCAAGTGCGGCCACCAATTCCGCGCGGCCGGCCATGTCCTTCGACATCGAGACCGCGGCATCCAGGCCGCTCGCCGCGATGTTTGCCGAAGAGGGTGAGCCGGCAACACGCGGCAGGACTTCGAGGGCCAGGCGCGCGGCCTCTTCATGCCGGTCGGTCATGGCGCAGGCAAAAAGGACCGCCTCGACTGTCCGTTCGTAGGCGGGCCACCCCTCCGGAGCATTCTGCAACGCCTCCTTGTAGGCCGGAATCGCGGCGGCGTAGTCTCCGGCTCCGTAGGCGCGATCGGCATCGAGAGCCAGCCGGTCGGCCGGAAGCAGGCTGCCGCCGGTCACCGCCCGGTGCCCGGCATCGAGGATGTTTCGAAACTGGGGCGTGGTGGCTCCGCCGACCCGGGACAACACCACCGTTTCCGTTTCCGGAGACACGATGAAGTACGTGGGCAGCGCCTTCACCGCGTACTGCCTGCGGAACGTCGCGCTCTCCTTCACTTCCGTGTTCATCTCCAGCCAGACGAACCGCCCGGCCTCACCCGCGAGGGCCGTGTCCGTGAACACGAAGGCCCTCATCGAGCGGCAGCTGTGTCACCAGGGGGCCCAGGCTTCGATGAACAGCGGGACTTTCCGGGCGCGGGCTTCGGCCAGGGCACGGTCATAGTCGTTCTGAATGAAGGGCAGGACGGAAGGAGCCGTTCCGGTTTCGGCCGCAGAAGTGATTTGGGCCCCGGCAAGACAGGCGAGGAGAAACACACCGGAAAGGCAGGCTCGGTTCATGCGCGCATCGTACCAGAGATGCGGAAACGGTTCACGCGGGCATTTTCATCGGACGCAGGGGCGATTCCGGAGGGCGCGGCGTCGCGGTACCGGTCAGCGGTCCAGCGCGTAGACACGGGAGAGGTCGCGGCTGCTCCGGCTGAGGAACGGTTTCAGGGTGAGACGTCCCGTCGCTCCGATCGACTTCTCCAGGAACTTGAGCTCGGCGAAGTTCGCCCGGATCTCCTCGTCCACCGGAATGTCGAAGCCGGCCTCGCGGGCCAGGAGGATTCCGCGGGCCCGGATCGACAGTTCGAGATGTATCCGGAGCAGGCACAGCATGTCCCCCAGGACATGCCCGGGAAACTTGGACTTCAGTGATTCCAGGTACTCCCCGACCCGGGTCGAACCGATACCGTCGCCGAGGATCAGTTCCAGGAGTTCCGTATCGGTGTCGAACCCGACGCCGAGCCAGTTCCGGGTGGAGGCCTCGCTGCGCTGAAAGATGAACGCCATGATCATCGGGAGGACGATGAGAAGAACGGCGGTCGACAGGAAAGGAGGCAGAAGAAAGCTGTTGTACAGGGCATGAAGGGCCACGGCCATGACCAGCCCCGGCAGGTAGACAAGGAGTCGGCTGTCGGGCGCCCGGTCGGACAGGCCCTTGGACAGGATCGCGAAGATGGCGGTGACGGAACCGTGAAGCATCGCGGTGCCGAAACCGCGGACAATCCAGAGCGCAATGCCGGAAGAATCCAACGCCAGGCGGAAGTAGACGTTTTCGAAAACGGCGAAGCCGGCGCCCGCCGCGAAGCCGCAGATCGCCGCGTCCACGAGGAAACCGACCCGGCGCCGGGCGATCAGCCAGGCCACGAAAAGCGCCTTGGCCACTTCCTCCACGATCGGTCCCGCCAGGCGGGGATACGCGGCATGGGAAACATCCAGCGTCTTCATGATGAAGGGGCTGAGAAGCAGGCACGCCAGGGCGGCCAGGCTTCCGGCAAGGACCGCGCGCAGGACGAAGCGAAGGCTGACGAGCTTGTAGCTGTCCATCAGCATCAGGATGCCGAGGAACGCGAGAACCGGGATGAAACCGAGAAGGCTTTCCGTCACAGGATCTTGACGGAGAACATGAACTCGTCCCGGTAGCGGACATCCTCCTCGAAGGCTCTCGCGTAACCGAACGAAAACGTGAGCGGGTTGCGCACGAGCAGGTTCACCCGCAGGTCGACCTGGGTGCCGACATTGGCCACCCCGGTGCGCCGCGACGACGCATCCAAGTTCGTGACGATCCCGCCGGCGAAGACCGACGCGCGCGCCCATGATGCGTACAGTGAAGGGCGGCCGGCGCGGCGAAACCGCAGCGGCGGCAGATTCAGGTCGACCAGGGCCCGCCCGAAGTTCGTGCCGGAGATTTCGTTCAGTTCCACGCCGGGAAAACTGTCGTACTCGCGATAGCGACGGACCTCCGCATGGTCCACCCAGTTGTTGCCGAATCCGCCGAAGTAGAAATTGGCAAACGGCTCGTCCCTGTCGCCGGGAGAATAGCCGCCGCCCGTGCGGAGCCAGATCGAAGTGTGACCCGGCAGGGGAACCCCGACGTCGAACGTTCCGAGGAAAGCCGGGTAGGCCTTGCGGTTCACGTAGTTGCTGGTCGCCCGAAGTTTCCAGGAATACCCTTTCTCGTGATCCACGGCGCCCATCGAGGACCGGATGTTCTTGAAGCTCAATCCGGCATGCGAGGCCAGCAGTCTGTCGAACGACGCATCCACGTTCTGGGCGGACGGAAGCCGCTCGAGATCGCCGTACCATGTCGTCCCGGCGCTGAAGTCCAGATGGGTCGGGGCGTCGTAGATCAGGCTTCGCCGGTACCCCAGTCCGGCGGAGTATCCCTTGCGGCTTCGTTTCGTGGGTCCGAACAGGTCGTAGAAGTCGGCCGCGTTGTACCGGGCGGAGAGGGTCAGGTTGTAGCGCTCATACTCGAAGTCGAGATGCAGCCGCTCGTTTTTCGGCAGATCGGGGTCGGGAGCCCACGCGGCAACCAGGCGCGCGCTGTTCATCTGGATCGGGTCCGAAACGTTGAATCGCATCCCGTACGCCACCTTGTCCTTGTAACCGGCCACGACCGGGTAGAACGAGTCCAGCCCCAGCGATCGCATCGGGCTGTACTCCCCGTCCCGGACATGAAGCGAATCCAGGTCCATGGCCGCCGGAGAGCCGACCGCCCAGGACACGACGACCGGATGTTCCTCCACGATCTTCTGGCCGAGGAAATGGATCGCGCTCACGTCGTGCAGGACGCGCGGTTCGATCAGCGCCGGAACGAACCCTTCTCCCGAGTATCGGAACACGAGCAGCGAGTCGCTTCCGATGTCGAGCGGCCGGAAGAATCCCGTTTCGCAGTTGCTGACGACCTCCATCGAGTCCGCGTCGAAGTTCCAGCGAAAGATGTTCGAAACGCCCGTGTAGTACGAACTCCCGTACAGGAACCGGCCGTCGCCGGAAAAGACAAAGTTGCCGGGGAGGGCGGCACCGAAATCGAAGAGCGTCACCGACGTCGTATCCTGATTCTCGAGGTCCTCGACGGCATGAAGGCGCAGCGTCTGCCGGCCGTTGATTTCGGCCAGGGCCATCGACATGCTCCGCCCGTCGGGCGACAGGTCGAGGTCGTAGATGATTTCACCGTAAGGCCAGGTGAGGATCTGGTCCCATTCCGTGTACGGCGGGGCGAGGCGCACGAGCGTCGATTTTGCATTGTAATGACGAACGCCCCACAGCGACGCGTCCGTCCGGTCGAACACCAGGTCCCCGATCCGGCCGTCCTTCATCAGTTTTTTCGAGTTCCCGGTCCGGACGTCAACGGAGTGCAGGTCGCGCCAGGAGTTGTTGTCGGTCGTATAGAAGGCCGTTTTCGTCGCGGGGTCGTAGGCGAGCGACGTCACGAAGTAGAGGGCCGGGCCCTTGACCTCCTTGATGCGGCGGATTCTGCCGGTGTCGATCGAGATCCCCGCGATCGCGGCCACGTCGCCCGGGTACTGGAGCGCAACGTAGATCTCGCGGGTGTCCGGGTCGTAGAAGGAGCGGGACACGGAGCCGAGGGCGCGCCGGGACACGTCGACATGCGGAGTCGTGGCATACAGGCGGATCGAGTCGAGGTTCGCCTGCTGGAAGCCGTGCTCGAACACGATCCAGTCCTTCCAGGCCTCGTCGAGCGACATCCCGAAGACGTTCCTGAACTGCGCGGCGAAGTGCTGACGGCTTCCATCCGTCCGCTTGACCCAGCGGACCACGTCCTCGGGACTCCAGCGCAGGGCCACGTAGCTGATGAACCGTGTCCCGTAGAGGTAGGAGTTGACGCCCCCCTGGAAGTCCACGCGGGTGCCCTCGGACTCGAGCCCGAGCGGATCGTAGATGTGACTGCCGTCGCGGACCATGGCCCGGAACACCATTTCATCGTACGCGCCGAGAGCGCGGCCGTATCCGCCGGCCATCCAGGTTTCCATGAACACGGCGATCCCTTCCTGGTACCAGCGCGGTGAGGACCTTCGCGGAGCCGTGAGAAATCCGTAAACGATCGACTCGGGGCTTTCCGGAACGGGCTGCACCTTTCCTCCGAAGACCCTGCGGAAGAATCGTTCCGAGCCGGCGGCCTGATCGAGACCGACGAAGTGAAGCACCTCGTGGTTGATCGTCTGATTCAGGCGCTCGTTGCTGGGGCCCGTTTCGTAAACGAAGTTCCCGGGGGCCACATGCAGGATCATCATGTTCCGGGGAGCCACACCCACGCCCGCATTGTGGTAGTCCTGGAAGTCGTCCATGAAGACGGTGATTTTCTCGCGGGAGTTGTACTCGAACAGCCCGGTGTGGAAACGGAGGGCATTCTCGAAACAGCGGGCGGAATAGGGAGCCAGGTAACCGAGAGTGGGCCGATGGTAGATCAGGCGCAGATTGTCGGTTTCCAGCGTGCTGAACTGCGCGCGGGCCGGTGTGGAAAGGGTCGGGAGAGACAGGAGGGTCAGGAGAAACACGAAGGTCGGGATCGGGTGATGACCTCTCGGTCGAATTCGCATCAACGGCCCCCCCTTGAAAGAAACGGGAGACACCACGGTCCGTCCATGGTGTCTCCCGCTCCATTCAGCGTAGATGCAGTTTACGAATTCTAGTGGCCGGCCTCAACAGCGCCCTTGCCGTAGCTCACGACGGCCTGCTTTGCGGCACCGGACTCCACCATTTTCGAGAATCCGTCGCTGGCGACGAGGGAAAGGAAGTTGCCGTCCGAAAAAATGGCCTTCAGGGATCCGTCGGCGAGAGCCTTCGCAACCGTGGGATCGGTGGCGGCGAGCTTGCCGGCGGCTGCTTCGAACTTGCCCCAGGCTTCGGCGAGACCTTTTCCGGCCTCGATGTTCCCCTTGCCGGCCTC
>CAZQVN010000040.1:0-27650 GCA_964596775.1 uncultured bacterium
ATGCCGAGACGCAGCGTGCCCCGAGGGGTGAAATGGAACGCCACGACGCGGGCACAGCCCGTGCCCCGAGGGGTGAAATGGAACGCCACGACGCGGGCACAGCCCGTGCCCCGAGGGGTGAAATGGAACGCCACGACGCGGGCACGGAGCAGAAAAGACACAGGCAACAGAAAAATCTAAGCCGACCCCGCATACCCCCAGAACGCCTCACCCGCCAGCCACTGACGATAGCCTTCATTCAACTCAGACAGCAGCTCCTCGAGGTGCTCTTCGGCTCCTGAGAGCCAGGCGGCCTCCTCGATGGAATCGATGAAACGCCCGGGGCACCCGCTGCAACCTGGGTGTTCGGGGCAACCGGCCAGAAAGTGGCGGTCGAGGATCGCAGCCGCGCCCGGAAACAGGTTGAGGATATCTCCGACAAGCCAGTTGGGCGTGATTTCAACCATGCGGCGGCCGGAGTCGGAATCGTAGGGGATCGGGTGCTCTGCCATTGCCTCAAGTGTAGCACGACCGGCGCCCTTGCTGTTCGCGCGGGCCGCAATTCCGGAGGGCGCGCGGCACGCCATCCA
This sequence comes from uncultured bacterium, assembly GCA_964596775.1. Lineage (GTDB taxonomy): Bacteria > Eisenbacteria > RBG-16-71-46 > JABDJR01 > JAWXBZ01 > CAZQVN01. The sequence goes on from CAZQVN010000040.1 coordinate 570, forward strand.
CACAGGGTCCGACGGGCCCTCAGTCCATGCGCATCGCATCGTCGGACGCGATCGGCGTCGGGTACCGGCTGACGACGATGTAGGTGGACACCACGAACGTCAGGATCGCCGCAACCTGGATCAGGGTGGACGCCTCCGGGTCGATCCGTCCGTGGGATCCGGCGGCGTAGGCGGCCAGCAGCGAGAACTCGCTGGCCTGCCCGAGACGGAACCCGAGTTCGTTCGGAAGCTTCGGGCCTTCGCCGACAAGACGGAAGGCCATGCTGAAGACAAGGGGTTTCGCCACCAGGAGGAGGAACGCGATCGTCAGCCCCGGCACCATCACCTGGCGGGCCAGGTCGAAGTTGAGTCCGGCCCCGATCGCAAAGAAAAAGAGGATCAGGAAGAATTCGCGGACCGGCTTCAGCCCCTCGGCGATGACCAGGGCCACCGGCGAAATGGCCAGCGCGATCCCGGCCAGGAACGCCCCGATTTCATAGGACAGCCCGAGCGTCTTCCCCGACTGCGCGCCGAGAAAGCACCATCCGAGCGACATCAGGAAGATGTAGTCCTGGATCACGTCGAACCGCCGGAACAGCGGGAGCAGGACGAACCGGACGATGAACAGGGCCGCAGCGAACAGAAGAACGGCCCTGATCACGAGAAAGATCATGGTGAGAACGATCCCGCCGGACTGCCCCTCTCCGAGAAACAGCAGGAAACCGATCGCGAGGAAGTCCTGGAACAGGAGAACGCTGATCATCAGTTCCCCGATGTGCCGGTGATGCAGGCTCGTCGTCGGGATCAGCTTGAGTCCGATCACCGTGCTCGAGAACATCAGCGATATGCCGATCACGGCAGCCGTCATCAGGGAGTATCCGAAGAACATCGCTGCCGCGCCGACCAGGCCGCTGAAAATGACGCAGGTGCTCAGGGTCACCAGTGCCGTTTCCCCGAGAAGCTGTCCGAGCTTCTGCGGATGCAGGTGCAGGCCGAGGAGAAACATCAGCAGAACGATGCCGAGATGCGCGATGAGTTCGATCTGCTCCACTTCGTGGATCAACCCGAACCCCCACGGGCCCACGAGGACACCGAGTCCGATGTACGCGAGGATGATCGGCTGCCGCAGATACAGAAAGACGGTGGCAAGGAGCGACGCCCCGGTGAAGATCAGGGCCAGTTCCAGGATGAACCCGCTGTTCATGGCCGCGACAGCCGCAGCGAAGGAATGTTCATGTCGAAAATCTACCGGATCCGGCTCATCGCGAATACCCGTTGTGATAAAAACCCGCCGCTGTTAGCCTCCACCGCATGCTGCGCCTCCAACGAACTCTCGTCCTGCTTCTGGCCGCACCGGCCCTCCTCACCGCCTGCCAGAAGGCCCGGAACCTCGCCCCGGCTCCGGTTCCGGTGGCCCTGACCCGCGATGCGCGGTACGAGGGACAGCCCGACATTTCGCCGGACGGCCTGACGCTCCTGTTCTGCGCCCGCGGCGCCGTGGATCTCGACCTGTACACCATGCCCGTAGCCGGCGGCGGCGCGACCCTCCTTTACTCCGGCCCCGGCGACGACGATCAGCCGCGATGGTCTCCGGACGGATCGAAGATCGTGTTTCGCGGCGCCCCGGACGGAGCGCCGGACCTGTTCCTGATCCCCTCCACCGGCGGCGAGGCGAAACGGCTCACGGTGGAGTCGGGGCGGGACGAATCGCCGGACTGGTCGCCGGACGGCGGCCGCATTGTTTTCGTCAGCGATCGCGGGGGACGGCCGGAACTGTGGCTGCTGACCCTGCTGAGCGGTTCGGCCGAACCGTTGACCTCGGGCGACCCGCCGGCCTCCAATTACAGGGCCGGAAGTCCGGACTGGGCCGGCGAGCGGATCTACTTTTCCGCGGACGTGAACGGCATCGTCGATCTCTACTCGATCGGTTCCGGCGGCGGTGCGTGGAAGAAGATCACGAACGATCCGGCGGGGCAGTACGCTCCGGCGGTTTCCGTCGACGGGCGCATCGCCTACGTGGACGACGAAACGGGCTTTCGCAATCTCTACATCCTCGAGACGGACGGGCGGATCACCCCGGTCATCGAGGAACGCACCGACATCCTCGAAGCGGCCTGGACGCCGGACGGCAAGACGCTGATCTATGCCCAGCGCAGCGGGATACCGCTGCTGTCCATGCCGGTCGGCGGCGGGGCGGCCGACACGGTCCTCGACGCCCGCGGAGCGAACCTGCACCCCACCTTTTCTCCCGACGGCACCGAAGTGGCCTACGACGCATTGCTCGAGCGGCAGTACGACATCTGGCGCGTGGCCGTTTCCGAACCGGGCGCCGGACCGGTCACGTCCAACAACGGTGACGACCGCGAGCCGGACTGGTCTCCGGCCGTCAACCGGATCGCATTTTCGTCCGTGCGCGACGGCATTCAGGACATCTGGTTCATGGATCCATCGGGTGTGGAATACACGAACGTCACCGGGAACCCGGCCAGGGACCGCTCCCCTGGCTGGTCTCCGGACGGCTCGCGGCTGGTCTTCGTGTCCGACCGCGACGGGCACGACATGATCTGGTGGATCGCCGCGACCGGAGGCGAGGCTCTGCGCCTGACGGACGGCACCGGTACGGATGCCGATCCCTCATGGTTCACCGCCGCGGACGGCACGGACTGGGTCGTGTTTGCGTCGACCCGGGAGGGAACCCGCGCGGTGTGGAAAATGCCGGTCGCCGGAGGCAAACCGGAACGGCTGACGACGCCGGCGGCACCCGGCGACTGGGACGGGAGGCCGGTGGCCGCGCCCGGCCCGGCCGGGATGGTCGCCTTCGTGCGGCACCACGGCGGCGACCAGGGGATCTATCTTCTCGACCCGGGTTCGGGCGAGCCCCGGAAGTTCGCCGACGATCCGTCCTCGATGGAGGACAACCCGGCGTTCTCGCCCGACGGAAAGCGGATCATCTACCAGGGCGGCGGGAACCATGATCTGTGGAGCATTGCCGCCCCGTCGTCGGCCCCGCCCGAAAAACCCTAGCGTCTCGTCCGGATGACGACGCGATCGATGCCGAGAGGATTGCCGGCCATCGGCTGCTCCCACCTCTGGCCGTCCTTGAACCCGCGGATCCGCGGGATGATGGCGTAGTAGTCGAACGCGTTACCTTCCTTGAGCCGGACGTAGACCTTGAAGATCTCCTGCTGCTTGAGCTGGAATTCCTCCCGGTTCTTGAAGATCCGCTCGAACGTTCCGTCGTCGATCTCGCCGCGAATCTCGAACTCGTTGATCAGGTCGAGGGCCACGCGGTCCATCCGGTCCCACTGGTCCGGATAGAATCCGACCAGCGCGTACACGTTGCGGACTTCGGCAAAGTCGACCCGGAACTCGTCGATCACCAGGCGCTGGACGGACCCGTAGATCTCCGCCTGCGGCGCGGCGGGATCGGCCTGGGACCCCGGCGGGTGATGTGCGTCCGACGGAGTGCTGTCGGGAGGAGGAAGGCCGCCGGCGCAGGCGGAAAGGGCTCCGATCAGGAGCAGCGGCGCGATCGAACGGGCTGAACATCTCTTCAGACGGATCATGGGGTCTCCCTTGGCCGGGTTCCGGAACATTCCGGGAGACTATAGAACCAGGGCCCCGGCGGTTCAACCGGGGCCCTGGTTTCACGATCATCCTGTCGGTGTCCGCGTTCCAACCCCGCCGTGGCCGATCCGCGTCGGGACCACCTCCGGAGGTCGGAAGGTCGAACGGTCCGGGGTCAGTTCATTCCGGACAGAGCCGGAGGTTCGGTATAGATGATAAAGGAACCCACCATCGTCAACCGTCCCTCTTCATGCCCCGACGCATCAATGGTCTTCAGGTCGACGATGGCGTCGGCACCCACCTTGCGGGCCTGTTCCTTCATTTTGTCCATGACCTGATCGAACGTGCTCGTCTCGTTGAAATCCGACTTGATCTCCGAGGTGACCTTCACTTCGCCGAGGACCCGGTGGGCACGGGACGGGACCTCGTAGGAGAAGGGCACGTCATACCCCTCGGGCTTGGGGGAAAGGACCGTCGGATCCAGCTGGACGTAACTCACGTCCGACCGGCAGCCGCCCAGAAAGGCCAGGGCCAGGATGGACACGGCGCAACACAATGGCTTCATGTGACTCCCTCGGTTCCGATGAATGGAGCGGGTGGAGCACGGGCAGCGTATCGCCCGGTTCCCGGCAGCCCCTCGGCGGAGGCACCCCGCAACTGCACTTCGTTATCGGCAGTCGCCCGTCGAAGTTGAGCCCCACCTTTTCCGGTGAAACCGCCGAATTCGGGCGCCAATCGCGGAATTGGGCGGATTTCCGGTTGACACGAAATTCAGCACGGGTATATTTCCCGGGTCGATCCGGAACGGACCGAGCGACAACCGGAAAAGCCGGAACGACTCGGCGGAAGTTACTCCGGATCCCCCATTCCTCAAGGAGTTGGAAAAATGGCGAAGAAGGCTGCAAAGTCCAAGCCGGTCGAACTGATCATTTCGAAGAGCCGCACGAAGTCGGCCGCCCGGAAGTGCAATGTTTCGAGCGACTTCTACGGCGCCCTCGACAAGAAGGTCCGCGAGATGATCGCGGCGGCCGAAGTCCGCGCTCTCGGCAACAAGCGGAAGACGCTGAAGCCGAACGATCTCTAGTCTCCGCCCGACAGGTTGTTCTTCCGAGGGAACGGCGTCCGATCCGGGCGCCGTTTTCTTCTTGCCCCGCCTGCGTTACCATTTCCCCATGAACACGATGCACATCATCCTGAACGGCAGCGACCGCGAAACGACCCCGGGATCGTCCGTTCTCGACCTCGTCCTGGGCCTCGGAGCGGGCGGACCCGGCACCGCGGTTGCGGTCAACGACGCCGTCGTGCGCCGGGACGACTACCCGAACGTCATCCTTTCGCCCGGCGACCGGGTCGAAGTGATCCATGCCGTCGGCGGCGGCTGATCCGGAGATACACCCCATGCTCACATTCGGAGATTATTCCTTCCGCTCCCGGCTCATCGTCGGCACCGGAAAGTACCCGTCCCCGGCCGTCATGAAGGAGGCCATCGCCGCGTCCGGCGCCGACCTCGTCACCGTGGCCATCCGCCGCATCGACCTCGGCGATCGCTCCTCCGAGTCGGTTCTCGGGATCCTCGATCACGCGAAGGTGCAGCTGCTGCCGAACACGGCCGGATGCTACACCGCAAAGGACGCGATCCTCACCGCGCAGCTCGGGCGCGAGGCGCTCGGCACCTCGCTCGTCAAGCTCGAAGTGATCGGCGACGAGAAAACCCTCTTCCCCGACAACGCCGCCCTCATCGAGGCGGCCCGCGTCCTCGTCAAGGACGGATTCACCGTCCTTCCCTACACGAACGACGATCCGATCGCCTGCCGGATGCTCGTGGAGGCCGGGTGCCCGGCGGTCATGCCGCTCGGCGCGCCGATCGGATCGGGACTCGGAATCCGCAATCCGTACAACCTGAAAATCATCCTCGAGACGATCAAGGTGCCGGTCATCGTCGACGCCGGAGTGGGCACCGCGTCGGACGCGGCGATCGCCATGGAACTCGGCTGCGATGCCGTTCTGATGAATACGGCGATCGCCGGGGCGAAGGATCCGGTGGCCATGGCCCGGGCCATGCGCCTTGGCGTGGAAGCGGGGCGCCTGGCGTTCGAAGCCGGCCGCATCGGAAAAAAACTGTACGCCACCGCGTCGAGCCCGATCGAGGGAGTGATCGGGTCCTGAACGCATTCCGGCTTTGCCTGATCACCGACCGGGACGCGACGTCACTGCCCCTGCGGGAAGCCGTCGAGGAGGCGCTGCTCGGAGGCGTCGATGCCGTCCAGCTCCGCGAGAAGGACCTGCCGGGGCGCGACCTCTTCGAGCTCGCCCGCGACCTCAGAACCGTCGCGGCACGCCGCGGCGCCCTGTTCATCGTCAACGACCGGGTCGACGTGGCCCTTGCCCTGCGGGCCCACGGGGTGCACCTCGGCGGCGCGTCGATACCGATCCGGGAAGCCCGGCGGCTCCTTCCGCCGGGATCGCTGATCGGGTATTCCGCCCATTCTCCCGAAGAGGCCGAGGGAGCGGCGCTGGCCGGCGCGGACTACGTGTTCCTGGCCCCGGTTTTCGCCACCGGACGGACGAGCGTCCCGCGCCCGCTGCTCGGGCCGGAGGCGGTGCGGGCTGTCGCCGCCGCCTGTCCGGTTCCGGTACACGCCCTTGGCGGAATCACAGCGGAAAACACGAAAGTCCTGATGAGTCCCGCCGCCGGCCCGGGTCACGCGCCGGCCGGAGTGGCCGTCGTGCGGGCCGTCCTCGGAGCTTCCGACATCCGGTCCGCCGCCGCCGAGATCGCCGCCGCGCTCGATGGAGCGGACGGGCCGGCCACCCGCGCCTCATCAGGAACGACGCCGCGGGCCCGCTGAGTCACTTTCGCTTCGGAGGCCTCGACTTCGCCGGGTGACCCTTCGTGGAGGCCCGTTTCGCCCCCTTTGCGGCGCGTCCCCGTCCCGACTTCTTCCCGGAACGCGCTTCGTCCCTCCGCGTGGACGTCCGCCGCCGGGGCGGCGCGGAGAGGTCGCCATCCACCCGGGCTTCGCCGGCCTTGGCGATCAGCGCAAAGTCGATCTCCCGCAGTTCCTTTTTCACGGCCACCACCTGGACTTCCACGCGATCTCCGAGGCGGAACATCCGCTTCGTCCCCTCCCCGACCAGGGCCAGCAGGTCCTCGCGGTACCGGTAGTAGTCGTCGCCGAGCGCGGACACGTGGACGAGCCCCTCGACATGATAGAGATCCAGCTGGACGAAGAAGCCGAACGCGGCCACCCCGGTGATCGTGCCCGCGAACTCCTCGCCGAGATGCCGCTCCATGAACTCCGTCTTCTTCATTTCCACGGAGTCGCGTTCCGCTTCCTCGGCCACCCGTTCCCGCTCGGAGCAGTGGGCGGCCATCTGGTTCAGCCGCGCCGTCCACTCCTTCGAATCCCGGAGCTGCTTCGGCTCGACCCCGGAGGCCTGGCGGAGCGCACGGTGAACGACGAAGTCCGGATAGCGGCGGATCGGCGACGTGAAGTGCAGGTAGTCGAAGGTGGCCAGCCCGAAGTGACCGAGCGGGCTCTCGTCATAACGGGCGCGCATCATGCTGCGCAGGACGAGCGTGTTGATCAGCGGCTCCTCCGGCTTTCCGGACGCCTTGCGGAGCAGTTCCTGGAGCGCCGTCGGCTTGATCTTTCCGTCCTTCGTGCGCTTGAGCCGGTAGCCGAGCGGGGTGATCACCTCGAGCATCTGCTCGATCTTCATCTCCTTCGGCTCCTCGTGCACCCGGTACAGGCCGGAAATCCTGTTCTTCTTGAGATGCCGGGCCACGACCTCGTTGGCCAGCACCATGAACGCCTCGATGAGACGATGGCTCTCCAGCCGTTCCACCTTCTGGATATCCATCGGCAGCCCTTCCTTGTCGAGAAGGACCCGGCTTTCCGGGAGGTCGAAGTCGAGGCTTCCGCGCGCCTCCCGCCGGGCGGTCAGCGCCCGGGACAGGTCGCGCAGTCCGTGCAGCGCGCCCAGCACGTTTTCGTACTGGCCGCGCAGCTGCGGATCCCCTTCGAAGATCGCCTGGACTTTCTCGTAGCTCAGCCGGTGGCGGCTGTGAATGACCGTGTCCGCGATCCGGTACTCCTGGACGCGGCAGGCTTCGTCCACCGTCATGATCACCGACATGGCCGGGCGGTCCACCTGGGGCTTGAGGCTGCACAGCTCGTTGGACAGCCGCTCCGGCAGCATCGGGATGACCCGGTCGACGAGGTACACGGACGTGGCCCTCCGGTACGCCTCGAGGTCGATGACGTCGCCGGCCTTCACGTAGTGGGAGACGTCGGCGATGTGAACGCCCAGTTCGAACAGGCCGTTCCCGAGATCGCGCAGCGACAGCGCATCGTCGAAGTCCTTCGCGTCCACCGGGTCGATCGTCACCACGTCGCGGTCGCGAAAGTCCTCGCGCCGGGCGATCTCCGCGGCCGACAGCGTGGCCGGCAGCTTCTCCGCGGCCTCCTCCACCTCGTGCGGAAACGCATCGGGAAGTCCATGGTGCTTGATGATCGTGAGGACATCGACGCCGGGGTCGTCGGGATGACCGAGCACCTCGGTGATCTTTCCGACCGGTGCCGATCCCGCCGTGCCCCAGGAAAGGATTTCCACCACGACCTTCTGCCGGTCCTCCGCGTCCAGGGCCTGCTCCCGGGGCACGAAAATGTCCCGCGGTATCCGCGGGTCGTCGGGGGCCACGACGATGTGGGTCCGGCTGATGTTCACGGTGCCCACGAGTTCCGTCCTCGCCCGCTCCAGGACCTTGATGACCCGCCCTTCGGGGCCGCCCGGGACCCCGGGCCGCTGGCCGCCTCCGTGCCGGCGCATCCGTTCGATGCGCACCACGACCTTGTCGCCGTGCAGGGCGGTGTCCATGTCGCGGCCGGACACGAAGACGTCGTCCCCCTTCGCTTCCGGGATCACGAACCCGTGCCCGCTCTTGACGACCCGGAGCTGCCCGACGACGAGGTTCAGTTTTTCCGGAGGGCCGTAGCGCCCCTTCTTGACCCGGTAGAGTTCACCGCGATCCTCGAGCTCGCGCAGCAGCTCCTTGAACTCGCGGTACGCGCCGGCGGGGATGTCGAAGGCCCGGGCCAGCTCCTTCGGTTTCAAGGGGTGGCCGGCCCGGTTTTCCAGGTATTCGATGATTTCGCTTTTTTCAGGCAGGGCCAAGATCAGTCCCCGTCCGATCCACGGCTGCCCACGAACTGGTCTTCCCGCTCCCGGAAGAGGATGTTGAAGGTGGTCAGGCTCCCGTAGGCCTTCGTCACGTACTGTTGGAGCTCGACCTTTTCCGCGTCGGTGAGCACCTTGTGGGCGTTCACCTTCTGCTCGAGCGTGCGCAGCCGGTCGCGGACCATCACGATCTTGTGAAAGAACGTTTCCAGCGGGATTTCCTTCGACTGGAGCGAGGGGTCACCCGGCTTCAGGATCAGCGTCCCGGCCTGCCAGCGCGGCGAGAGCCGGACGTCGGAGAGGGCCAGCTGCTCGTCGATGACGGCGCGGAGGATCTCCTTGAGCTCGTCCACATGAATGCTCGGCACGACCGCCGAGGAGTCCGCGCCCGCCCGGGGCGATGTGTTCCATTCCATTTGTGTTTCTCCTTCAGGCCCCGTGAGTGGAGCCGATCGTGTCAGGGCGCCAGGGGCGCCGGGTCCGCAAAGGTCCTGGCGTCGAAAGCATCCACAACCTCAATGTTCGGGAACCGGATGACCGTGCCTCCGGAACCGACGCGGGTCCGCGTGCCGGCCAGGCGGATGGGGCCGTAATCCTTCCAGTCCGTCCAGTCGTACAGCGATTCCTCGGGCTCGGGATTTTCCGCCCGGGCGCCCTGGAGGATGAAGCCCCAGCGGACCATCTCGTGACTCGCACGGTCGATGTACGCCCAGTACGTGTCCCCGGGCGTCAGCCCCACGCCGTCGAACGTCACCCGGATGCGGTCGCAGGCGCGGCCGGCCACGTCCGCCTCGCCGTCCATCTGCAGGCGCACGCCCGGGTCGAACAGCTTGAACGGCATGAGAAACCAGTACGTGTCGTTGATGAACCGGGCATAGGCGGATTCCAGCAGTTTCGCCGCGTCCTCGTCTCCGGCCTTCGCCCCGTCGACCCAGGCATCTCCGGACTTCGTGTCCACGTTGAACAGGGTCACGGTGGCCTGGCCCTCGCGGTTCTTCCCCTCGATGCGATACCGGTTCGTCCGGCGGTCCCACCAGTGCGTGCGCGACGAGCGGACCGTGTCGTTGACCGACACTTCGAACGTGAACCGCAATGCCTTGACGGCGTCCAGGGCCTGCGGCCCGCCGTGGGCGTTCAGCATCGCGTTGACCGCGTCGAGAGCCAGCCTGTCCACCGCTCCCGGGGGACCGATGGGGTCGTCGGGCGTGACGATGAGGCCGGGGCGCGGGCCGGAGGTTTGCGGAGCTGCGGCACCGGGCGCGGATTGCGGGGACGCCGGTTTCTTCGCGTCCGCCGAAGGCTGCGATGCCGCCGCCTTTCCGGCGTCGGCTGCGGAGCGGGAAGCGGGCGCCGGCCGGGACGCCTGGGCCCCGGCAAGCGAGGGAATCAGGCCGACCAGGGCCACCAGGCCGAGGGGCGAGAACAGTTGGAATCGAGCCGTCACAATGGAAGTCCTTTCTCCGGCTCCCGCCGGCGGGCTGGCGACCATCATAACCTCGAACCGCCGCGGCTTCCAATGTGCCCGGAACGGCAAAAAAAGGCGCCGGTCGCAAGGTCCCACACCGCCTCACCAAAGGCGATCCCGTTGCGTCCGGCGCCCCCTGCCCCCTTCATCGCCGCATTTCAGGCTCCCGGCGGTGAAGGGCGAGGTCCAGGTTCAGTTTCGTCTAGTACTCCTCCCAGTAGCCGCCTGCATACATCGGGTAGTAGCGATCGATATCGCACCGGTCGACATGGTGAACGATGATCAGGTGATCGATGTAAACGGCATAGTCCCGGTAGTCGCCGTCGCAATAGCCGCATTCGTAGACGTAAGCCCGGCGCCGCGGCGGCGGAGGGGGGCAGGAACGCTGGCTGCCGATGATGGCTCCGACGGCCACCCCCCCGAGAAACGGCACCACCGCCGGCCCGTGGCGGTGACGGGCATCCCGGTGCACCACGGTCACCCGGCGGTCCTGGTGATGATGTCGCGCATGATGCCGTTCGTAGCGCCGCTCATGCTTCCGTTCCACGCGACGCTCACCCCGGCGATACTTCGGCCCGGCTTCCGCGGTCACCGCGGACAACGAACCCGCGAGCACCGACAAAGCGAGGCTCGCGACAAGGGCCTTCCGTGCGAGAGTCTTCATCCTTGTTCTCCTTTCCGGCCCGGCGGGTGAGCCGGGCAGCCATGTGGGGGACTGCATCTGCACCCGTACAAAAGCACGCCCCGTGCCAGACGGCACATCAACCGTAAATAAATGTATTGCATATACTTAGTGAACAGATCGCCCCGGACCGGAAGCGCCCCGGGTGTGGTCGGCTGGCGCGCTCCCGCGTCAGGTGTGGAGCGCTCGAGCACACGCCCGCTCCGGGGTGACGTGATCCGGACCGTCTGCTAGGCTGGCTCACTCGCCGCACTGACGAGGACACAGGACACGAGGCCACGCCCGCGCGGCCCGCCACGAGGAAACGATGATCGACTTTTCACTGACGGAAGAACAGAAACAGCTGACCGCCCTGGCCAGAGATTTTGCCGCGGACGTCATCGCGAAGGCCGCCCGGCCCCACGACGAATCGGGAGAGTTCCCGATGGACATCTGCCGCCAGGCCTGGGAACTCGGCCTGATGAACATCCATGTGCCCGAGGAGTGCGGAGGTCTCGGTCTCGGGAGCCTCGACGGCTGCCTGATCGCCGAGGAACTCGCCGCCGGATGCAGCGGCATCTACACGGCCCTCGAGGCGAACGTGCTCGCCGAGGAGCCGGTCATCCAGGCCGGCACTCCCGAGCAGAAGAAGCTCTGGCTCACGCCGATGACCGAGGAGTTCCGGCTGGCATCGTACGCCGTGACCGAACCCGATGCCGGGAGCGATGTGTCCTCGATCAAGACCCGCGCCGTCCGCCACGGCGACGAGTACGTGATCAACGGCAACAAGATGTGGATCACCGGGGCCGGGCAGGCCTCCTGGTTCTTCGTCCTGGCCTACACCGACCCGGAGAAGAAGTATGCCGGGATGTCCGGATTCGTCGTCCCAGCCGACCTTCCAGGAGTCAAGGTGGGCAAGAAGGAACAGAACATGGGGCAGCGGGCCAGCGACACGCGGGCGGTAACGTTCGAGGACGTGAAGATACCGGCGGCCAACCGGCTCGGCAACGAGGGGGAGGGCTGGAAGATCGCGATGTCGGCGTTCGACCACACGCGCCCCCCGGTGGCCGCGGGCGCGGTCGGAGTGGCCCGGTCCGCCATGGAGCACTCGATCCGCTATGCGAAGGAGCGCCGCGCGTTCGGAAGGCCGATCGCTGACCTGCAGGCCATCGCGTTCATGATCGCCGACATGGCGAAGGACGTCGCCGCGGCCCGCCACCTCGTGCACCACGCCGCCTGGCTCATCGACAACGGGCACCGCAACACGAAGGAGGCGGCCTTCGCCAAGTGCTTCGCCGCGGACACGGCGATGCGCGTGACCACCGACGCCGTCCAGGTTTTCGGCGGCTACGGATTCAGCCGCGAATACCCGGTGGAAAAATTGATGCGCGACGCCAAGGTGTTCCAGATCTACGAGGGCACGAGCCAGATCCAGCGGGTCATCATGGCCCGCGAGATCTTCAGGGACTGACGCCGAGTTCGCGCCCGAGCCGTTCCAGTTCCTCGCCGGCCTCGCGTGTTCTTCCCTTTCCGGTCAGTTCCAGGTAGCTCCGGTAGTGCCCCCGGGCGCGTTCAAGCCCGGCGGCATCCGGAAGCCCGGCGACGCCGGCCGCGGACGGTGATCCTTCGTCACCCGCGGGACGATCCGGGTGAGCGGCCACCGGAATCCCGGTTATGGCCGATTCCAGCTCCGGGGGAATCGGCGCCTGGAGCAGGTCCGCCAGCGCCTCGGGATAGGTGGAGCCGTAGCCGAGCCGTTCCTGCGAGGCCACGACAACCCTCTTCAGTTCGGGCATCCTCGAGTGCGTGGCCTGGAGAAAAATCGGTTCCGTGTACAGGAGCGCGTCCTGGAGCGGCAGCACGATGAGGTTTCCGCGGATGACCGAGGAGCCTTGCTGGTTCCACAGCGTCAGGTCCTTGGAGATCTCCGCGTCCTGGTCGATCCGCGCCTCGATCTGCATCGGCCCGTAAACGAGCGTCTGCTTGGGAAAGCGGTAGACGAGCAGCTTTCCGTACTCGTCCCCGTCGCAGCGTCCGGCCATCCAGGCCACCATGTTGTTGCGCGGCTGGTTCACGGAGAACGGTGTGAACGGGATCAGCTGCACGTATTCCTCCCTCTCCTCCCCGGGCAGCTTCATCACCGCATAGTACGGAATCATCTCGCGGCCGCTGTCGTCCCCGAGCGTCTCGCGGGCCAGTGCCCAGCGGTCCTCCTTGTTGTAGAAGACGAGCGGATCGGTCATGTGATACGTGGCGTACACGTGTGACTGCACCGACAGGAAGTCCTCGGGATACCGCACGTGGTCGCGGAGCGCGGCGGGCATCGCGTCGGCGGGTTCGAAGAATCCGGGGAAGGCGTCGCTCCAGGCCTGGACGATCGGATCCGCCGGATCGAAGATGTAAAAGCGGGTCGTTCCGTCGTAGCAGTCCACGGTGATCTTCACCGAGTTCCGGATGTAGTTCAGCCCGTTGCGCAGCCGCTCCGAGTAGGGGAACGTGCTGCTGGTCGTGTAAGCATCCATGAACAGGTAGAGGCGCCCCTCGGCCACCACCGCGTAGGGATCGGAGTCGAGTTCGAGAAACGGGGCCGCGGCTTCCAGCCTCTCGACGAGCTGGCGGCGGAAGATCAGCCGCGTGTCGGCGTTGATGTCCCCCGACGTGAGCTGCCGGAGTCCGTCGAACCGGATCGCCCAGAGGAGCCGCCGGAACCCCGTGCCGATCCGCACGCCCCCCTTGCCGGCGTAGGTGGCGTACACGTTCTCGTCGCCCCGGGGATAGTCGAACTCCTTCTGGGCGCTGTTCACGTAAACGTGTCCGCGCATCAGTTCGCCGAAGTAGATCTCCGGGCGGTCCACGTGGAGGATCGTGTCCACCGCGGCGGGAGGAATGTCCTGGATCCAGTAGTTCGGCAACCCCTCCGGGTTGAATTCGTTCGTCGGGTTCATGCACAGGCCGTAGCCGTGCGTGTAGATCAGCCTGCGGTTGACCCAGGTGGTGGCGTTCGCGCTGAACGCCCCGATGTTGAGTTCGCGCAGGGACAGCATCACCTGGCGGAGGTCGCCGTTCACGCGGTACCGGTCGATGTCCACGTCGAAGAAGTCGTAGTACTGGCGGAACGACTGGTTCTGGTCGTAGGTAGCCTCGAGCGCCCGCCAGTCCCAGAGTCGCGCATTCGAGAGCGTCACGCTGTCGGCAAGCATGGCCTGGGCGGTGACCGGCCCGATGGGCGGGAAGTCGCGCAACTCGATCGTGTCGTCCGTCAACCCGAAGCCGAGGCGGGTGAAGTCCATGTTGTGGCGGACATAGGGAATCTCGAGCGTCGTTTCGTTCGGTGCCACCCGGTAGCGCTGAACCAGCCCGGGAACGACGACGATCCCCAGGAACCAGACGAGCGCCGTCAGGGCCACGCCGGCCCGGAGTGCCTTGAACGTGCTCGACAGCGTTTGCGCACGGACGGCCAGGAGCAGGAGAACACCCCCGATCGCCAGCGCGGCGAGCATCGTGTTGAGGGCCGGGACCATGACATGGACGTCGGTGTAACCGGGGCCGTGAACGACGCCGCGCGCCGAGTGCATGAGACCCCACATCGAAAGTCGGGTCATGGCCATGAACGCGGCGACCAGGAACACGCCGAGCACCGAGATGTGGGTGAGCAGCCGGTTCCAGTGCATGTCCACGAAAGAATCACGGGCGAGGACATACGTGCCGGGGCGGCTCCCCGGCTTGAAGCCGAACCCGGACGCGCCCCGCAGCAGGTAGAGCGCCGTCACCGTGACCATGGTGATCAGGATGAAACCGGTGACCCATCCGACGACGCTGCTCAGGAACGGGTATTCGAACACGTAGAAACCGGCATCCCTGCCGAAGATCGGTTCACTGATTCCGAACGGCTTCCGGTGGGTCCAGAGAAGGATTTCCCTCCAGTGATCCCGGCCGTAGCCGAGCCCGTGAGAGAACGCCCAGAACAATCCGACGACGCCTCCGACGCGCGCCAGCGATGCGCCCCCGTCCGGGCGGCCGGCGGGAGCCCGCCGGCGGGCCAGCCACAGATTGAAGCCCATGAACAGCATGGCCGCGAGGCCGAGAATCATCCCCCAGCCGTACTCGGCCACGAAGAGGGTCCGGAACGTTCCGGCCTGCCCGAGTTCCTCGCTCCACCAGAGATAGTCCGTGAAGAGCTCCACGCATCTCCCGAACGACGCGAGGACGGCGACAACGGCGATGAACAGCGCGGCGATCGCGATGGGAAATCGGCGGGAACGGCTGGACGGTACGGGCATCCGGCGACCTCCGGGGTTCAGGGAACGGCGCGTGTCATCGATACGGGTGACGGCGAGAATAACATGACCGTTGACTCGTGAAACCTCAGCCGCCACACTTCGGGGCATGTTGAGGAAGCCCCGGCTCGACCAGCTGGATCTTTTCCGCGTGGCGGAGTCCGTTCCCCCGGTACCCAGGTGGTCCCTGACCCGGCCGATGGCCGCTTCGCGCCTGCGCGACTCCGCAGTGCGCAAGCTCGAGTTCGTGCGCAGCCACTACCCGGAACTGGACGCGATCACCGTGCGGGTGGGTCGCACGCAGAGCCGGCGGGCCCACGCGTGGGCCTCTCTCGACCCGGCCGCACCGGCGGTATGGATCAAGCCGGGCGCGCTGACGCGCTTCACGATCGCCCACGAGTTCACGCATCTCCTGCAGGCCCGGAATCTCGTTCCGCGCGGCGAGAAGACCGCGGACCTGTACGCCCTGGCCCGCCATCCGGACCTCGTCGACAAGCGCCCTTCCTACCTGAAGGTGCCGCGGATTCTCTTTTCGCTCGACGGTACGCCCCGGCACGGGGTTCCCCGGCTGCTGCACGATACCGCCGTCGCGGCGATCCGCGATGCGGACGGCAAACCGCGCCGGGCCATTCGGCTCTTCGAAGGGAGCCTGGCCGTCGCGGCATTGCCGGCGGCCCTTCGCGCCCTCCTCGGGGCCGCCGGGTTCCGCCCGTGAAGAAGATCCTGTTCCTGCGACACGGCGAGGCGGACCATCCCGGGCCGGCAACCTGGAATCATGACTCGGCGCGTCCGCTCAGCGAAACCGGAAAGGAACGCATGGCCCTCGAAGCGCTGGGGATGAAGAAGCTGGGCCTCCCGATC
This sequence comes from uncultured bacterium, assembly GCA_964596775.1. Taxonomy (GTDB): domain Bacteria; phylum Eisenbacteria; class RBG-16-71-46; order JABDJR01; family JAWXBZ01; genus CAZQVN01. The sequence goes on from CAZQVN010000040.1 coordinate 16,561, forward strand.
GATGCCATCGTCACGAGCCCGTACGTGCGGACCCGCCAGACCGCGGAGATCGTGAGCCGCGAGTACCGCCTGGCGGACCGGATGACCGAGTCGGAGTATTTCGAGCCGGGAGGTTCCTACCGGGATTTCACGGCCGGTCTCAGGGGCATCTCCGGCGACCACGTGATGGTTGTCGGCCACGCGCCGGACCTCGGGGTCTGGGCCGGCGCCCTCACCGGAGCCGACAACGTGTCGCTCGGCAAGGGGTGGCTCGTGGTGGCCCGTCTGCATGCCGATCTGCGCGAGGGCACGGCGCGGCTGTGGGGCGTGTTCCCGGCCGATGTTCTCGTCAGCGCCGGCCGGGACTGACTCCTCAGGCGTCCACGTCCCGGGCAGGCCCGGGGTTGATCGGTGCGCGGGGTTCGCGTTCATCGCGGAGACGGTCGTGAATCCGCCCGTCGATCCGGATCCTGTCGCCGTCCCGGATGATCCCGTAATCGCGTCCCGATCCGGCGCTTTCGACCCGGGACAGGAAAGCCGTGACCATCGACAGCGGCACCTTCACATGCACGCTTTCGTCGCTGGACTCGACTTCAACGGTCAGGTGACCCCGCTTCTTGGCGATCCGGACATGCTCGTCCTCGCTGTCCACCTCCACGAACACGCCGTCGGGACATCTGGACAGCTCGTGCACGACCGAGTGGATCAGGGGGGCGTACGGACCGATTTCATCGGCCGCCTCGGCACAGATCTCCGAGGGAAGAACGGCCAGCGCCATGTGCACCATGGCTCCGGGAACGGTCACCTGGACGCGATCGCCGCCCGGACGATGCTCGTTCACCTTGACGCTGACCACGCCGGCGTGGCTGAACCAGGCTCCGGCGGCAAAGACCGCCACGATGGGGACGCCCCAGAGCAGTCCGATGGTCAGGAAGAACTTCCGGCGGGAAATCACTTCGCGTCCTTCGCTTTTCCGGATGCGTCATTGTCCACCCAGATCCGGACATGGCTGTCGTCGTCGATCACGCTGACCAGGTCCATGTTGCCGTGCTTTCCGAGTGCCTCGATCGCGGCGAGGATGTTCAGCTCGTCGTCCTCCCCGGTGAGCAGTGCGTCGACCACGGTAACCGGAACCTTGATGTCCACCTTGCTGCCGCGCCGGCCATGCTCGTCGACCTTGATCAGCAGGAACCCCTTTTCACGCGAAACGCGGACGTCTTCGTCATGACCCTCCACGACCACGAATTCGCCGTCGGGGGCGGTGCGGGCCGCCTCCCAGATGGCGCGGACCTGGCGGGCATCCCACTCGTCGTGGCCGTCAAAGTGAATCCGGCCGTTGCGGAAATCGTCGGCGTCGATGTTCGGGAGCACGCTCGCCACCATCGACAGGGGAAGGTTGACCCGGACTTTCTCGCCGCGCGGGCCGTTTTCCTCGACCCGGACATGAATCCACTGATTCCCCGAATCGGCCACCGCCGCTCCGGCCAGTGCAACGCTCGCAACGCTCGCCAGCAACATCCTGCGCCACATGATTTTACCTCCACAGTTCCGGTGCATTGGTTCAGAAGGGTCGCGCCCGGCGGATGGGGCGCCTGTCCTCCTAAGACGTGGCGGGCGGAGGTAATGTTTCCCGAAGTCTCACCCTTTTTCACCGGCGAGCGACATGATCAGGGCCCACTCCCCGGCGGTCACCGGCATGGCGGACAGGCGCGACAACCGCACCAGGGGGAACGACGCCAGCTCCTCCGTGGCCTTGACCTGCGCGAGCGTCACCGGATTCCGGAGTGCGCGATCCGGGGCAAGGTCCACGACCGCCAGTCTGGGATCCCCTGCCTTCGGATCGGAGTACGCGTCCCTTGTGACGCGGGCCAGCCCGACGATCGCCTTCTCCGAGCCGGTGTGATAGATCAGGACACGATCCCCCCTGGTCATGTTCCTGATGTGGCTCAATGCCAGGCTGTTCTTCACTCCGTCCCAGACGGTTGTGCCGTCCGACACCAGGTCGTTCCAGGAATAGGTTCCGGGCTCCGTCTTGAGAAGCCAGCCCGCCGGTTTCGACTTTTCGGCCATCTCCCTTGATCCTCCTTCGGGGGGTTTGCTTTTCCGATCACATGGCACGCCACGGATTCCCCAAGCCCTCCGCCGTCGTACCGGACATCCTTTCGACGCTTCGGCGGCGGGCCCGAACGGACGCTGCCGATCCGGGTGTCATGGACGGTATCAGCCCGATGGGTCGAGGTCCACACGCGGGCTCATCGCGGCAGGCGCTCCGGAGACGGCCGTGCTCCGGGCGGCCGCCGGGATGGTACACTTCCCGGCGTTTCGTCCCTCTACCCGCAACGAAAAGGAAAATGACCATGCGTTACGCAGTGCTCGGCGCCGGACGCCAGGGAACCGCCGCCGCCTTCGACATGGCCCGGTTCGGCGATGCGAAGGAAGTCCGCCTGCTCGACAACGACGAGGAGCGCGCCGGCAACGCGGCGCGGCGCATCAACGACCTCACCGGAAAACCCGTGGCAAAGTCGGCCTGCATCGACGTCGAGGACGAGTCCGCCGTCGCGGCCGCGCTCGCCGGGATCGATGCCGTGCTGTCCGCGGTCCCCTACTTCTACAATGTCGGGGCGGCCCGGGCGGCCATCGCCGCGGGATGCCACTTCAACGATCTCGGCGGCAATACCGGAATCGTCCGCGAGGAGCTGGCACTCGATCCGGAGGCGAGGAAGCGGGGCGTCTCCATCGTTCCCGATTGCGGACTTGCTCCCGGCATGGGCAACAGCCTGGCCGCCTACGGCATCGCGCTCTTCGATCGACCGGAGCATGTGCGGATCCTCTGCGGGGGCCTGCCGCAGAACCCCCGGCCGCCTCTCGGCTACAAGCAGGTGTTCAGTCTCGAAGGATTGACGAACGAGTACACAGGCGATGCCGTGGTCCTGCGGGACGGAAAACAGGTGACGGTTCCCGCCTTCACGGCGCTGGAAACCGTGGACGTGGACGGACTGGGAACGCTCGAGGCGTTCTACACCTCCGGCGGCACGTCGACGTGTCCGGACACCTATGCCGGCCGCCTGCGCACCTACGAATACAAGACGCTCCGCTACCCGGGTCACTACGCGGTCATTCGCCCGCTGATCGACCTCGGACTGCTGGACCGCGAGCCCGTCCGGGTCGGCGGCGTGACGGTGCGCCCCCGCGATGTCGTGCACGCCGTTCTCGAACCGCTCATCCGGTTTCCCGAGGACAGGGATCTCGTGGTGCTCATCACCGAGGTTTCCGGCGAGAAGGACGGCCGGCAGCGGACGCTGCGCATGACCGTCAAGGACTACGAGGACACCCGCACGGGCTTCAGCGCCATGGAAAGAACGACGGCCTACCCGGCGTCGATCGTCACGATCCTCCAGGCCACCGGGAAGGTCGAGCCGGGAGCGCATCCGCTGGAAGTGGCGGTGTCCGGTGCCGATTTCGTGGAGGAACTGCGCCGAAGGGACATCCCGTTCGAGGAACGCTGGAGCTGATCACGCCGTGCCGGTTTTCGGCCACCGGCGGCACACGGCCTGGAATCGATGAGGATCCGCAGCGATCATCGGCCCACGGAACCACGGTCCGGTCGGCCGGATCCCTGAGGGGGTGACCTACTCGTCCGGTTCCGCGCGCTTCAGGCTAGACAGGTCCAGCGCTTCCAGCTCGGCCCGAAGTCCGGCCAGCCAGCCGGCAAAGTCCAGTTCGGGGGCGGTGATCTCCAGCTTCGACGGAGGCACGAACCGGAACTGCCCGCCGCCTTCACGCCCCAGCGGGATGACCACGCTCTCGCGATGGATCGACAGTCCGTCGGTGACTTCAAGAATGGCCCGGATCTCGGCCGGAGCGATCGGGATCATCGCAGGACCGTCAGGCGGGCCTGGCCCACCGCGTCACCGGCACGGGCCCGAACGAAATACACGCCGGCCGCCGCGTTTCCCCCGGTGTCATTTCTGCCGTTCCAGGTCCAGGTGGCGGCCCCTTTCGTGACCCCGGCATCCCGCACCACCGTCGCGACCCGCCGGCCGCGGACGTCGAAAATCTCCAGGTCGACACCGGTCCCGACCTCATCCGGAATGTCCACGCTGATGTCCCAGGCGCCGCGAGGTTCGCCCGACTGTGTGCGCACCTCGATCGGCAGATGAATCGGCGGCGTGGTCCTCGGAAACTCGCGACCCTGAAACTGGACCGTGTCCGCGCCGGCGCCGCTCATGATGTTGCCCGACGTGTCCTTGACCCCGTTGACCACGAGGCGGTACGGGCGGGACTCCTGGCGGGCCGTGTGCAGCACCACGGATCGCGGGCCCAGGGGTTCGACCTGGTACACCGCGAGCGGGCTGCTGAGAAGATCCCGGATCTGGTAGTTGGCCGGAACGAGCGCACTGGCGGGATCCAGGTCGTCGGTAAAGATCACCGTGACCTTCTTGCTGACCGACACGCCTTCGATCCGGGGCGGGAACAGGTCCGGCAGGTTCGTGTCGATCACCGGAGCGACGCGCAGGTGCTGGACCGTGGCGGTCGCGTTGAACACGGCGGTGGGCACGATGAACCGCAGGCGGACCTGGCCATGGCCGATCGAATTCTTGATGTCGGCGATGCCGCCGGTGCGCCGGCTCCACGTGTTCCCGGCCCGCAGGAGGTAACCGGCATAGCCGTCCGGCCCGCTTACCTGAAAGTCCACATTGACGGCGCTGACCTGCGACATGTCGATGACGCCCGACCAGTCGAGGTACTCGAAGTCGGTGGGCGAAAAGTAGTGGAGCGGGAACGGGACTTCCTGGGCCACGAGCTGCGAGTGGTCGTTCTGGAAGACCGGGTGATACGGAGGATAGTTGTCCACGAACGTCCGGAAAATGGCCGCGGCCGGCTTGTCGGAGGCCATCGAGTTCGTTGTCACACCGAGATGGTCCTCCCAGACGGAATTCGTGCCCTCGTCGGCCAGCGAGGTCTGGATGACCGCCTCGACCGTGCTCGGATAGCCGACGACCACGTTGGTCAGCAGGCTGCCGAAATATGCCGCCTGGTCGGCCTCGGTACCGTGCGCCCGGGCATCGGGACCGGGAAAAGTGGAAAACGCGGACCCGGCAATCCACACCTTCTTCCCCGCGGCCGGGCCGGAAATGAACCAGTCGAGATCGCCGAGAACCGTGGAAATCAGCGGGGCCGTCTCCTCGATGCCGAGCATGTCCGCGGCGGTCATGGCCGTCGACAGCCAGGCTCCGGGCAGGTAGGACGAGTGCCCGTCGCCGACGACGTCGGGCAGGACCTTCATGTTCGGACTCGCGGTGCGGATGGCGGCGGCGGTCTGGACGAACAGCGACGCCCAGCTGTTCGGATCGGCGCCCAGCGCGTCGAACACCGTTTCCTGCACCCGCGGATCGACGGCCACGATGAACGGGCCCCCGAGAGACACGCCGTGCGCCGCGTATGCCGCGGCAAACGCCTGGGCCGCGGACCGCGTTGCGCCGTTCGCGAGGTTCGAGGAGTAGAAGGACGGTATGGCACCCGCCACGAGAACCGGAGCCACCGCTTCCGCTCCGGAACGGTGAGCCTCGACGACCTTGTTCAGGGACGACTGTCCCCAGTCGTAAACGCCGGGGGAAATCTCGATGCTCGACCAGCGGTCCAGCGGCAGACGCATGATCGGAGAGGGACCGAGCCGGGCCACCGCCCCCGCGGAAGTCGCTCCCCCCGAAAAGGCCTCGGACCCCACGTATACGGATTTCGGGCGGTAAAACGTGCGGACATGCGAAACCACCGGTACCGCATGGGCAGCCGGTGCGGATACGACAAGAATGAGGGTTGCGGCGCAGATGAGGACGAATCGATGCAGTGACGTAGCTCCTTGTCCCGAAAGCTCTTCGGGATACGTTGAACCTCCGGATGCGAATCTGCCGACAATTATAACATCCCCTTCCGGATGTTATACTGTTCACCCTGTTCCCGCCGGTGCGGGCAGGGCATGCCAGATAGCCCATAACACGTTTGATAAAAAGAGGTTACATGATCGATACCGGGCAGTTGCGAACAAGAATTCGCGGTGAAATGATCACCGGGGAGGCCGAGCGCAGTGCGTTTTCGAGCGATTTCGGCCGCATGGTCCACCGTACTCCGGGCGTGGTCGTCCGACCGGCGGACGCGATGGACGTTCAGGAGGTTCTCCGCTTCGCCGCGGAAAACGGGGTGCCTGTCGCCACCCGGGGCATGGCCCACACACAGACCGGGCAGTCCCTCACGGACGGTGGAATCGCCCTCGACCTGACGTCGCTGAACAAGATCGGCGATCTCGACGAAAAGGCGCTGACCGTCACCGCCGGGGCCGGCGTCGTCTGGCGCGACCTCGTCCAGCACCTCAAGCCGCTGGGTTACATCCCCCCGGTGTTGACGAACAATCTCGGCGTCACGCTCGGCGGAACCGTTTCCATGGCCGGTCTGGGTGTGGCCTCGTTCCGGTACGGCACGCAGGCCGACAACGCGGTCGAGCTGGAGGTGGTCACCGGGTCGGGCGACATCGTCGTCTGTTCCGCGGACAGCAACCGCGAACTCTACGACGCCGTCCGGTCCTCTCTCGGCCAGTTCGGAGTCATCACCCGGGTCACGATGAAGGTGCGCGCATTCCTGCCTATGGTGCGCAAGTACATCATGCTCTACGACGACCTCGACGCCTTCATGAAGGATTCGAAGATGCTGATGTCGGAAGACCGCTGCGATTTCATCGAGTCCTGGTGCGTCCCCTGCCCGATGGGCTTCCGCACGGTCGGGTCGGAAAAGCAGACGTTCGGCGAGTGGTTCTTCCCGCTGCACGTCACGGTCGAATTCGATCCGTCCTCTCCTCCCGATGATTCCAGGGTGCTCGACGGGCTCTCCTACTACCGCATGTCGCACCAGGAGGACGAGGAGCTGCACGTGTTCGTCAACCGGCTCGAGCCGCTGTTCGAACTGTGGAAGCTCTCCGGCTACTGGGATCGCACCCACCCGTGGATGGAGTCCGTGCTCCCCTGGGAGGCCTCGAAGGACTACATCCGGAATGTCCTGGCGGCCCTGCCGCCGGCGGCGCTGGGCGGCGGTCACATACTTCTCTGGCCGTCCCGCGGGGATACGTCCACGGTGCCCCTGTTCATGCGCCCCGAGGACGATTTCGTCATCGGTTTCGGCATCCTCCCCGGCGTGCCGAAGGAGAGGATCGAGATGGCGGCGCAGCGACTCGACTTTGCCAGCGACATGAGCGTCATGGCCGGCGGCAAGCGGTACCTCTCCGGCCTCATCCATTTCGACCGGGAGCGCTGGCGGAATCACTACGGGCCGCAATGGGACAACGTCAACCGCCTCAAGAAGAAGTTCGACCCGAAGGGGATTCTCAACCCGGGATTCGTCCTGTACGAGGATTAGCGACCGCCGCGCCGTCTTCGCTGAACCGGGTCAGCGGCTGCGGAACGTGCGGCGCCCCGACGACACAGGATCACCGGCGCTGGCGCCCGCTCGCCCGCGCTGCGTCACGGGCGCAGCACGACCGTGCTTTCGGGCCGGCCCGGGCGCGCTCCGGGCGCGGTCAGAACCACCGTGTTCCCGCTCCGCCACAGTTCCAGTTGATCGCGGTAGTGCGGGCTCTCCGGGTCACCCGACTGCCCCGCCAGGAGAACCGCCCGGGTCGCGCCGCCGGGTGACAGGTCGCAGATCATCCGCATGGCCGGCCCGTGAAGCGACAGCGCCGCGGGACGGCTCCCGATCTCGAAGCGGCTGTAACCGGCAACATCCACGGTGCCGCGATCACCGGGGCGGGCAAACGGACCCGTCGTCCACGTGGAGTCGATCGTCCCGAGCGGATGGCGGAGCACTGCCTGGTGCAGGCGGCCCCAGGTCCACCCGCTCATGTCCGGGCCCCAGTTCCGCTCCAGGGCCATGACGGCCTCCTCCAGCCCCCTGTTTCCGGGACCGGACGCCTGCCAGGCGCGGAACACCGCGGGGGCGATCGAGTCGGAGTCCGCGTTCCCGTTCCAGCGATCGAGAATCGCCAGCGCCCGCACGGCCGAGGTCGACAGGGTCTGCGGAGCCAGGGAGGCCCGGAGTTCCCGAAGCGCGTCGAGCCCTCCCGGAACGAAGTGATCGCGCTGAATATCCGTAAAATTCGAAACATCATGCAGCGACCGCTCGCCCAGCAGGACTTCCAGGCGCGCCTGGCGCGCGACAGGCCAGTCGTGACCGAGCCACGCGGCCTCGGCAACCTCGGGTGGCACCGGACCGGGACGATGATCCGCCGGGGGATGACCGTTCGCGGAAATCACGACCTGTTCCGGGGGATTCACCCGCCTTGGCATGGCGTCGTGGGCCCAGAACCCGTTCCAGGCCAGCGACGGATTCGTGCCGTCGCGCGGTCCCCGGTGCGGCGGACGACGCGGGAGGCGGCCCGCGACGTAGTGCGCGACCCCTCCCGCATCATCCGCGACGACCACGTTCAGATCGGGCAGACCGAGCCGCCCGAGGACATTTTCGATGTCCGCGAGGGACCGCGCGCCGATGATGCGGGTCGTGATGAGCCCTTCGTCGGGAATCGCCTCGCGACCGGCCCAGCGGAGCACGAACAACGAGCCGCCGTCCCGCTTCACGACCGGGCCGAACGGAGTCATCTCGAGGCTCTGCCAGAAAACGGGGATTGAGATCCACCGGTTCAACCTGAGCCAGACCAGCGGCCGCGGGAAGGAGACCGCTCCGGTGCCGTCGGCCGTCTCGTAACGATCCGTCCGGCCGTCGGCCAGGGGAAAACGGAACACGTCGGCGGCATCTCCCTGGAACGCGGTCGGCGTGAACGCGACGTGACGGGTACGGCCGATCGCGATTCCCGGCACGCCGGGCAGCGCAAACCCGGTTACGGCCGCGTCCGCATCCGCCAGCGCCATTCTCATCAGGGCTCCCGGCATCGAGTAGCCGAGGTGGGGATCCCCGGCGAGAAGCGGATGGCCGGTCGTGCTCCGCGCGCCGGAAACCGCCCACGCGTTCGACCCGAGGCGGTCCTCACGATGCGACCCTGGGTCCGGGTGGTCGCCGGACGGCAGGAGCGCATCCTTCCGCACCTCCGCGGTGTCGTCGAAGTCGTCCGTCAGGTCGGTGAGCGTCAGCGCCATCCCGCGCCAGGTCACCAGCGCGTCCACGGCCCGCCAGGGGTCGGGACGGTACCCGAGTCTTCGGAATTCCACCGGAAGGTCATGGGTCCGCAGCCACTCGTTGATTCCCGCGGAGTACGCATCGAGCGCCGCCCGCTCCTCCGGGTCGAGCCGCCGGTAGAGATCGCGGGCCACCTCTTCCAGGGTCAGGGCGCGCATCCGGAAATCGTCGACAACGCGGGATTTCCCGAGGACTTCCGCCTGGCGGCCCAGCAACCGCCGCCGATTCCAGTCCATCTGGAAGATGCGGTCAGCCGCCGCGGCGTAGCCCTGTCCGAAGAAGAGATCCTCCCTCGTTTCGGCGAACACATGAGGAACTCCGAGACTGTCGCGGACGATCTCCACCGGACGCAGGGGACGACCCTCCGGATAGACGATGCTGCGCTCCCCGGCGTAAACGGCAACAAGCACCAGGAGCGCCAGGACAAGGGCGACCCGGCTGCCCCGCATCAGCCGGCGAGGATCCCGCGGGCCACCGATCCCATGACCGAGGCGGCGCGGTCCAGCTCGGCTTCCGGAATCACGAGCGGCGGGGCCAGCCGCACGACCGTGTCCCGGTGGAGCGTCCAGCCGAGGAGAAGACTCTCATCGCGGCAGCGATCCACGAACGTCCGGGTGAAATCGGGATCCGGAAACTCGAGGCCGATCATCAGGCCGAGGCCGCGCACGGCCACGCGCGACGGGCCAAGCTCCATCGACAGCCGCTCGAGAAACCGGGCACCCAGGTTCGCGGATCGCTCGACGAGCCGTTCGTCCAGGAGAACTTCGAGCGCCGCCAGTCCCGCGGCCGCGGAAACCGGATGCCCGCCGAACGTGGTGACATGGGACAGCGGCGGATCGTGGGACAGGCAGTCCATGAGCTCCGGCCGGGCCGCGAATCCTCCCAGCGGCAGGCCGCCGCCAAGCGCCTTGGCCATGACGAGAATGTCGGGAACGACATCCCAGTGCTCGAGCGCGAACATCCGGCCGGTCCGGCCGAACCCGGTGATGACCTCATCGAAGACAAGCAGGGCTCCGGTTTCATCGCAGCGGCGGCGGAGTGCCGGAAGAAAGCCGGGATCGGGGATCCGGACTCCTCCCTCCCCCTGGACCGGCTCGACGACGACGGCGGCACAGTCCTCGTCGATCGCCGCGAGTGAAGCCGTGTCGTTCCACGGCAGGAACGAGACACCCGGCACGAGAGGTTCGAACGGGGTTCGATACCGCGGGCTCGCCATGAGCGACAGCGCCCCCATGGTGTCGCCGTGATAGCCCCCTTCAAAGGAGAGGAATTTCCGGCGCCCGGTGAACTTCCTGGCCAGCTTGAGGCTGCCCTCGATCGCCTCGGCGCCGCTCGACGTGAAGTACGTGACGGAAACCGGCGAGGGCATGACCGAGGCGAGACGTCGGGCCAGCCGGACCTGCGACGCCTGGATGTATTCGCCGTAGACCATGACATGGAGGTGGCGATGGGCCTGCTCCGTGAGCGCCGCCACGACGGCGGGGTGCGCGTGCCCCACTGCCGCAACACCGATGCCGCCGATCAGGTCGAGATACTCCCGACCGCTCGTGTCGCGGATGACGGCACCCCGGGCCTCGGCCACTTCCAGGCCGATGGGATCGTCCGAGGTGCGCGCCACGAACCTGCGGAAGTCGCGGCCGAGATCCTCCACTCCATCACTCATTCAGGACTTCTCCCTGGGCCGGAGCATCAGTTCCGCCAGCATGTCGCGCCCCTTGTTGAGCCAGCCGACCTCCGGCGCCTGCATCGTACCGAGCGGAACGACGTGTGTCACGCCGGCCCGTTCCAGAACCGCCCGCGCGGCGTCGATGTCGATTCCGGGCCCGATCCCCCCGCCCTGGAGCCGGCCGCGCCACTGTTCGATCGCCCCGGAAACGTGATCGAGACCGGTCACGGCGCGCACCCACAGCGTCCGGCAGCCCGGGGTTGGCGTGAAC
>CAZQVN010000040.1:27750-32911 GCA_964596775.1 uncultured bacterium
ACCGTTGGCACCGCCCTTCGAACCGGAGCCCCCCTGCACGCTCACGCCTCCCGATGCACCGGAGGTGCCCTTCCCGGACGCCCCGCCATCCGGACGCGAAGTCCCGCTGTCCGGGCGCGGTGGCGTGCGCAGCCGGACCGGGGCGCCGGCGACCATCGCCGCTTCCGCCTCGAAGCGGTACCTCCGGATCAACGCCGCCTCGGCGGCGGTCATGCGTCCACGGGGAAGGGTCCGCTCCATGGCTGACAGCGCGCCGGCCAGCGCTTCGGCAAAGCGGTCCGCGCGGGACGGGTCGCCGATGACGAACGCACCGTGCGGGGACAGGCATCCCTGCTGATCCCAGAGTGCCGTGTCCAGCGCCAGTGCCCGGGCTGCGTCGGCATCCGTGTCCGGATCCGGACCGATGATCGCGAACGACGCGCCGCTGCCGAACCCCGAGATCTTTCCCGGATGGCGGGTCTCGAGATCCAGGATCGTGGCATCGCGTCCGTACACGAACACTCTTTCCGCGGCCGAAAACAGGAGCGGCTCGATCCTCTCGTCTCCGCCTTTCCAGGAGGCGCAGACGATCGCGTCCGCCAGCTGCGGGCAGGCCTCCCGGAGCGATGCGTGCCAGGCCGGCGCCAGGACCGGCTCCGCGCTCGCCGATTTGAGGAGCACGGGCACGCCGGCGAGAAGGCACCCCATGGCCGGAAACAGGCCTACTCCGGGAATGTTCCCCGCGGACAGCACGACGGCGAAGCCCGGCGCGACCCACGACCCGCCACCTTTCGGTTCCCCCGCGCGATGCGGTTCCGCCGCGGTTGAACCCGGCGCGGAAGCAGTCCGTCCCCACCAGTCGAGGAGCTTCCGCTTCGTGACGGCTCCGAAAAGACGCTCGAGCCCCGCCTCGACGACCGGAACCGTGTATCCGGTGACCCGCGCCAGTTCGCCGGTCACCGGGCTGCCGGGGGACCAGAGATCGGCCGCGGCACTCAATCCGGCGGCCCTCTCCTCGACCGTGAGCGTCCGGAGTGATTCCCCTGCGTTCGTCAGGGCGTCGATCCAGTCCTGAACACCCGTTTCGGCCCCCGCCGGCGTGCCACCCGATTCCCCGGCGTCCGCTTCGGAAGTGATCACCCGCGACATCCGTCCCGAGTCATCGGCGTCCTCACCGGAAGTGGTTCGAAGTCCGCGAGCCATCGGTGACCCCGGATCCTCGAACTCCAGTGAGCAGCCCCGGGCTTCCGCCCCGGTCGCGCGACCGAGGAGCACGAAGCCGTTCCCCTTGAGAAACCCGAGATCCTCCGTTTCCACGAAAGCGGCCGAGTCGAGGTTGGCCAGGTCGAAGTGCCGGAGAAGCCCCGGGCGACCGGGGCCGAGTTCACGGCCGGTTTCCGGATCGATGACGGACGTGCGCACCCAGTGGGGGCCAAGCTTGATTTCCGGATCACCACCCGTCAGGGACGCGTCGTAGAACTGCGAAGAGAGTTCGGTCATGCCGTATTCGTTGATGACATGAGCGGAGTCCACTCCGAACCGGTCCAGGTAGGCCGCGATGAGCTCCGGCCGGGTCACTTCCCGTGACCGCCCCTTGAATCCTCCGGTATCCATGATCCGGGACCCGGCGGGGAGCCTGAACCGCAGGTTCATTTTCGCCAGGGCGTCGATCGCGTGAACAAGACCGAACGTGGTCCCGAGGAGGGCCACCGGGTCACCGGCTTCGGCCGCGGATCGGAGTGCCGCAACGAGCCGGGTTTCGTCCAGGCTCCCGCCGCTGAAGAGGAACGTGCTGTCCGGCAGGCCGAAGGTCTCGATCACATCCTCGAACATGAATCCGAGCGACGAGTCCCTGGCCTCGACCGGTGGCGATGCGAGCACGAGGAACGTCATCCGCTCCCTGTCCGGAACCACGAAGCGCTTGAACGGGGGCCGGAGCGCTTTCCGGTACAGTTCCGGCTCCACCATGTGATGGGCGCCACGACGCTCCGTTCCGCGTGTCGTGCCGCTGGTCCGGAAGACCCGGGCCGCCGGTCCCGTTGCAAGGACCAGCGTCTTGAACGCTCCGGTGGGCACGGCCGGAATGTCCTCGACCCGCTCCACCGTGTCCGGGTCGACGCCGCGCGTCCGGCACAGGGACTGGTAGGCGGGATTGTCCCTCCACTGCCGGCGGAACAGGTCCAGGGCGAGATCCTCGAAGCGCTCCGAGACCGGATCGTTCATGAAGGAAATCAGGCGCTGCCGGATCACGCTCCGGCCGGGCGCGTCAGGGGACATAGCGGGCACGGATTCGCCTCAGGGCCACCACGATGAGGGCAAATGTCAGGGTCAGAATCCATGCCGACTCCAGCAGGACGCCCGCCGGGGACAGACTTCCGTGAACGACACCCTTGGCCAGCGCCACGCAGTGCGACAGGGGAAACGCGAACGCGACCCAGCGGACCCAGGCCGGCATCCCGTCGAGCGGGAAGAAGATCCCGGAGAACAGGAACATCGGGGTCAGGAACAGCGTGTAGTAGAACGAGTACATGTCGATCGACTTGATGAATGCGGTGAAACAGAGTCCGACCCCCGCGAACAGGAAGGAGGTCAGGAGCAGCACGGGGATCATCCACAGGAACGAGAATCCGGGAAGAAGCCCGAACAGGAGCACGACGGCCGAAAAACCGACTCCGTAGATCATGCCGCGCGTCACCGCCCACAGGACTTCACCCACCATGGCGTCCTCGATGTTGACCGGCGTGGCGGTGATGGCGTGATAGGTACGCCCGAAATGCATCTTCACGAAAATGTTGTAGGTGGTTTCAAAGGACGCACCGTTCATCGCCGAGGACACGATCAGTCCGGGTGTGATGAACGCCAGGTAGGAAAGGCCGCCGATCTCGTCGCGAAGATAGGCCCCGAGCCCGAACCCCATGGCCAGAAGATAGATGAGGGGCTCGAAAAAGTTGGGAAGAATGTTCATCTGGAAGGTCTTGGCGTAGACCGTCAGGTCGCGCCGCCAGACCTGAACGGCTCCCCGGAACCAGATGTCGGGCAGGATGTCCCTGATCATCGTTGTCCCTTCCCCGTATCCGATCCGCAACCGCGGGGGATCATCCGGGTGGAAACGCCGAAATACCCCGGCAGGAAGGGCGCGGACGGGTTGCGTCGCGCCGCCGGGTTCATCGGGCAGAAGGAGCCTGAGTTTCGTCGCGTCGCCAGGTTCATCGGGCAGAAGGAGCCCTGGTCCACGTCACTCACAGGCCACCCCTGGTTCGGCCCGGGAGCCGGCAAAGCCGCCAGCAGGGGCTTCACTCCGCCAGCCTTCGCCCGGTGAGCTTCAGGAAAACATCCTCGAGCGAAGCCCTTCGCAGGTGGAACTCGATGTTCTCTTCTCCGGCTCCGGCGAGTCGATGAAGGGTTTCCTCGGCATTGCGGACGTAAAAAAGCGTGCGGTCTTCCAGTTCCTCGACATCCGATTCACCCAGCCCGGACACTTCCCGAAGGTGGACGCGCGCGGCAATCGGGCCATGAAGCTCGAGCACTTCCCGGGTGACATACCGCTGAATCAGGGAGCGCGGAGCCCCCTCGTCGAGAATTCTCCCCTTTTCCATGACGACAAGGCGATCACAGAGCTGTTCGGCCTCGTCCATGTAATGCGTCGTCAGGATCAGCGTTGTTCTGCTCTTGATCCTCCTGAGCTTGTCCCAGACAAGGTGCCTCGCCTGCGGGTCCAGTCCCGTGGTGGGTTCATCGAGCAGGAGTATCTCGGGCTCGTTGATCAGCCCGCGGGCGATCAGCAGCCTTCTTTTCATCCCCCCACTGAGAGAGGACACGTTCTGATGCTTCTTTTCGGCAAGCTGGAAGAACTCGAGAAGCTCTTCTCCCCTGGACCGGGCATCGTGGGACGAAATGCCGAAATAGCGCGCGTAGACCAGGAGGTTTTCCAGGACCGTGAGTTCGATGTCCAGGTTGTCTTCCTGGGGAACGACTCCAAGGCGCTTCTTGATCCGGCGCGCATCCCGGACACTGTCCATCCCGAAGACGGTCAGTGTTCCGGACGAGGGCGGTCCGCTCGCGCCGATGAGCCGCATCGTCGTCGTCTTGCCGGCCCCGTTGGGTCCGAGGAATCCGAAGCATTCCCCGGGGAAAATGGAAAACCCGATCCCGTCCACGGCCGTAAAGGACCCGTAGGCTTTTCTCAGGCCCTCGGCCTGAACCACGCACTGAAGACCGGCCGCAGCCTCGGACGGTTTCCCCGGCACCGTGGATACATTCCTCATTCTGAACCTGCCTTCGCCCTTTCTCTGAAACCGGCAATGATGACGGCGTTCCGTGAAAACGGCACGCCCGCAGCCGGCCGGGATACTCCCCGACGGGACTCTTGTTGTGCGGCCGCCCCTCCGGCACGGAATGCCCGGAACAGCCACGAGACCCATCAAAAAAATACCCCGGATCGGCGAGCCGACCCGGGGTCACTGCGGTTGCCCGCAACGTCTTGTCGAATTAGACCTTGGTGACGTTCGAGGCCTGGGGACCCTTGGGACCCTGCGTAATCTCGAATTCCACTTCGTCATCCTCGTTCAGGGTCCGGAAGCCGGATCCCTGGATCGCCGAGAAATGCACGAAGACATCAGGACCATTCGCACGTGCGATGAAACCAAAACCCTTGCTCTCGTTGAACCACTTCACGCGACCACGCTCTGCCATTGACGCCATTTCCTTCCTTCTTGCTCCCTTCCGGGCCTGCCCCGCCGCTACCTCACGACGGAACGAGTTCCCGATGACCAAAACAAAAAGCCCGGGTGAGAACCACCCGGGGCTCCACCAAGACAGTCCTTGTTCTTCGAGATCGTGCCGGGACTGCCCATAGAGACCACAGCAGACAACCCAGAAGGCTTTCCTGGACCGAATTGACAGTAACTGAAAGCCGGGCGCCGTGTCGAGATTTTTTTGGAAGGCAACCCAGCGGAGGGTGCGGCTTCCGCCACCAGGCGGTGGCCGACTTCTGCGCGCCGGCGACATCACAACTCGCGGACAACGATGCCACCCGGGAAGTGGCGCGCTGGATCAGGAAAAATGAAACAGGAAAAAAAATCCCGCCGACACGAGGTCGGCGGGATCGAAATAAATTTCCGGCAACGTCCTACTCTCCCACTCCCTCTCGAGAGCAGTACCATCGGCGCTGGAGGCCTTAACG
>CAZQVN010000041.1:0-32478 GCA_964596775.1 uncultured bacterium
CCATCCTAGCTTCTTTTCACGTCCCGGAAAACCCGTCCGTCCGTCCCCCGTCCAGGAACGTCCGCATCCACAGTTCCAGGTTCACGAACGTCCAGATCCGGTAGGCATGATCGCGGCGGCCGGCGCGATCCTCGTCGACCAGGCGCCGCACCGCGTCCGGGTTGAGCAGTCCCCGCCGTTTCAGCGTGTCCACCGAGAGCAGGTCGTCGACCATCTCCCGCAGATCGTTCTTGACCCACGACCGGGTCGGGCCGCCGAAGCCCGTCTTCGGGCGCTTCACGATCTCCTCGGGCACCCAGGGGCGGACCGCCTCCTTGAACACCCACTTCTGCTTCTTCCCGCGCACCTTGAGCGACGGCGGCATCGTGGCCGCCAGTTCCACGATCCGGTAGTCGGTGACCGGAACCCGCACCTCCACCGACGCGGCCATGGACGCCTTGTCGGTGTAGGTCAGGTTCAGGCAGGGGAGGAACGTCTTCAGATCCACGTAGAGCAGGCGGTTCAACGCCGCGAGATCCCCGGCCGCCGCGAGATGCCGTTCATGCTCGACGAGGACGTCTTCCGTGGGCAGCGCCGGGGCCACGACGGAGCGCAGTTCGTCCGACGTGTAGTAGCCGCAGTAGCCGAAGTAGCGCCGGTCGAACGGCAGTTCCGCGGACGCCGTGAACTTCTGGAGGTTCCGCCGCAGCGAAAGTCCCGGCCCGGGCGCGCTTCCGGGCAGCGCGTCGGACAGTGTCTTCACCCCCTGGCGGACCAGCGAGGGCCAGCGCATGTAATCCTCGGCCAGCAGCACCGCGTGATGCCGCCGGTAGCCGCCGAAAATCTCCTCGGCGCCGACGCCGGAGAGCATCACGGTGGCCTTTTCCTTGGCCGCCTTGCAGATCAGGTACGTGGAGATCGCCGCGGCGTCGGCCACCGGCTCGTCGAGATGCCAGACCATCTTCGGCAGGAGCTCGCCGACCTTCGGCTCGAGGACGATCTCGTGATAGTCGAGGTTCGGCGTCCGCTGCGCCACCATCCGCGCGAACTCGAGATCGTCGGGCGCGAACTCGTAGCGCTGGTCCTGGCCGCGGAACCCCACGGCGTAGGCGATCAGGTCCCCCTTCGTGTGACGCCGCATCGCGGCCACGATCGCCGAGGAATCGACGCCGCCGGACAGGAACGCGCCCACCGGCACGTCGGACACGAGGCGCCGGCGCACCGCGTCGTCCATGAGGTCACGGAGGGCTTCGACCCACTCCTCCTCCGTGCGCGTTTCGTCCTCGGCCAGCGGAACATCCCACCAGCGGCGGATGTCGACCCGGCCGTCCTTCAGGACGAGATGGTGCCCCGGTTCCAGCTTGTGGATCCCCTCGAACAGCGTTTCCGGTCCGGGCACCCAGAGGAAGTTCAGGTAGTGGGCGAGCCGGCTCTCGTTGAGGCCGCGCGGCGCCCCGGGGATTTCCAGCAGCGCCTTGACCTCGGAGCCGAACGCGAAACCGAACGGGCCCTGCATCCAGTACACCGGCTTGATCCCCATGCGGTCGCGGATCAGGTGCAGTTCGCGCCTTTCGCGGTCCCAGAGGCCGAACGCGAACATCCCGTTGAAGCGGTGCAGGCAGTCCACGCCCCATTCGTTCCAGGCGGCGAGCAGGACCTCGGTGTCGGATTCGCTCAGAAACGCGTACCCTTTCCCCTCGAGAACGCGCCGCACGTCCATGAAATTGAAGAGTTCGCCGTTGTAGGTGATCGTGTACCGGCCGGAGGCGTCGCTCATCGGCTGGTGGCCGCGCGGGGACAGGTCGAGGATCGACAGCCGGCGGTGACCGAGCAGGATTTGGCCGCCGCCGGAGTCCGCCGGCGCGTTCCAGCTGCCCCGATCGTCGGGGCCGCGGTGGGTCATGACATCGAGGGCGCGATCGAAAACGGACGCATCAACGGGACGGGGGCTCGACCAGCCGAGAATTCCGCACATGGAAGGAGTTCGCTCTCCCGGGGGACAGGGTTCGAGGGACGCTTGCGACCATCACGCTAAACAGCATCGCAGCAATGGATTATACGGCAACCTGCGACCGCCGCACAAGGTGGATGTGCACCGGCCACCGCTGCGGATCCTTTCCCCGGTATCGGCCGCTCCACCGACTGTCTCCATTTCCCCGTGAGGTCTGTGGTCCGGGACCCGGTGTGCCGATATACTGCCCGACGCCAAAAGCAAGCCGTTCGATGATCCATGCCCCGAGAAAGGACCCATGTCCGCAGAAGGCAGACCGGCCAGGGACGCCGCACCCGACAGATCGACCCTGATCCGCCTTTTCCTGGCCGCTCTCGTCGTGCGGGTCCTCTATACCCTGCTGCGTGATGTGGGCACGCCGATCCCTCCGGGCACCGACGCGATTTCCTACGACGCGTTCGCCCGGGCGATCCTCGCCGGACCGGACTGGATCCTTCATCCCGGCCCCGAACTGTTCCGTCCGCCCGGCTACCCGGTGATCCTCGCCGGTCTCTATGCCCTGACCGGCTCGAACCTGGCCGTGGTCCAGTGCCTGCAGTCGGTGGCCGGCGCCGCGGCCGTGGCGCTCGTGTACGCGTTCGGCTGCCGTCACGCCGGCCGCACTCCCGCGCTGCTCACCGCCCTCTGGCTGACGCTCAACCCGCTCCATCTCGACTTCAACGGCAAGCTGCTCCGGGAAACGTGGCTCGTCCTGCTGAACATCGGACTGGTGGCTTCGCTCCTCGCCCGGGACGGGACGCGGCTCAGGGGGGTCGCGCGGACGGCGCTGCTGTTCACGCTCCTCGCGCACATGGACTCACGGTACATCTTTCACCTGCCGTTCTTCGGCGTCTACCTGATGTTCGCCGGACGGACGGACGCCGGGCCGCTCCTGTCGTTCCGCTTCCTGAAACCGACCCTTCTCTTCCTGACCTGCGTCGTTCTCTTCTCGGCTCCGTGGGCGCTGCGCAACGAGCTCGCCTACGACCGCTTCGTGCTCATCGACCCGCGCACGCTCGACCGCTGGGTGAAGAAGGCGGAGGCCTCGGTCACCGGCGACGCGATCTCCCCCGCCGAGGTCCTGGCCCGGTTCGAGGCCGACAAGCGCGGCCGGCTCGACACGCTGAGCCTCGAGGAGGCTCAGGCGTTCCGGGCCGGACTGCGTCCGCAGTTCGGGCAGCCGCACAAGGCGATCTTCAACTTTCTCGAGTTCTGGAGGATTGCCCAGTTCCACTCGGAGTACCGCCCGTTTCCGGACACCCGCTTCGGCGGGCCGTGGTCGCTCGAGCACAACGCGGCGAGCCTGCTGTTCATGGGGCTCCTGATTCCGGGGTTCCTGTTCGGGGCGTACCGCGGAGTCCTGGCCCTCGACCGGCTGACGCTCGTCCTCGTGGCGTTCATCGCCGTGCACACGCTGCTCCACGTGGTCGTGCACTCCGTGACCCGCTACCGGCTTCCCGTCGAGCCGTTCGTCGCGCTGATCTCGTTCATGGAGATGGAGCGATGGCTGACCCGGAGGGCACGATGAGCGGAAGCGAAAAGACGGGCGCCGGTTCCGTGGAGCGACCGGGAGCGCGGACGGGCGCTTCCCCGTGGCGGATCATCGTCACGCTGGCGCTGACGGCCGGGCTCGTGGCGCTGTTCCTTTCCCAGGTGTCGGTGACCACGATCGTGTCGATGCTCAAGGGCGCCGATCCCGGGCTCACGGCGCTTGCCGCGGCGGCCTACGCGCTGTCCTACGCCAGTCGCGCCGCCCGCTGGCAGATCCTCACCCCCTCGAAACGGATTCCGGCGGCGGCGCTGATCGGCATCACCGCGGTGCACAACCTCATGCTCCGGGTGCTTCCGGCCAAACTCGGCGAAACGAGCTACTTCGTCCTCATGAAGGCGCGCGGCGTGCCGGGAACGGAAGCCGTGGCCGGGCTCGTCATGGCCCGGATCTACGACACGGCCTTCGCCATCCTGTTCTTCGTGCTCGCGCTGTTCCTGGCCCATGCCGGGTTCGGCGGGTCGGCGGTCGCGAACGTGCTCGTGGCGGCCCTGCTTCTCGGCCTGTGCGGTTTCGCGCTTCTCCGCGGCAGCCTGATCGTCCGCGCGGTGAACGCGGTGGCGGCGCGCCTGGCCCGCGCCTCGTGGTTTCCGCGGTTCCTGCTCGGCCACGGCGTGCGCGGACGGCTCGACCGGCTCGAGGTGATCCTCGGGGAGATGCAGTCGATCCGGAACGCGCCGATCCTCATCTTCCACACCATCGTCATCTGGACGACCTCGTTCGTGATGACCTGGCTCCTGCTCCGGGCGTTCGGCGAGCCGTTCGGCTTCTGGGGCACGGTCTTCGCCTCGACCACCGCGATCGTGGCCACGCTGCTCCCGGTGGGCACGCTCGGCAACTTCGGCACGCAGGAAGCGGGCTGGACGTTCGGCATGATGCTGCTCGGCGTGGACCGCGAGACCGCCATCGCCACCGGCTTTTCCACGCACCTCGTGAACGTGTCGCTCGCCGGCCTGTTCGGACTGGTCGGCGCGTGGCTGGCGGGCGTGGGGGTTCAGAAACGGAAGGATTGAGTATCAGGCCCCGACGCGGCGGTACCATGTCGACGGCCCGACCCCCACCCGTTCAAACCCCGACTCAAGAAACCCCGGCCCGGGAGCCTCGGCGGCTCCCAGCGCGAGCCATCCCCCCGGACGCATCAGTCCGCGGAGCCGTCGGTAGATGTCGTTCCGAACGCTCCCCTCCAGATAGATCAGCACGTTTCTCAGAAATACGACATCCATCGCGGAAAGGGGCGGCCACGCTTCCAGGAGATTGATCGTCCGGAACTCGACCCAGCCACGGATTTCCGGTGCCAGGCGATAGGTCTCGTCCTCCCGGACGAAATGACGGCTTCGGAGCCTCTCGGTCAGTCCCCGGCTCAATTCCAGTGCGGAGTATCGACCGGACCCGGCGATGGCGACGATGTTCGGACAGAGGTCGCTGCCGAGCACTCTCGCATCACCCCTCCCGTACAGGGGATGATCCTCCAGGATCATGGCGATGCTGTAGGCCTCCTGTCCCGTCGAGCACGCGGCACTCCAGATGTTCAGCGGCCCCCCACCTTTCCGTCGATCGTGAAGCGCGGGCAGGACCACGTCGCGGAACGAGGTGAAAGGATGGCCGTCGCGGAAGAAGGAGGTCTCGTGGATCGTCACGGCCTCGATCACTCTCTGGTGGAGCGGCCCGAACGGAGAGTCCAGGAGCGTCATGAGGAGCCTTCTCGCGTCGGGATATCCTTCCGCGTTCGCGCAGGCCTCGATCCGCGAGCGGACGATGGCCAGATACTCCTCCGTCAGCCGAAGGCCGGCGTGCCGGGTCAGGAGGGTTCTGAGAGCCTCGTCCCGGTTGAAACAGGACTCGCCGGCAGTGATGCCCGGCAGCGGAGGGGATGCGGCCCCCGGTCCCTGCCGGACGATTCCCGCTGTGGCTGCGCTGTTTGCAGTCCGGAGCCTCCAGGCCACTGCGGTGGCCAGTCGCTCCGGAGGAAGCTCGGCGCCGGCCAGACCGGCGTGAACGACGGCACCGGGCATCCCCCACACGACACTGGACTCCTCGTCCTGGGCGAGGATCGTCCCCCCCGCCGCGAAAACGTGCCGGCAGCCTTCGAGCCCGTCGCTGCCCATGCCCGTCAGGATCACGGCCAGCACCCCGTCGCCGTACACATGGGCGGCGGACCGCAGCAGCACGTTGACGGAAGGGCGGCAGAAGTTTTCCGGGGGGCCAACGGTGACCTTGAGAAGAACGCGCGAACCCGCGCGCGACACGCTGAGGTGACGGCCGGCCGGCGCCATGTAGACGGCATCCGGCTGGACAGCGACTCCATCCGCGGCTTCCTGCACAGTGCGGCGACACCGGACGGTCAACTGCTCGGCCAGTTGCGCGGAAAAGCGGGGCAGGATGTGCTGGGCGATCAGGATCGGGAATCCGCACCGCGCGGGGAGCCAGCGCAGGAAGCGGACCAGGGCGTCCGGTCCACCCGTGGATGCCCCCACGACGAGCACCAATGGAGCGGGAACCGGCCGCGCGTTCGGCCCGTCACCGGCCGGGATCATGCCGGACCGAGCGCCGGACGAAGGTTCACCCGGCCCGACCCCGCGCGACACCTCCGCAGCGCCATGATTTCTAGCGAAGCGCCAGGATTCCGGCCACGAGAATCGTGCTTTCCGAATCGAGAAATCGTTCCGGGCTGGATGAAGGGAACAGGTCGGCGCCCGCGGTATCCCGTCTGAACTCGCAGCGGGCCTCGACCCGCGGAACCCTGAAGCTGTACCCGAGCGTCCAGAATTTCGGGGACAGGGGGCGACCGAACTGACGGCCTCCCTCGTCCTTCATGGCCTCGACGCGGCCGGTCAACGCGTGGACCTCGTCGAACTGCATCACGCCGCCTCCTTCATAATGGCCGCTCGGTACTTCTGACTCGACTCGTCACGGCTGAAGTTGAACTGGTTCACGAGCCGGATCAGGTCCGAGGCCATGACCGCCTGCTGGCTGGCCGCCTTGCGGGTCATCTCCGCGCCGTTGCTCGTTCCTTCGGCCACCCTGGCCAGCTGAACGACCTTGGAAGCGATGTCGGTGACGCCGCGGGCCGCTTCCTTCGCGCTGCGGCCGATTTCTCCGGTGGAAACGCTCTGCTCCTCCACGGCGCTGGCGATCGTGTTCTGGGTGTCGTGAATCTGCTTGATGATGGAGCCGATCCGGGCGATTGCCTGCACGGCATCCCGGGAATCCAACTGGATCGCCTCGATCCTGCGACCAATGTCCTCGGTGGCCCGGGCGGTTCCCTGCGCCAGTTCCTTGACCTCGTTGGCCACCACGGCGAAGCCCTTGCCGGCCTCGCCGGCCCGGGCGGCCTCGATGGTAGCGTTCAGGGCCAGCAGGTTCGTCTGCTCGGCAATGGTGCCGATCACGCGGACCACTTGGCCTATCTCGGCGCTGCTTTCGCCGAGCCGACCCACGGTCTGGTTGGCCGTTTCCGCAGCCGCGACGGCCATGGTGGCCACCTCGGCCGCCTCATGCGAGCTCTTGGCAATCTCGCGGATGCTCAGTCCCAGTTCCTCGGTGGCCGACGCGGCGGTCTGCACGTTGACGCTGACCTCATCGGCAAGTGCGGACACGTCACCGGAACGGGCGTAGGCTTCCGAAGCGTGGGTGCTCATGTCCGTGCTGATCTCGGACAATCCGTCCGAGGCCCTGGCCAGGAGATTCGCGTTCATCGATATCTCGCTCATTGCCCGGCAGAGGTTCTCCATGGCATGGTTCAACGTCCGCCCCATCTGGCCGACCTCGTCCTTCGAGTCGTTGTCCACACGGGTGAGCAGGTCGCCGCGCGCCACCCCCTGAAGAACCTCGGCATTCCGCGAGAGCGGCCGCTCGACCTGTCGGCCGATCAGCCAGGCCATGAGCGCGAGGGCAATCAATACGGCCAGGCCCGATGCCATGACGATCACCCTCTCACGCTCGACAACCAAGGCGGCGTTGGCCTCGGTCTGCTTGCACAGTGCCTTGGCCATGCGCACGACACGATCTATGGCCTCGCGGTGTTCCACGTACAGCGGTTTCAGGCGCGTCTGGAGAATCGTGTCGGCCGCATCGAGCCTCCCGTCCCGCAGCGCGGGGATGTATTCCTCGTCGCGGACCCGGTAGAACTCCATGGCGGGCCTGTTGGATGCCTCGAGGAACTCCCGTTTCAAATCCCCGGGCTCAAGGTCGTTGTGCCAGACGGCGTGCCGGGTTTCGTATTCCTCGCGCAGGGTTCGGCTTCTCTGCAACAGTTCCGGCAATTCGTCCCGATCGGCATGGCGCATCTCCCAGACCAGCAGGTAGGACTCCACGATGTAGGCGGGAGGAGGCAGGATGTCCGCGATCAAGAAGTGTCCCTTGAGTATCTGCCGGTACAACGGACCGTCGATCTTGATGCGCTCGGTCGAGGTGACCGTGATCAAGCTGATCACGACGACGCCGATCACGACCAGAATGACCAGGCCGGCCAGCTTGTGCTGGATTCTCAGATTCCTGAAAAGGGTTCCGATCATGTCTTGACTCCTTTTGCCATGACCTCAGGGGATTGCCCGGGGGCGACCGCCCCGATTGCGACCTGGACCTGAACAATATCGACTTCATGCAAAACGCACTCGTTCATCTGGTACACGCGGGGCACGAGGTCGATAATCCGGCGCGGCAGCCCGACGGGCGGGAGTTCAGCCTGTCGTTCGCTCAGGCCGACGACGTCGCCGACCTCGTCCACGCGCAGCGCCATGACGCCTATCGCCGACGCAACGACGACATCCCACGCATATGCGCCCCTACCCCCGGAGCCGAACTCGAGAACCGTGCGCAGATCGACGACGGTCGTGATTTCGCCCCGCAGGTTCATCAGGCCGAGAATCCAGGGATCCGCGAGCGGCACCGGAGTCGGCAGCCGGGCTGGCAGGATTTCCCGGACACGGACGACATCGACGCCAAAAGTCAGCGCATCGACGCGGAACGTGCAGAAACGTTTCATCGCGGCTCTTCTCCGGATGCTTGCGGTGTCCGGGTCGTGGAAGCGACCGACGCGAAGGGCTCCGTCCATCGGGCAACCCGGCCCTGGATGATCCGGAGGTTCGGGATGTCGTCGGCCGACCGCGGGGTGCCGGGCACCGACATCGCCGAATCGAGGATCTCATCCACGATCAACCCCGTGTAGTCTCCCGACTCTTCCTCATAGACGACAACGTTCAGGACGTCCGGGTTCTCCATCTCAACAGGAAGGTTCGGCGCGAACAATCCCGACAGCGGAACGAGCGGCATCACCCGGCCGTCGTACTGGACGACCCGGGAGGTTCCGCACGGCTCCACGGTCGATGCCGGAATCCTCGCCAGCCGGACGACGCGGGTCAGCGGAAGGGCGATGGGGCCGCCCGAGCCCGCCCGAACCATGAGACAGACCTCCGACCGGGCATGGACGAGATCCCCGGAAACCGCCTCATCCTGCGCCGGTCCGCCGACCGCGGGTTCCGGGGTTCCGTGGGCCGGATTAAGGGACTGAACGTCCAGGATCAGGCCGACTTCCCCGTCGCCCAGAATCGTGGCACCGGAGAACTGCCGGACTTTCCGAAGCAGCGGATCGAGCGGCTTCACGACGACCTCGAGCGTATCCTCGATGTCGTCGACCCTCAGGGCATAGGGACATCCACCCGCCTGGACCACGGCCATGTGCAGAACCGATTCGTCCCGTTCGCCTGCCCCGAGTCCCAGCGCTTCACCGAGGTCCTCGAGGGGAAGCAGCCGTCCCCTCAGCCGGTACACGGGCCTGCTGTGAACGCGCTCGATCGCCCTGCGGGCGGCTTCAGCCCTCAGCGTGACGAGTTCCCTGAGATGGGCCCGCGGGATCGCATACCGCCGGCCGCCCGCCTTGACAATCAGCGCGGGCAGAATCGCCAGCGTCAACGGAAGTACGAACCGGACGGTGGTCCCGAGACCGCTGCGGGAGGTCACGCTCACGGTGCCGCCGATGGCCTCCACCGCCGTCTTGACGACGTCCATGCCGACCCCCCGCCCGGACAGGCTGGTCACCGTGACGGCCGTCGAGAATCCCGGGGCGAAAATGATCTCCGCGACCTCCTCGTCCGGCATCGTTTCCAGTTGGTCGCGACGGATCAATCCCCTTTCGACGGCGCGAGCCCGTATTCGTTCCATGTCGAGGCCCGCACCGTCGTCGGCCACCACGAGATGGAACTCTCCCCCGGCGTGCGAGGCGCGGATCCCGATGGTGCCGACCGCCGGTTTCCCCGCCGCGCGTCTTGCCTGCGGAGTTTCGATGCCGTGATCCACGGCATTGCGGACCAGGTGCGTGAGAGGCGCCTGGATGGCCTCGATAAGGGTCCGATCCAGTTCCGTGTTGCCGCCATCCACCTCGACCCGGATTTCCTTTCCGCATCCCAGGGCCACATCGCGAACGAAGCGGGGAAGCTTGTTGAGAGCGCCGGCGACCGGCTGCATCCGTGTCTTCATCGCAACCCGCTGCAGTCCTGCCGTTATGGAGTTGAGTTTCTGCGCGATGACCGGGAGTTCATCCACGGCTTTGCGCTGCGACACATGCTGGAACTGGTTCCGGGCCAAAACCAGTTCGCCCACTTGATTCATCAGTTCGTCCAGGACGGCCGTATCGACGCGGATGGACGTTTCGACGGGCTGTGTCGCCCTGGCCGGGGGCGGCATCTCGGCGGGGATCCCGCCCGCGACCTTCGATCCGGCCTCCCGTTCGTGGTTCAAGGCGGGTGCCGGAGGGGGGATCGGATTCGCTCCGGTGTCCGCAAGCGCCTCGATACGCCCGATGATCCCCGCGTCGTCACCCGAACCGTCCGTACCGGTCGCCTCGACCTCGGACAGCAGGCTCCGGATGGCGTCGAAAAGTTCAAGGAGAGCGTCGGCAACACTTCGACTCACGGCGATGCGGCCGTCGCGAATGCGGCTCAGGAGATTCTCGCCCGCGTGACTCAGCGATTCGAGACGCGCGAAGCCGAGAAAGCCGCAGGTTCCCTTGATCGTGTGGACGGCTCGGAAAATCCGGTCCACTCCGTCGGGAGTGCTTCCGGAAGACTCCAGATCGAGCAGGTCGAGGTCGATGCGCTCGAGGCTTTCCCGGCTCTCCGAGAGGAACTCCTGTGTGATCTCGTCGATTTCGGACATTGCGACATGTCTCCAGGCGGGTTCTATCACCCGGATTCAAGCATCGGTACCGTTCCGGACGAACGGAGCTATTTCCGGGGCGTTTCGATAAATAGTTTCATTATTCGAACCTGACTGGAGTCGATTGCCGATGGGAACACTAACTGGATCGTGTGTGGAAACATGAATCGGTGCCGGGATGGATGTAGGACGCAACCCGGGACGCCGGCCGCAGGAAACGCGGCGCCGGAGGCAGCGCAGCAGGAATCAGGAAGGAGAATTGCGCGTCGGTGATCCGTGCCGGGGTCAGGAAAGGAAGGAGAATCGTCCGGCTCCGTATCCGCTGATGACCGCTTCGTAGTCGGCACGCAGGGCGGGTTTCCCGACAAGAGTCGCCGCCGCCGGGGGAAGCGAAGCGACGGGAAGAACGTGGATTCCATTGAGGAGAACGTGTTCCTGGCCCGGAACATTGAGAAGCTTGGCGCTGACGTTCATGACTTCCGCGATGTTGTCCCGGATCTCCTCGGTGATCTTCCCCGACTTGACGGAATCCGCGGCCGCGGCGGGAGGAATCAGCGACAGCGCCGCGGCTGCGTAGACGCTGAACTTGAGGTCCGCCACGCAGGCCGCCTGAAGAGCGCCGGAATCCCCCGTGTACAGCGCGCAGATCCGGGGATCCTTCTGCGTTGCCGCAAGGGGTTTGGCCACGGTCACGGCCACGCTCCTGCCGAGCAGCATCTTCAGCAACTCGGTCAGTTCGGAAGGATCCGGCAGCGGGCGCCCCATGCTCAGGCCGCGTTCAGGAGCGGGTCGAGCGCCTGCTGAAAGGCGAGGTCCGTGAACGGCTTGACGATGAGGAACGACGCCCCCGCCTCCGCGGCGACATGGCGCATTTCGCCTGTTCCCTCGGACGTGACGAAACCGAAGGATGCCGTGCTGCCCCGGGCTTTCAGCTCGCGGAGCAGCTCCAGTCCGCTCATCTCGGGCATGTTCCAGTCGCAGAGGATCAGGTCGAATGGGCACTTTTCGATGGCGGCCAGGGCTTCGACGCCGTTTGCGGCCTGGTCCATTTCATGGCCGCCGTAACCGGCCTGGCGCAGGGTGCGGAGGACGATCATCCGCATGGCCTTGCTGTCGTCGACAATCAGGATTCTCATCGATTTGCGTCCCCCGTTGAGTGGTCCTTATCTACATCGGACTCCCGGTGGGCATCTTTAGTATCGAGTTCGCTCACGCATCACAGCTCGAGTCGCTCAGCGCTGCTCGAATTGCCCCCCGCCACCTTCGTGCTCGATCGCGTTCTCCCCGCATCCGTTCCAAACCATAGAGAGTCACAGTCAAGAGAACCGGAAGCGTGCCGATATACTGAATACCCATCAGGCAAAGCGATGGGCCAACCCCCATCTCAGGATACAGTTACCTCGTTCGATCGGATCCGGCTTGAAAGACGGACATACGGACATAACCAGGAGTTCTCACCCCCGCTCGCGGGCGGCCGGACTTTCACGCCCGGTGAAAATCCTGGTGCTGGCCCTCGCGTATTTCGTGCTGGGCAGGCTGAGCCTCCTCCTCGCCATCCCCCCCGGCTATGCCACGGCCATCTGGCCCGCCGCGGGACTGGCCCTGTCGGCTGTTCTGCTCTGCGGCAGAGGGATGTGGCCCGGCGTCTATCTCGGCTCATTCTTCGTCAACTTTTCGACGGCGATGCACGCCCCGGCACCCGTCTCCCTCACCGGACTGGTCGTCGTTCCCGCGGTCATTGCCACCGGGGCATCGCTCCAGGCTGTCACCGGGCATGCCCTGATCCGGAGGTTCTCCGGACTTCCCGACAAGCTGATCCACCTCCGCGAGATCGCGGGATTGATCGTCTTCGGCGGACCCGCGAGCTGTGTCGTGAGCGCGATCACCGGAGTGTCCGCTCTTGTTGCCGGCGACTTGCTGTCCGCGCAGAACGCGCCGTTCAGCCTTCTCACCTGGTGGGTCGGGGACTCGATCGGCGTCATCCTGTTCACACCGCTGCTGCTCGTCTGGATGACGCCGCAGCGCGACCGCTGGCGGAGGCGGCTGTCCGTGACGGTTCCCCTGACCCTGACCTTCAGCCTGGTCCTCCTGCTGTTCGTGATGTCCAGCCGCTGGGAACAGAGTGAGGTCAAGGACGCCTTCATCGAGACGACGAACAACATGGCCGGGCGAAGCGTCCGGACCCTCGGAAGCGGCCTCGACGCGCTCTATTCCGTGGAGAGTTTCTTCGAGAGTTCCGAAGCCGTGGACCGAACCGGGTTCTCCTCCTTTGCCGGGCGCCTCATGGACGTATATCCGAGCCTCATGGCCCTGTCCTGGAACGAACGGGTCCGCCACGAGCGCCGCGACGCTTTCGAGGAACGCCAGAGGAAGGATTTCCCCTGCTTCCGGATCCGGGAACTGGCCCACGGACGGCAGTGGGTTCCGGCCTCCGAGCGAGCCGAGTACAGCGTCGTCACCTATATCGAGCCGCTGGCGGGCAACGAGGCCGTAATCGGTTTCGACGTGTCCTCGGATCCGATGCGCCGTGAAACGGTGGCCCGGGCCCTGTCCACGGGAAGGATGTCGGCGACGCCGGCCATCGAACTCGTCCAGGGTTCCGCGAAAACGGGAAATGGCGTGCTGTTCCTCCTGCCGGTGCACAGGGAAACGGACCACAAGGATGTCGTCGGCTACGCCACGGCCGTGGTCCGGATCAACGACGTCATGGAGGCGGCCGCGATTCCGGGAGCGGAGTTCATCCGGATCCAGCTCGTGGACGAAAGCGGCCCGGGACACCCCCGGACGATCTACGACAACTTTCCGAGGCGGCCGGCATCGGCCGAAACCGGCCGCGCGCCGCTCGTGAACCGCGAGGAGCTGACGATCGGCGGCCGCCGGTGGGTGCTCCGTTGCGAGGCGCTGCCGGAGTACGTCGAAACACACCGGTCCTGGGCGTCATGGGCCATGCTGACGGCCGGGCTGCTGTTCACCGGACTTCTCGGCGTCACGCTTCTGTCCATGACCGGCCGGACCATCCTGGTCGAGGAAATGGTGACACACCGGACACGCGAGCTCGAGCACAGCCGGGAACAGCTCGCCGAGGCGCAGAACCTCGCCCGGGTGGGCAGCTGGGAGTGGGACGTGGCCGCCGACCGGGCCGTCTGGTCGGACCAGCTGTACAGGATTTTCGGGCTTCAAAACGGCACCACGGAAGTCACGTCGCGAACGCACCTGGAAGCGATTCATCCCGAGGATCGCGCCAGGGTCGAGGCACTCCTCGGCGACGCCTTCCGCTCCGGGTCGGAGTTCCACTTCGACTACCGGATCCTCGTCGACGGCAACGAACGCACGCTCCAGTCGCGCGCCGAGGTCATCCGCGACGCCGACGGCCGGGCGCTGCGCATGTTCGGCACCTGCCAGGACATCACGGAAATGAAGCAGGCGGAGCAGGCCGTGGTGGCCGCCAGCCGGGCCAAGGGGGAGTTCGTGGCCAACGTCAGCCACGAACTGCGCACGCCGCTGAACGGGATCATCGGCATGCTGGACATCGTCCGGGAGACACCGCTCGACGACGAGCAGGAGAAGTACCTGACCGCCGCGAGTTCCGCGGCCGACTCCCTCCTTGAGCTCATCAACGACATCCTGGACATTTCCAAGATGGAGGCCGGAAAACTCGATCTCGAGCCGATCGACTTCCGGTTCGCGGAATCGATGGAGGAAACCGCGCTCACCCTGACGGCGATCGCCGAGCAGAAGGGGCTCCTGTTCCAGTGCACGATCGCCCCGGACGTGCCCGCCCAGGTCGTCGGCGACCCCGGGCGCCTCCGCCAGATTCTCCTGAACCTGGCCGCCAACGCGATCAAGTTCACCGAGCAGGGTCATGTTCACGTGGAGGTGGCCCTCGAGGGTGCGAGCGAGGACGCGGTGACCCTGCACTTCCGGGTCAGCGACACCGGCATCGGCATTCCCAAGGAACGGGCGGCGGCGATCTTCGATCCCTACACGCAGGCCGACAGTTCCACGACCCGGAAGTTCGGCGGCACCGGGCTCGGGCTGTCCATTTCCGCGGAGCTCGTCAAGCGGATGGGCGGGCGGATCTGGGTGGAAAGCGAAGTCGGCGCAGGGAGCACGTTTCACTTCACCACCGTGTTCGGGGTGTCGCGGGTGCCGCTCCAGGACGCCGCGGCGCCGGCCCCGTCCCTCAACGGGGCGTCGATTCTCGTCGTGGACGGCCGGGCTTCCAACCGCTCCTTCCTGAAGGATGTTTTGGCGCGCTGGCGGATTTCCCCGGAGACCGCCGAGGACGGCGGCGCGGGGATCGAGGCAATCGCCCGGCGGAGCGCCGCCGGCACGCGGTTCGACATGGTCATCGTCGATGCCTTCCTCCCGGACATGGACGGATTCGAGTTTGTCGAGAGAATCAAGGAGCATCCGGACTCGTCCTCGATGCCGGTAATGCTCATCACGTCGACGGGGCGCCCCGGCGATGCGGTACTCTGCCGCAAGGCGGGGATTTCGGCCTACCTGTCCAGGCCCGTCTCCCCCACCGACATTCTGAACACCGTCGCCGCGGTGCTCGGCACGTCCCGGGATGCCGAAGTCGGCGCCCTGGTAACGCGCCACACCGTGCGGGAGCGCCGGACGAGCCTTTCGGTGCTCCTGGCCGAGGACCAGCCGTTCAACCAGATGGTGGCCACGCATCTCCTGGAGAAGGAGGGACATGCGGTGACCGTCGTCGAAAACGGACGCCTCGCCGTCGAGGCCTGCCGCGCCCGCTCCTTCGACCTCGTCCTGATGGACGTCCAGATGCCGGTCATGGACGGCCTGGAAGCCACCGCGGAGATCCGCGAACTGGAAAAGTCGACCGGCCGGCACGTGTGCATCGTGGCCATGACCGCGCGGGCCATGCAGGGCGATCGCGAGAAGTGCCTGGCCGCCGGGATGGACGGCTACCTGACCAAGCCGTTCCGGGCGCGGGAGTTTCTGGAAATGCTCGAGGGGATGCGCCTCAGGCTGACGCCGGCCAGCCCGGCCGATCCGCCGGAAGCCGGGTCCGCCGGAACGCTGATCGACCGCGAACTGCTGTTGTCCGAACTCCACGGCGATGCGGGCATGCTCGACACGCTTGCCGAAATGTTCCGCCGGCAATCCCGGGAGCGGCTCGGCGAACTCAGCGAGGCGATCGCGCGGTCCGACCTCGAAGCGATCCACCGCAACGCGCACGCGCTCAAGGGCGCCATCGGTTTCTGGACGCAGGGCGCTCCGTACGAGAGCGCCGTGAACCTGGAACAGCGCGCCAGGGCCGGAGACATGGACGGAACCCGCGAAGCCTGGCGGGAACTCGCAATCGAGTGCGCGGCCCTGGACCGGGAGCTGGACGGTCTGAAGGCCGCCTGATCACCGCGCCCGGTCCGCCTCCGGCCGCCAGTAGACCCCCGCCTTCCTCTCCATGAGGCCGGTCATGATCATCTCCCGCCGGAGCGTGGCCGTGTCCGGGTGGTGGCGCTTGATGACCTCGTTGACCCTGGATTCCGGGTAGCGCTCCCCCGGCTCGAACTGGGTGACCAGCCAGTTCAGGATCACGTTGCGCTTCTTCCGGGCGCTGGGAATCCGCGTCAGCCGGTCTCCCTCGAAGTAGGTCTTGAGGACCTTGCGTTCCCAGCGCTCCCCTTCCACGTTGTCCGCGATCGACGCCACCTGCTCCACGGTGAACAGCTCGCGGCTCAGGCGGTGCAGGGTTTCGCTGCGGAGCGAATAGTAGTGGGTCGTTCCGTCGGCACGCATGCCGACGAGCCCGAGTTCCTCGAGGCGGCCCAGGTGATGGGAGATGGTCGGCTCCTTGAGATTCAGCTGCTCCGCCAGTTCCCGCACCGACAGCTCGCGGCCGGACAGGAGCCCGAGCATCTTGAGCCGGCTCTCGTCGGCCATGGCCTTGAGACAGCGGAGCAGCGTCGCGAATTCTTCCGGGTTCATGGATCCTCCGATGTAAATTAGATACACATCTAATTAGAAGAGTATCGAAGGTTCCGCCCCGGGTCAACAGGAATGACGCCGGCCGGTCGGCGGCTCCGGCGGATCAGCGGCCCGACAGTTCGGCGTACAGCCCCTCGATCCGGGCCACCGCCGCCGCCGAGGCAAAGTCGCGCTCGATCCGGGCGCGGGCTGCCCGCCCCATCGCCGCCGCCCCCTGTGCGTCCGCGGCCGTCCGGGCCAGGGCCGCCGCCAGGGCCTCCGGGTTTCCCGGCGGCACGAGCCGCCCCGTTTCCCCGTCGGCCACCAGTTCGGGGATCCCTCCGATCGACGTTCCGATCACCGGCACGCCGAGGGCGAACGCCTCGAGAATCGCGAACGGCTGGTTCTCGTACCACTCGCTGGGCACGACGACCGCCCGGGCGGCACGGATCGCGTCGTGGAGATCGCCGCCGGAGAGATGGCCGAGGAAGCGGACCGCCGCGTTGTCCCGGAGCGCCCGCTCGCGGAGCTCCGCCTCGAGCGGGCCGGACCCGGCGATCCGGAGTTCCAGGCCGGAACACCGCTTCATCGCCTCGAGCAGCGTCGTGACCCCCTTCTCCTTCGACAGCCGGCCGAGGTAGAGAAAATCGCCCCCGGGTTCGACCGCCGGACGGTATTCCTGTTCGCGGATGAAGTAGGGCCACTCGACGACGCGCTCCGCGGGGAGCCCGTGCGCGACCATCCGCTCCTTCATGAAACGGCTGGGGGCAAGAAACCGCGCCACCTTCTCGTGATCCCGCCGCTTCCAGGATGTGCTGGACTCGCGGTACACGACGAGGCTCTTGAGCCACGACCCGTGGTGGCACGCCTTCCTGAGCACCGGCGCGAACCGGTTGCCCGGACCGCACTCCTCGCAGACCTCTCCGCCCGACAGGAAGAGATAGGCGGGGCAGACCCACTTGTAGTCGTGAAGCGTCTGGACGACCGGAACGCCGGCGTCCGCCAGCGGCGCCAGGATTGACGGCGAAAGCTGATGGTGGATGTTGTGGAGATGCGCGACGTCGGGGCGGAACGCCTCGATCAGCCGCTCGAGGTTCGCGGCCGCCGCAACGTTGTACACGACCTCCCGGGCGAACCGGATCGACTCCAGCGGGCCCGCCCGATGGTAGTCGGCGGCCGGAGCAAAGTACTTCGACCACTCGGTCGGACGGTTCTCCGGGTGATGGGACGCGAAAAACGCCACGTCGTGCCCGCGCGCCGAAAGCTCGTCGGCGAGGTCGAAGCAGTAGCGCTCCGATCCTCCCTTGACCCAGTGGAACTTGTTGATCTGGAGGATCTTCATGAAATCCGCGTCGGCATCATGTCCGGCGCATCATCTCACCGGCGCCGTCCATGAATCAATCCGTACAGGGCCGGCAGCACCACGAGCGTCAGCAGCGTGGACGACACGATCCCGCCGATGACCACGGTGGCCAGCGGCCGCTGGACCTCGGCCCCGGTTCCGTGGGCCAGCGCCATCGGCACGAAGCCGAGACTGGCCACCAGCGCCGTCATCAGCACCGGGCGCAACCGCGTCAGCGACCCCTTCCGGATCGCCTCCTCGACGGGCATCCCGGAAGACACGAGCCCGTTGATGAACGTGATCATCACCAGGCCGTTCAGAACGGCCACGCCGGACAGCGCGATGAAGCCCACCGCCGCGGAAATGGACAGGGGGATGTCGCGGAGCCAGAGCGCGATGATCCCGCCGGTCAGGGCCAGCGGAACGCCGGTGAACACGAGGAGGGCGGACCGGAGCGACCCGAAACTCAGGAACAGCAGCAGGCCGATCAGGAACAGGGCCAGCGGAACGACGACCATGAGCCGGCTCCGCGCGGTGAGAAGATTCTCGTACTGGCCGCCCCAGCCGATCCAGTTTCCCGGAGGGAGCCGGACTTCCGCGTCGAGCTTCATCCGGGCCTCCTCGACGAACGAACCGAGGTCGCGGCCGCGGACGTTGGCCTGGACCACGACGCGGCGCTTTCCGTTTTCCCGGCTGACCTGATTCGGCCCCTCTTCGAGCCGGATATCCGCGAGCGCGCCCAGCGGAACGTACGCCGCGTGGACGTCCTCGTTCCCCGAGGAGAGAAACGACGCGGGGCGGACGACCGGAGCCTCCCTCGGGAGCGGGATCGGGAGGTTCCTCATCGCGTGAAGGTCGCGGCGGATCTCGTCGGGAAGGCGCACCACGAGATCGAAGCGCCGGTCCCCTTCGTACACCTCGCCCACGGTGCTCCCGCCGATGGCCGTCTCGACGACCTCCTGGACGTCGGACACGTTGAGGCCGTAGCGGGCGATCGTCTTCCGGTCGATGTCGATAGTCAGGACCGGCAGCCCGCCGGTCTGCTCCACCTTGATGTCGCTGGCCCCGGGGATCGTGGCCAGCACGGCCGCGATCTTCGTCGCGCCCGCCGTCAGTGTCTCGATGTCGTCGCCGAACACCTTGACGGCGAGGTCGCTGCGGATCCCCGAGATCAGCTCGTTGAAGCGGAGCTCGATCGGCTGGCTGAACTCGAAGTTCTGGCCGGGGAGCCGGGCGAGCACCTTCTCCATCGCCTCGGCCAGTTCCTCCTGGTTCCGAGCTTTCGTCCACTGCTCGCGCGGATGCAGCAGGATGTAGGTGTCGGAAACGTTCGGACCCATCGGGTCGGTGGCGATCTCCGCCGTTCCGGTCCGGGCAAAGATCTCGGCCACCTCGTCGGGAAACTCGGCGCGGATCAGGTCCTCCACCTTCGACTGGAGGGCCACGCTCGTGGTCAGGCTGACCGACGGAATGCGGGCCGGCTGGATGGCCAGCGCCCCCTCGCCGAGCTTCGGCACGAACTCGCTGCCGAGCCGCGTGCCGAGCCAGCCGCAGGCCGCGAGAAACAGCGCGGCCAGCGCCACGACGCCGACGCGGAACCGGAGCGCCCGCTCCAGCGCGGGCGCGTAGACCCGGCGGGCCAGCCCCATCACCGCGTTGTCCTTTTCCGAAACGCGGCCGCGCAGGAGGACCGCCACCGCCGCGGGCACGAACGTGAACGTGAGGATCAACGCTCCGGCCAGGGCCAGCAGGACCACCGAGGCCATTGGCGTGAACATCTTCCCCTCGATCCCGGTGAGCGTCAGGACCGGCAGGTAGACGATCATGATGATCCCCATGCCGAACAGCGTCGGGCGCGACACCTCCCGCGCGCTGGAGAAGGACTCGTCCAGCCTCTCCTTGAGCGTCAGCACCCGGCCGAGCGCGTGCTGCCGCTCTCCGAAACGGCGGATGATGTTCTCCACCATGACCACCGCGCCGTCCACGACGATGCCGAAGTCGATCGCTCCGAGGCTCATCAGGTTGCCGCTGATCCCCCGCTCCACCATCCCGGTGATCGCGAACAGCATGGACAGCGGGATCGTCATGGCCACGATCAGCGCCGCCCGGACGTTTCCGAGCAGCAGCAGCAGGATGATCACGACCAGGGCCGCCCCCTCGAGCAGGTTCGTCCGCACCGTGTGCAGCGTTGCGTCGACGAGATAGGTGCGGTCGTAGAGCGTGCGGGCGGTGACCCCGGCCGGAAGCGACCGGTTGACCTCCTTCATCTTTTCGGCGATGCGGCCGGACACGACACGGCTGTTTTCGCCGACGAGCATGATCGCCGTGCCGATGACCGCCTCGTGGCCGTCGTCGGTGGCGGCCCCGGTCCGGAGACTGCTCCCGATCTCCACCGTGGCCACGTCGCGGATGCGCAGCGGAGCGCCGTCGGTGCTGCCGAGGATCACGTTTTCGATGTCCTCCGCCGACGTGACCAGCCCGGTGGCCCGGATCAGGTACTGCTCGTCGTAGTGCTCCACGTAACCGCCGCCGGCGTTCGCGTTGTTCCGGGCCAGCGCCTCGAAGACGTCGCGGAACGACAGGCCGTACGACTGGAGCTTCGCCGGATCCGGAGACACCTGGTACTGCTTTTCGAAGCCGCCGATCGCGTTGACTTCGGTGACCCCGGGCACGGTCCGCACCTGCGGCCGGACGATCCAGTCCTGGATGGTGCGCAGGTCGGTCAGCGTGTAGGGCGTGCC
The DNA here is from genome assembly GCA_964596775.1 of uncultured bacterium. Lineage (GTDB taxonomy): Bacteria > Eisenbacteria > RBG-16-71-46 > JABDJR01 > JAWXBZ01 > CAZQVN01. Next base: position 20,688 of record CAZQVN010000041.1, read on the forward strand.
GTCCGGCTTCCGTGCGGAGGAATCGGCCTGCACGTTCCACATGAAGATTTCGCCGAGGCCGGTGGCGATCGGTCCCATCACCGGGTCGCCGACGCCGGGCGGAAGACTCTCCCGCGCCTCCTGGAGCCTCTGGTTGACGAGCTGGCGCGCGTGATAGATGTCGGTGCCGTCCTTGAACACCACGGTGACCTGCGACAGCCCGTAGCGGGACAGCGACCGCACCTGCTCCACGTCGGGGATCCCCCCCATGGCCCACTCGATCGGAAACGTGATCAGCCGCTCCACCTCCACCGGGGGCAACGCGGTGACGGACGTGTTGATCTGCACCTGGACGTTCGTGATGTCGGGAACGGCGTCGATCGGCAGCCGCGTGAAGTTGAAGACGCCGAGGAGGGCCATGGCCAGCGTGGCCACGAGAACGAGCCATCTCCGGCTTACGGAAAAGGACAGGATCCGATCAAGCATGGGGCCGCCTCCACCCTCTCGCGAGGGAACCCGCGGCAGGAGTGAACCGCCGGGGCCGAACGCCCTCCGGAGCGCGGCTAGTGGTCATGGCCGGCCTCCGACTTGAGGATCTCGGACTTGAGGAGAAAGCTCCCCTCGGAAACGCAGAGGTCGCCGGGGACGAGCCCCTTCACGATCTCGAGGTATGCGCCGTCGGAGCGGCCGGTTTCCACCGGCGTGGCCACGAACACCCCCCCTTCCTCGAGGAAGACGACGGTGACGCCGGCGATCCGCTGGATCGACTTTTCGTGCACGGCGATCGGGACTTCCGTTTCGTCCACCGTGACCCGCGCCGTGACGAACATGCCGGGGCGCCAGGTCAGGCCGCGGTTGTCGAGGACGATCCGGGCCGTGGCGGCGCGCGTCGTCTCGCCGAGGATCGGCCCGATGTACTCGATCCGGTCCACCGTCGAGAGACCGCCCCCGGTGGCCGTGAGCGACACCTCCTGGCCGGCCTTGACCCGGCCGAGGTCCCGGGAATAGACGGTGACGTTGGCCCAGACGGACGTGAGGTCGGCCACGACGAACACGTCGGAATCGTCCCGTACGAACTCGCCGAGCGTGATGTGCTTTTCGATGATCGTGCCGTCGATGAGGGACTTCACTTCGTAGGTGGACAGGCTCTGGTTGCTCTCCACGATGGCCAGGACCTCGTCGCGGCGCACGAGGTCGCCGAGCGTTTTCCGGACCTCCCGGGCGATCCCCGGAAAGCGCGGCACGATGTGGGCGAGCCGGTCGGCGTTCGGCACGATCTCCCCCGGGAGGTCGAGCACGACCCGGATCGACCGGGGACCGACCGTTTCGGTGACGATGCCCGCCTCGCGGATCGCCGCCGGGGTCAGGGTCACGCGCCCCTCGTCCGCGCCGTGATCGGAATGGCCGGCGTGATCGTCGTGACCGGCATGGTCATCGTGACCGGCATGGTCATCGTGGTCGCCGTGAGCCGAACCGGCCCCGGCTCGGCCGGCCTGCCCTGCCGCGGATTCTTCCTTTTGCGCCCCGCAGGACACGCAGAACATCACGATCAGCGCCAGGACAAGGTGTCCGGCCCGTGCCTTCATCAGATTCGGGTTCGTCATCATCATTTCTCCCCGGTGTTGTGGATCAGGGGCGCACCCAGCAGCAGTTCCAGGTCCGCGACGACACGGTGATAGTCGAGTTTCGTGGCCAGGAGGTCGCGGCGGGCGCGGGTCAGCGCCCTCCGCGCCTCGAGAAGGTCGACGTAGGTGAACCGTCCGCGTTCGAACCCGGCGTGGATCTCCGCGAAGGCCCGTTCGGCGGCGGGGATGACGGCATCGCGCAGCGTGATCCAGCGGTCGCGGTCGCGCTCGGCCGCGGCCAGCGCCTCCGAGAACGCGAGCGCCCGCTCGATCTTCAGATTGTCGCGCTCGCTGCGGGCCCTCTCGATGTCCGCCGCCGCCGCCGCCACGCTTCCGCGGTTGCGGTCGAAGAACAGCAGCGGCAGGGACAGCCCGGCCACGAACGTTCCGGTGTCGTCGCCGTTCAGTCGCCGGTATCCGGCGGACACGGACAGGTTCACGGCGCCTTCCGCGCGGGCCAGCGCCCGTTCCTTCTCGGCGGCGTCGATGAGGGCGCTCATCCGCCCCATGACCGGCCCGGACTCGAGCCGCGCGAGCAGTTCGTCGCGCGGCGGCACGTCCTGAAGCTGGTCGACGATGCCGGCCACCGCCGTGAAGCGCGGACGGACGTCGCCCCAGAGGGAGGACAGCCGGACACGAGCCACCGATTCGCTGCGCTCCAGGTCCCGGAGATCGAGGCGCGTTGTTTCGTAATCCAGGTCGGCGCGGATCTGCTCGGCCCGGTGCGCGGCGCCCCCGGCCACCATCCTTCCGATCGAGGCGCGGATCTCGCCGGCGATCTCCACATCGGCCTCCTGAAGTTCCCTGGCCATGCTCGAGGCCGACACGTCGAGGAACGCCCGGGTGACCCGGGCCATCACCGACAGCCGCGCGATTTCATAGTCGCCCGATCGCACAACGACGTCCGCATCCGCCGCCGCGCGGCGCGCGGCGCGCTTGCCGCCGCGTTCAAGAAGGTGGCCGAGCGACAGCGTCATCTCCGATTCCGCAAGGCCTGGGAGCCCGCCGGAGATCCCTTCCACATCGAGGGAGAGTTCCGGATTCGGCCGGGCCCCGGCCTGGAGGCTCCTGGCTTCCGCGGCCCGGATGTCCCACGAGTAAGCCTGGAGTTCGGGATTGTTGAGCAGCGCCAGCGCCACCGCGCCGGCCAGGCTCAGCGTGTCGGCGGGACCGGGGCCTGCGGGTGCTGGTGCAGCCACCCCGGTCGCGGGTGCTGATGCCGCGGGCGCCCCCACGTCGGCGGCCCGCGGAGCGGACGCACGCGGATCGGCGGCCCGGGCCGATGCCGCACACGCGGACAGCATGCCCGCAGCGAGAACCACGAGACAGAGCATGCGCGCAGGCGCCGCCCGCCCCGCGAAGCGATTCAAGGAGATCATCTGGACGGTCTCTTTCTGTGACGGTGTCCCGGAACGGCAATCGGCCATGACGCCGGCCTGCCCGTCAACGCGACGGGGAGCCGTTCAGACAGTGAGCTGTCGGATTATTTCGGGATGGATGCGTCGGTCGGAAGGAGACGATCAGATCAAAAGCGGAACGGGCGCGGCACTCGGGGTTTCGAACGCGGAATCGTCCGGCGGGGTGAACGCCAGGCCGGTGGTGACGGAAACCGGGCGGAGGAACGTTTCGTCCGGGACCACGATCATCATCGGCACGATCGGCGCCCGGACGTCCCGGGCGTCGGCCGTGACCGGCTGGGCGCAGGGATCGTCGGCGCACAGTTCCTCGTGGCCGCAGCTCGTTTCCGGGCAGGCGCAGGGGTGCATCAGGAACCCGGTGACGCAGAGGCTCGGCACGCCGACCAGCGTCCAGAGAACGAGGATCAGTGCGGGGAGGCGTTTCATGAATGTCGAGTGTTTCATGTTCCAGCGCTTCCTGCAACCTGCGGCGATCAGTACATCACGTACATGGATTCCGAAACGACTTCGGACTCCACTTCCATTTTCGGCAGTTTCGCCGCGATCTTGAGCAGCTCCGCCAGAACCGGCCTCAGGGCCTCGGTGGCCTCCCCCGGCGTCCAGAAACCGGCGAGAGCCGCGGCCATGGCGGTCGGGTCGACCGTTTCCGCGTCCATCGGGGCGGGGACGGCAAAAACCAGCTCCGGCGATTCCGGTTCCGCATAATCATCCCAGAACGAATCCGCCCCCTTCGTCCTCGTGGACACCCGGACTGCGGCCGTTCCGGCCAGCTTCCTGGCCAGGGGCTGAAAACGCTCCCGGTACAGGGCCCGGAGCGCTTCCCTGAGTTCGGCGTTTTCCGGCTGCGGGGCGGCGGCTTCGCGGACCTGGGGCGTCTTCGCGATCGGCGAGTCGGCCGGCTGCTCTTCCTTGTAGAGGATGAAATTCTCGAGGACGAGGACGTCCATTTCCGTCCGCATGAAGCAGCGGTAGGCCTCCCAGGGCGTGTTGACGATCGGCTCGCCGCGGACGTTGAACGACGTGTTGACGATCACGCCGTAGCCGGTCATGTCGTCGAACGCCTTGATGACGTCGTAGTAGCCGGGGTTTTCCTCTTTCGTAGCCGACTGGATCCGCGCCGAGTAGTCCACGTGGGTGATCGCCGGGAGGTCTGAGCGCGGTTTCCGGACGATCTCCAGGAGGTCGTCCCCCTCCATGGCCTCGAGCGGCAGGCGGCGGCTCTCCTTGACGGGCGCCACGAGCAACATGTACGGGCTCTCGCGGTCGATCTCGAAGTAGTCGCCGATCTTCTCGGCCAGGCAGACAGGGGCGAACGGCCGGAACGACTCGCGGTACTTGATCTTCAAGTTGAGGCGCGTCTGCATTTCCGGATTGCGGGCGTCGCCGATGATCGACCGGGCGCCGAGCGCCCGCGGACCGAACTCCGTGCGACCCGTGAAGTGCCCGACGACCTTTCCGGCGGCGAGCAGGTCGGCCACCGTGCGGGCCCGCTCCTCCGGCGAAACATGATGGGCCGGGCAGCCGTAGGTGTCGAGGAACGCCTTGATTTCGGCGTCGGAGTAGCCGGGTCCCCACCAGGAGGCGCCGTGCTTCGCGCGACCGTCCTCGCGGAGCGTGCGCGGCTTCCTGAAGTACGTGTGCCAGGCGTCGAGGGCCGCGCCGAGGGCGGCGCCGGAGTCGCCGGCGGCCGGCTGGATCCAGATCTCCCTGAACGGCCCTTCGCGGAGGATGCGGCCGTTGGCCACGCAGTTGAGCACCACGCCGCCGGCCATGCACAGGTTGTCCTCGCCGGTCAGCTCCTTCGCGTACGCCGCCATCTTCAGCATCGCTTCTTCCGTCACAACCTGGGCGGAGCGGGCGATGTCGATCTCGCGCCGGGTGATCCGCGATTCGATCTCGCGGGGCGGGCCGCCGAACAGGTCGGCCACCTTCGGGCTCGTCATCGACCCTTCGGAGAGGAAGCCGAAGTAGTCGAGGTTCAGTTCCACCGAGCCGTCGTCCTTCACGCTGACCATGTTCTGCCTGATGAGGTCCGCGTATTTCGGATCGCCGTAGGGCGCCAGGCCCATCATCTTGTACTCACCGGAGTTGACCTTGAACCCGGTGAACTGCGTGAACGCCGAGTAGAGCAGGCCGAGCGAGTTCGGGAAGCGCATCTCCTTGAGGATCTTGATTTCCGAGCCGTTGCCGACGCCGATGGAGGCGGTGGCCCACTCGCCGACGCCGTCGATCGTGAGGATGGCCGCCTTCTCGAACGGCGACGGATAGAACGCGCTGGCCGCGTGCGACCGGTGATGAATGTTCTGCAGCACCTTTCCGTCGTAGCCGAGGAAGTGCCGGATCAATTGAGGGATGTGGAGCTTCTGGCCGGTCCAGAACGGCATGATCCGCATCCACGCCTCCTCCCCTTTTTCACCGAGGGCGAGCAGCGTGTGGAGGATCCGCTCGAACGTGAGCGCCGCGTTATCGTAGTAGACGACCGCAGCGAGGTCGTTCGGCTGGATCCCCGCTTCCTCCAGGCAGAAATTGACGGAGTGATGCGGGAAACGCGGGTCGTTCTTGACGCGGCTGAACCGTTCCTCCTCCGCGGCAGCCACGATCTCGCCGTCCCGGATCAGGGCGGCGCCGGAATTGTGGTAGAAGCAGGAGAGGCCGAGAATGTACTGGGGCTTGTCGCCGGGTGCCGGAGCCGGACGGACGGACGGCGGGGCGGCGGGCAGGAGCTGTCTGTTCCGGATCTCCCCCCCGATGAACTCCGCGATCTTTCCGTGCCCGAACGGCGAAAAGTGCGTGTCCTTCCCGAGCGGGATCCGCTTCCGCTCCTCGCGCGGCATCTTCAGGATCGGCGCGGTGAGGTTCATCACGTGGAGGCCCCGTTCCGGGTCCGCAAGGCTCTCGAACAGCGGCTGGTATTTCGGCGCCAGCTCGTCCATGTAGTAGTAGTACGTGGGGATCGGCACGACGAGCACCGGGATCGATCCGGCGGCCCGGTGGAACCGGCGGACGAGGGCCGCCATGAGCTTCCAGCCGGGCGTGTCCGGCGACTGGTAGTCCTCGTGCGGCTGGAAGTCCTTCATCCTGAGCATCGCCGAGCGGAGCTTCGGCTTCAGGTCGGGCAGCCTGTCCTCGAGCATCCCCTCGACCTTCCGGATGCCGAGACCGTCGCGCATCCTGTTGACGATCTTCATCGTGCCGTCGGCGTCGTGCGTGTGGGGCCGGTCGGAGACCGCGCCCGTTGCCTCGTCCGCGTCGGGCCGGGCCAGCGGCACCGGAACGTTGTGAAGACTCAACTGCGCGCCGTCGAGCGTGAAGTACGGCTTCGGGCCGAGGACCGTCTTGCCGGTGGAGCGCTCGATGTATTCGCGGTACGGCACCTTGATCCGGTCGATGTTGTGCGCCGCCACGCCGAGGACGATCAGGTCGGCTTCGACCCCTTTCGCCAGCTCCTCGAGGATGAGCACGTGCTGGTCGGTTCCCGATCCGGCCAGGCCGTAGTTGTAGACCTCGGCCCCGAGCGCCTCGCCGATCCGTTCCGCAAAACGGTCGCGGTTGTCCACGCCGTCGCCGGCCGTGTAGGAATCGCCGAAGAAGAGGATGCGGGGGCGTTTTCCTTTCGGGGCGGCGAAATCGAGATCGGACCGGAACCCCTGGGCGTTCGTCTTCACGTACGAGGCACCACGCTCGTTCGGAATCCGGGCGTTGACGCCGGGCACGTAGAGGTGGCCGATGACCGGGTGATAGCCCAGGACCATCCGGTGGGTGGCGGAGCTCAGCAGAAACACGGAAAGAGTGCCTCCGAAACGGTTTAAGGGAAACGGTCGACCGTGTGTCGTTCCATCGAGTTAACGGCACGAAACGGCCGCTTATTATACCTCAATTCCCGGGGCCCGCGTCGGGCGGCGGCGCGGGTGGCAAATGTTTGCAGTGGTTGAATGGGCGGCGGCGCGTTCGCAAACGTCTGCGGGGCGCGCCCCCGGCTGCACCGGCACACGTTTGCAGTGAGTGTGGACTCGCCGGACCGTTCGCAAACGTCTGCGGATTCGTGGTCTCAACCGCACCGGCCATTGTCTGTAGTGAGTCGAGTCTGCAACTCGATTCGCAAACATGCGCAGTTATCGGGTAGTCCTCGGACGCCGTCGCCGGGTCCTTGATGTTGCCCGGCCCAACACCATCGGTCCGCACGAACACTATTCGTTTGTTTTGTATGTGTCCGGAAAACAAGCGGGGGCGCGCGACATTATTCCGCATTACGATCACCCGGAAAAGAACGACGATCGTGGCGGCCCAAAGTTATCAATTGCCGTTTCTCCCCCGGTCGTGCACGATGATGCGTCCCCCTTTCTCGAGGAAGCGGCTCCTATCGGGAGCCCGCCACTCACACCGCGGGAGGGCCGCATGAAGACTCTGCTCCTGATCGGGCTTCTTCTCCTCACTCGATCCGCCTTCGCTGAAGCTCCCCCTTTTGCCTTCGAATGGGAAAGCGAAGCCCAGGGCCTCGCCGTTCTCGAGGACGGCACGGTGATGACCGGCGGCGGATTCGCCTCCTTCTACCTCACCCGGGACGGTCACGACGCGCCCGGCAACACGAACGCGCCGTGCGGACTGTGGAGCCCGACCGGGATCGCCGTGAGCCCCTCCGGCAATGTCCTGGTTTCGGGCGGGATCGGCGTCGTCATGGGAACGACCGATGGCCGGTGCGTCTGGCTCCGCACCCGGACGTCCGACGGCGTGGCCGTGGACGCCGACGGAAATTCCTACGTGGTCACGAATGAAGACGGCGTGATGCGCTTCAATTCGGACGGCATTCTCCGGGCCACCTGGCAGAAACCGAATTTCGATCCCGGATATTTTCACAACGCGCTCGGCATCGCAGTGGACCCGGTCGGCTTCCTCTATCTCGCGGACACCGCCCACGACCGCGTCAAGAAGTACGATCTCGAGATGAACTTCGTCTGGGACGCGGCGCTCGTCGCCGATGGCGTCACCTGCAAGGCGCCCGCCGGGATCACCGTGGCCCCGTCCGGCGACGTCTACGTGACCACGCTGTACCCGCCGCAGATCTTCCGGCTGTCGTCCCAGGGGGTGATCCTCGACCACTGGGGCGAATACGGCGATGCACCGGGGCAGATCTACAAGCCGATGGACATCGCCGTCAATACATCCGGCGACGTCTATGTGGCCGATCCGGGGAACCGCCGCGTTCTCATGTTCGGCACCCGGCTTCCCACGGACAATCCGCCGCCGATCGTCCCGCCGCCGCCTCCTCCACCGCCCCCGCCGCCGCCGCCCGGGCCGGTCCCGCCTCCCTACATCACTCCGGACAAGCCCGCCGCGGTGGTTCTGCATGTCGTGTCCGCCGACAGCGCCGCGCTCTGCGAGGCGCCGCCCTACCGCGATGTCGTCACGGAAGCGGAAACGGATCCGGCCGGCCGGCGCTACCGCATCTACGTGATGGTGCATCCGGAATCGCGCTACGGCATCCGTCACGGATTGACGGGACTCCAGGTGGGTCTTTTCTACGCCGAGAGCGCGCAGCAGGGGGTGAAGGTGAACAGCTGGCAGCGCTGCTCGATTCTCGATTTTCCGCTCGACACCTGGCCGAAGTCCGGTTCCGGGAACACGATGACCTGGGGGCGCGAGGACTGCCAGATCCGCGATCTCGTGGTGTTCGGCTACTTCGAGGTGACCGCCTACACGCCCACCGTGTTCGCGGTGACGCCGCATCCGAGCACGAGCGTGGCCAAGATTTCCAACTGCCAGGCGGCCGAGAGCTCGATCCCCATCGAGCCGGACCGCCTCGGCTGGATCTCGTTCGGCGGGGCCACGCGGAGCGACCAGGCCTCCGGATGCAACCCGATGATCCGCGACTGCCGCGAGAACACGGTGCCCGTCGAGCCGACGACATGGGGCCGGATCAAGGCGGGGTTTCTGCGGGAGCGTTGAGGCGGGCGCGGGCTCGACACCGCCCGCCCCGGACCGTACAGTTCACGGAACGTTTAATGCACACTTCCGTTCCGCGAGGTAATCCCGTGCCCGAATACGACATCGTCTTCCGCATCAAAACCGCCCAGACCCCCGGCACGCTGGCCAGGGCCCTCACCGGCCTCGCCGAACACAAGGCCAAGATCGGCGAGATCACCACGGTGTCGATCTCGCGCCAGCACACGATCCGCACGGTGACGGTCGTTGCCCCGTCCGAGGAGAGCGTCGGGCCCCTGCGGGCCACGCTGGCCGCCTCCCCCGGCGTCGAAATCCTCGAGGAGATCGACAAGGTCAAGGAACTCCACAGCGGAGGAAAGATCAAGGTCGTGTCCCGCTGGAACATTCGGAATGTGCAGGACGTGCGCGCGGTGTACACGCCGGGGGTCGCGCGGATGTCGCAGCTGATCGCCGGCGACGAAACGCTTGCCGACACGCTGACCTGGCGCGGGGACACGGTGGCGATCGTCACCAACGGAACGCGCGTGCTCGGCCTCGGCGACATCGGCCCGGCCGCCGCGCTCCCGGTGATGGAAGGCAAGGCGCTGTTCTACGCGATGCTGGTCGGGATCAACGCGGTGCCGCTCGTGCTCGACACGAAGGACCCCGAGGCGATCATCGAAACGGTGATGCGGGTGGCGAAGGGCTTCGGGGGGATCCATCTCGAGGACATCGCGTCCCCGGGCGTGTACCGGGTGGAGGAGGAACTCGCGCGCCGGCTCACGATTCCGGTGATGCACGACGACCAGCACGGCACCGCGATCGTCGTCATGGCCGCGGTGCTCTCCGCCGCCCGCATGCTCGACCGGCCGGTCGAAACGATGACGTTCGGCCAGGTCGGACTCGGAGCGGCCGGGTCGGCCATCGCGAGGCTGGCGCTCGGTTTTCCGTTCCGGGAGGTGATCGCGTTCGACCCGGGTGAAGACGCCACGCGGCGTCTCGTGGACCTGGCCGGCCCCGACCGCGCCCGCCTCACGACGTTCGATGCGTCCACCGGGATGGATCCGGTCCTCGAGAAGGCCGACGTGCTCGTCCTGACCACGGGCCGCCCCGGCCTGCTGAAACCGGAGCAGGTCCGGAAGGGGCAGGTCGTGTTCGCCATCTCGAACCCGGAACCGGAGATCGCCATGGAGGCCGCGGAGGCGGCCGGCGCCGCGATCGCCGCCGACGGAAGCCTCGTGAACAACGTCCTCGCCTACCCGGGCCTGTTCCGCGGAGCGCTCGACGCGCGGTCGCCGATCACCGAGGCGATGAAGAAGGAGGCGGCCCGGGCGATCGCGGACCAGGCGCAGCCGGGATACCTGTTGCCGAACGCGCTGAACCCGGATGTGCATGCGGAGGTGGCGCGGAGGGTCAGGGAGGCGGCGGGGAGGAGTTAGCGCCCCTCCATCAACGCAAGCGTCCCGTCCACCGTGGCCGCGATATCGAACGCCTCGGCCCGTTCGACCCCCTTCCTTCCGAACTCGTCCCGCAGTCGTCGGTCCCCGCACAGACGCAGCAGCGCGCCCGCCAGGCTCGGCACGTCGAGCGGGGCCACCAGCGACCCGGTGATGCCGTCGGCCACCAGTTCCTCGACGGAACCGACACGGGTGGCCACGACCGGGCGGCCGGCGGCCATCGCCTCGATGAGCGAGAGGGGCAGCGTTTCCACCGAGGGGTGCGACGGCAGGACGACCAGGTCGAACGCCTGGTGGAGATCGGCCACGTCGTCGCGGGCGCCGAGGAACGTGACGGCGTGATCGATCTTTCCATCGCGCGCCAGTGATTCCAGCCTGCCGCGCTCCGCGCCGTCGCCGACCAGGGCCAGGCGGATGTTCGGATTCGCGGCGAGCAGGCGGGCGAGCGCTTCGAACAGGACCGGGTGCCCCTTCTCCGGGCGCAGCGCCGCCACGCAGCCGATCAAGGGGCCTGTGGCGCCCCCGAGGATTTCCGCGCGAAGTTCCGCGCCGCGCGCCCTCCGCTCCTCGGTGGCCCGGAACGCGGCGAGATCGATCCCGTTCCGGATCACCGCGATCTTCTCCGCCGGCACCCCCTCCCTGTCCACGAGGTAGCGGGCCTGCAGATCGGCCACCGCGATGACGTTCGTGAATCCGGGCAGCGCCCGGCGGACCCCCGCGGGCAGGCTCGGGCGATTTCCCCAGAGGCCGGTGGTGTGCACGGCCACGAACGTGCGCGGCACCTTCGCCTGCCGGGCCGCCAGCGCCCCGGTGACCACGGCGTTCTGATGGTCGAGACAGTAGAGCGCGTCGGCCCGGTGCGTGCGGAAGACCTTGGCCAGGCGGAACGGCGCGAGCGGATCGATCTTCAGCCTGCCGAGGTCCGGAATCAGATGCAGTCCGGACTCGCGCAGCCGCTCCCCTTCCGGGCCGGGCTCCTTGAGAAGCGCCCAGAGCACATCGACGCCGCGACCGGCCAGCCGGCGACTCACCTCACCGGTGATCCGCTCGGCCCCGCCGAGTTTCAATGTCGAGGCGAGAAAGACGACGCGCATGAGTGCAGGATAACGGCAGCGGAGCGTTTTTACCAAGATCCGCCTTCCGAGTTGCGTCAGCGAGAGTACGGGAGACGCTGCATCGACGATTCACGGAAGAAAGGGTACCGCCATGACACGAAACCGCCTCTTGCTGACGCTCCTCCTCGGCCTCGCCGCCCGGCCGGCGGCCCCGGCCGCGCCGATCTACGGACACTTTCCCGAACCGGCGGCCTGCCGTGATCCGCTGGCGCTTGTCGTCACCGCCGACGGATCGAAGGTGTACGCCGCCGGACGCGAGAGCGACAACGTGGCGGTGA
>CAZQVN010000042.1:0-28110 GCA_964596775.1 uncultured bacterium
CGTCAGTGGAGCCGGCACAGGGATGTGCCGGCGGAACGTGCCGCGGGCGGGAGGATGACTCACGACGCGCCGGAAGCCGAGCAAAGAAGAGCCGCCGGCTCAGCAAAGCACACCCGCGGGCGGGAGGATGACTCACGACGCGCCGGAAGCCGTGCAAAAAAGAGCCCGCCGGCTCAGCGAAGCACCCTTGTTTTGCCCTCCGAAAGCCGATAACCTCAAGGGGATTCGCTTTCTCGGAGATTCCCATGAACCTTCCCATCTACATGGACAATCATGCCACGACGCCGCTCGATCCGCGGGTGCTCGAGGCCATGATGCCGTACCTGACCGGAGACTTCGGCAACGCGGCGTCCACGAGCCACATCTTCGGATGGAAGGCGCAGGAGGCGGTCGAGGAAGGGCGCCGTCGCGTGGCCCGCCTCATCGGGGCTTCGGCCAAGGAAATCGTGTTCACGAGCGGCGCCACGGAAAGCAACAACCTCGCCATCAAGGGGGCGATGCGCGCGTACCGCGAAAAGGGAGCGCACCTCGTCACCTGCGCCACCGAGCACAAGGCCGTTCTCGACACCGCGCGGTGCCTGACGGCCGAGGGGTTCGACGTCACCTGCCTTCCCGTGGAACCGGACGGGCGGGTCCTTCCCGAGCGGATTCGGGCCGCACTGCGCCCCGACACCGTGCTCGTATCGATCATGATGGCCAACAACGAAACGGGCGTGATCCAGCCCGTGGAGGAGATCGGCGCGATCTGCCGGGACATGGACGTCCTGTTCCACACCGACGCCGTCCAGGCCGTGGGCAAGGTGCCGGTGGATGTGGACCGGTTGAACGTGGACCTGATGTCCCTCACCGGTCACAAGCTCTACGGCCCGAAGGGCGCGGGGGCGCTGTTCGTCCGGCAGCGGAACCGGAAGGTGCACGTGCTGCCGCTCATCGACGGCGGAGGCCACGAACGGGGGATGCGCTCCGGCACCCTGAACGTCCCGGGAATCGTCGGACTGGGCGCCGCCTTCGAACTGGCCGGCGAGGAGATGGCCGCGGAGGCCGAGGGCCTGCTGGCTCTCCGCGAGTCGCTGCGCACCACGATCTTCGCGGCGCTCGACGACGTGACGCTGAACGGCAGCCTCGAGCACCGGCTGCCCGGCAATCTGAACATCTCCATCGACCATGTGGACGGAGAGTCCCTGGTCGTGGCCCTCAAGGACGTGGCGGTGTCCTCCGGATCCGCCTGCTCGTCCGCATCACTCGAGCCCTCGTACGTGCTCACGGCACTCGGAGTGCCCAGGGCGCTGGCCTTCCGGGCGCTGCGCTTCGGCATCGGCCGGTTCAACACCGCCGAGGAGGTGGACTACGTGGGAGATCTTCTGGTGAGCAGCGTCCGGGAAATCCGGGCGCGCTCGCCGCTTCACGCCATGAGAAACGAGACAACATGATCGCGGTCACGGAACGCGCCGCACAGCGCATTCAGGAAATCCTCAAGGAAAAGAACACGCCGGGGCTGGTGCTCCGGGTCGGGGTCAAGGGGGGCGGCTGCTCCGGCTTTTCCTATGTCCTCGACTTCACGACGGACCGCAAACCCTCCGACAAGGTCTTTGCCGAACACGGCGTCGAGGTCCTCTGCGACCCGAAGAGCTACCTCTACCTGACCGGCTCCACGCTGGACTTCGGTGAGGGGTTGCTGGACGGCGGCTTCCGCTTCACGAATCCGAACGCGAAGAAGTCCTGCGCGTGCGGAGAGAGTTTCTCCGCCTGACGACAGCCCGGCGGAACGCTTCGCACCGTTCCCTGCTCCCCCTGATGCTCGTGATGGCCGCGTTTGCGCTGCCCGCCCTGTCTCCCGGTCCGGACGCGGACCTGTTCTGGCATCTCCGGGCCGGTGACGACCTGCTGTCGGGCGCCGCGGGAGCCTTCCGGGAAAGCTGGTCCTATACGGCCGCGGGACAGGCGTGGATCAACCATGAGTGGCTGGCCGAACTGGCCTTTGCCGCCGCGCGCCGCGCCGGCGGCGAGGCGGGGCTCCTCCTGTTCACGGCGCTGATCGCCTCCCTCACGGCGTTCCTGCTCTGGCGGTCCGCCGATCATGCGGAGCGCCCGGCCTGGCTGCACGCCTTCCTGCTCTGCCTGGCCGCCGCGGCCATCAGCGATCGCTTCGTCCCGCGCCCGCAGTTGTTGACCTACCTCTGCATCGCCCTGCTCATGGAAAGGCTTTCCGCGATCCGCGCCGGCGCCGCTCCCTGGACGCTCCTGCCCCTGCAGGTTTTCTGGACGAACGTGCATGGGCCGCTCTGGGGGCTCTTCCTCGCGATTCCGCTCCTGATCGGAGGAGCAGTGCCCGCCCTTGCCTGGCGGCGGCGTCTGGCGCTGTGCGCGGGGCTTCTGGCCGCATCCTGCGTGCATCCACAGGGGTTCCGGGTGATCACCGACTACGTGGAGGTCTTCGGCGGCCAGGGGCTGTACCGGCAGACGATCCGCGAATGGCTCCCTCTCACCGATCCGAAGCAGGAGCCGATCCCCCAGACCGGCGCGGTGTGGCTGCTCCTGGCCATGGCCTCCACGCTGTTCGTCACCGGGCTCCTTTCCCGGGCGACCTGGCGGCGCTGGGGCGTCCTGTTCTGCCTGGCGGCGGTGATCGCGGCTCCGTTTGGCGCGATCCGCAACCGGGATCTCCTGGCGATGACGCTCGTGCCGCTCGCGGCGATGCTCTGGACGGAGTTTCCGGCCGGAGTCCGCAGGCGGACCCGGCCGCTGGCGCTTCCCGCCGCGCTGGGCGCCGTCGCACTGGCGGCGATCCCCGCCCTCGGATTCGCGCTTCCCGGCGCGGGGCGCATCGCGTCCGTCCCCTATCCCGCAGCGCTTCCCCCGAGGCTGGCCCTTTCCACGCGGACCTTTCCTGTCGCGGCCGTGCGCTTTCTCACTTCCGAACCGGTGGGAACCCGGATCTTCAACGCCTACGACTACGGCGGTTTCCTGGTGGACCGGTTGCGCGACCGTCGCGTCTTCATCGACGGCCGCTACTTCGTCTACGGGGAATCGCTGTACCTGGACTATCTCACGACCCGCGACGGGGGCCCCGAAGCGATCGCCGTGCTGGACCGGACCGGAACGGACGCGCTGCTCATCCGCTACCCGGAGCCCGACGGCTACCAGGGACTCGCGGACCTGGTGCTCCGCAGCCGCGAGTGGGCCCTTGTCTTCTGGGATGACGAATCGCTCGTCTTTCTGCGAAAAAGCGGCATTCCGGAGGCCTGGATGGCGGCGCACGAGTACCGGTGGCTCTTCCCGACGCTCCCCGAATGGACCCGCGAGCCCGGCTACTGGACCCGGAATTTTTCCGAACTGGCCACGGAGGCGCGCCACGCGATCTCGGAAGCGCCCGAGGCCCTTCTCCCGCGGGTCCTGCTCGGCCTCGTGTTCGAGTACAATGCGCGCACCGATGAAGCCGCCGCGGCCTATCGAGGGGCACTCGCTCTCGAACCGGGCCACCTTCCGGCGCTGGAAGGACTGCGGCGCATCGGGGTCCTGCCGGGGAACGGAAAGCCTGCGGACGCGGCACGCCCGTGACGACCCGGAAGACATTCCCCCGTCCATGATCCCGGACCCGGCGATCGAGGAGACGATCCACAGATGATGATTCCGGACCTGACGATCGAGGAGATGATCACGCGACCATGATCCCGGACCTGACGATCGAAGAGACGATCCACAGACCATGATCCTGGACCTGACGATCGGCGAAATCGCCGGCGGAGTCCGCTTCCAGGCTCCCGGCCTCGTCTTCCGCGACCTGATCCCGATTCTGCGCGGTCACTTCGCCGGATGTTCCCTGCGCTTCCTGGAGATGGAGTCGTTCCAGGGGGACTGGCCCCCGGAAGGCAGCGTGACGCGGGACGGAATCGTGGACGTGGGGCTCGACGACTTCATGGACCAGGCGGAGACGCTCCTTCTCGAAGGAGGAGGGCCCCTCTTTCTCCGGATGAAGGCCCTGGTCCTTCCGGACGCGAACTCACCGGACACGGATGCCCTGTTGTCCTGCGCCTCGGACGAGGATTTCCTGGTCACGATCGAACTGCCCGCCGAGGACGCTCCGACCCTGTTCCGGCACCTGTTTCGTGCCGTGTTCCAGGATCACCCGGGCGTGGCGCGCGGGTTGAGCCCGGAAGACGCGGTTCGACTGTTCGGCTTTGCCATGGCTTCCGGCGGGATTCACTTCAACCCGGAAAAGTGGCGCCCGGACCCGGAGGGGCGCGTTTCGATCGCCAACCTTGGGACGGATTTCCACTTCCCCTGCCACCAGCCTCCGCTGGATGGCAGGGTTCAGGTGATCCGGCTCACCAGCACCGAAACCGGGGTCGATGTGTCCGACCCGTTCGGAATCGAGGTCAACGACTACCTGGACCGCTGGTACGACCGCCCCGTCGGCTGCCGGAAGTTCGTCCAGGCAGGACTTTACGGTGGTCTCCTCATCCTGTTTCTGATGGCGGTCCTCTTCTGGACCCGTCGCTGCTAGCCGGCGCCGTTATCCCGCGCTCTTGACCCGCTTGATGGAGCAGCCGATGAACGCCTCCGGCGTGGGATCCGCGGGTTCCTCGCCGGCCACGACGGCCTTGAGCGCGTCCTTGAAGAAGAATTTCTCCGCCTTGTCCAGTTCCTTCCAGTTGTCGCAGAAGGCGCCGGAAAACTTGAGCACGCCGGCCTTGTCGATGATGAACATGTGCGGCGTTCCGACGGCGTCGAACGCATCGGCGATCTTGTTGCCCGGATCATCGAGGATCGGAAAATCGATCCCCTGCTTCCGGACCTCGGTGGCCACGTCGACCGTCTTTTCGGTGGAGTTGGACATGATCCCGACGAACTTGACCCCTTCCTTCCCGAATCCGGCGGCCACCTCGGCGATCGAGGGGTGCAGCGCATGGGACAC
The DNA here is from genome assembly GCA_964596775.1 of uncultured bacterium. Classification (GTDB taxonomy): domain Bacteria; phylum Eisenbacteria; class RBG-16-71-46; order JABDJR01; family JAWXBZ01; genus CAZQVN01. Next base: position 4,916 of record CAZQVN010000042.1, read on the forward strand.
GGGGCATTTGGCGGAAAGAAAGGTGACCACGAGGATCCCGTCGCCGCGGTATTCCGCGAGATCCACTTCCTTGCCGGCAGAGTCCTTCAGCTTGAAGTCGGGCACTTCGGAACCAACCGGCAGGTTCGGCTTCCGGTCGGATTCTTCCATCTTGAGCTTCGACTTCGCGTCGGGGGCCGTCGTTTCGAGCTTCGGTTCCCTGGCAAAAGCGCTCCCGGCGAGTGTCAGGCAGGCTGCCAGGCCGGCGGCCATCATCGATCCACGATTCATTCCAGTCCTCCCAAAAAGTGTCTGCATGCGGTGAACCCGTTCCGCGGTCGCGGGGAGGGATTATACACAGCCGAGCCCTCGATTCTCCTCGATCCAGGGGGTGAATCTGTCGGAACCGGACCGTGTTCCGCGGCGGTCGAGGCCCACCGCTTGAAGTGAAATCTGAAGTTCGACCGCGCTGCGGGGCGACAAATTTCTTTACACCCCTTCCCGGCCGGGACTACCATATGTAGTATCTGTGAGACTCTTTTCCACAGAATATTGCGTTTTTCTCTTGACCCGGTGCTCCGGCGAGAGTACAACACAACTCGCTGTCCGAAGTTGTATACGAGTCCATGATCAAGGAGGATACCCACGCATGGCGCGCAAGCCTGCAAAGACGACCGAAGATCGCACCACCGGCGACAACGGCCCGTCTTCCCGTACACGATCGACCGGCCGCCGGACCGCGCGTCGGGCCACCCGCCGCCCCTCCCCCCCGATCGGGCTCCGTTTTGAACGGAGAAACACCCGCGCGGGCGTCGACCCCATGTCCGAAGTCGAGTGGGAACTGCGCACCGCCAGCATCACCAACGAAAAGGGTGAAGTCATTTTCGAGCAGCGGGACGTGGAGATTCCGGCCCGCTGGTCCCAGATGGCCACGAACGTGGTCGTCTCCAAGTATTTCCGCGGCAACCTCGGCACACCCGACCGGGAGCGGAGCGTCCGGCAGCTGATCGGGCGCGTGGCCAACACGATCACCGAGTGGGGCTCCGGCTGCGGCTACTTCGCCGGAACCGAGGACGAGGACACGTTCCGGGCCGAGCTGACCCACCTTCTGCTCCACCAGAAGATGGCGTTCAACAGCCCGGTCTGGTTCAACTGCGGCGTGGAGGCCCACCCGCAGTGCTCCGCCTGTTTCATCAATTCCGTTCAGGACACCATGGATTCCATCATGAACCTGGCCAAGACCGAGGGGATGCTGTTCAAGTGGGGGTCCGGCACCGGGACGAACCTGTCCCCGATCCGTTCCTCCCGCGAGAAGCTGCGGGGCGGCGGCACCGCCTCGGGACCGGTCTCGTTCATGAAGGGTTACGACGCGTTTGCCGGCGTGATCAAGTCGGGCGGCAAGACGCGGCGCGCGGCCAAGATGGTCATACTCAACGCGGACCATCCCGACATCGTGGACTTCATCCGCTGCAAGGAGCTGGAGGAAAAGAAGGCCTGGGCGCTGATCGACTCGGGATACGACTCGTCGTTCAACGGCGAGGCGTACGGGTCCGTCTTCTTCCAGAACTCCAACAATTCCGTCCGGGTCACCGACGAGCAGATGAAGAACGTCGGCGAAGACGGCGACTGGAACACCCGGTCCGTTCTTTCCGGCGACGTCATGGAGCGGCATCGCGCCCGCGACATGATGAACATGATCGCGGAAGCCGCCTGGATCTGCGGAGATCCCGGCCTGCAGTTCCACACCACGATCAACCGCTGGCACACCTGCCCGAACACGGCGCCGATCAACGCCAGCAACCCGTGCAGCGAGTACATGTTTCTCGACGATTCGGCCTGCAACCTGGCCTCGCTGAACCTGATGAAGTTCCGGCGCTCCGACGGGGAGTTCGACGGTGAATCGTTCCGGCACGCGGTGGACATCACGATCGCGGCGCAGGAAATCATCGTCGGCAACGCGAGTTACCCCACGCCGGCCATCGGGAGGAACAGCGAGGATTACCGTCCGCTGGGCCTCGGCTACGCGAATCTCGGTGCCCTGCTCATGGCCCGCGGTCTCCCCTACGACTCCGACGCCGGACGGGCCATGGCCGCGGCGATCACCGCGCTGATGCACGGCCAGGCTTATGCCACATCGGCCCGGATCGCCGCCCAGATGGGACCGTTCAACGGCTACGAACGGAACCGCGAGCCGATGCTCGGCGTGATCGACATGCACAAGGCCGCGGTCCAGGACATCGACTCTTCGCTGGTGCCGAACGATCTCATGTCGGCCGCCCGCGAAGTCTGGAACCGTGCGCGCACGCTCGGCGGTGAGTACGGATACAAGAACAGCCAGGTCACCGTGCTGGCTCCGACCGGAACGATCGGCTTCATGATGGACTGCGACACGACCGGAGTGGAACCGGAGATCGCGCTCGTCAAGTACAAGAAGCTGGTGGGCGGCGGACTGCTCAAGATCGTCAACCAGACCGTGACCGAAGCGCTCCTCCGCCTCGGCTACAGCCGCATCGAGGCGAAGAAGATCACCGAATACCTGGACGAGCACGAGACCATCGAGGGGGCCCCGGGCCTCAAGGCGGAGCATCTGCCCGTATTCGACTGCGCCTTCCGTGCCGCGGCCGGCACCCGCAGCATTCACTACCGCGGGCACATCCGGATGATGGCGGCGGTGCAGCCGTTCCTTTCCGGGGCCATTTCCAAGACGGTCAACATGCCCCCGGACGCCACGCCGCAGGAGATCGCGGAAACGTACATGGAGGCCTGGAAGCTCGGCCTCAAGTCGATCGCCATCTACCGCGACGGCTGCAAGCGGACCCAGCCGCTGAACACGAGCATGAAGGGGAAGGCTGCGGAGGAGGTCACCGGCCTTGAGGTCGCGCGCTCTCCGCATCGCCGTCACCTGCCGGACGAACGGCATGCGCTGACCCACAAGTTCTCGATCGCCGGCCATGAGGGGTACCTCACGGTGGGCATGTACGAGGACGGGTCACCCGGCGAAATCTTCCTGGTGATGGCCAAGGAAGGAAGCGTCGTGTCCGGCCTGATGGACGCGTTCGCCACCGGCATTTCCCTCGCGCTGCAGTACGGCGTGCCGCTCAAGGCGTTGATCAACAAGTTCAGCCATGTGCGGTACGAGCCGTCCGGTTTCACGCGGAATCCCGAGATCCCCTACGCCAAGTCGATCACCGATTACGTTTTCCGGTGGCTCGCCTCGCGTTTCCTCACCGACGAGGAAAAACGGGACATCGGCATTCAGCTGGACAACGACGGCGCCACCTCCACGCCACTGCTGAAGAGCGTGGCGGCCGCCCCGGAATCGAACGAAAATGGCGGCACGAACGGTGAGGTCAGGGCCGGCTTCGACAACCAGTCCGACGCTCCGCCCTGCTCCGAGTGCGGCAGCACGCTCGTCCGGAACGGTGCCTGCTACAAGTGCCTGAACTGCGGCGCCACGGCCGGCTGTTCCTGATTCCTCCGCAAACCCTCGCCGGCCCGGCGGGTCCTTCGGGATCCACCGGGCCGGTGGTGTTTTATCCCCGGTCGATACCGGTTAGAATCGCCCGCTGATGAATCAAACACTGGCGATCCTCCTTGCCCTGTTCCTCGTTGCCCTCAACGGTTTTTTCGTGGCCGCGGAGTTCGCGCTCGTCAAGGTTCGCGCCACCCGGCTCGCCGAACTGTCCCAGGGGGGCAACAAGGCGGCCAGGCTGGCCGAAAAGGTCCTGGGCAAGCTCGATGCCTATCTGTCCGCGTGCCAGCTCGGGATCACGTTTGCCAGCCTCGGCCTCGGCTGGATCGGCGAACCCGCGTTCGCCCACCTCTTCGAAAAATGGCTCCACGGGGTTCCCGGCATGACGGAGAGCATGACCCACACCGCCGGCTTCCTGTCGGCGTTTCTGCTGATCACGGCGCTCCACATCGTTCTCGGAGAAATGGCCCCCAAGTCCGCGGCGATCTCCCGCCCCGAGCAGACCTCCATGCTCGTCGCCCTTCCGATGACCTGGTTCTACAACGCGTTCTATCCGGCCATATGGGCCCTGAACGGCCTGGCGAACCTGTCCCTCCGGCTCGTCAAGATCGAACCCGTTTCCGAGCATGAAATGTCGCACAGCGAGGAGGAGATCCGGATGCTCCTCGCGCACAGCCACGCGCAGGGAACGATCCCGCTGATCCGCCAGCGGCTGCTGCAGAACGTGTTCACGTTCGGCCGTCGGACGGCCCGGCAGATCCTCATCCCCCGTGCCGACGTGTCCTTTCTCCGCGCCGACGAGCCGTTTCCGCAGCTTCTGGACAGGGCGCGGGACGCCGGGCATACCCGCTTTCCCGTCTGCGACGGCGAGCTCGACCGGGTGCTCGGGATCGCGCACATCAAGGACCTGTTCAAGGAGTCTTCGGCCGCCGGAGACATCCGGAAACACCTGCGCACTCCCCTTTTCATTCCGGAGGCGATGACCGCCGAAAAGCTGCTCCTGACCTTCCAGGAAAACCGGCAGCACCTGGCCATCGTCGTCGACGAGTACGGGGGAGCTTCGGGTATCGTCACCCTGGAGGACGTGATCGAGGAACTCGTGGGCGAGGTCCAGGACGAATTCGACGAGGAGGCGCCCCAGTTCATTCCCGTCCGCAAGGACGGTTACCTGGTGTCCGGAGGAATGCTCGTGGAAGCGGTGGCCGCTCAGCTCGGCGTGCACATCGAGGAGATCGACGCCGACACGATCGGCGGATACGTGCAGCTGAAGCTCGGGCAGGTCGGCCGCGTCGGGGACGAGGTTCCGTTCGGATCGTTCGTCGTCCGCGTCGTCGAGGTCAAGGGACAGCGCCTGGTCCGCCTGCTCCTCGTGCCGGCTTCCGCGCCCCGCTCCGCCTAGACCGGGTCTGGTATACTCTGTGCCCGTGAATGCACCGATCAGCCTGACATCCCGTGCCCTTCGGGCCTTCCGCCGCGAAACCGCCATCCGGCGCGGGCGGATCATTTCCGCCACGTTCGGCATGACCTACAAGTGCAATCTCCGCTGCACGACCTGCGGCGTCTGGGTCCGTGGCGAAACCGACACGGAAACGGAGCTCACCACCGCGGAGATCCTCGAAACCGCCCGCCAGCTCCGGGAGATGGGCGTTCCCCAGGCCGTGCTCGTCGGCTCCGAACCGCTGCTCCGCAAGGACTCCATGGACATCATCGAGGGGATGCGCGGGCTGGGCCTCGAGGTCGACGTCATCACGAACGGAACGCTGTTCACCGGAACGCTCTCCGAACGCCTCGTCCGGGCCGGAGTCCGCGCCGTCACCGTGTCCATCGACGGCGTGGGCGAACTCCACAACGTGATCCGGGGACAGGAAAAGGCCTATGAACGGGCCCTCTCCGGGATGAAGCGCCTCGAGGAAGTCAGGGCCCGGCTCGGCTCGGAACGGCCGCTTCTCGCGGTGCACGCCACGATCTCCGGGCTCAACACGGAAGCTCTCGAGGAGATATCCGGGCTGACGGAGTCGCTCGGCATCGAGGTGTCGTTCCAGCTGGCCAGCGAAACTTCCCCGGAGGAAGTGGATGCGAGCCGCCTCGACGGGCAGGTCGTGGCCGGCGAGGAGTTCGTGTCCCGCGAAGGCACGTTCCTACCGGACGCCGACGGCGTGCGGCGCATCCGGGCGTTTCTCGACAAGCCGGGCATTCTCAGGAAGCATCCGACGCTGGCGATTCTCAAGTCGATGTCCGACGAGGACATCCGGAACGGCCGTTTCCCGGTTCGCGGCTGCAACGTCGTCGAGGGCGAGATCCTCATCGACCCTTACGGCCACGTGCGGCCGTGCAGCCATCTCGAGGCGTATTCCTACGGAAACGTGAAGGAGACCCCGGTCCGCGAAATCTGGGCCGGCATCCAGCGCCGGAAGCTTGTCGAAAAAGTGCGGACCGACATGTTTCCGATCTGCGACAAGTGCTGCCAGCACGCGCAGAACCTGTCGTTCCGCCAGAAGGCGATGATGATGCTCAAGGGGCGCTGAGAGCGCCTCCGGATGCATCCGCACGGTCGAGGAGGGCACGCACCTCGTCGACTTCAAGGGCGGACGCTCACCGCCCGACTTCCGCCAGCCTCCGGGCCAGCGTCGAATCCCCGCCGGTGTCGGCGAGCCCCCTCCGCCAGGCTTTCAGGGCATCGTCCTTTCGTCCCATTTCGAGCAGAACCTCCCCCAGCGACAGGTGCGCCTCGACGCAGTCGGGACGCCGGCGGATCAGCGCTTCCAGGCGTTCCTCCACCCGGTTCATGCGGCGGTTCCGGTAGGCGATGTCCGCCAGGGCGATGCCCGCGTTGACATGCTTCGGGTTCAGCCGCACGACGCGCTCCATGTGCTTCTCCGCCTTTCCGAGTTCGTTCGACGCCATCAGCGCGGCACCCGCCCCGTACTGGATCTCCCAGTTGTTCGGCAGCCGGCGGGCCGCCTCGAGAAGCCAGGCGCGGGCCTCCGCGGACCGGCCGGCGGTCGCGGCGATCTGGGATGCCAGAGCGAGGATGTTGCCGTCCCGGGGCCGTCCGGCGAGCGCCCGGCCGATGGCCGCCTCCGCCTCGGACACGCGACCGCTCCGCAGCATCAGCTCGGCCCGGAGCGCATCGTTTTCGGGGTTGCCGGGAGCCATGGCATCGGCCCGGGCAAAGGCCGCCGATCCTTCGGTCGAACGCCCGGCCAGGAACAGGCGCGCGGCCAGCACACGCTGGGCGGTGACGCTGCCCGGATCCGCCAGCGCCATCTCCCGGACGCGCGGCAGGCCGGCCAGGGTCATCCGGGCGGCGAAGAGCCAGCGGTCCTGTTCCGTGGTGCGCTCGACCGCTTCGGGCTCCGTCCGGACGAAAACGCCCCCCACCCATGCGCTGTCCGTCGACACGACGCCGCCGAGGAACTTCCAGGCGGGGTCGCCCAGGAGGCTGTCGGGGTGGGTATGGGGCGCGTAATGGGAGTCCCACACGTAGACCGTCCCCAGCGGCGCCCGCGCGGCCGTTTCCCCGGTGATGGAGGGAAAGCGCGCTCGGCTGTCCCGGCCGGCCCCGAGCATGTACTGGAGGAGAACGTGGTTCGTTGCGACCGGCCGGCCGTCGCGGGGGAGGAATGGGGCATCGGCCAGCCGCCGGACGGCGGCCTGCTCCGGCGCCGGCTCGAGATGGAGCGTACCGGTGTGATTCCTGGCGAGACCGCCCAGAGCAAGCAGCATCACGAAAACCGGTGCGGGCCACGGGCGGAGGCGGGCCAGCGCCAGGACCGGAATCCAGGACAGTGCGGCGATCAGCGGAACGAAATCCGTCCGTTCGAGCATCGTGTGATCCCGGAACCAGGGACGGTTCCACAGCAGCAGTGCCCCGAGGGCCGCGGCTCCGGTGCCGACCCAGGCCCGTCGATCGGCCCGCCCCGCCAGGCGGACCCCCTCCATGGCCAGCAGGGCCACGGCCGGCGCGACGATCGCCAGGTAGCGCAGGTTTCCGAACGTGACCGGTCGCCACCACGCGAAGAACGTGTACACGAGCAGCGCCGAGAGAAAGACCAAGGCCGCGGAGCGGACAACCCGGACGGGAGTGTCCCCGGCCGGCCGCAGCGCGGCGGCGAGCCCCGTCAGCACGGGCACGAAGAGTCCGAGGCCGACCACCCACACATAGCCGCCAAGATAGTGCCACCAGGTCCGCTCCTCGTACGCGCCCCACTCCGCCTGGTGCAGAAGCCAGAGAGGATCGCCGCTGGCGAGGGCTCCGAGGAGAGCCCACGCGGAAATCGGCACGGCCAGCCAGAGCAGGTGCAGCGCTTCCTTCCTGCGGATCAGCACCAGGGCCACCAGCGGCCAGAGGATCACGAGTTCGAGGCGCGCCAGCGGGAGAAGCGCTCCGGCAGCCGTGATGAGGGGCGTACGGTTCTCGACATGGCCGAGAATCAGGAGCGCCACGAGCAGCGCGGCCCACGGCTCGGTCATGGCCGTGCCGGCGTGGGCCAGGTAGAACGGCTGAACGACGAGAAAGAAGCCGGCCCAGAGGGAACCCGGGCCCGGAAACGGCCGCGCGGAGCGGACCACGGCATACGCGGTGACCGCAACCGCCAGGGCAGCGGCCAGCCGGGCTCCGACGAGGCCGAACAGCGAGGGGATCGCCAGGACGAGCGTCACCAGCGGCCGGCCGGTCACGCTCAGGAAGAGCTCGGGGTCGGAAAGGGCGCGTCGGGCCACGAGAAAGTGGCCGATTTCGTCGTCACCGGCGAAGCCGCTGGCCAGCAGGGCCATGACCGCGGCGGCCGCGAAACCGGCAAGCGCCGCAAGGACGGGCAGGGACGGGCGGACGCTCTCCGCGGAACGGGACATGCGCGGCAGTTTATCACTTCCCGCGGGCCGGAAAAGCGGGTCCCGCCGACAGCGTCGCGTTCACTCCCGCGCCGCCCGAAAAAAAGGGCCGGCCCCCGAAGGCGCCGGCCCGTGAAACTTCCGTGTGATGTCCGAAGGCTACCGATCGATCAGCGTCTTGATCCGGCTCCAGGTGGAGGGCTCCGTGGGAACCACGCACCCGCCCCGCTTCGTGCAGAGAACGGTGGCCACCCAGTTCAGGCAATCGGACACCGGGTAGTTGCCGGTGTCGATGGCCGCGGTGTTCACCGGGCCGATCCCCACGCCGAACTTCAGCGTGTCCCAGTATCCGCTCCCGGGGCCCGGATCGAGTCCCTGGAACGCGTCGTCATTGTCCAGCGCGATCCCGTTCCAGTACGCCTCATCGGCAGCCACCTGCCCGTCGCCGACAACGAACGTGAGGTCCGCGCCGATGCCGACCGGTCCGATCGGAGGGAAGGTCAGCGTGGCGTTCGTGTTGCCGACTCCCGCGTCAATGAGATCGTTGCCGCAGAAGATCAGGATTTCCTTGTCGATCGTCCGGGTGTTGAACACGACGACGAGCGTGGCGCCTTCCGTGTTCGGAGCGCCGCCCTGGACGCCGTTGTCCGGGAAGTCCGTGAGGAGATTGACGCCCGACTGGAGCATCGGCAGAACATCCGCGCGCCAGGCATAGGCAAAGTTCGTCGGCCAGCAGGGATCGCCGGTGACCGGTCCGCAGGCCACCCGGTTCAGGAGCGCACCGTTGAACCGCTCCGTGTTCGGCGGCATCTGGTTGTCGAGCGTCACCCAGAAGAGCTGGGCATAGACCGCATTGGCAAAGACGTTGGCGGGAACCGCAATGGTTCCCTGAGCGCCGAAACTCCCCGGATTGACCGCGGTGCGCAGCGTGACGCCGGCCTCGAAGCAGTCGCGGCAGAGGCCCCCTTCGGACCGGAACAGCAACTGCTGATTGGACGGCATGGCCCCGTTGCCCGCCGGTCCGGACGACGAACCGTCCTCCTGGCTCAGCGCGGGCGACGTCATGACGATCGCCGCAAGAACTGAGCAAGCCCAAACTGTACCCATTTTCCGCATACAGACCTCCCACTCCAGATGTGTCCCCCCGATACGGTCGGGTTCCCGTTGGTGCCAATCTCTGGTGGGGAAAAATGAACCTGAAAGTGGAATTTGGCAAGAGAAATTATCGACCTTAATAGAGCAGGCCGCACGGGAGGCCCCGGGCGGGCGCCCGGCACTACTCGAGTTCAGACGCCGAGATGAGGTCCTCGCCCCTGACCGCGAAGGAATCCAGCTTGCGGATCCTGATGCGCCCCACGGCCTTGTCGTCGATGTGCAGCAGGCCGCGGAGGACCAGCCGGGGCCGTGCGGCCCCGTTGTCCTCGGACAGGACCATCCGGAGCAGGGCCTGTCCCCCCCCTTCCGGGTGGAACGTCATCGACAGGACGGCCGGGCGGACGTTGACGACTTTCGTGCCGTCCTTCGTCCAGCGCTCCACCGGCACCTCCTCGGCTTCGAGGAAGCGGTCGAGCATCGTCTCGAGGGGGCCGCTGCCGTTCTCGACGGCCGACCGGACGAGGTCCACCTCGTAGGCCGCGGCCACGAACTGCTTCCCCATCGACTTGCCGTTGACCTGCGTCTCCCGGGCCGAGATCAGTTCGAGCCCGACGGGAAACACGGCCCGGATGCGCGCGCAGAAGTCGTCGACGGGAACGTGCGCGGTGAAGTCCACTTCCGCGTACTCGCCCATCGACTGCAGGCCGACCGGCAGCGCGGTGGCAAAGGACAGCTTCGGATGGGGATGAAACCCCTGGCTCATGGCCACCGGCAGTTCGGCCCGGCGGAACGCGCGGGTCATGGCGTTCGCGAGTTCCAGGTGCGACAGGAAGCGGATCTCCCCTGTCTTGCCGAAGCGGAACCGGATCCGCTGCACGGCGTCGGGATTGGGCGGCGTCAGCTCCTCCATCGGAGGCATCTTCCAGTCCGCCTCGGCCTTCAGTCCGGCCCGGGCGGTGTAGATCTGGGTGGCGCAGAGCTTCGCGTGATCGTCGATCACGCCGCAGCGGTGGCACTTCGTCCGGCAGTCCGCGGTGAGGCCGGCGGCCACGGCCTTCAGCCACTCCTTCTTCTGGAATTCCTTGGTGACGCCGCAGTCGATGTGGTCCCACGGCAGCGGCTCGTCGAGATTCCGTCGCCGGTTGAACGACGCGGCGTCGATCCCGGTGGCCTCGAACGCCTGGTCCCAGGCCTCCGGCTTGAACTTTTCCGTCCAGCCGTCGAATTTGGCGCCCCGCTTCCAGGCCTCGACGATCGCCCGGCCGAGCCGGCGGTCGCCGCGGGAGAGGATCCCCTCGAGCCACGACGTGGGCGAATCGTGCAGCGACACCTTCATCGGCCGGATCGGGTAGAGCATCTTCTTGAGCAGCGCGTGGCGCTCGAGGATTTCCGCGTTCGAGAACTGCCGCTCCCACTGGAACGGCGTGTGCGGCTTCGGCACGAACGTGGACACCGACACGTGAACCCGGGCGCGGCGGTTGTGCTTGCGCCCGCGCTTCAGCACCTCCTCGGCCAGCGTGCCGATCCGCTCCACGTCGGCCATCGTTTCCGTAGGCAGTCCGATCATGAAGTAGAGCTTCACGCTCTCCCAGCCGCGGGCGTAGACCTGGCTCGTCGTCTCGAACAGTTCGTCGTCGGGGATCCACTTGTCGATGACGGCCCGCAGGCGGTCCGATGCGGCCTCCGGCGCGAACGTGAGGCCCGTCTTCCGGACGCCGGAGATCATCTCGGCGAGGTCCACCGAGAACGAATCCATGCGCAGCGACGGCAGCGACACGCCGACCCCCTTCGGGCCGGCCACCCGCACCTGCTGCTCGACGAGCGACTTGACGCGGCTGTAGTCGCAGGTGGACAGGGACGACAGCGACACTTCCTCGTAGCCCGACTTCTTGATGGCCTCTTCGGTGATCGTCTTGATCGTGTCCAGGCTCCGCTCACGGACCGGGCGGTAGATCATCCCGGCCTGGCAGAAGCGGCACCCCTGCGTGCAGCCGCGGAGCACCTCCAGCGACACGCGGTCGTGCACCTGCTGCACGTACGGCACGATGTAATCCGACGGAAACGGAACCGCGTTGAGGTCGGGGATCATCGCCTTCTTGACCGCCGCGTGCGCGGGGTCGCGGACGATCTCGCCGTTCGGCAGCGTGATCGTCGGGTAGCGCGACGGGATGTAGATGCCGGGGATCGACTCGAGCAGGTCGAGACGCCGGGAGCGCGACAGCCCGCGGCCGGCGCGGAGCGCGTTGGCCAGCGCAATGACCGCGTCCTCGCCGTCGCCGATGATGAACGCGTCGATCAGGTCGGCCACCGGCTCCGGCGAAAACGCCACCGGTCCGCCGCCGACGATCAGGGGATCCTTGTCGCCCCGCTCGTCCGAGAACAGCGGAATGCCGGCCATGTCGAGCATGTTCACGATGTTCGTGTAGCAGAGCTCGTACTGGAGCGTGACGCCGATGCAGTCGAACTCGGACAGCGGCGTCGTGGACTCCAGCGTGAACAGCTTCATGCCCCGCGAGCGGATTTCCGCCTCCATGTCCTCGGCGGGCGCGTAGACCCGTTCGCACCAGACGTCCGGAATCATGTTCAGCACCTTGTACAGGATCATGATGCCGATGTTGGACAGCCCGAGATCGTAGAGATCCGGGAACGCCAGCGCGATCCGGACGTTGATGTCCTTCAGGTTCTTGTGGACGGCGTTCAGCTCGTTACCGAGGTAGCGGGAAGGTTTCTGGACGTCCTGGAGGATGTCGTCAATCAGGGTCTGTTTCATGGGGTGGGACTGTACCACATGCGGGCCTGTGCCGCGATCCATTCAGCGGTTCGGGCCGACCGACCCCGTGTCCCAGACGCGGAGCGTTCCGTCAAAGCTGGACGAAACCAGCGTGTTTCCGTCCTCCGTGAACCGGACGGCCGAAACCTTAGAGAGGTGTCCGTGCAGCCTCACGATCGGGGTACGGCGTTCGAAGTCGACCAGGCTGATCATGCCGTCCTGATTCCCGACGACGAGACGCCTCCCCTCCCGGTCGAACGTGACACAGGCCGCCCCCCGCTGCGCGGCCATCAGCGTGTCGCACCGTGCCCCGGCGCGCTCGAATGGCCAGAGGAGCGCCGTGCCGCCGACCGTGGTGATCGCCAGAACGCGATGCGCCGGGTGAAAGGCCATGTCCGTGATCCCGGACCCCGGCGGCGGGAGCCCGGCCAGGGAATCCCCGGTGGCGGGATTCCACAGGCGAACGCCGCCGGCGCCGTCCGCCGAGGCGAGAAGGGTCCCGGGCGTGTTGAACTCGAGGGACGTGACGGGAGTGGCGTGCCCTTTCCACGTCCGGATCGCGGTCAGGTCCGGAAGCGTACGGAGACTGATGACGCCGTCTCCCTCCGCACACGCGACCAGCGACCGCGTGGGGTGGAAGGCCAGGGCCGTCACGGGTCCGGTGGCCTCGACGGTGGTCCTGAGGGTCCACTGGCTCTCTCCGCCGGCAAACGAGAACACGATGATCTCTCCCCGTTCCGTTCCGATCACGGCCGCCGTGGAATCGATGAGCGTCAATGCGGAGAGGAAGGGAAACCCGTAGCGCAGCCGCTCCCCACCGAAGGCTTCGCGGACCATGAGCGCCCGCCCCTCCGGAAAGGTCCGGCCGTTGAAGGTGACCATGATTCGTCCCTCCGGATCCATGTCGAAGTCCGTCAGCGGAAAGATGTCCGCGGTCTGGGAGCCGGCCGACAGTCCCCGCAGCACCCGCACGTCGTCCGTTCCCCATCTCCATTTCCGGACGGTCCCATCCGCTTCACCGGTGACGACCGACCCACCGTCGGACGAGATGACCAGGGTTGTCACGTCGCTGCAGTGTCCGTGAAATTCCCCCTTTCGACCTCCGGTGATCGCATCCCAGACCAGGAGGCGCCCCTCGGTTCCGGCCGACAGAATGCTGCGCCCGTCCGGGTGGAAGGCCAGTTTCGAGGGAACGCCCCGGTGCTCGGAAAAGCTCGTGACTGCCTGGCCCGTGTCGAGACTCCAGACGGTGGCCGTTCCATCGCTGGATCCGGTCACCAGTCTTCGTCCGTCCCAACTGTAGGCAAGGCTGTAAATGCGCCGGCGGTGACCGCGAAGCGTTGCCTTGAGCCCGCCGTCCTGGAGGCTCCATACATGAACGACGGAATCCGAGCCGGCCGTGGCGAGTTCGGTCCCGTCCGGAGAGAACGCCGGCACCGCAAGCCGGTGGTGCGCCTTCCAGCGGCGGAGTTCCCGGCGGGAATCCGCATCGAACAGCGCCACCTCGCCGTTCTCGAAACCCGCGGCCACCATGCGGCCCCCGGGATCCACGTCGACGATGGCCCAGTAGGATCCCCGGCCGAGAAGCTCGGGTGGCCCCCCGATCGACGCCGTCATCACCTGGCCGCGATCCACGCCGACAACGATGCGATCCGTGCCGGACAGGAAACGGCAACTCACCACTTCACCGGGAAACAGCCAGGCCATGAGGCTGTCGCCGTCCGTCGTCCAGACCCGCGCCGTACTGTCGGGACTCACCGTGAGCAGACGGGTCCCATCCGGGGAGATCGTGAGACCCGTCACCGGCGCCGTATGCGCCGTCCATGAGGACACGCTGCGGTCGAGACGGGCCCTCAGATGCCGGTACTCCCAGCCGCGAAACGACTCCTCCGTCTGATCCAGAAGAACGCGGGCCTCCGGTGTGCTGTGGTTCATGATCGCCGATTCGGCCGCGGCCACCACGCTCGTATAGCTCGACCAGCGGGCCTCATCCGCGCTCGCGACCGCCCGGCGGTAGTAGAACAGCGTGACTGCCAGGGCCACGACGAGCATGGTGATGACGGAGATCACGCCGGCCACCAGCATCCGGTGGCGCCGGACGAACTGCGCCACGCGGTAGCCCGCCGAATCCCCCCTGGCCAGGACCGTCTCTCCATGCAGGTGCCGCCGCACATCTTCCGCGAAGTCGGCGACGCTGCGATAACGCCTGTCCGGCTCCTTGGCCAGCGCCTTGAGGAGAATCGTTTCGAGATCGCCCGCAAGGCGGCGCGCCTCGGGGAGGTCTCTGAGCCGACTCGGAGGCACAGGCGGCGTCTCGCAGATGACCCGGCCGATCTCGATGACCGAATCCCGGTCCATGGCGTAGGGAAGCCGGCCGGTGAGCAGTTCGTAGAGAACGACACCCAGGCTGTAGATGTCGGTGGCGGTCGTCACCCGCCGCCCGGAGATCTGCTCCGGGCTTGCGTAGCGCGGCGTCAGGGCCCAGGCGGTCCCAGCCACCGTCTCGGCGGCGCCGTCGCCCGAGCCGGGTTGAAACACCTTGGCGATGCCGAAGTCGAGAAGCTTCGCATGCCCGTCCGGCCGCACGACGATGTTTCCCGGTTTCAGGTCGCGATGGATCACCAGGTTCGCGTGCGCGTACTGGACCGCATCGGCCACATCAAGGAACAGACGCAGTCGTTCCTCGACCGACAGGCTGCGGGCAGCGTCCCGGATCGAGGTTCCCTCGACGTATTCCATGACGAGATATGGCACGCCCTCGGGTGTCGTGCCCCCGTCCAGAAGCCGGGCGATACTCGGGTGGTCGAGATCGGCCAGAAGCTGGCGCTCGATACGGAACCGGGAGAGGAGCCCGGGATGGAACGATCCACCGGCGAGAATCTTGATCGCCACCTTCTTGCGGAAGGCATCGTCGACGCGCTCGCCAAGATACACGGCCGCCATGCCCCCGGTGGCGATGAGCTCGACGATCCGCCACGGACCGAGGAGGCGGCCCGCCATCGTGTCGGGCAGGGAATCGACGATGGACTCCGTCCAGCCCGGCAGAATGGAACGATCGATCAGTTCCGGTGCCCGATCAAACGCACGCAGGAGGGACCGGATTTCGGCGAACATCTCGACATCGCCGGCGCATTCCCGTTCCAGCCAGGTCAGCCGGTCCGCGCCCGCCTGCTCGAGGGCGTCGGCGAACAGGTCCTCGACGCGCTGATCCTTGTCGAAATCCCGCCCCACGCCGTCTCACCCCCATGGTCTTCCATCAGTGGTCGATCATCTCCCGGGCCAGCCAGGCCTGGGCGAAGGCCCAGCGCCTCGACACCGTCCGGAGCGAGATCCCGAGGATCTCGGCACACTCCTCGAGCTTGAACCCGGCGAAGAAGTGCATGTCCACAATGCGCGCTTTTTCCGGATGGCGCGCCATCAATCGCTCAAGGGCGGAATTCAGCGCCATGATCGTGGTGTCGTCATCCCGTCTGCCGGAAATGTTCAGGTTCTCGAGCGGCACCCGGCCCCAGCCGCCCCCCCGCTTTTCCCGGCCCCGGCGGCGGGCGTGATCGATGAGAACCTCGCGCATGGCCCGGCAGGCAAGGCCCAGAAAATGCTTCCGATCCTCGATGCGGCAGCGCGTCCGGTTCACAAGGCGGAAGAACACTTCATGAACGAGCTCGGTGGGCTGGAGGGTGTGATCCGGTCGCTCCCTGCGCAGTTCGCGATCGGCCATCTGACGCAGTTCCGCATAGACCAGGGCAAAGAGACGCTCGGTGTCGGATTCCGATCCGTCGGTGGATCGGATCAGGGTTTCCGTGGCGTCTTCGGCCTGCAGGAGCACCTCCACACGGATGTGGGTCCATCGGATAGGAAAAACGTCTGGAAACGCTTCGATTATGACGTTCCCGGCCGTCAAGTTCAATTCAAAATCACTGGATCGTGCTGTGAGCGCTTGGGTTCTGGATCATGGAATAACTGACCATCTATTCGCGAATCCGGCGATCGGTCGCCGCCCGCTCCGCCGGACTCGGCGCGGATCGAGAGAACTGTAACCGGGGTACCGCCTGCCGCTCCGGTAACCCGGCAAAAAAAACGCCCCCGCGACGGATCGCGGGGGCGGGTCCGGCAGGTCGGTCTAGTGCATGTGTCCCATGTGTCCGCCGCCGCCACCGGCGGCCGGCTTGTTCTTTTCCTTCTTGTCCACGATGAGCGTTTCCGTGGTCAGGATCAGGCCGCCGATCGAGGCCGCGTTCTGCAGCGCCGAGCGGGTGACCTTCGTCGGGTCGATGATGCCCGCCTTGATCATGTCGGTGTATTCGAGCGTCGCCGCGTCGAAGCCCATGGCGCCGGTGCCGGCCAGAACCTTCTGGACGACGAGGGAGCCCTCGGCGCCGGCGTTCGTGGCGATCGTGCGGAGCGGCTCCTCGAGAGCCTTGAGCACGATGTCGGCGCCGATCTTCTCGTCGCCGGTGAGCTCGAGCTTCTTGAGGGCCCGGGCGGCCCGGACCAGGGCCACGCCGCCGCCGGGAACCACGCCTTCCTCGACCGCCGCGCGGGTTGCCGAGAGGGCGTCGTCCACGCGCGCCTTCTTTTCCTTCATCTCCACTTCGGTGGCCGCGCCGACATGAATCACCGCCACGCCGCCCGAAAGACGGGCCACGCGCTCCTGCAGCTTTTCCTTGTCGTAGTCGGACGTGGACTCCTCGATCTGCTTCTTGAGGTTCGCCACCCGGGCCTTGATGTCCGCGGGCTTTCCGGCGCCGTTGACGACCGTGGTGTTGTCCTTGTCCACGACCACGCGCTTGGCCTGGCCGAGATCCTTCAGCGTGGCGTTTTCCAGCTTCATCCCGACATCCTCGGAAATCAGCGTGCCGCCGGTGAGAATGGCCAGGTCTTCGAGCATCGCCTTGCGGCGGTCGCCGAATCCGGGCGCCTTGACGGCGCAGACGGACAGCGAGCCGCGGAGCTTGTTGACGACGAGGGTGGCCAGGGCCTCCCCCTCGACCTCTTCCGCGATCACGACGAGCGGACGGCCGAGCTGCAGCGTCTTCTCGAGGACCGGGAGGAAGTCCTTGATGTTCCCGATCTTCTTTTCGTAGAGAAGGATGTAGGCGTCGTCCAGAACGACTTCCATCCGCTCGGCGTCGGTGATGAAGTAGGGGGACATGTAGCCGCGGTCGAACTGCATCCCCTCCACGACCTCGAGCATCGTGGTGAGGGACTTGCCCTCCTCCACGGTGATGACGCCGTCCTTGCCGACCTTCTCCATCGCCTCGGCGATCTGGTCGCCGATGACGCGGTCGTTGTTCGCCGAAATCGAGGCGACCTGGGCGATCTCCTCCTTCGTCTTGATCAGCTTGGACTGCTTCTTGAGATCCTCGACCACCGCGGTCACGGCCTTGTCGATGCCCCGCTTCAGCGCCATCGGGCCGGCGCCGGAGGTGACGGCGCGGAGGCCGAGGTGCACGATCGACTGGGCAAGGCAGGTGGCGGTCGTGGTGCCGTCGCCGGCCACGTCCTGGGTCTTCGTCGAAACTTCCTTCACGAGCTGGGCGCCCATGTTTTCGTAGGGATCCTCGAGCTCGACCTCCTTCGCGATCGTCACGCCGTCGTTCGTGATCAGCGGAGCCCCGAACTTCTTGTCGAGAACGACCGTGCGTCCGCGGGGTCCGAGCGTCACCGTGACGACGTTCGCGAGTTTATCCACACCGCGCCGGAGAGCGTCGCGCGCCTCGGCGTCGAACTTCAGTACTTTAGCCATCGGTCAAAACTCCTGTTCGTTTGAGCGGCCTAGAGCCTGGCCAGGATTTCGTCTTCGTGCAGGATCAGCAGGGTTTCCCCGTCGAGCGTCACTTCGTTGCCGGAATACTTGCCGTAGAGGATCTTGTCCCCCGACTTCACTTCCAGCGGCACCCGCTCGCCGTTCTTGCGGCGGCGACCCGGTCCGGCGGCAACGACCTGACCCTGCTGCGGCTTTTCCTTGGCGGTGTCCGGAATAATGATGCCGCCCACCTTGCCTTCTTTCTCTTCCAGGGCGCGCACCAGCACCCGATCACCCAGAGGCGTGATCTTCATTGGAACCTCCTGTTCCCAAACTGTTGATATGTATGGATTTATGAAAACATTGTGATGGTTTTCACAAGTTGGCACTCAGGACCATCGAGTGCTAACGTCGGAAAAGTACACCGTTTGACGCTTCAGGGCAAGTGTCAGTTTTCGGCCGAGGCCGACCGCCGGCCCCCGGCTTTCAGCCGGTCCAGGGTTCTTCCCAGGCGGGTCAACCCTTCCCGGACCGCGTCGGGACCGGCCGCGACCCCGATCCGGACATGGCGGTCGTCCTCGAAGAAGCGACCGGGCACGACCAGGGTGTCCTCATCCCGGTGCAGAGTTTCCGAAACAAGGGTGCCGGTGAGCCCTTCCGGAAGCCGCGGAAACGAGCAGAGACCGCCCGCGGGGGCCACCCAGCTCATGTCGGTCCGCTCCCCCATCCATGCGGACAGCACGGCGCGCCCGGCGGCGGAAATTTCCAGGCCGCGCCGTCTCAGTTCCTCCGCGTGATCGAACGCCGCCTCGATGAACGGAACGACGGGCCAGGGATCGTTGACATGCAGGACATTCTGAACCTGCCGCGCCTTCCGGAGGATCTCCGGCGGACCGAGAATCCAGCCGGCCCGGAGCCCGCCCATCCCGTACACCTTCGTGAGACTCGAAGCCACGAGGACCGGGGAGCCGGGCTCGTAGAGCGTGCCGACCGGCTCGTCGGGGAGAAAATCGCGGTAGACCTCGTCGACGAACAGGAGGAATCCCCGCTCGGAAGCCATCGCCTTGAGCCGCGCTCCAGCCTCCGGCTCCATCGCCACGCCGGAGGGGTTGTGCAGGTCGCAGACGGCCACGATCCGGGTCTTCGGTGTCAACGCCCGAGCCACGACATCGGAATCGATCCGGTACCCGTCGGCAAAACTCCGCTCGAAACGGTTCACCCGGCCGGAGCAGTGACCGGCGGCCCGGAGCAGGGCCTCGTACGTCGGGCTCTCGATCAGGATGTCGTCCCCGGGCTCGAGAACGGCGGAAAACAGCAGGAAGATCCCCAGCGACGTTCCGGCCACCGGCAGAACGTGATCCTCGGGCACCCGGTAGCGGGCGGCCACCCGGGCTCGGACCGACATCGCGCCGTGCCGGTTCGGACCGTCGAGCGCGATGGCGTTCGGATCCACCCCGAGCAGCCCCGGGTCGGTCCAGGAAAACCCGCTCATCCCCAGGTTCCAGCCGGCACCTGCAAAGGGTACGGTCTTCGCCCACTCCATGTATTTGAACGGCTCGAACAGCACGATCATCCTCCGGAAAGAGTCCCGGCGGGACAGTATCACAGCCCCGCGAAGCAACGGCCGGCGCACGCCGGGCCTCCGACTTGCGGCCCCCCGGGCGACGGACAGCGTAAACCAGCCTCCGACTTGCGGCCCCCCGGAACCGGCTGATACCCTCACGCGCGTTCACTTCCCCAACCAGCCCCTTGCTGTCCATTCAAGGCTAAACCGGAGACCGATGACGGATCGACATGCCGCGGACGAATTGAAACGCCAGGCCGCCCTGCTGGGGATTGAGGCGGTCAAGGACGGCATGGTCGTGGGGCTCGGCACCGGATCCACGGCGAAGTGGGCCGTCCAGCTGCTCGGCGAGCGGGTGGCGCAGGGGCTCAGCATCCGGGGCATCCCGACGAGCGAAGCCACCGCGAAGCAGGCGAAGGACGTGGGCATCCCGCTCGTGGATTTCGAATCGATCTGGGGCATCGACCTGACGCTGGACGGCGCCGACGAGGTGGACCCCGACCTGAACCTCGTGAAGGGGGGCGGCGGTGCCCTGCTCCGCGAGAAGGTCGTGGCGTTCGCGTCGAAGGAGCTGATCGTGCTCGTGGACCCGTCGAAGCTGGTGCCGCGGCTGGCCGAGCACTTTCCGCTTCCCGTCGAGGTGACTCGTTTCGGCTGGCAGCAGACGGCGCGCCACCTTGCCGCGGTCGGCGGCCAGCCGAAACTGCGCACGGCCGGGGGCGGAAAGCCGTTCGTCACCGACAATGGCAACCTGATTCTCGACTGCCGGTTTCCCGGCGGCATTGAAGACCCGGCCCGTATTGAACTGGACATCGACCGGATCCCCGGCGTCGTGGAGTGCGGCCTCTTCGTCAAGATGACGCGCCGCGTGATCGTCGGCTACCCGGACGGAGCCAGAGAAATGAGAAAGGACTCATGAGCGACACACGTTTGATCCAGATCGGGCACAGCCCCGACCCCGATGACGCCTTCATGTTCTATGCCCTGTCCACCGGCAAGGTGGAGATTCCCGGGTGCCGGATCGAGCACCGGCTACTCGACATCGAAACGCTGAACCGGAAGGCGGCGGCCGGCGAGTACGAGATGACCGCGATCTCCGCGCACGCCTACCCCGCGCTCGCCGACAAGTACCAGGTGATGATGACCGGCTCCTCGATGGGGCGCGGCTACGGCCCCATCGTGGTGGCGCTGAAGGAAGGCACGCTCGGCGACTTCGCCGGCGCCAGGATCGCGATCCCCGGCGAGCAGACGACCGCGCATCTCCTGCTGAAGCTGCACCTGCCGGAGTTCGAAAAGGTGATCGTGCCGTTCGACGAGATCATGGACCAGGTGATCGCGAAGAAGGTCGACGCCGGCGTGCTGATCCACGAAGGGCAGCTGACCTGGACCGACACGCCGCTCAGGAAAATCTGCGATTTCGGCACGATGTGGGAGGAAGCCACCGGCGGCCTTCCCCTTCCGCTCGGCCTCGACGCGGTGCGCCGCGACCTCGGGCCGGAGCTGATCGCGGCCCTGGCCAAAGGCCTCCGCGAGAGCATCGAGTACGCCTACGCGCACGAGGACGACGCCATGGAGTACGCCCGCGGTTTCGGGCGCGGGATCGAGCCCGACGTGAACCGGAAGTTCGTGCGGATGTACGTGAACGACGACACCCGCGACATGGGCGAACCCGGCGTCAAGGCGCTCACCCATCTCTTCAAGCATGCGGTGGAGCGGAAGCTCATCCCGGGGATGCCGCCGATGGACTTCATTCCGGCCTGACTGAAGCCGCGGCATGGCGCTTCTCTATTCGTACCTCCGGCAGTACTGGAAACTCGTGGCGCTGGCGCTCGGCCTCGCGGCGATCAACCAGGTGTTTTCGCTGCTGGATCCCCTCGTGTTCCGCCACGTCATCGACAACTACGTCACCCAGTTCGACAGGTACACGACCGGCGAGTTCTTCCGGGGCGTCCTGTTCCTGCTCGGCCTGGCCGTGGGCGCCGCGTTCGTGTCCCGGGTGGCCAAGAACTTCCAGGACTACTTCATCAACGTGATCACCCAGCGCCTGGGGGCGCAGATCTACGCGGACGGCCTGAAACACTCGCTCGAGCTCCCCTACGCCGTGTTCGAGGACCAGCG
This sequence comes from uncultured bacterium, assembly GCA_964596775.1. GTDB lineage: Bacteria > Eisenbacteria > RBG-16-71-46 > JABDJR01 > JAWXBZ01 > CAZQVN01. The sequence goes on from CAZQVN010000042.1 coordinate 26,493, forward strand.
GAGCGGGGAAACGCTCGGCAAGCTGCAGAAGGTGCGGACCGACGTGGAGCGGCTGATCCAGGCGGCGGTGAACATCCTGTTCACCACGATCGTCGGCATCATCTTCGTGTCGATCTACGCGATCTCGGTGCACTGGCTGATCGCGCCCGTCTACTTTTCCACGATCCCGCTGATCGGCGTCATGTCGTCCGTGCTCTCGAAGAAGATCAAGGCGATCCAGAAGGTCATCGTGGCCGAGACGACGGCTCTGGCCGGGTCCACCACCGAGTCGCTGCGGAACATCGAGCTCGTGAAGAGCCTGGGGCTTTCGCAGCAGGAGATCCGCCGCCTCAACGACACGACGGACAAGATCCTGAAACTCGAGCTCAAGAAGGTCCGCTATATCCGGAGCCTGTCGTTCATCCAGGGCACGTTCGTCAACTTCATGCGGACGAGCATCATGTTCCTGATGCTCTACCTGATCTACGCGCGGCAGATCACCGTCGGCGAGTTCTTCTCTCTCTTCATCTACTCGTTCTTCATCTTCGGACCGCTCCAGGAACTCGGCAACATCATCAACATCTACCGCGAGACGGAAGTGTCGCTGCAGAATTTCAACGAGATCCTGAACACGCCGAAGGAGCCGCGACCCGCCAGCCCAATGGAACTCGGGCCGGTCACCCGGCTGGAGTTCGAGAACGTGGGCTTTCAGCACGCCTCGGCGTCGAGCCGCGCCGTGGACGGCATCTCGTTTTCCGCGCAAGTCGGCGAGACGCTGGCGTTCGTCGGCCCGTCCGGCTCCGGAAAGACGACGCTCGTCAAGCTGCTCGTCGGCCTCTACCGGCCGCTGGAGGGGAAGATCCTCCTGAACGGGCACCCCTCCGACACGATCGACATGGAGACGTTCCGCGAGCAGATCGGATTCGTGACCCAGGACACGCAGCTGTTTGCCGGGACGATCCGGGAGAACCTCCTCTTCGTGAACCCGCGCGCCACCGACGCGGAATGCCTGGACGCCCTGAGGAGCGCCGCCTGTCATACCCTGCTCGCCCGCGCCGACAAGGGGCTGGACACGGTGATCGGCGAAGGGGGTGTGAAGGTGTCCGGCGGCGAGAAGCAGCGGCTGTCGATCGCCCGGGCGCTGCTCCGCAAGCCGCGCCTCCTCGTGTTCGACGAGGCCACGTCGGCGCTGGACTCGCTGACCGAGGAGGAGATCACGCTGACGATCCGCGAGATCTCCGCCCGCCAGGACATCACGGTGATCCTCATCGCCCACCGGCTGTCGACGATCATGCACGCGGACCGGATCCTCGTTCTGGAAAAGGGGCGCGTGGTGGAATCCGGACCGCACGACGACCTGCTCGAGCTGAAGGGGCTGTACTACGCGATGTGGCGGCAGCAGATCGGGGAGAGGGAAACGCGGCGGGCCAGGACGGCGTAGGGTCGTTCGGGCGGGACCGGTTTCCGTTCGGAGGTCACCTCCCGACGTTGAAACCGCCACCATGCCGGGTGGACCCCCACACCAGGACTCCGCCGAACGCGCCCAGCACGACGCCGATCACCGAAACGAAGACGGCAACGCCCCGCGACGTGACGCCGGCACCCGCCGGGAAATTGCGCCGCGGATTGTCCGGCGCGT
>CAZQVN010000042.1:28210-31339 GCA_964596775.1 uncultured bacterium
TCAGTCCACAAGAACCCGCTCCGGCTGCCCCTGCTCGTGAACCCGGAACACCAGGATCGTGACGCCCTCGTCCTTCGTGATGGCCGTATGGACCTGCTTCAGCGGCACCTTGAGGACATCACCCTTCTTTCCGACGATATCCTCCTTCCCCTCCTGCCAGAGGATCGCGGAGCCTTCGAGGATGTAGGCGAACTCCTCCCCGGGGTGCCAGTGCTTCGGCAGGCTGGTGTTCGGGGGAATCGTGACGCGGCTCACGATCACTTCGCGCTTTTCCACCCCTTCCAGTACCGACGACAGGAGGGTTTCCAGTTTCGGCGCCGGCGCGGACGCCGGAACGGCTTCCGCCTGCGCCGGCTTCGAGGAATGGGAGTCGTGGGCCGTTGAATTCAGAACGAGACCCGCGACGGAAAGCACGAGGACGCCGACAAACGCCGGGATGGCGATCCGGTTCTTCATCAGATGCTCCTTTCGCGGCAGCCGGGGCGTGCCGGGGGTGGATGGGCGCGGTGCTGGACCGTCTCAGGCTACTTCTGCCAGAGCCCGTGATGGATGCCGCCCTGGATATAGATGGCGAACGTACCGTGACCGGGGAGCTCCAGCGGCGGATGGGCCACTTCGCCGCCGGCCTGGACCGCCGCGGCGAGCGCCGATTCGATGTCCTTCACGAGCCAGTAGGGGCGCACGACCGGGGTTTCCGCGTCGCCCATCGGAGCGCGCACGCCGACCATGCCGCCGCCCGGCAGCGCCGCGGTCCGCGCGTTGCCGAGGCCGGCGTCCGGCTTGCCGAACTGCGCCCCGTCCGCCGCGGCGTACGCGTCGCACACCGCGTCAACGTCCTTCGTCACGATTTCGAGATAGAAAATCTGCATGCAGCGTCACCTCCGGGGTTGCGACAGATTGAATCGTGTGAAACCCGAGTATACATGTCTTCAGCGCGGAGCGGCTTCCGGCCGCGCTCCGGACCTCGGTTCCCGCTCCGGCAGCACCACCGTGTCGTAGAGTTCCCGCCAGTGATCCAGCAGATCGAAGCCCCGTTCACGCACTTCGCGCACATGTTCCTCGAAGGAATCGGTGCCGTACAGCATGCGGTAGTAGGCCCGCGCCTCCCGGCGCTCCGAGCGGGACAGGTCGGCAACATGCTCACGATAAAACTGCCGAGCGGCCAGCAGGGCGCGGAACTCCTGCTCCAGGCTGCGCACGGCAAACTCTTCCCGGGTGATGTCGCCACGGAATGCCGCCTCGAAGAGTTCATCGAAGACGTCGTACCCCTGCACGTTGTGCAGTTCGAACAGCAGCTGCACGAGTTGATCGATTCCGGATCTGCCCGGCATGACCCGCACGTAGGTCAGCGTGGAATCCCGGGCGTCGCACTCCGCCAGGCGGCCCGAAACCGGCGGATCCGGACTCCAGAAGAGCGGCGGATCGGTCACGCGGAAACGTTCGAGGATCCAGTCGCGGACCGCGGGCCGCGATTCGATCGACCGGGCCATTGTGGGACGGCTTTCGAGGATTGCGGAAAGCTGGGTTTCGGCGTGGGAGGATTCGTTGGCATGGCCGGTGGCGGCGAACAGCAGGAAAATGACGACGAGTGCGGCGTGCACGGAATCACTCCTCTGTTTCATGCGGCAACTGCGCGGAATGCCAGACCGCCACAATCCAGATGGTCTCTCGCTCGGCGCGATAGAAAAATCTGTACGGCGTCACGATGACCTCCCGATGGGAAAGATCGGGGAACTCCGGGATGGCTCGTCCCGACGCCGGAAATTTTTCGAGACGACGCAGGGTCTTTTCCACTCGTTTGCGAAACTTGAGCGCGGCAGACGGCTTGTCCCGGCGAATGTACTCAAGGGACAAGAGAAACTGGGTTCGTCCTGTGGGGGTAAATCGAACCTTCACGACTCTCCCTGGTCAAGGAGTGCATCCCCCTCGGCCAGGACGTCGTCGAGATCATGCCCGACGCCCCGGGCAATCTCACGTTCTCCTCGTGCCAGCGCCAGGAGAAGCTGGCGTTCCTGCTCTCCCCGCTCGTAAGCATCGAGACTCAGCATCACCGCCGCCGCCCGACCCCTCTGCGTGATGATGAGAGGCTGTTTCAGAGTCCGGACACGTTTCAAGACCGCGGCCGCATCCTGCCGAAGATCTGTGATCGGGACAACTTCAGGTATCTTAGCCATTAAACGTACCTCCTAACGTACGTTTGAGAGTACCGTAAGGTGTATCGCCGGGCAAGCCATTTGATCAGGGAATGATTTGCAGGCACCTCTATATCGCAAGTCAACAAACCCCGCCACATCCCGGAAACTCTCACTTCTTCAACCGCCGCAGCACCGCAGTCCCTCTTTTCGAGAGGCGGTACCCCACCTCCAGGCTCTCGGTGAGGCCCAGCGACTTGAGCTTCCGCACGTCGACCTTGAACTCGTCCCGTTCCCGGCCCAGGTCGCAGGCGAGATCCCCGGCCCGCACGCCCGGCCGCTTCGCGATCAGTTCCAGAACCGACCGGGTCCAGGCGCCCCGCCGGCTGCGCGCGTCGAGCCGTTCCAGGCGCTGAACGACCGCGTCGATCTCCGAACCAGCCGGCACCGCGTCCCGCAGCGCTTTCCGTGGATCCGGCCCCAGCCGTCCCAGCCGCACCCGGTACACGTCGCCGTCCGGGCGCTGATCCAGGAAGGCCCGGAGCGATGCCAGATCGCAGAAGCCCGCCGCCTTCGCGTCGCGCCCGGTGACTCCGGCGGCGTCCACCGGGTCCACCGACTTGATTTCCAGCCGGCCGACGGCGGTCAGCAGCGACCCGCCGGTCTTCACGGTGGGTCGCTTCCAGCGCCGAAAGACCAGCGTGATGGTTCCGGCTCTTATGCCTTCGAGCGTTTCCCGGTTGAGCAGCACGTCATCCCACCTCGTAGCGCAGTTCCGCGATGAATCCGTCGAGGCTCGTGGCCGTGTAGTACTGCGTTTTCATGAGACGTCCTCTCCCAGTCGCCACACCCACACCTCTTCCCCACCCTCCAGGGTGTCGCTCCGCGAAAGGCCCGCGTTCCGGGCCACGTTCTGACTCGCCACATGGCCCGGGTGCACGCAGGCTCTTATCTCCGTGACACCCGAGGCACGCAGAAAACCCACGAGCCCCGCCGC
>CAZQVN010000043.1:0-30880 GCA_964596775.1 uncultured bacterium
CGTCCAGGGTCACCCGGAGGAAGCCGCCCCCCCGCTTCAGGGCGTTCCGGCGCCGGGCATGTTCGACAAGGATCCGCCGCATCACCAGACCGCTGAGCGCCAGGAAATGCTCGCGGTTGTTGACGGACAGCGCGGAATCCTTCCGCAGCCGGAGAAAAACCTCGTGGACGAGCTCCGTGGGGCGGAGCGAGTGGTTCTCCTTTTCCTTCCGGAGCCGCCGGCCGGCCAGGGCGCGGAGATCCTGATACACGACCGGAAAGTAGGCATCCGCCGGACCGCCCGGAAGCAGCTCTTCCGGGGGAAGGGCTTCCTCGTTCATCGGCATCTCCCACGGAGTCTGAGTGTGCGCAGCGGCGCGGACATCGGGTTCGGTTCCGGAACTATTGTCCACCAGGGAGCGGGCGGGTGGCAAGCGCCCCTACTTCACCAGCCTCACCACATCCCCCGTCTTCACGCCCTCTCCCCCGCTCGCGATCTCGCACGTGGAGAATTTTTCCTTCACGTCCACCACCTTGATCGTGCCGATTTCCGACGTGTCGAAACCGAGGCTTTCCCCCGTCTCCGGATCCTTGATCTCCATCCCCTTGGCGAGGATCGTGAGCGTCTGGCCGACGGACAGCCCCACGTTCGAGCCGCCGTTGATCATCACTTTCTTGCCGGACACGCTGGCCACGGCGCCTTCCCACGGAGCCTGCTCGATTTCATCGGCCACGTAGTAGGCCACCTTGTTGGCACAGGCCTGCATGGCGTCGGAAATGGCCGCGCCCTTCTTGGAGTCGCTCTTGACGCCGGCGCCACCGACGAGCTTGCTCCCCAGCCCCAGGGCTCCGCCACCCACGGACAGGCCCGAGCTCTTGGCGGTGCCGTCCACGGTCATGTCGCTCACGATCTCGCCCGTTTCGGCCTGGATGATCCGCACGTTCAGCCGGCAGAACGCGACCTTCCCCGACACGCCCACGCTACCCACGCCGAGCGCGCTCCGCGACAGCACGCCCGCCGCCGCCTGGATGTCCTTCGAGTCCTTCTCGGGGTTCAGCTCGATAATCGTCGCCTTGACGATGAACTCGCTCCCCTTGATCTTGCCGATCTCGGCGGAGGTCTTTTTGTCCACCCGCCCCGAGGCGCCGAAATCCTGCTCCTCGAGCAGGTCGTCCTTGGCGGTGGTCCGCTCCAGCATCGTGAACCGGTTCGTGGCCCCGAGCGCCTGGCGGACGATGTCCTCGATGTGGCTGAACGGGTTCGTGGTCTGACCGCGCACGTCGGCGATCACCCGGGCCCACTCGCTGGAACTGCTCGTTCCCGTTTTCACTTCCGACAGGACGACACCCATCCGGGGCTTCATGCCGGTGTAATCCGTGTAGCGGACCGTCAGCCACTCCTTGTCGTCCAGCTCCGAGGCTTTTTCCGGAAACGGCTTCGTCTTGCCCTCCTTCTCCTCCAGGTACGGCTTCCACTCCTCGGCCCCGGTGGACACCGCGGAACCTGCCACCAGGAAAAGGAACGCCAGGCTCAGAAAGATTCGGGATAACGGAAAACTCCGATAAAAAGGCATGAACACCCCTCCTGCCGGGAGAATCGTCGCAAATAACTGTTCGGTATGAACTGAATCAACGTTCTTTTAACAGAATCCGGCCTGCAGCGTCCGCAAAATCAGGTCGTTGTCGAAAAATGGTCCGGTTTCGGTGCGAAAACGCGCTTATAGGATTGAATGGGCTGTCCCGAGGGCGTTGCACTCTGAAGGAAAATGTTCGCCGGGGCTTTGAGAGGGGCCTGGGTGAACAGGATGCCGGTCGAACCCGACGCATGGCCGCCGGGGTTTGACCGGCACAGTTTTTTGCGCCGGAACGGCTCCTACCGGCTGAGCGTCATCTTGCGCGAAACGGATCCCTGCTCGGTCTGGACCATGTAGAAGTAATGACCCGAGGGCAACGGACGCCCCAGGTCGTCGCGACCGTCCCAGAAGACGTTGCGCGAGCCGGACAGCGGGGTCGGTCCGACCAGGTGGCGCACCGCACGGCCCGACACATCGTGCACGATCACCTCGAGGCGCTGCACGGGCTGGACGGCCCGGAGTTCGATGCGGGTCGACGCCACGAACGGGTTGGGATGGTTCTGCCCGACCACGATGATCGACGGACCGTTGATCGGCACGCCCGAGATGGTGCAGACGTTCTGGCTTCCGAACGTGGGGGCGTCGGCACAGTAATCGCCGGGATCGTTTCCCGAGCCGGTTCCGGACCACTGAATGGACATCCCCTCCGAAAAGACGGCCGGAAAGAACTGCCCCGACGTCCACTGCCCCGCCGCTTCGGCCACGGACTCGTAGAACCGCCCTGCGTTTCCCCACTGGAAGTAGTCGATCATGTTGGCGGGATCCCAGAAGTCGTCGCCGTTGCGGTAGAGTGCAAAGGAATCCTCGAACTGGAGATCCGGAAACGGCGTGCCCGTGTAGAACTGACTGTCAGAGCTGGTGCCGCTCTTGTTCAGGTGAATCACCAGAAATCCGCCGGCCGGGAGAATCGTCGGAACGGACACCTCGCAGGAAGTCGAGTCGACGCACAGGTTCAATCCCAGCGCGTTCACCGGGTTCGGCCCCGAGTTCCGCAGCTCGACGCGGGTTTCCCCCTCGTTGGGACCGACCGGATCCACAAGCACCTCGTTGATACGCAGGTCCGTCAGCGGTCCGAAGACGGGAGCGCCGCAGGCGTTGGCGGCGCCGATCGTCGGCGCCTCGTTGCAATACTGGCTGATGGTGTGCGGCAGAACCTGCGTGCCGCTCCAGGCCACGCTCTCCCCTTCCGCCCCGAGCGGCACGAACGTTCCGGCCACCCAGAGACCCGCCGCAACGGCCGTGTTCTCGCGCGGCTTGCCTCCCCCGCCGAACTGGACGAAATCCTCCATGTTGGCCGCCACGGAAAAACCGCTGAACGTGTGATAGAGGCTGATGCCGTCGCCGGCCGCGTTGATGTTGACGTACGGACCCGTGTACATCTCCGTTGGGGTATTCGATCCGCTCTTGTTGACGTGAATGATGTACAGGCCACCCTGGGGAATCGTGGCGCCGGCGGGAAACCGCTTGTAGTTGAGCTGAATGCAGATGCTCCAGTTGGACAGGTCCACCGAGGCGGGACCCTTGTTGATCAGCTCGATCTTCTGGTTTCCGGCGTCGGTGCCGACCGGGTTGTACAGGACCTCGTTGATGAAAACGCCGGCCGCATTGTTCGCCCGGGCGGTTCCGGCCATGAGCCCTATGGCAATCGCGCACAGTAGCACTGTTCTCATGGTGGACTAACCTCCGGCTCTCTAGATGTCAGGCGGCCTTGCTGATCGATCAAATCCAGGGCGCTTTTCGCGCTATCGGGTATCTGCGCCCCATTCCAAAAGCCTTCCAGGACACTCGAAGCCCCGGTGCGGCCTGCTGTCTCTTGTACTCGTTCTGCTCGACCCTGCGGACCACGTCGCGAACGACTTCGGGATCGTGACCCCGCTCGACGATCGTGTCCGGGTCCTGATTCTCGTCGATGTACAGCCGCAGGACGGCGTCGAGCGTTTCGTACGGCGGCAGCGTGTCCTGATCCGTCTGGCTGTGCCGCAGTTCCGCGGAAGGAGGACGGTCGATCGTGCCCCGCGGCACCCTCTCCGCCGCGCCGTTCAGGTGCTCGGCGAGTCGGTACACCTCGGTCTTGTACAGGTCCGAAATCACGCTCAGGCCTCCGCTCATGTCGCCGTAGAGCGTGCAGTACCCGACCGCCAGCTCCGACTTGTTTCCGGTGGCCAGCACGAGATGGCCGAACCGGTTGGACAACGCCATCAGCACGTTGCCGCGGATCCGGGCCTGGATGTTCTCCTCCGTGGTGTTTCCCGGAAGCCCCTCGAGCCCCTCCTCCAGGTGCTCCAGGTACGACGCGAAGATCGCGTCGATGGAGATCTCCTTGAAGTGGATCCCGGTGTTGCGGGCCAGGGCCCGCGCTTCGCTGCGACTGAGGTCGCTGGAGAAACGGGTCGGCATGTACACGGCCAGCACGTTGTCCGGACCAAGGGCGTCCGCCGCGATGACGGCGGTGACGGCACTGTCGATCCCGCCCGACAGGCCGAGGACGACCTTGCGGAATCCGCACTTGGCGGCGTAGTCGCGAAGCCCGAGCACCAGTGCCCGGTGGACGCCTTCCATCTCCTCGAGGCCCAGGCGCTCCGCTTCCTGCGTTCCCGGGGACGACACGGCCCCGTTGCCGACATCGACGACGACGAGATCCTCCTCGAACGGCGCGCCGACGGCGAGCACCGAACCGTCCGCCCCCACGGCCAGGCTCCGGCCGTCGAAGACGAGGCTGTCGTTTCCGCCGACAAGGTTGACCTGGATCACCGGCATCCCGTGATCCTGGGCCACCTGCTTGAGGATCGTGCTGCGCAGGCGTCCCTTCCCCCAGGAATAGGGCGACGCCGATATGTTGACGAGCAGCCGGCACCCTTCGTCGGAAAGCACCCGGATCGGGTTGTTGCGGTAACGCCGCCCGGTCCAGAACTCCTTGTCGTTCCAGATGTCTTCGCAGATCGTCACGCCGATGGATTCGTTGCGCCAGCCGCACGGGGATATCCCGGACGCGGACTCGAAGTAGCGTTCCTCGTCGAAGACATCGTAGTTGGGAAGGAGCGTTTTCCGGTGTGTCGAGATCAGCTGACCCTCCGAAAGAACCCAGGCCTCGTTGTACAGCGGCTTGCCGTCCCCCGTGTTCGGACTGATGCCTCCGATCACGACGGCCATCGAACCGAACTCGCGGGTGGCCTCGATGATCCGGGCGCGCGCCGCGAGACAACTTTCCACGAAGCCGCTGCGTTCGAGGAGATCCCGCGGCGGATATCCGGTGAGCGTCATCTCGGGGAAAATGGCGATTTCGGCGCCACGATCGCGAGCCCGCCGGCTGTATTCGATGATTCGATTTCCGTTGCCCTCAAAGTCACCGATGGTGGTATTGATCTGGCAGAGAGCAACGCGCACGAATCCTCCGGTACGACTCAGCGACAGTGGATGACGATTATATCCCGTAACCCCATCTAAAATAAAGAGTAAGTTCGCCATTACCCCGGCCGGAAAGCGGGATTTGACGTTCCGGGCCGGATCGGGGATATTCCGATCTGAACGTCGGGACGGGGATCCCGAATGACGTAAACAGAAGGCCGGATTGAAGAAAGCAGCTTTGAGCGGCCGGAACCCCGAGGGGGAACAGGAATGGTGACCATAGATCTGTCGGGGAAGACCGGCTTCATTTTCGGCGTGGCCAATCACCGGAGCATCGCGTGGACGATCGCCGACCAGCTGAACAAGGCCGGGGCCCGGCTCGCTTTCACCTACCAGGGCGACCGTCTCAAGGAGGGCGTGGAAAAGCTGGCCGCCCCGCTTCCCGGTTCGCTGGTCGTCGAGTGCGACGTCCTGAACGACGCCGCGCTGGAAAGCGCGTTCGCGACCGTCGGCAAGGAATTCGGCGGGCTGGACTTCCTCGTGCACAGCGTGGCGTTTGCCCGCAAGGAGGATCTCGAGGGGGATTTCCGCAACACGAGCCGCGACGGTTTCCGCACGGCCATGGAAATCAGCGCCTACTCGCTCATCCCGATGGCCCGGCTGGCCGCGCCGCTCATGGCCGACCGGAACGGATCCATCATCGCCCTCACCTACATGGCCTCGCAGCGGGTCGTCCCGAACTACAACGTGATGGGCGGCGCCAAGGCCGCGCTCGAGCATTCCGTGCGCCAGCTCGCCTACGAACTGGGGCCGCAGAACATCCGCGTCAACGCGATCTCCGCCGGCGCGCTCAACACGCTGTCCGCCCGCGGCATTTCCGGGTTCACCGGCATGCTCGGCAACGCGCGCGACAAGTCGCCGCTCAAGAGAAACATCACCGCCGAGGAAGTCGGCAAGGCCGGGCTGTTCCTCCTGTCGGACATGTCGAGCGGGATCACCGGCACCACGCTGTTCGTGGACGCCGGCTACAACATCATGGGCGTGTAGCGGAGCGACGTCCGCCCCGGGAACATCGGCCGGGCCGCTACTCGTTCTCCGCCAGCCAGCGTTCCGCCTCGAGCGCGGCCATGCACCCCGACCCCGCCGCCGTCACCGCCTGGCGGTACACCTTGTCCTGCACGTCGCCGGCGGCGAACACCCCCTCCACCGTGGTCCGCGTCGTTCCCGGCACGGTCTTCACGTACCCGGTTTCGTCGAGTTCGAGCTGGCCGCCGAGAAAATCCGTGTTCGGCTTGTGGCCGATCGCGTAGAACAGGCCGCTGACCTCCACGTCCTTCTCGTCGCCGGTCTTCACGTTCTTCACCCGGATCGCCTCGAGGAACTGGCCGCCCCTGGCCTCGACGACTTCGCTGTCCCAGACCATCTCGATCTTCCTGTTGTCGAACACGCGCTTCTGCATGATCTTCGACGCGCGGAGTTCGTCGCGGCGATGGATCAGCAGGACCTTCTCGCCGAATTTCGTGAGATGCGTCGACTCCTCCGCGGCGGTGTCGCCGCCGCCGATCACCGCCAGCACCTTGTTCCGGAAGATCGGCAGCGCCCCGTCGCACACGGCGCACGCGGAAATGCCCGCCTGCCAGAGATGCTCCTCCCCCTTGATGGCCAGCCGCTTCGCCGTGGCGCCCGACGCCACGATCACCGTGGCCGCGGTCACCTCGCGCTCGTCGGTCTTCACCCGGAACGGGCGCTTCGAAAAGTCCACCTCGGTGACGGTCTCGGTGAGGATTTCGGTGCCGAAGCGCACCGACTGGGCCCGCATCCGGTTCATCAGTTCCGTGCCGTCGATCCCCTCGGGGAAACCGGGGTAGTTCTCGACGTCGGTCGTGGTGGTGAGCTGGCCGCCGGCGGCCACTCCCCCGGCCAGGAATCCCTCGAAGAGCAGCGGCTTGAGATTGGCCCGCGATGCGTAGGTGGCGGCGGTGTGGGCCGCGGGGCCCGAGCCGATGATGACGACTTTGTAATCCATGAAATCTCCAGAGCGTTCGGGTTGTGGAACCGTGAGCCGTCGCCGGTCACGATCCGGTCAGTTCCTTGAATCGGGTGTTCTCCTTGAGAGGCGCGAAATCGGAATCCGATTGCGCCCGCCTGCCGAGAGCGGCGTCCAGCTTGACGGCTTCGGCCAGCCAGCGCAACGCCTCCGCGGCGTTGCCGGCCTTCGAGTGGTAGCAGGCCAGGTGATACTGGGACTCCCCGGATTTCGGGTCGGCGGCCAGCGCCTCCGCACCCAGCCGGAACGCCCGCTCGTAATCCTTCTTCTCGCAGGCCGTGTACCCCTCGGTGATCAGCGCGTTCGGCTTCCACAGGTTATAGAGACGCCGGATCTCGACGAAAGGATTCACGGCGTCGTCGACCCGGAGGTCGCACCAGCGGTCGTTGTAGCCGCCGTACCCCCCGTCTTTCCGGACGACGAGCAGCGCGGCGGACTGCATGCCGCGGCTGTCGCCCCCCTTCGCCTGCCCGGCGTCGAGCGCGGCCAGGAGGCGGTCGCCGAGAAGCCCCGGCGTGGACTCGAACGCTTCCGCCATGGCGTCGACGACGTCGGCGCCGGTGAGGATGTTCCCCTGGCAGACGTAGTGGCGGCCGCGTCGCCCTCCGGCCCACGCGGTGCACTCCGCGCCGGTCCAGGTGGCGGCGTCGCCTCCGGCCGCGACGATCCCGACCTGGCGCTGCGCGGCGCCCGGATCGTCCTTGAGCAGTGCGTCGAGAACGGCCTGCGGTGACAGTCCGGACTCGAGCAGCTCCAGCCCGCGCGGGCCGAACGTGGTGTTGCAGAACGCCTGCGTAGCCACCGCCCCCACGCCGGTTTTGGCCCAGGGAACGACGGAGCCGACCGTGAAGAATTTCGACTGGACGGCCACTCCGAGGTCGCCGGTGGTGGAATCCCAGGCCACGATGGAAAACGTGGCCACGGTTTCCGGAACAGGTTCCGCGCCGGCGATCGTCGGCCGGCCGGTCCACAACAGCGCCAGCGCGAGCGTGGCGAAGATGCCGCGTTTCATTGCAATGCCTCCCGGGATCAGTGGCCGACTGGCCGGCCCTGTTTTCCCTCGGTAACAGGTGATCACGGACATGCGCTCAATCGTGTTTCGGAAGCGCCCTCATCCCCGCGCGGCCTCGCCGCTCAGGCGCGTGTACCAGCGCCGGAGAACCTGCTCGGCCGGTTTTCCGTAGGGAGGATAGTCGAAACGGTTTCGCCCCGTGTTGTTGGACGGGAGATACGTGAACCACTTCCACCAGTAGGTGCCGGCGCAGGCCGGCCGATCGGAAAATACCTTGAGAACGGCATCGTAGCAACGCGCCTGCAGATCCAGGTCCGCCCTCCCGTCCGAGTCGAACGACTCCCAGGGCGTGACCGCCGCGGTGGTCTGCGCGGTGAAGCCGACTTCGGTCAGCAGGTACGGGCGGGCATACCGCATCGCCAGTTCGTCGAGATGCCCGGCCACGACGCGGACCCCGGCCACGAGCTCGGCGTCGGGCGGATTCTCCGCCGGGCTGAGCGGCGTGTACTGGCTGACGCCGATGAAGTCCACCGCATCCCACCAGTCGATGTCCCGGTACTCGCTGTCCCAGTTGGCGCCGTAGGTGACCGGGCCGGTGTAGATGCGCCGGACGTCGGCGATCACGCTGCGCCATTCGGCCGATCGCGACGCGGTGGCCGACAGCTCCTTGCCGACCATGAAGAGGTCGCACCCGGCGTACTCCGCCAGCGCGGCGTAGTGAAGGATGAACGCGCGGTACTCGGAAAAGAACCGCGGCCACTCCGTCTCCGATTCGGCGCCCCATTCCCCGCACCAGACGCGCCCCCAGAGATGCGGCGACAGCAGGACCTTCATGCCGAGCCCGTGGGCCCGGGCCGTTTCCATGATCAGTGACTCGTCCGTTTCCGTGTTGCTCCCGGCCCGCCCCCGCACGCGGTCCCGGTGGCTGATCTCGGGATCGTGCGCCCCGGAGATGTAGCCGAACGGACTGATCGAAACGGCGTTCACGGAGTTGGCGTCGCGGAGATACTCGAGGTTCCGGCGGCTCTTTTCCGAGCCGTACCCGAAGTCGAGGCTGTAGTCGTGGGCGTAGCACATGCCCCGGTCGAACGCGGCGGCGCGGATCGTGGAGCCCTTGCCCCGCAGCGCGTCGAAGGCGTCGCGGACCGGGTTGCCGCGGCGCGGCGCGGGGCCGTCCGCGTCCAGTCGCGGCCGGGCCGGAATTCCCCCCGCCGCCGCCGCCGGATCGGGCATCGCCTCCACAACGAATCCACTGAGCTCCGGATCGGCCAGGCTTTGCCGGTACAGCGCCCGCCATCCGTCGACACCGTGCCGCTCCGCGTAGAACCGGACGAACGCGCCGGCGGCGGGCCACGAAAAGAAGTACGAGTGATGTTCGAACTCGCCCCCGACGTACTCGCGGGGCGGAAGCCAGACGCCCATCCCCTTGAGACGACCCGGCCACTCGGACAGCGGAACGCCGAGCCACGAGTCGCTGAGCCAGAGGATCGATCCGGCTTTCAGCCAGGCGCAGGGCGTCGTGCCCACCGCGCGGTGCAGCAGCGCTTCCGCCTCGGCGATGCCGTCGCCCGCCGGTCGCGCCGGATCGAACACCCGGTGCGCGTGCAGCCCGGCCGCATCGGCATGCTCGTCGACGACCTCGCCGCTCAGCTTTCCCTTCCACTCCATGTCCGGATAGTAGTGAACGACGATCGGCGGCGTGACGCCGGCAAGCCCCACCTGCCGCGCCATGCGGACGGCCCGGGCGTCCAGTTCCGCCGCCAGCGCCGCGGTGTCGACGTTTTCGGCCAGGCCGCGCGGGATCTCGAGGGTCACGCTCCCCCGCTCCACGCGCATGAGGTTCTTCTCGTACTCCTCGGTCCAGGCGAGGCGGTCCTGGTCGGTGGCCGGGTCGAAGACCCAGGCACCCTGCGCGTCGGTGCGGTACTCGCCGGAGCGGATGATCTCTCCGTTGCGCCAGACGACATAGTCGGAAAACCAGGCGCCGCGTTCCGGGTTTTCGATGTGCCCGAGGATCGCCGCGTCGGAGTTGCCGGTGAGAACGAGCATCAGCTTCGCGGGATCCAGGGGATTCCGCAGGCTCACCGACACGACATCGCCGGGGCCGGAATAGGTGCGGCCGAACAGCTCGAAGCCGTTCTCCCGGAAAATCACCGGCAGGGCGGGGGTCACGCGGCGCACCGCCTCGCTGGACGCCGGCGTGCCGACCAGGAAGCCGAGCGCCGACGCGAGCGTTTCCGCGGGCGCCGCCGCGGCGGGGAGGTAGTCGACGTGAACGCGGCGCAGGAGACCGCGCGACCTCTGAACGTAGTTGCGCAGGGCTGCCTCGTAGCGCCGGGCTTCCGCGGGAGTCGCTCCTCCGTAAACGAGAATCGCCCGGCCGCTTTCGAGCGTGGAGCGCAGCACGGCGTCGCGTTCGGGAAGGGCGGGCGCTGTCTCGGCGGAGGCGGCGGGCGCGGCAACGCCGGCTTCGGCGGCGCGGACTCCGGCGGCTTCGGCGTCCCCGGCACCAGCGGCAACGCCGGCTTCGGTGCCCGCGGCGGCACCGGCACCCGCGACCCCGGCGTCGTCACCGTGACGGGACAATCGTTCCCACGCCGCGCCCGCGCCCATGGCCAGACCGAGGACGAGCAGCAGGGTGACGAAACGCGGCCTGCCCGCAAAATTCGTCACGAAGGCGCGCCCCGGACCCGCGCGGAAATCCGGGTCACGGCATCGCGGACCCGCGCGTCGGCGTGCCTTTCGTGGGAGCGCACGGCTTTCCAGATTTCCCGGCCCAGATCGGGCGTGACCGGCGCGGCGCACAGCGCGGCGATCCCCTCCATGAGATCGGGGGCGCCGGGGCGATCGTGAAAGCGCCGCACCGCTTCGGCCAGGTGCGGAAACACCCGCCGTCCCCGTTCGGGATGTCCGGCGCCGAAGCGGCCGAGCAGCAGGGCCGTGTGCCGGCGCATGTCCGGGTGCGCCGGATCGAAGACGCCGAGCCGGAGCGCATCGATCTCCTCCTCGACCGCGTCGGGATTCGCGGCGGCGATCGCGGCCAGCGCCCGGCAGGCGCCGATCCGGGTCCGCGTTTCCTCCTGGTCCATGGCTTCGATGAGCGCGGGTGCGATCGGAAGCACTGCGGTCGTGTTCCGCTCGGCCAGGACGGCCAGGGCTTCCGCGGCCCCGCCGCGGACCTGCGGATCGGGGTCGGCGAGGCAGGCGGCCAGGCGGGCCGGCGCGTCCGGTTCGTCGCGCATGAGATCCATGAGCTCCGCCGCGGAACCCGCGCCGTGCGCTCCCCCCTTCAGCTGTTTTTCGATCGCGTCCTTCATGTTTCCTCCGCCGGAAAAGGCGGGTTGCCTCCGGATCCAGGGACATCCGGAAAAGGCGGGTGGCCTCTCCGGATCCCGGGCCGCCGGATCGGCGTGGCACCGGCGGCGCCACACGGCGCCGCGCTCCGCGAACATCCCCCGGGGAGTGTGCCACAAACGGCGGACGGACGTCCCCGGCGTATGGCGGCGCGGGGTGCCGGTTCGGTATAGTCACCGGCCAACATCATGGAAACTCTCGACATGCTGCGATCATCGATTCCATACAGCGCGCCGCTCGCCCCAGTCCTGATCGGGGTGATGGTTCTGGCGACTCTTGCCTCCGTACACGCCGCGCCGCTCCCACCGGAGTCGCTGCTGCGCGTCGTCCGCGTGTCCGAACCGCGGCTCCGCCCCGACGGGTCGCTGCTCGCGTTCACCGCCACCGACAGCCTCGACCCGACGCTGACCCAGATCTGGATCGCCGGAACCGGTGGCGACGGTCCCCTGCGGCCGTTCACCGCCGGTGGCCGCGCGGCGCGAACGCCGCGCTGGTCGCCGGACGGCGGCCGCCTGCTGTTCCTGTCCGCGCCGGCCGACACCGCGCGGGAACAGGTGCACCGCATCGAACTGGAGGGCGGATCCAGCCTGCAGCTGACGAACGAGCCGCTCGGCATCCTCGACATGGAATGGTCCCCGGACGGGATGCGGATCGCCTGCATCGTGCCCGTGGCCGTTCCCGAGGATCCCGACGAGCACGCACCCCGACAGTCGAGGTCGCGGCTGGCGATCCTCACCGACGGCGAACCGCTGCGGGTGATCTCTCCCGACGACGTCGACGTGTGGGGCTTCGCCTGGTCGCCTGACGGCGCATCGCTCGCCGTGCTGACCTCCCCGGCCGGCGTGTTCGGGGAGTGGCGGCGGGGCGGCATGGCCGTGACGAACGCGGACGGAACGGAGTGGGCGGCGCTGGCGGTCCGTGCGGACCCCACGCTGCCGGCGGCGTTTTCCCCGGACGGCACGCGCATCGCGTTCCATCTCCGCGCCGCGGACGACCTCTCCTATCCGGTGCTGGCCGTCGTCAACCGGAACGGCACCTCGCTCCGGCGCATCACCGACCGCGACCTCGCGGAATCGGACGAAGGGGTGGCCTGGGCGGGCGACGGGTCGCTGCGCACGGCCTCGTTCGCGGGAGTGCGGTCGTTCCTCAACCGGATCGACCCGGACACGGGCGAGCGCTCGCGCATCGCGGAACGCTGGACCTCGCCGCGCAATGCCGGCCGCTCGTTTTCCCTGGCGCCGAACGGGGCGCTCGCCTGGATCGGCGAGGAATCCGATTCTCCCGGCGACCTCTTCTTCCTTCCTCCCGGTTCCGGGGAGGCGCGGCGCCTCACCCGGATGAACCCGCAGCTCAAGGGCCTCCCCCTCCCCGAGCCCCGGCCGTACAACTGGCGGAGCCGCGACGGCCGGACCATCGAGGGCGTCCTGTACCTGCCGCCCGGGCAGGAGCCGAAGAAGCTGCCGCTGATCGTTCAGGCGCACGGAGGACCGGGAACGCACTGGAGTCTCGAGTTTTCCGGCATCGTCGAATCTTCCGGGATCCAGCTCGCGTTGAACGGCTGCGCGGTCCTCTTTCCGAACCCGCGCGGAAGTTCCGGCTACGGGGAGGTCTTCTTCGGCCTGAACCGCGGCGACCTGGGCGGAGAGGACCTGCGCGACATCGAGGCGGGCATCGACGCGCTGGCCGACGCCGGCACGGTGGACCCGTCCCGGGTGGCCATCGCCGGATTTTCCTACGGGGGTTACCTGGCCGCCCGGGCAGTCACGCTGTCCGACCGGTACCGCTGCGCCCTCGTCGGGATGGCCCCGGTCAACTTCTTCACCGACTTTCTGCGGAACGATCTCGGAGTTCACTGGTTTCGCGAGTATCTCGGCGGCACGCCGTACGAAGTTCCGGCCGCCTACATGGAGAGGTCGCCCGTGTTTCACCTGGAAAATGTCCGGACACCGATTCTCATCGTTCACGGAACCGACGACCGCCGTGTCACGCCGGCCCAGGCCCGCGAGTATCTCCACGCCCTGAAGAGCGCCGGCAAGGAGGCCGAGCTGGTTCTCTATCCCGGGGAGGGGCACGGCATCACCATACCGCGCAACCAGGTCGACTTCATGAAGCGCCAGACGGCGTTCTTCGAGGCGCACCTGGGTCCCGTCCGGAAGGAAACCAGACCATGAACCGGCATCAGGAAGATACGGATCGGGAACTCGCGGCACTGACCCGGGCATTGAGCCACCCGGCCCGCCTGCGGATCCTTCGCTTTCTCTCGCAGCGCGACGCCTGCATGTGCGGCGAAATCGTGGCCGATCTTCCGCTGGCCCAGTCCACCGTTTCGCAGCATCTCAAGATCCTCAAGGAAGCGGGGCTGATCCGCGGGGAAACGGACGGGCCGAAGGTCTGCTACTGCATCAATCCGGAAGGGATGGAACGGCTGCGCGCCCTGATCGGCGGGCTCTGATCGGCGGAGCGGCGGGCCGCTGACGAGGGCCGTGTTCGCTGTCGTGTCCGCTGGATGCGCTCGCGAGTTCCGGCGTCGTCAGGGGGAAACCGGGTCGGCCCCAACGTCGTCTTCCCCGTCGGCCGCCGCCGGATCTTTCCGCGATGCCTCGGCGCTCTCGATGCCGGCCGACAGCGTCAGGTCAGCCGCGAACGTCTCGTCCCAGCCGTACAGATCGGGCAGAAAGTCGATGCGGCCGTCCTCCTGAACCCAGACGGTCCGGTACAGCAGGTGGATCGGCACCGGCGGCGTCAGTTCGATCGTGACCCGCTCCGAGCTGGCCAGCATGCGGTCCAGGCTCTTCCGCGGCTTCGTGCTCGAACGGACGAGCAGCGACTCGGCAAGCTGTGCGGGGTTCTCCACGCGCACGCAGCCGTGCGAAAAATTGCGCCGGCCGCGCGCGAACAGGCGCTTCTCGGGCGTGTCGTGCATGTAGACCGCATGGCGATTCGGAAAGAGAAACTTGAGCCGGCCCAGCGCGTTGGCCGCCCCGGGCTGCTGGCGGATCCGGAGCTTCGAGGCGGGATCCGTCCACACGGAATCGGGCACCTCGGAGGCGGGCCCGCTCTCGCCGGTCTTCGCGTCGTACCACTCGTACCCGCCGCGGTCGAGATAGCCGGGCTTTTTCGCGTCGCTGGCCTTGAGCTCGTTCCGGACGATCGACTCGGGAACGTACCACCGCGGATTGACCACGATCGTTTCGATTTCGTCCTCGAGTTCCGGCGTTTCCGCGATCGACGGCTTTCCCTTCCACACGCCGGTCGTCTTTCCCGACCCGACCACCGTGTTCAGCGTGAGCACCGGCCGGTTGTCGTGGTAGAGAAACGCCAGCATCCCGGGGATGTTCGCTTCGACCCGATAGTCCGGGTTGTCGCGCGGACCGCGGCGCCAGCGGGCCATGGTGATTTCGATCTGCCTGAGACGCTCCGCGGCGCTCACGTTCAGGGCGGCCAGCGTCATCTTCCCGACCGCGCCGTCCTGATCGAGGGCATGGCGGGCCTGGAACGCCCTGACCCGCTCCTTGAGGTCGGCGCCGTAGCGGGCGGGGTCGGCCACCACGGCCGTCGCGCGTCCGAGCAGCCGGTCCTCGGCGTCCAGGCGCTCGCGGATCTGCCGCACGCGGGAACCGGTGTCGCCGGGGCGCACGGTGCCCCCCTCGGCGATCGACGGCCACCCGCCCCCGTCGACGACGCGGCGATACGTGGTCCAGGCCGTCATCAGCGCCCGGTACTGGGGGTGCCGCGGCGCAAAGGAATCCAGGTCGGGAATGGGCGGATTCCTGAGAGCCGCCATCACGGAATCACGCCGGCTCGCCCCCCCGTCCCCGGTAATGTTGGCCCCCACGAGTTCGAACGCGCAGTCGAGGTACCGGTCCGCAAGGAGCAGGTCGACCCGGGCGATCGCCCGGGCAATTTCGCCGGGATCGCCGGAGTCCCGGAACCGGGAAAAGAATCCCCGCTGGACTTCGGGGACGCTCCGCGCGGCGGCCCCGATGGCCGCGGTGTCGAGCCGGGCGGGGTCGAACCCGTGGCCGGAACCGGCGCCGAGCTGATCCATCAGCCTTGAGGCGGCCTCGAAGGAGGATCGGGATCCGAGAAACACGGGGGAATAGTCCCTGTCGCGGTAAAGTTCGCCGAGAGCGGCCCCCTGCCGGAAACCGGATAGGGGGCTTTCCCCCGAATCGCCGCCGGTCAGATTCCTGAGCGAAGCCCTGAGCGTCCCCGCCTCGACGCGATCCAGGATACGCTCGGCCGGAAGCGCGGCCTGAACGGCGGAAATCCGCCCGACAGAAAGGCTTGAGGCGCCTAACGCCAGCAGGACAAGGAAAAATGGACCGGGGACTCTGGGCATGGATTAACCTGTTTCCAATCAGTTACGGCTTCAGCTACACTACAGGGATTCCGATACTTTTACAGACAGAGGAACAGGGATTTTGTCACGGATTCATCCCCCTCGCATGAATTCTTCGACCGGCCAGTTCCATAAAGGGTTCCAGAGGAGGAAGAACAGCTGCTGACTTCGATCCTGAACAGACCGTGCAGCGGAGTTTCCGCCGTCCTGATCGCGACCACATTGCTGGTGTTCCCAGCCGGGCCCGTTTCGGCCGTTCCTGCGTCGATCTTCAATTCCAGGGACCTGAACCTGGCTGCCGCGGCGTCACAGCGCGGCATTGTACCGGATCACATCCGGATTCGCGTCAATGAAATCGAGGACTGGAATCCCGAATACACCCTGTTTGTCCTGGCCGGCCAGACGCTCCAGTTGAGCGCCTCGGATCCGGCGGGACGCGCCCAGCTCTGGGAGGGTGAAGGTTCCTTCGTCCCGGCCGCACCGACCCGCGGAACCCTGAAGGCTCCGATCGTCCAGAAACCGGGCGCCCTCACCTGGAAGGCGCCGGACGAACCCGGACAGGCGCGCCTCGCATTGAAGTTCGCCGATCCCGACCTCGGCTGGGTCGAAACGGCCTCGATCAACGTCATCGTGATGGTACCCGCCTCGGAAATCAAGTACGGAGCCCTCAACGGCTACCAGATCGGCCGCTACCCCGCTCCGAAGCCGGAGGCGGCGGTTCCCTATTACGCCCCGCCCGGCTATGCGCGCCTTTCCGATCCCGATTCGCACACGCCGGTGTCTCCCCGTTTCGCCCTCGAGGATTTTGCCTGCAAGCAGAGGCACCGCGGCGAACGCTACCTGTTCCTGGAACAGAAGCTCCTTCCCTTCCTGGAAGCGATCGCCGACCGGGTCGAATCGGAGGGGTTCAAGGCCGGCCTGATCTCCATGGAGGACGGCCCGGGGCTCATGTCCCCCACCACGGGACTTCGCGGCGAGGAAGGCAGCGGGCGCACGATCCATGTGCTGTCCGGCTACCGGACGCCCGCCTACAACCGGTCGCTCGGCAACGTCAAGCTGTCCCGGCACATGTACGGTGATGCCGCGGACATCTACATCGACTGCGACGGCGACGGCAGCATGGACGACCTGAACCGCGACGGCAGGATCGACGGCGAGGACGCCATCACGCTGGCCCGGTGGATCGAGGAGGTCTGGGCCCAGCCCCGGTTCGAGGATCGCCCCGGCGGACTCGGCATCTACAACGCGACGGGCAGCCACGGCCCGTTCGTGCACGTCGATCTCCGCGGGCAGAAAGCCCGCTGGGGCGGCAACGGCCTCGCCTGGGATGAGGACGAACCCAGTTCGGAATCGGGCACGCTGAACCGCTAGACGGCCACCGGGGGGGTGCCGTGAACATCACGCTGTACCAGGTCGACGCATTCACCACGAAGCCGTTCGGCGGAAACCCCGCCGGAGTCTGCCCGCTCGACAGCTGGCCGGACGACGCCCTGCTCCAGTCGATCGCCATGGAAAACAACCTCTCCGAAACCGCCTTCTTCGTCCGCGAGGGGAACGGTTTCCACCTTCGCTGGTTCACGCCGGAGTTCGAGATCGACCTCTGCGGCCACGCCACGCTGGCCACGGCGTTCATCCTGTTCACGGAACTCGAGCCCGGCCGGAAGGACGTGTCGTTCCGCACCCAGAGCGGCACGCTCACAGTGACCCTCCGCGAGGACGGCCTTCTCGAGATGACGTTCCCGTCGCGACCGCCCCGCGCCTGCGACCCTCCCGACGAGCTCCTCCGCGCCCTCGGCGCGACCCCGCGCGAGATCCTCCGCGCGCGCGATTTCATGGTCGTGTTCGACTCCGAGGATCTCGTCCGTGCGCTGAAGCCCGACATGAACCTGCTGGCCCGGGTGGACGCGGTGGGGGTCATCGTGACCGCGGAAGGGCGGAACGTGGACTTCGTGTCCCGGTTCTTCGCGCCGCGGGCCGGTATTCCCGAGGACCCGGTCACCGGCTCCGCTCACTGCACGCTGATCCCCTACTGGTCGCGGAGGCTGGGAAAGACGCGGCTCGAGGCGAGGCAGGTGTCGGCGCGCGGCGGAGAGCTGCTCTGCGAGGACCGCGGCGATTCCGTGGGGATCGCCGGCAGGGCGGTGAAGTTCATGGAAGGCACGATCGTCCTGTAGACGGCGGTCGCTCAGCCCGTGAACTTGTACCCCACCCGGTGGATCGTCACGATGAACTGCGGTTCCGACGGCGTCTTTTCGATCTTCCGCCGGAGCTTGGCCACGTGCATGTCCACCGTGCGCGTCAGCGGCGCATTGTCGTAGTCCCAGACCGTCTCCATCAGCTTTTCCCGGGCCACGACCTCGCCGCGGTGCTCCACGAAGTACCGCAGCAGCCGGAACTCGCGCGGGGACAGGTCGAGGGCCTCGCCCGATCTTTTGGCCTCGCTGCGCCGGAAATCCACGACGACATCGCCGAAGCGGAAGACCTCCGGCGTGGTGTCGCGCGCGGTCGTCCGGCGGAGCAGCGCCTCCACCCGGGCCATGAGCTCCAGGAAGCCGAACGGCTTGGTGATGTAGTCGTCGGCGCCGAGCTTGAGCCCGAGCACCTTGTCGATCTCCTGGCTGCGGGCCGTGAGCATGATGACCGGGATGTTGTTGCCCTCGCCCCGCACCTGTTTCAGGACGTCGAGCCCGCTCATCTTCGGCAGCATGACGTCGAGAATCACCACGTCGTGCTTCCCCTCGAGGACCTTGCGCAGGCCGGTGGCGCCGTCCGCGGCCATGTCCACCGTGAATCCCTCGTAGAGGAATCCGTCCTTGAGGGCGATCGCCATGGCCTCGTCGTCTTCCACGATCAGAACCCTGTGCATGGTCTTCTCCATTGCGGTCTAGACCGCCGCCCGCGCGGCCGGGCCGGAATCGGTTCCCCGGCCGGCCGGCTGTTCGGCACTGTCGTTCAGCGGAAGATGTATGGAAAACGTGCTCCCGGCCCCGGGCTGGCTGTCGATGGTCACCCGCCCCCGGTGAGCCTCGACGATGTGATGGACGATCGACAACCCGAGTCCGCTTCCCTTGACGTCGTGCACGAGCCCGGTTCCGACGCGATGGAACCGCTCGAAGACCTTGGGCTGCTCGTCCCGCGCGATCCCGATCCCCTCGTCGCGAACGGAGATGACGAAGTTGCCCCGGTCCGTTTTCACGTCGACGAAAATGTCCCGTGACTCCCCGGAGTACTTGACGGCATTGTCGAGGAGATTGCTCAGGGCCTGTCCGACGGCGTCGGCGTCCGCGTTGACCTCGGGGAGCGGCGTGTCCGGCATGTTCAGGGTCAGGCGGAACCCGCTTTCCTGCAGGCGCACCGCGAACGTCTCCACGGTCGACTCCACGAGCTTCCCGATATCGGTCGGCACGAACCGGTAGGTCTTTCTCCCCGAATCGATCCGCGAGAAGTCGAGGATGTTGTCGATCAGCCGCGACAGCCGTCGCGCCTCCGACTCGATGTGCGCCCCGTACTCCTGCACGCGCTCGGGCGTCCGGGCCCGGCCGAGCCGGAGGAGTTCGCCGAAGACGCGGATCGAGGACAGCGGCGTCCGCAGCTCGTGGGACACGTTGGACACGAACTCGCTCTTCATGTCGGACAGCTTCATGGCCCGGTTCGCCGCGCGGAAGGCGAGGATCACGCCGCCGATGAGCGCGGTTGCCAGCAGCACCGACAGCGCGATGTTGAACGCGAAATTGGTCCGCGCCCACTGCTCGGGCGTGGACTCGCTGCTGTAGATCTCCATCCGCCAGTCGCTGAACACGAACGGCATCCCGCGCTGCACCGAACCGGCCCGGGGGACGCCCGCCCCGGTGGACAGAACGGCGAGGTTGCGCGAATCCTTGACGACGACCACGAGTTCCTCGCGGGCGAAGCTGGGAAAGAAACTCGGGAGCATCGTCCGGACCACCTTCGGAAGCAGCTCCTTCCGGAAGTAGTCCTCGTCGAGGATCATCCCGGCCACCCCGACGACCCCCAGGGAGTCGTCCACGATCGGCGCGATGATGATCCGGTGCGCGGGATCCCGCTCGTCCACCGAAAGCGCGGCCACGTCCGGATTGCCCCGGTTCGTGAACTGCCAGGGCGTGGACGCCACGATCATCGCCATCGATTCGTCGGAGGCGGGCGGCATCACCAGGCGGAGATTCTCCCGGTCGAAAACCAGGAAGTGACCGTACAGATTCCGGGTGAAGTCGACGAGAAACAGGCGCTTGATCCCCTCGGTGTTCTTCTTGGCCCAGATGGCGGCGATGTCGCCGGTTCGCCCGGTCATGATGTAACTGGCCGGGATGTTGAGGACCCGCTCCGCGCTGGAGCGATAGAAGAACTGGACTTCGTTGCCCACCGCCTCCAGGTAGTTGTTGAGGGCGGCCCGGTGGGCGATGGCGGACACCTGCTCGAGCCGGGACAGCCAGCGGTACTGAAGGGCGAGGAGGACGGCAAGGGGCACGAGGACGGCCACGAAACCCGCCCACAACGAGTGTTCCCTGAAAAACCGCCCGATCGTCTTCATCTGCCCTCCGACATGATCATAGCCCCCCGCCTCACCCGAATGTTCCCGTGACGGCGCGCTCTTTACAATTCCGAGACATCTTAGACAAGTTTTTACCGCGAAAGAGCCACATTTACATGGAGAACCCCTATATTTTCCACAGTCTTGCACGAGGGAGGCACCCCCACCCTGTCACAGAGAGAGGGTGTAGGAAGGAAGGGAGCACCCGGGTGAGGGGCCCGCGGTGTTCCCTTCCGGATATTCATCAACAGGAGGTCTGTGATGCGCGGAATCAAATGGATCGGAACCCTGGCACTTCTGGCCGTCGTGTCCGCTTCGGCGTTTGCCGGCGACGGCAAGCAGTGTTCGTACGGAACCCAGGAATGCCTGGACTACATGGCCACCAAGATGAAGAAGAGCGGCTGGATCGGCGTCGAGCTCGAAATGGTCGAGAACAGCCACGCACTGCAGATCGTCAAGGTCGTCGATGAGAGCCCGGCCCAGGCGGCCGGTCTCCAGGCCGGCGACATCCTCTTCGCCATGAACGGGATCGAGCTGGGCGTGAAGGAAAACGAAGAGGCCATCAAGAAGGCCCGCGCGGAGTTGAAGCCCGGCTCCTCCGTCACCTACACGATCAAGCGCAACGGAACGGACCGCGAGGTCACCCTGACGCTGGCCCCGATGCCGGCCGATCTCCTCGCGCGCTATGTCGGCCAGCATCTGCTCGAGCACGCGGCCGCGATCCAGGAAGCCGGGGAAACAGCCAAGAAGAACTAGGAACGTCCGAGATTCAAGGCACAGCCAGTGCTGGTGGGGAGCCGGTGGACAGTCCACCGGCTTTCTGCTGTCCGGGCGGATTTCCCGCCCCGATGACCGTGCGGTCCGAGCGGTGGGTGGAGAGGGTCCGGCAACTCCGGCCCGGTGTCAGGCTGCCTGTTTCCCCGCGCCGACCACTCTGGACAGGACGCGGGCCAGTTCCTGCTCCGTGAACGGCTTGGCCAGGAAGTGGGCCCCTGGGTCCAGCCCCTGGCGCGAGATGAAGTCGTCGGCGTGCCCGGACATGAAGATGACCTTGAGGCCCGGGCGCCTCTCCGCGGCTTCTCCGGCGAGGCGGACACCGCTCCCCCCCGGCAGCACCACATCCGTCAGCAGGAGGTCGATCGGACGACCTTCCCGTATCCAGTGTGCCGCCGACTGGAAATCCCCGGCGCACAGCACGGTATGCCCGGTTCCGCGCAGCAGCCGCGTCGTCAGGTTGCGCACGGCCTCGTCATCCTCGACGAGCAGGATCGTGACCGGGCCGGCGGCGGGCGATTTCACCGCCGCGCAGTCCATGGCGGTGATCTCCTCGGTAACGGCGGGGAACAGCACCCGGAACGTGGTCCCCTCCCCGGGCGCGCTATCCACCCGGATGTGACCGTTGCTCTGCCGGACCACGCCGTAGACCGTGGCCAGACCAAGCCCCGTTCCGCGCCCTTCCTCCTTGGTCGTGAAGAAGGGCTCGAAAATCCGCTCCTGCGTGGCGGCATCCATTCCGGTGCCGTTGTCCTGAACGCTCAGGACGACATAGGCGCCGGGAGCGAGGATCTCGGCGTGCCAGCGATCCTCATGGTCCAGTACGAGATTTTCCGTGGTCATGCGGAGGACGCCGCCGTCGGGCATCGCGTCGCGGGCGTTCACGGCCAGGTTGAGCAGGACCTGCTCGATGTGGACGGGATCGACCTTGATCGCCTTGAGATCGGCGTCGTGCTCCGTTTCGATGCGGATGTGCTCGCCGATCAGGCGGCCGAGAAACCGCTCCGAGTCGGCCAGGACGGTCCGGAGGTCGAGAACGCGCGGAGCCAGGACCTGGCGGCGCCCGAAGGCCAGAAGCTGCCGGGTCAGCCCGGTGGCGCGGTCACCGGCCCGCCTGACCTCCCTGAGGTCGCGCGCCGCGGGGCTGTCGGGGTCGATGCGCCGGAGGGCCATGTCGGTGTAGCCGAGAATGGTCGTCAGCAGGTTGTTGAAGTCGTGCGCCACGCCGCCGGCCAGCAGTCCGATCGCCTCGAGCTTCTGCGACTGCAGCAGCTGCGTTTCCAGCTCCTTGAGCTGGGTGATGTTGCGCTGGGTGCCCCAGACCCGCAGCAGGAACCCGTCCTCGATGATGCCGACAAGGTTGTTGAGATAGTGCTGCGTCCGGCCGTTCCGGTCCTTTTCCGCCGTTTCCGCATCCATGAGCCGGTAGCCCGACGCGATGAAGGCGCGCAGGTACTCCTGGCTCGCCGGATCCTCGGCCGGAAGCATGTCCTGAAGCCGGGTGCCCTTCAGATCCGAGGCCGACGTGAACCCGTACATCCGGGCCATGGCGTCATTGCACTCCGTGAGGGACGAAAATGCGTAGAAGCCGGCCACCTGTTCGTCAACAGAGGCGTCGACGGCGATCGGCTCGCTCATCTCGAAGCACCAGATCCCTTCCGCGCTCTGCTCCACGAAGGCACGATAACGCTCTTCGCTGCGGAGCAGTGCGTTGCGGGTCACATCGTTGTCTCTGTGCTTGCCGTGTTCCACCTGTTGCCTGCCTCGAAATCAACGGTATACCGGATGAAGACCGTTCTCGAAAACATCGGCAGGAAAGTGTGCTCATGAATCAAAAAAAGGCGCCGGGGGCACATGGCCGGAAGACGGGAGGCACGCCGCGGAGGGTGGGGTATCAGGCGGTCGCAGAAGGGGTTAGACAGGAAAAACTCCGGCCCGGAACGGGTTCCCCGCTCCGGGCCGGCACACTGTTCCGCTTACGACACCGTCCAGGTGTCTCCCATGTTCAAGAGCGCGTTCAGGTCTCCCGGACCGGACTTTTCCCGGGCCCGGTCGACCTGCTCCTTCGCCGCGATCTCGTAGGTCGGGCGGAGGATGTTCTTGAACACGCCGATCGGCGTGGGGAACTGCGGATAATCGATGCGGGAGAAGAGCCAGGCGAGAACGCCGCTCGGATCCTTCTCGTCGAACGTCACCAGATCCTTCTCTGTGATTCCGTTGCCGAGGTTCACGACTTCCGGCGTGAATCCGTTCAGCCGGATCCCCTTGTCGCGCTTTTCGCCGAAGATCACCGGCTTGCCGTGCTCGAGGACCACGTTGCGCTCGCTGCGCGTTTCCTTTTCGGTGACCGGCTCCCACGCCTTGTCGTTGAAGATGTTGCAGTTCTGCAGAATTTCGATGAACGCGGACCCCTTGTGCTCGGCCGCCTTCACCAGGGTTTCCTGGAGATGCTGCGCGTAGATGTCCACCGAGCGGGCCACGAACGTGGCCTCGGCGCCCAGCGCCAGGGAGATCGGATTCATCGGGGCATCCACGGAACCGAACGGCGTCGACTTCGTGCGCTTGCCGATTTCCGACGTGGGCGAGTACTGCCCCTTCGTCAGGCCGTAGATGCGGTTGTTGAACAGCAGGATCTTGATGTCCACGTTCCGGCGGAGCGCATGGATCAGGTGGTTGCCGCCGATCGACATGGCATCGCCGTCGCCGGTGGCCACCCATACGGACAGGTCGGGGTTGGCCATCTTGATGCCGGTGGCCACCGCCGGAGCCCGGCCGTGGATGGAGTGGAAGCCGTACGTGTTCATGTAGTACGGAAACCGGCTGGAACAGCCGATTCCGGCCACGACCATGAACTTCTCGCGCGGAATGCCGAGCTTCGGAAACACCTGCTGCACCGCGTTCAGGATGGCGTAGTCCCCGCATCCGGGACACCAGCGCACTTCCTGGTCGGTGACGAAATCCTTCTTGGTCAGGCCGCCGGGAGGCGGGGTCTTTGTCGGAGCACTCATGACTTCTTCTCCAGTTCTTCCATCTTTTTCAGGATCTCGGCGATCATGAACGGCTTGCCCTGCACCTTCGGATAGGACTCGATGCGGGCGCCGTAGGTGCCGCGGAGGATGAACGCGAGCTGTCCGAGGTTCATTTCCGGAACGAGAACCGTTTCGAAACGCCCCAGGACGTCGCCCAGGTTCTTCGGGAACGGATTCATGTAGCGGAGATGCGCGCGGCTGACGGCCTTGCCCTGCCGCCGGGCCTCGGCCACGGCGCCGATGATGGCGCCGTGCGTGCTGCCCCAGCCGAGGATGAGCAGCTTTCCGGACGACGGTCCGTCGACCTCGATCTCCGGGATGTCCTTCGCGATGCCGGCCACCTTGGCGGCGCGGAGCCGAACCATCTTTTCATGGTTCAGCGGATCGTAATCCACGTTGCCGGTGCCGTCCTGCTTCTCGATGCCGCCGATGCGATGCTCGAGGCCGGCCGTTCCCGGCCTGGCCCACATGCGGGCCAGCGTCTGCGGGTCGCGGCGGTAGGCCATGAACGATTCCGGATCCGTGTGAAACCGGACGGCGGCATCGGGCAGGTCGGCCACGGCGGGAATCTTCCACGGCTCCGAACCGTTGGCCAGGTAGCCGTCGGACAGGAGCACCACCGGCGTCATGTACTTCGTGGCGATCCGGCAGGCCTCGAACGCCATGTAGAAGCAGTCCCCGGGCGTGGCCGGAGCCAGCACCGGGATCGGGGCCTCGGAATTCCGGCCGAACATCGCCTGGAACAGGTCGGCCTGCTCCGTCTTCGTCGGAAGACCGGTCGACGGTCCGCCGCGCTGGATGTCCACGACCACGATCGGGAGTTCGGTCATCACCGCCAGCCCCATGGCCTCGCCCTTGAGGGCCATGCCGGGACCGGACGTGGTGGTGATCCCCAGCTGCCCGGCGAACGAGGCGCCGATGGCCGAGCAGACCGCGGCGATTTCATCCTCGGCCTGGAACGTGGTGACCCCGAAGTTCTTGTACTTGGACAGCTCGTGCAGGATGTCGGAGGCCGGCGTGATCGGATAGGATCCGAGGAACAGCGGCAGTCCGGTCTTCGAGGAACCCGCCACCAGGCCGATGGCCAGCGCGGAGTTTCCGTTGATGTTCCGGTACGTTCCGGGCGGCAGCTTGGCCGGCGCCACTTCGTAGGTGGTCTGGAACACCTCGGTGGCCGCGCAGTAGGCAAACCCGCCCTTGAGGGCCAGCGTGTTGGCCTCGATCAGGTGCGGCTTCTTCGCGAACTGCTTTTCCAGGTAGCGGAGCGTGGAGTCCATCGGCCGGTTGTACAGCCAGTACATCATTCCGAGCGCGAAGAAGTTCTTGCAGCGGTCGATGTCCTTCTGCGACAGGCTCGTTTCGGCCAGGGCCTTGCGGGTCAGCATCGTGAGATCGACCTGGAACACGCGGTAGGCCTCGAGCGAGGAATCCTCGAGCGGGTTCGTCGCGTAGCCGGCGAGGTCGAGATTGCGCGTCTTGAACGCCGTGGAATTGACGATGAGGATGCCGTTCGGCTTCAGGTCCGCGATGTTCACCTTGAGCGCGGCCGGGTTCATGGCCACGAGAACGTCCGGAGCGTCGCCGGGCGTGGTGATGTCGGTGGACGAAAAGTGAATCTGGAAACCCGAAACGCCGGGAAGGCTGCCGGCCGGGGCTCGGATTTCGGCGGGGAAGTCGGGGAAGGTGCTCGTATCGTTGCCGACCAGGGCGGACGTGTGCGTGAACTGCGTTCCGGTCAGCTGCATGCCGTCGCCGGAGTCACCGGCGAAGCGGATGACCACACGCTCGAGGGGCTCGATCTGTGTGGGTTTCTCTTCACTCAAGCTGGTCGATGCCATGACGTTCTCTGATGTTCTCCGCGTGCGCGGGCACGCAAAAACACCCCTCCGGGAAACCGACCATCGGCCTCAACCGCAGAGGTTGGAAACTGTCCAGTGAAAGATACCACACGGCCCGAAACGGCTCAAACTATTGATTTTGAAGGGACTTGCCCTTCGGGTGGTTCCGTGATCCTCCGGGCCAGCCCGATTCCCGACAGGAACGCCCCTTCCACACCCCGGGCCGGGGAAAACGCCTCGCCGCAGAATCCGATCGCACCGCCGCCGTCCAGGGGTCGCCAGATCGGCTCCCCCAGCCCTGGTGCGTCCGCCGGCAGGCGGGCCCACGCCCAGCGATGCGGGTGAAACCACGCCGGCTTTTCGGCCCACGCTCCGAAGTACTCGCCGGCCTCCCAGAGAATATCGGAAGCCCACTGTTTTTCCGGAGCGTCAAGATAGCGGCTCGAATAGTGCGGGCGGGCCTGGTACACGAGCACCCGCTGCGAGGGGGAACGACGCTTGCCGGAATCGTGACTGATGCCGTGCAGGATCGTCGTGTCGAGCGGATAGTCCATGTCCCATGGCGGCGCCGGAACGCGCAGGTCGTACCCCGCCACGACGGTCAGGCAGGGCAGGCAGGCCACGGCGGCCATCGTCTCCGCGAGTTCCCTGCCGCCCTCGAGGCGGATGGCCACCGGTTCGAGGAGCCTCAGGGTCTGCGGCAGGGCCAGGGCCAGGATGACCCGGGGCGCGGAGAAGCGTCGGCCGTCGGTGGCCACGACCTCCACGCCCCCGTCGGCCGCCGTCACGAAATGGACCGCCACCCCGAGCCGCACGTCGAGACCGCGGGCCATCTCCTTGGGAAACGCGGAAACCCCGGTCGTCACCGCGAGACGGCGCTGGTCGCCGCGGAACGCCGCCGGCTGGCAGGACATGTGGGGCTGCCGGACGCGGTGCGGCCAGCCCGGAAGAACCTCGGCATCCTCCGCGCCGTTGAGCACGCTTTCGAGGAAGCCGAGAAAGTGCGAGCCGGTCCCGTGCAGGTAGGGCACACCGTAGTCCACGCGCTCGCCGTGCAGGGTCTTGCTGGCGCACCGACCGCCGACCCCCCTGGCCCGTTCCAGCACGACACAGGACAGTCCGCTGCGGGTGATCTCCCTTGCGGCGGCCAGACCGGATACGCCGGCCCCGATCACGATGACGTCGGCGGTGAAGTCGCTCAGTACCGGGCCAGCTTGAGGGCCGCTGCGTGGACGTCATCCACCTGGGGAAGGATCACGTCCTCGAGGATCCTCGAGAAGGGGACCGGGCAGTCCTTCGATCCGACGCGGACCACCGGGCCGTCCAGGAACTCAAAGCAGGTTTCGGAAATGCGCGCGGCGATCTCGCCTCCGAATCCGGCCGTGATCTTGTCTTCGGTGACGACCAGGGCCTTTCCGGTCTTCCGGACCGTGGCCTCGATGGCCTCCAGGTCGAGCGGCACCAGCGAACGGAGATCCACGACCTCCGCCTCGATCCCCTGCTCCTCGGAGAGCTTGCGGGCGGCGCGCAGCGACCAGTGCACGGTCGTGCCGAACGTGATGATGGAGAGGTCGGTGCCCTCCCGGCGAACCCGCGCCTTGCCGAACGGAACGATGAAGTCCGGCCCCGGGTGCGGCGTGCGGCAGAACGCCTGGTTGTACAGGTACTTCGGTTCGAGGAAGAACGTGGGGCCGCGGTTCCGCATGGCATGGCGGATCATCCCCACCGCGTCGTCCGGGAAGGCCGGCACGAGGATGCGCAGGCCCGGAAGCGTGGCGAGCAGCCCCTCGAGATTCTGCGAGTGGTAGAGGCCTCCGCCGATGTAGCCGCCCGACGCCAGCCGGACGAGCACGTTCGGCGTGAAGCGCCCGTTGGACCGGTAGTAGTCGTGCGACAGCTCGATGACCTGTTCCATGGCCGGCCAGAGGTAGTCGGCGAACTGGGCCGCCTCGATGACCACGCGGATCTTGTCGTCGTAGCGGGAGAATCCGTTGGCCGTGCCGACGATGAAGTCCTCGGCGATCGGCGCGTTGAACACCCGTTCCGGACCGAACTCCTGCTGCATCCCCTTCGTGAGGAGGAACACGCCCCCCTTTTCCTTGGAGGCCACGTCCTGGCCCCAGAGGAACGTGTCGGGGTTGCGGCGGAACTCCTCCTTCAGCGTCTCGTTGATCGCCTCGCGCAGGGTGATCTCGTTTTCCTGCGGCACCGGCTCGGTGACCGGGTTGTCCGGAAGGATCTCGGGCGGCCAGACATGGAGCGTGGCCGTTGCCGGATCCGGAGTGGCCGCGGCTTCCGCCTTCTCGCAGGCTTCGTCGAGTTCGGCCATGTTGGCGGCCTCGAGCTCGTCCATCGCCGCCTCGGTGACCCCCTCCGTTTCCATCAGGTGGCGCTTCATGCGGGCCAGCGGGTAGAACGAACGGGTTTCGGCCATCTCCTCGGTTTCGCGGTACAGCTCCTGGCGGTCCGAGTTCGAGTGGGCAAAGTAGCGCACGCACTGGGCGTGAACCATGACCGGCCCGCTCTTCCTGCGGATCGTGGCCACCGCCTGCTCCATGGCGGCCATCGAATCGAACGCGTTCGTGCCGTCGCAGTTGATGATCTTGAGATTCCGGAAGCCGCGGAAGTTGTCGGACACGAGTTCGTTGGCCGTGGCCTCGTGAATCGGCACGGAGATCCCGTAGCCGTTGTTCTGGATCACGAACACGACGGGGAGCTTCTCCCTGTCCGCGCCGTTGACGGCCTCGAAGACGTAGCCTTCGCTGGCCGACGACTCGCCCTGGCTGGAGAAGACGATGCCGTCATCCCCGTACTTCTTGATCGCCCGGGCCAGCCCCACCGCGTGCAGGGTGTGGTTCCCGGTGGCCGAGGACGTGTTCCAGATGTTCAGGTCGATCTTGGCGAAGTGGTTGCTCATGTGACGGCCGCCCGAGGCCACGTCGTCGGCCCGGGACAGTCCGTTGAGCACGATTTCATAGGGGGTAATGCCGGCCGAAAGGCAGGTCAGGAGGTCGCGGTAGTAGGGGAACAGATGGTCCTTTTTGGCCCGGAACGTGCGGCCGAGCGCCACCTGGATGCCTCCATGACCGATGACCGGCGCGTGGTACGACCACCCCTGGGCTTTCTTTATGTATGTCTTGGCCCGCTCGTCGATGATCGTGGCCATGTGCATCTGGCGGTACCACTTGAGCTGCTCCTCGACCTTGGGTCGCGAGCGCGGCACCACCAGGGGCTTGAGTTCGACATCCGTCTCGACTCTGAATTTCAGTACTGTTGCCATGCAAACCTCTTGCTTTCCTGTGAGTTGGGGGCCCGTGCCCTGTGTTTCCCCGGCTCAACGGAACAGTTGTCAACTTTCCACGTTAAACCAGACCGCCGTGTCCCGACAAGTAACTTTGCCGGTCACACATCGGAACCCCGGCAGTATGACGGGCGTCGGTTCGATGCCGTACCGACAGATGGCTTCGGGGGTTCCGGTCGTGTCTTAGCGGCCACGTGACCGTTATCTACGAAGCTGCGGGGGCCCGGGATTCTTCCCGGGCCTTTTTTTCATATCCCAGGTTCGGTCCGAGCCATCTTTCCGCCTCTTCGAGGCTCCACCCCTTGCGGCGCGCGTAATCCTCCACCTGCCCGGCGTCGAGAGGGCCGACCGCAAAGTAGCGGGACAGGGGGTGGGCAAAATACCAGCCGCTGACGGAACTGGCGGGCATCATGGCCCAGTGTTCCGACAGGCGGACGCCGGCGGCCTTCTCCGCCCCCAGAAGGGCAAAGAGGGTCTCTTTTTCCGTGTGATCCGGGCACGCCGGGTAGCCCGGCGCCGGCCGGATGCCCCGGTACTCCCCGCGGATCAGGGCCTCGCCGGTCAGGGTCTCGTTCCGCCCGTACCCCCAGGACTTGCGGGTTTCCCGGTGCAGCCACTCCGCAAACGACTCCGCGAGGCGATCGGCCAGGGCCTGGACCATGATCGCGTTGTAGTCGTCGTGATCCTTCCGGTAGGCCTCGACCACCGGGTCGACGCCGTGCACGGCGACCGCGAACGCCCCGACGTGATCCTGGAGTCCGGCGGACACCGGGGCCACGAAATCGGACAGCGCCAGGTTCGGCTGCGACCCCTTGTCGAGCTGCTGGCGGAGCATGTGCAGCCGGGCCCGCTCCGTGGTGCGGCCGGCGTCGGTGTACACGACGATGTCGTCCCCGTCGGCGGCGGCCGGAAAGAATCCGTGAACCCCGCGGACCGTGATCTTCCCGTCCGCGATCAGGCGGTCGAGCAGCGCCACGGCGTCCCCGTACAACTCCCGGGCCCGTTCGCCGAGCTT
Source organism: uncultured bacterium (assembly GCA_964596775.1). Taxonomy (GTDB): domain Bacteria; phylum Eisenbacteria; class RBG-16-71-46; order JABDJR01; family JAWXBZ01; genus CAZQVN01. Next base: position 30,219 of record CAZQVN010000043.1, read on the forward strand.
CGGATCCTCGAGAATGGCCGGGTAGCGCCCCTTCAGCTCCCAGACCTGGAAGAACGGGGTCCAGTCGATCGTGTCCACCAGCGCGGCGGGACTCATGCCGTCGACGACCCGCACACCCGTGAACTCCGGTTCGGGTATGTCGGCCGCGGTCCATTCCACCGGCAGCCTCCGCCGGCGGGCCTCGTCGAGGGAAACGAGGGTCTGCCGTTCCCGCTTCTTCGCGTGATCGACACGGAGCCTGTCCTGCGCCTCGGCGTTTTCGCGGACGAACGCCTCCTTCTGGTCCGGGCTCAGGAGCCGGCCGATGACGCCGACCGCCCGGGACGCGTCCAGGACATGGACCGTGGTCCCGTCGAACGACGGCGCGATCTTGATCGCCGTGTGCGCGCGGCTCGTCGTGGCTCCGCCGATCAGCAGCGGAATCGTGAAGCCCTCGCGCTTCATTTCGCCGGCCACGTGGATCATCTCGTCCAGCGAAGGCGTGATGAGGCCCGACAGGCCGATCAGGTCGGCGTTGTGCTCGCGGGCGGCGGCGAGGATCTTCTCGCACGACACCATGACGCCGAGATCGACGACCGCGTAGTTGTTGCAGGCCAGCACGACCCCCACGATGTTCTTGCCGATGTCGTGCACGTCGCCCTTGACCGTGGCCATGACGATCT
>CAZQVN010000044.1:0-30466 GCA_964596775.1 uncultured bacterium
AACCGGACGGTGACGCTCCGGGATTCGTGGGCGAAGATCGAGAAGAAGGGGTAGGGGCAAGAAACCCCGAAACCTCCCCGAACAACGGCGAATCCCCCTCGAGGCTCAGCGAGTTGTGCCCCGCCCCCGCCTCGACCCACAGCTTCTTCGGCCCGGCGTATCCGTCGTGCAGCGCCCGCCCCATGCGCGCGGGCACGACTTCGTCGTTCCCCGCCAGCACGAACGCCACAGGCCCCCGGTAGCCGCGCAGCGCCTCGACCGAATCGTGGCGGTCGCGGATCAGCAGCCGCACCGGAAGAAACGTGTAATGATGTGCCGCCACGTCGGCCAGCGACGTCATCGGCGTGACGAGGATCACCCCGGCGACCTTCTCCGGATAGCGGGCCGCCAGCCGGCAGGCCACCGCGGAACCGAGCGACTCGCCGAGCAGGTACACCGGCCGGTCGTCCTCCCGCAACAGGTCCTCGAGCGCCTCCCCGGCCGATTCCTGGATGGCCGCCTCTCCCGCCGTTCCCGGGCGCGACCCGTAACCCGGATACTCGAACAGGAACACCTTCCACTGCCGTCCCCCGTCCAGCGACTCGAATCCGCGGACGAGGCAGACGCGATCCGCCGCCAGGCTCGCGTTTCCATGGAACGCGACGAGCCGGTGCGCCGCCCCGTCGCCGGCACCGCTGCCTTTCCATCCCGTGAGGGCGCCCCGATCGTTCCGCCACGGTTCGAGGCCGAGCCGGGACGCGTCTCGGATGAGTTCCGCCTCGCCGCTCCGGGTCGGAAAATAGATCAGGCGGGCCTGGAACAGGTAGACGAGGACGAGCAGGCCGGCGTACAGGAAGGCGGCCAGGCCGGCGATCCGCAGCACGGCACCCATCCTCTATGCGTTCGCGGGATTGCCGGCATCGCGCCGATCCCCGCCGGTCAGCAGCGAGATCACCGTCCCCGTGACCACCACCGTCACCGTCCCCACGGTGTTGAGATAGAGAAACGCGAGATCGGTCTGCGCCGCCGCCGCCGTCACGATCATCCCGGCGATCAGCCCCCAGAACGCGCCGTGACCGTTCCCCTTCTTCACGGCGATCGCCAGGATGAACGCGCCGAGCAGCGACCCGTACACGTACGACCCCACCCGGTTGACCGCCTCGATGACCGAGCCGATCCGCCCGGCGTACAACGCAAACGTGGTGGCGCCCGCGCCGATCAGGACGGTGGCCCACCGCGACACACGGAGCAGCGTGGCGTCGTCCGGCGTTCCGCGGTGCAGGCGCGGGTAGAGATCGAGCACGGCCACCGTGGCCATCGAGTTGAACTCCGAGTCGATGGACGACAGCGCGGCGGCGAAGATCGCGGCCAGGAGGATGCCGATGATCCCCACCGGCAGGTAGGTGAGGATGAACTCGAGGAACACGAAGTTCGTGTCGCCGGGGCCGCCGCGGATCGCCCGGGCCTCGTCGCGGAGCGCCTGGGAATCACGGAGCAGGCGCCGGTACTCGGAGGCGTCCCCTCCGTCGGCCACCCGGTGCGCCTCCGCGCGGAGTTCCTGGCGCAGCCCCAGGAACCGCGTTTCCACGTCCTTGTATTCGGCGGACTCCACCGCCGCGCCGCCGATGTCGGGTTCGAACGTGAGCGGCGTCGTGTGGAACAGGTAGAACACGAACAGCAGCACGCCGCAGGACAGGACGAGGAACTGGAAGGGGATCTTGGCCAGCGCGTTCAGGAGCAGGGCGCCGCGCACGTCCTTGAGCGACCGGCCGGCCAGCAGCCGCTGGACCTGGCTCTGGTCGGTTCCGAAATAGGAGAGGAACAGGAACAGTCCGCCGATCAGGCTCGACCACATCGTGTACTTCTCGGCCGGATTCCAGGACCAGTCGACGAGCGTCGCCCGGCCCGCCTCGCGGGCCAGCGTCACCGCCCCGGAGAGCCCCACGTCGGCGGGAAGCCGGACCGTCACGGAAACGAGGGCCACGCCGAGCCCGAGAGCCATGATCCCCATCTGCTTGACGTCGGTCGATATCACCGCCGAAAGCCCGCCGATGGACGTGTAGAAGACGGCCACACCCCCCATGAACAGGATCGTCCACGACAGCGGCACGTGGAACACCCGGGAGAGAACGAGCGACGGCGCGTAGATCACGAAGCCGACCGAGAGGCCGCGGAGGATCAGGAACAGCGTGGCCGACAGGAGGCGCGTCTTCATGTCGAACCGGAGGCCGAGGTATTCGTAGGCCGTCGATACCTGGAGCCGGTGGTACAGCGGAACCGCCGTCACCGAGAGGATCAGCATGGCCAGCGGAAGCGCGAAGTAGAACTGGATGAAGCTCATCCCCTCGGCCCACCCCTGCCCGGTCGTGCCGATCATCGTGATCGCCGACGCCTGCGTGGCCATGATCGACAGCCCCATCGCCCACCACGGCGCCTTGCGGCCGGCCAGGAAATAGTCGGAGGTGGTCGCGGAGTCCTGCCCCTTGCGCAGGCCGTCCCAGACGACGAAGGCGATGGAACCGATGAAGAGGGTCCAGTCGATCGGATGCACGTTCGGAATCCCCGGGCGTTTCGTGGACAGACGACGGCGTGACGTGCGAACCTACCAGCCTCATGAGACCCCGTAAAGACACGCGCGGTTCGACCGGATCTCACGCGCGCCCGTGTTCCCGCGGAATTCCGCGGGGCCCGGGTTCGATCCGCGCCGGCGCGCGCCCGAGAACGCTCCTGATCGCGCTCGTCGGCCTGGCACTGCTGTCGCCGGCCGTGACGCCCTCCTGGTCCGCGCCGCCCCTTCCCCCGGTCGACCGCGCCCGCGAACTGGCGCTCCGGCTCCGCAAGCTGGACGAAACCCGCCGCGTCCTCTACGTGACCGCGCACCCGGACGACGAGGACAACGCGTTGATGGCCTTTCTCGCCCACGGCCGGGGGATCGAGGTGGAGCTGATGACGCTGACCCGCGGCGAAGGGGGGCAGAACGCGATCGGCCCCGAATTCCAGGACGCTCTGGCCGTGCTGCGTTCGCGGGAGCTCGAGGCGATGACCGCGTTCACCGGTCACACGCAGACGTTTTCCTGCGCGCGCGACTTCGGCTATTCGTTCTCCGTCGAGGAAACGTTCGAAAAGTGGGACCGCGCGACCGTGCTCAAGACGATCGTGAAGCGGATCCGCGCGTTCCGCCCCGATGTGATCCTCTGCCTGCCGCCGGACGGCGCCGGGGGCGGCCAGCATCACCAGGCCAGCGCCCGGCTGGCGATCGAGGCGTTCGACCTGGCGGCGGAAAGAACCTGGCCGGAACTCGGCCCGCCGCACCGGGCGCGGCGCCTCTTACATCACGTGTGGGGCGGGACGCCGCCGGAAAGCGCCGTGGCGGTTCCGCTCGGCGGCTACGACCCGCTGCTCGGAACGTCGTACAAGGCGGTGGGGCTTGCGGCCCGGGCGCTCCACATGTGCCAGAACATGGCCGTTCTGTCGCCGGCCGTCCCCGCGGACACGTCGTACTGGGCCTGGGTGGCCTCCGCGGATTCCGCGGCGGATCCTCCGCGCCCGCTCTCTTCCCTCCTCGAGGGGCTGGCGCCGCCGTCGCGACCTCCTCGGCTCGAGGCGATGGCGGAGAGGGTCCGCGCGGATTTCCGGATCGAGGACTCCGGCGCGATCGTCGACGGCCTGATCGCATACCTGGACTTCGTGAACTCCAAGGACGGCCCGGCCGCGCCCTGGCGGAACAGCCTCAGGGCGAACGCCGCGCGGGCGCTGGAACTGGCGCTCGACCTCGAGGTCGAGGCCCGCGCCGACCGCCGGTGGATCGCGGCGGGCGATTCGCTGGCCGTGACGATCACGGCCCGGAACGCGGGAACGCGCACGCTCCGGGTCGAGGCCGCGGCGGTCCTGGACGGGTCCAGGGCGACCCGGCCGGTCCGGTCCGCGCCGGTCGCGGCGGACCTGCCGGGAGGCGCCCGCCTCGACCGCGCCGTGATGCTCCCGATCCCCCGCCACCAGGCGCCGACGATCGATCCGCTGCTTCCGGCGGCCGGGAAGCCGGTGGCGTGGTCGCGGGCGGAGGCATCCATCGACAACGGCTGGAGCAGCTTCCGCCTGGCGCCGCGGATCGTGATCGACGGACGCGCGATCGAACTTCCCGACCGCGCCGTTGAAGTCCAGGCGATCACCGACGTGCTGCCATCGATCTACCATGCCGACCCGCAGGTCGTTCCGGATCCGAGCCTCCGCCCGGCGCTCGACCGCGTGCCGATGCCGTTCGTTCACGGCGACTCCGCGCACGCCGAGGTCACCTGGTGGGTGTCGTCCCTGGCGGGGGGGCCGGTCACCGTGAGCCTCATCGTTCCGCCCGGCGTCCGGGTGACCCCGGCGGTCCAGCGGCTGGACACGCCGCCGGGCGTGGAAAAACCGGTCCGCTTCCGCGTTTCCATGAGCCGCGGCGCGGCGGAAGCGCCTCAGACGCTGACCGGAACGGCCCGGCTCGACGGGGTGGACGGAACCGGCACGGAATCGTCCGCGGGCTTCGTCCGCGTGGCCTATCCCCACATCCGTCCCGGGGCTCTCCTCGTCGACGCCTCGGCGACGCTCGTGCCGTTCGACTGCCACGTTCCGGACGCCCTCCGCGTCGGATATGTGGCGGGTTCCGGCGACGGCATGCCGGAGGCGCTGGCGGCGCTCGGCCTGACACCCCGCCTCCTCGCCGACGACGACCTGCTTTCGGGGTCGCTGGACGATCTCGGGGTGATCATCACCGGGGTCCGCGCCTACCGTGTCCGCGAAGCGCTGCGCGCCGCGCACCCCCGTCTCATGAAGTGGGTCGAGGCGGGAGGAACGCTGATCGTCCAGTACAACCGCGACGAGTTCAACGACGGCGCCGCCGAAAGCCCGTTCGCGCCCTACCCGGGCGTCCGGGGGACGAGCCGTCGGGCCACCGACGAAAGCGCCCCCGTCCGGGTGATGCAACCCGATCACCCCGCCTTCCATGCGCCGAACCGGATCGGCGCGGACGACTGGAACGGCTGGGTCCAGGAGCGGGGCACCTATCTCATCGACGCGAACGACAGCCGCTACACGGAACTCCTGAGCCTCGAGGACCCGTTTCCGTTCAACGCCGGGCCGCAACGCGGCGCGCTCGTCGAGGCCGGGGTTGGCCGGGGTCGCTGGGTGTACTGCGGACTCGCCCTGTTCCGCCAGCTCCCGGCGGCAGTACCCGGAGGGTACAGAATACTGGTCAACCTGTTGAATCTCGGCACTTTATCCTCGACTCACGGCCCCCCGCCACGCTAGAATTGTCGCACCCTTTTTCCTGACAGGCACCTCGACCCTCTGGAGGGATTGCATGCGCTCCCCGTCTCCGGCAGTGCTCCGCCCGTACGCCTCCGTTTTCCTTCTGCTCGTGACCTTCCTCGCCGGTGCGGACCATCGCCCTCTCGAGGCCCGACCCGCGGTCGACACCCCGCGGCGTGCCGAACTCCTCGCTCCCCTCGACAACGCCGTCGTCGTCGAGTCGGCGCTGAAGATCGCGATCACCCAGCCCCAGGGCAGCGACAATACGCTCTACATCTCGGAATCGCCGTTCGACCCCGCCGCTCCGGCCACCGGCGTGCGCAGCCTGTCCGTCGACGGACCGGTTCTTGACGCGGCGCGACTGGATCTCAGGGTGCAGCGCCGGACCACGTTTCACTGGAGCGTCACCAGCGTCGACCGGGAAACGGGACGGACCGCCCACACGGCTCTCCGATCGTTCACACTGCTGCCGAACTTCCAGGTGGCCGCTCCGTCCTCGCCGCTGGTGCGCCGCGAAACCCGGGGAAAGATGTCGGGCGCCGCTGTCGCGGAATCCCGCCGCCTGCGGCTCGCCGCCGGATACGACTTCGACACGCAGCTCGGCGAACCGGTGATGGTCGAGGCGGCCAAGCCGGGCGCCGCGACCGGCGGCAGGGCCGCGTTCCTGGTGCAGTTCGATCACGCCCCCACCGAGGACGATCGGGCCGGACTGGCGGCGCGCGGCCTCATTCCGGTTGCGTACGTTCCCGACAACGCGCTGCTCGTCCGCGGTGAATCCTCCGACCGTCCGGCCATCGAGGCGCTGCCCGGCGTGGCCTGGACCGGTGACTACCACCCGGCCTACAAGGTCAGCCCGGCCGCCGCACCGGAAGGCACGGCCGGCGACGAGACGCTGATGGTCCTCCTCTTTCCCGATGCCGAGTTCGAACCGGCGCTGAACCGTCTCAGGGGGCTCGGTTCCGTGATCCTCGAAAGCTCCGACAACGGCATCAACAAGATTGCCCGTATCCGGCAGGGCGCCGGCCGCGCGCTCGAGGTGGCCCGGCTGTCCGAAGTCGTCTGGGTCGAGCCGTACATCCGCCCGGTGATGAACAACGACAACGCGCAGTGGGTCGTCCAGACGAACATCAACGGAAACCGCCGCCTGTGGACCATGGGGATCACCGGGGCGGGCCAGGTCGTGCACACTTCGGACTCGGGAATCCGCGCGGACCACAACCAGTTCCGCGACAACGCCGTGGCCCTCCCCGCCTTCGGCGACTACCCGACGCACCGCAAGATCATCGCGTACAAGCGGGGTTCGAACTCCTCGAGCATCGCGTTCGGGGACCACGCCGGCGCCTCCTATCACGGCACGCATACGGGGGGCACGATCTGCGGCAACGACGACCCGGTGTCCACGAGTCTCCGCGACGGCATGGCCAAGGGCGCCAAGATCTACTTCCACGACTGCGGCGGCGCGGCGCTCGGCAACGGCATCGACCACTTCCCGGATCTCAACGACCTGTTTCTCGAGGCCTACAACGGCAACGCCGGCGGCGCGGCGCGCGTGTCCTCGAACTCCTGGGGAGCGTCCAACGGCGGCGCCTACGACATTTCGTCGATGCAGTGCGACCAGTTCATGTGGTCGCACAAGGACTTCCTGATCTTCTTCTCGAACGGCAATTCCGGCGCGGTCAATACCGTCGGCAGCCCGGCCACGGCCAAGAACGTCGTGTCCGCGGGCGGTACCCAGAACGGGGTGTCGGCGGGAAGCATCTACGCGTCCACGAGCCGCGGCCCCACGGACGACGGGCGGAGAAAGCCCACCGTCTGCAGCCCGGGCCAGTCGGTCTTTTCCGCGAACGGTTCCGGCACGACCGGCTACCAGTCCCTGTCCGGAACCTCCATGGCCTCCCCGAGCCAGGCCGGCGCGGCCACGCTGATCCGCGCCTACCTCGTCGACGGCTGGTATCCCACCGGCACCGCGGTTCCGGCCAACGGTTTCGAGCCCTCGGCGGCCCTGCTCAAGGCCATGGTCATCAACTCCGCGGACAACGGCGTGTCCGGTTTCACCGCCCCGGACAACAACATCGGTTACGGGCGGGTGATGGCGGACAACGTCTGCTATTTTGCCGGCGACACCCGCAAGCTCCTGGCCATCGACAACAATCCCGGCCTCGGCCAGGACGACTTCATCGAGTACGAAATCCAGGTCACGTCGAGCGCGATCCCGCTCGAGGTGTCGCTCTGCTGGACCGACTATCCGGCAAGCCCCGCTTCCGGCACCCAGCTCGTGAACAACCTGAACCTCACGGTGTCCATGGGGGCCACGGTCTACCGGGGCAACGTCTACTCGGGCGGTTTCTCCACGACCGGCGGCTCCTACGACAACCTCAACGTGGAGGAAGCGGTTCTCGTCAACAATCCGCCCGTCGGAACCTGGCTGGTCCGGATCGAGGCCCCGGCCGTTCCGTTCGGCCCGCAGCCGTTCGGCCTCGCGGTCACCGGCGCCATCGACGACGGATCGGGCACGCTGTACCTCGACCGCGCCGAATACGGTTCCACCGACGCCGTCCAGATCAAGGTGATCGACACGAACGCCGGCCCGACCGTCTCGGTGCACCTGGACTCGCCGACCGAGCCGACCGGCGAAACCGTCGTGATCCCCGGAGCGAACGGCGTGTACGAAGGCACGCTCCGCCTGTCGCCGTACGCGCCGCTCGGCGACGTCGCCGACGACACGCTGCGCGTCACCCACGGCGACCTGCTCACGGCCACCTACAACGACGCGTCACCGGCGGCCACGCTGACGGCGAAGGCCTCGGTGGCCATCGAAACCCCGGTGATCACGAACGTCACCGGCTCCTCGCGGGGGAGCACGGCCGCCCGGATCACCTGGACGACGAACCTCAACGCCACGTCGAAGGTCTACTACGGCCTCACGCCGGCGCTGGAACTCGGGTCCGTGTCCGATGCCACGGCGGCGCTGTCCCACGACATGCTGGTGCCCGGCCTCACCACCGGCTCCACGTACTACTACGACGTGGAATCCGTTGGGCTGAACGGAAACCTCGTCCGGGACGACAACGGCGGGGCCCACTACCGGGTCACCCTGGATCCGCCCGCCGACATCCTCCTCGTGATCGGCGACACGACGTTCGACCGAACCGAAGCTTACGAGGAAGCGCTGACCGACGCCGGATGGTCCTACGATCTCTGGGAGGGATCGCTGGCCGAGAACCCGGCCCTCGGCGACACGCTGTCCGGCCTTCGTTCGTACAAGGCCGTGCTGTGGCAGGTCGGCTTCGAGCAGTATCCGCCGTTTTCCGACACGCAGCGCACGACGATCGGCAACTACATGAACGGCGGCGGACGCCTCGCCGTGTCGTCGCACGATGTGGCCTGGGCATTCGGCGACGCCACGTCCCCGTTCTACTCGGTGGACCGCAGCAACTGGATGCGCGACTACCTGCACGCCACCTGGCAGGCGGACCCGGCCACCTGGAGTTCCAACACCGGCATCGCCGCCGATCCCATTTCCGGGGCCTACACCGGCGGCGTCACCTACACGCCGATCCGCTCCGGCGCCGCGGGGGACGAGGTGGACGGCTTCGCCGGAACCGGCACCTTCAACTACACATGGCGGAGCACCGACGGCACTCCGGACGACATCGGGCTGCGCTGGGCCAACCTCGTCAACAACGGCAGCCCCGACTCCGCGCTGTGGGGCGGCCTGCCGTCCCGCGTCGTGCCGATGTTCTTCGAGTGGTCGGCCATCAATCCCCCGTTCTCCACGCCGAACGCGGCCCGCACCGACATCCTGCACAAGACGATCGTGTGGCTGATCGGGCGCGCGCTGCCGCAGGTGGCCGTCACGTTCCCCGCCGGAGGGGAAACGGTCACATCCGACACGATCATGGTCGCGTGGACGGAAAGCACGTTCGGAGGGACGAACGTCGCAACGCGGATCATCGAATACTCCTCGGACGGGGGATCGTCGTGGACGCAGGTCGTTTCCGGCGCCGGAGCCTCCCCCTACGCGTGGGACGTCACGGGCCTCCCGAACAGCACGATGATGCGCGTCCGCGTGCGCGTCCGTGACGACGGCGACCCGAGCCTCGCCGGTTCGGACCTGAGCGACACGAACTTCACCCTTGCCAGGCCGTCCAGCGACACCCAGGGACCGCTGGTCACGACCGGAAGCATTGCGGCCACGCCGAATCCGTTCGTCCAGGCTGCCGCGGCGTCGCTGACCGCGAACATCAGCGACGCCACGCGGGGCGGATCCACCGTGACCGCCGCCGAATGGAGCCGTGGCGCGTCCGCCGCGGCGCCCGGCAGTGGAACGCCGATGACCGGCCCGTTCAACGCGGTGACGGTCGCGGTGTCCGCATCCGTCGTCACGAAGCCGATCCCGGCCGGCCTGCACACGTTCTGGATCCGCGGCCGGGATGCGGCCGGCAACTGGGGGCCGGCGGCGGCGCTCGACGTCGTCGTCAACCCGGGCGCCTTCCCGGTGGCCGTCTCCGACTGCCCGCCGGACACGAACGTCGCGGCTCCCTCGTCGACGATGCTCTCGTTCACCGTCCGCAACACCGGCACGGCGGCCGACACGATCCACTGGGCGCTCGACGACCTCGGGCCGGGGCCGAACGTCACGCTCGACGGCGGCAACCAGTCCGGTTCCGTCTTCCTGGCCCCGTCGGGATCACACGTGATCCCGGGGGTGTCCGTCACGGCCACCGGCTCCGCGGCGGTCAGCGAGTTTGCCGAGATCCGGCTGGTCACCCGTCCGGCCAGCGACCTGGCCGCGGCGGACACCTGTTCGGCCCGTGTCACCGTTTCGTCCACGTCCGGAGTGGCGCTGCTGGACGGTGAGAACCGCTTCGGGGTCGGCCCGAACCGGCCGAACCCGTTCCGGGGATCCACGTCGATTCTGTTCCGGCTGGCCCGCGCCGAGGAGGCCTGGGTCCGGATCTACAGTCTGGACGGACGGCTCGTCCGAACACTGGCCGAGGCACCGATGGACGGCGGAGTGCACGAGATGGAGTGGGACGGCATGGACGCGCGGGGCGTGGAACTCCCGTCCGGCGTCTACTTCTACAGTGTCGGCACGGCTTCCGGCGACCGGGCCACCGGACGCATGCTGCGGCTCCGCTAGCTCCCCCGGCGTTCCATAAAGAGAGGGGCCGGCTCCGATTGGGAGCCGGCCCCTTCTGTTTTTCGAATTGGTAGCGCTACGGGGACTCGAACCCCGGTTTGATGGCTGAGAACCATCCGTCCTAACCCCTAGACGATAGCGCCACATCGACTTTCCGGAACTGGCTGGGGAGCAGGGATTCGAACCCCAATTATCTGGTCCAGAGCCAGATGTCCTACCATTGAACGACTCCCCAACTCCGGAAAAAAGTCGGCCGGAAATGTATCAATTTCCGGGGTTCCGTGGCAAGGACTTTCAGTTCCGGACGTCACCCACGATCGACTCGGCGCGCTCCAGGCGCCGAAGGGCCTCGTCCCTGCCGAGAAGGATCAGGGCGTCGAAAATTCCGGGTCCGGTCTTCTTGCCGCTCAGGGCTACCCGGAGCGGGTGGATCAGGTCCCCCGCCTTGAGCCCCATTTCCTTGGCGGTGGACCGCAGGGCCGCCTCCGCCGCAGCCGTGTCGTACGGCTCCAGGCTCCGGACGAAGTCGCGGATGCCCGCCAGGACGGAGGCCACCTGCTTGCGGGACTTCAGGTCCTCCAGCGCCTCCTCCGTGTACTCCACATCGGCGGTAAACAGGAAGTCGGCCACCTCGGACACGTCGGTGATCCGCTTCAGCCGGTCGCCGACCGCGGCGGTGACCGCCGTCAGCCAGGCCTCGTCCTTCCCCGCCCGGGGCCAGTGCCCGGTGGACCGGAGGTGGTCGGCCACCAGGGCCGTCCGCCGTTCGACCGGCATGTCGCGGAGATAGACTCCGTTCATCCATTCGAGTTTCTGGACGTCGAAGGTGGACGGCGTGGATCCGCAGCGCTCGAGCGTGAAATGGCGGACAAGGTCCTCCCGCGAGAAAAGCTCGTGTTCCCCGTCCAGCGACCATCCCAGCAGAGCCAGGTAGTTCGTCATCGCCTCGGGCACGAACCCCATCTCCCGGTAGGCTCCGACGGCCGTGGCCCCGTGTCGCTTGGACAGGCGTGTTCCGTCGTCGCCGAGAATCATCGGAACATGGGCGAACACCGGCAGTGCGTGATCCAGGTGCCGGTACAGCACGATCTGGCGCGGCGTGTTGGACACATGATCGTCTCCGCGGATCACGTGGGTGATCTCCATCCGGAGGTCGTCGAGCACGACGGCGAAGTTGTAGGTGGGGTTGCCGTCCGATTTGAGGATCACGAAGTCCTCGAGATTCCGGTTGTCGAAGCTGATGTGCCCCTTGATGGCGTCATCCCAGGCGCTTTCCCCGTCCGGCGTGCGGACCCGGATGGCCGCGGGAATGCCCGCCGCCCGTTTCGCGGCGCGATCCTCCACGGACAGGCCGCGGCAGCGCCCGTCGTACCCCGACGGCCGTCCGGCGGCCAGGGCCGCCTCGCGGCGTTCCTTCAGCTCTTCCGATGTGCAGAAGCAGGGGTAGGCCACACCGTCGCGGAGCAGGCGGTCCGCCTCCTCGTGATAGATCGTTTTGCGCTCCGTCTGGACGTACGGGCCGTGCGGGCCGCCGACACCGGGCCCCTCGTCCCAGTTCAGCCCGAGCCACTCCATTCCCTCGTAGATCGCCTTCGTCGAGGCCTCGGTGGAGCGCTCCGCGTCCGTGTCCTCGATGCGCAGAACAAAAACACCCCCGTGATGCCGGGCGAACAGCCAGTTGAACAGCGCGGTGCGGGCCCCGCCCACGTGAAGAAAACCGGTGGGACTGGGCGCGAACCGGACGCGAACGTGCGACATGGACGACTCCGTTTCGGATTAAGCGGTCAGCGGATGACGGTCAGCTTGCGGGTCAGTGTCTCCCCGCCCGCCGTCAGCCGATAGAAGTAGACGCCGGCCTCCACCTGCCGGCCCTGGTCGTTGCGGGCGTCCCAGGGCGTCGTGTAGGACCCGGGTGCCTGTGGATCGTCGACGAGTGTCCGCACCCGCCGCCCCTGGACGTCGAAAACGTCCAGTCGAACCGGCCGCGGAGCCTCTCCCGCGCCGGCGACGGTGTAGGAAATGGCGGTCGCGTGATGGAAGGGGTTCGGACTGTTGCCGAGGAAGGGAAGCATCGGCGCCGAACCTTCCGGCACGAGGAACGGAATCGGGGCAAAGCGGATCTCGCGACCGCTCCGGTCGATTCCGCTCACCCTGTAGCTGTAGCGTGTTCCCGGCAGGGCGCTCCCGTCGACCAGGGTCACGACACCGCCCCCGCTCCGGGACGGTGCGGCCAGGAGTTCCTCCACCCCGTCCGGCAGTGCCTGCCGGCGCACAAGCCAGCCGGCCATGGCCGACGAACCGTCGACGCCGAAGCGCCACGAAAGCTCCACGCCTTCGGGAGTCATCCGCGCGGCCAGGCCGGCCAGCGCGGGCTCGAGCGGCGTGGCGAAGGACGTGGCCACGAAACCGGTGTTTCGCTGGTCGTGCCGGAACATCGGCCAGGGACAGCTGACCGGGTTGAAGATGCCGGGCGTGTCGAACGCGTACACGTTCTTGTCGAATGAACCGAACAGCAGGTTCGTGTGGCCGTCCCCGTCGATGTCCCAGAGGAGCGGTCCGCCCTCGATGTTGTCCAGCGCCTTCAGCGGAAATCCCGGCAGGACCTCGCCGGCCACGGACACGGCGTAAACACTGGCCGTCTGCGTGCCGACGACGATGTCCGGGATTCCGTCGCCGGTGATGTCCCCGAGACACGGCGTGCCTCGGACGATGAACGACTGGCCGGACTCCTGCGTCGAAATATCCACGGGAAAGCCCGGGAACAGGGTTCCGTTCTTCCCGTGCCACAGTCCGATCCGGCCCGACCCGCCGACCATGACGACATCCGGAAACGTGTCGCCGTCGAGGTCGGCCACCGTCGGGGAGGCGTCGAAGTCCTGGTTGATGCTGATGCGGACCGGCCAGCCGGGCGGCGACGCGCCGAAGCGGTTCACCGCGTGAACCTCGAGCAGGTTGCGGACCGGGAAGATCATCTCCAGTTCCCCGTCCTTGTCCAGGTCGGCAATGGCCGGCGACCCGGTGATGCTGGTGGCCAGGCCGGTGGAATAGTTCTTCGTGTACAGGACCGTCCCGTCCGCCTTCAGCAGCAGGATCGTTCCGTTCCGGGTGCCGAGGACGATTTCCGGGCGACCGTCGTGATCGAAGTCGGCGCCCGCGGCGGAACCGTAGTTGAAGGCCGTGCCGAGGTCGCGGAAAACGCCCACCGTGGCCGGATTCGCGTCACCGTCCCTGACTTCCGTTCCGTCGTGATGGAATCCATAGAGGAAGCGGTCGCCGGTGATGAAGATCTCGAGCGTTCCGTCGCCGTCCACGTCGATGAGCAGCGGCGACCCCCAGGGAAGGGCGGCTCCGGCCTCCCCTTCCCGCCCGCCGAGGCGGCGGGGCCAGCCGGGCTGAACCGCGCCGTCGACCCCGAACACGTAGAGCTTTCCGTCCCCCCAGCCGGCGCAGACGATCTCCAGGATGCCGTCGTTGTCGACGTCGGCCACCGCCGGCGTGCTCCAGAAGTTGGCGCCCCCCGTCTGGGTGAGGATTCCCAGCGTGCGGCTGTCGCGATCCCCGTCGAAGAATTCCGATCCGTCGGCGTGGACGGCGTAGATTTCCTGCCCGGCGGAGATCACCTCGGGAACGCCGTCTCCGTCGAGGTCATGAACGACCGGAGACGACGGGCTCCCCGCGTTGCGGGTCAGCGGCCAGTTTTCGAGGGCCGCATAGCTCGTGATGAACGTGGTCACTGCGGATTCCGGACCGAGATTGCCGGCCCGGTCCTGCGCCGCGATCTTGTAGTAGTAGCGGGTCAACCCGAGGAGCCCGCCGTCCTCGTAGTAGCCCATCGGGTTGTCGGCAACCGGGTTCACCCGGGTGAACGGCCCGGCCGCGGAGGTGGAACGGAGGACGGCGTAGCCGCGGATGTCCCCGTCGAATTTCGGATTCCAGCTCAGGATGATCGAGCGGGGCTTGGAAAAACCGGTGGGGGTGTTTGCCCGGTCGGGCCGCTTCACATCGAGGGTCCTGCGGCTCAATTCGCCGCTCGCGGAGCTGACGACCACCTGGATCGTGGACAGGGCCGTTGTATCCGAAACGGAAAACCTCAGCGGCGGCGTGGTTTCGCCGGAGCCGCCGGGGGCCAGCGATCCGAGAAAGGCCGACGGCTGCGCCAGGGTGACCCGGTTGTCCGCGGACGCGAGGCGCACGGTGACGCTGTCGATGCGCGACGCGCCCCGGTTCATGACGGAGAGCGACACGTCTACCATTTCTCCGGCGGTGATCACGCTGTCCTCCCCGGCTCCGCCCGGATCGTCCCGGAACTGCTGGGAGAGGATCCAGAGATTGCCTCCACCGATGCGAAGTCCCACCTTTTCCGAGCGCCCGCCGCCGGTCCAGCTCAGGAGCAGCGTCGAGGGGGCGTCGGCGGCGCTCGTCACGGACGACGAAGCCCGCACGCGGATCGCCCCGGACAGGGATACGGAATCCGTCTCGCCCGGAGTGAGGTCCTGGATCTGGGCGG
The DNA here is from genome assembly GCA_964596775.1 of uncultured bacterium. Lineage (GTDB taxonomy): Bacteria > Eisenbacteria > RBG-16-71-46 > JABDJR01 > JAWXBZ01 > CAZQVN01. Next base: position 14,916 of record CAZQVN010000044.1, read on the forward strand.
AGGGTTGAAGCACCGTCAGCGTCGTCTCGGCGGTGGAAAACGTCAGCGTGACGTTCCCGGCCGTCGTGCCGCCGGAGTTCGTCACCCGGAAATGCAGGTCCGCGGTTTCCCCGGCGTCGAGCCGGCCGTCTCCGTTTCCGGAAATGGAATCGTCCGTGCGGAGACCGGTGATCGTCACGAACGGTCCGGCGGGAACGGCGGCGGGGATGTCCACGCTGTAGGGCACGGCATTCTGGTGCGTGACCGTCAACGAAACGAGACCGGCCTCGTCCGCGGGACAGGAGAGCGAGATCATCCCCTGTGCATTCGTCTGCCCCGTCGAGAAAACATCCCCGGCCTTGTACAGGGTAACGCGAGCCCCGGCGAGCGGCTGCCCGGCCCTCTGCACCGTGATCGTCGCGGAAGCCCCGAGGGTCAGGCTCTGCGGGTGGGTCACCGAGAGCGGGAACGGGACCGCGGTCCGGATGCGGACCAGCGGCTCGGAAAGCGCCACCAGCGACATCTGGTGCCAGCGCGCCGCGTTGTCGAACAGTGAGGACGGAACCGAGAGGACCTTGGCCAGGGCATGCGCCTGGGCGATCGGTTCCCCGAGAAAGACCAGCCGGAAGAATTCGTTCTGGTACGGGTCGTCGCTTCCGGGAAAGTCGAACCGCGTCGATCCCATGTAGGCAAAGGCCCCGCCCGGACGGCAGAGGAAGTGCTCGGCGATGGAGTCGAAGTCGAGCGACGCGGAGTTGCAGTTGATGCCGAAGAACAGGAACGGCTCCTGCGTGTTGGCGAACCTGTCGGCGTCCTCCCGGACGATTTCGAGCCCGCCGATCCCCACCGACAGGTTGTTGCGGAACCCGTGCCCCACGTGGTGCACGATGCCGAAGCCGGCGTCGATGGAGTCGAGCGCGGTTTGCTTGAACAGCGGCTTCGCCGAGGCGGACCAGCGCGGGTCCTGGTAGTTTTCATAGAGTCGAGAGGCCCGGAATCCGGCGGGCAGCCGGGTGATCGCCTGCTCGGTGAAGAACGTCCCGTCGAAGACCACGGTGTCGCCCTGGTTCCAGTTGATCGGCTGGAGCATTTCCGCGAGCGCCAGGTAGGTCGGCACGTAATCGAGCGTCAGCGGCGGCGTCCGCTCGTACTGGAACGTCTTGTCGAGAACCGCGTTCAGCCCCTCGGGCGTGGAACAGGGAATCCGGCCGAGGAACACCTCGGGAAACAGGTCGGCATTGTCGGCCGGAAGCCCCCCGCCGGGCGAGGCGCCCTCGCCGAACCAGTGGTTTCCGTTTTCGTTCCAGTTCCTGTCGAGGCACTGGTAGTAGAGGTCGGTGGGAATCTCCTCCCCGCCGTAATAGGTGATGTGGGCATAGCGCATCGGAACCTGGTCGAAATCGCCCCCCATCAGCACGTACAGGGTGCCCCAGCGCGTCGACGCGTCCCTGATGAACCTGCGGATCTTGTCGGGAAGGTCGACCCCCTCCGAGTACTGGCCGGCGATCCACTCCACGGTGCGCAGCGCCGTGGACGTGCCCGTCTTGAGCCTCCACTCCACGAGCCGGTTGAAATGGGGAGCCAGGGCCTCCGTGGTGATGATCAGGTACTCGACCGGACTCCCGTCCACCGAGGGCCGGAACAGGGGGGAAAATGCATCTCCCGAAAAGCTGTCCGGTTTGAGAACCGGCGTCTTGATCCGCGGGCTGGCGGTTTCCACGTCCGCGGGATTCAGGACCATGGTCCGGAGAACGTCCTTGAACGACTGATGCCCTCCCGTCTCGGCCCGTTCCGGCTGCCAGATTCCGTCCGGCACATCGGCGGGGCGCGTCGTCACGGAGATTTCGATGCGCGTCCAGAGACTCAGTTCGCCCGAAAGCGGGTCGCGATAGAGCGGCCGTATCCGGACCGACTGTATCTGCGTTCCCCGCATCCAGCCGGTCCCGGCGTCGGTTCCGAGGGCGACATCCGGTCCGTGTACCTGGCCGCGACGAAACTCCGGCAACTGGCCGGCGACGCCGGGCAGTTCCACCGACTCGATGCCGCGGACCGAAACCGAAACCGGGGCGCTTCCTGCCGGGAGAACGAGGAACGCCACCGTTTCCACGCCGCCCGGAGTGGATTGCGCGCCCGGAGACTCGAGAAGCAGCCGGCCCAGATTGCCGTAGTCCGCCGCAATCCGGACCTGATCGGGCGAAAAGCTCAACTCGGCCCGCACCGTATTTCCCGCGGACGGGACAAAGGCGCCCGCGGCGCCCGGCAGCGAACACAAAACGGCAGCGATCAGCGTAAGGCGACGGAACGACCTGCGGACCAAGGAAAACCTCCGATACTGGTGCCCGAAACGGGCGGGTACTCAAAACGGATCCTTGAAAGGACCCTCTTTTATAACACCCTTTAGCCAGTCGGAATAGTCATCCCTCCGGAAATCAGCGCGCCATCACCAGTTTTCGAGTCTGGGCCTCTCCGTCCACGACGAGTCGGTAGAAATAGACGCCGGCCCCCACGCGGCTGCCGCGCCCGTCCACCCCGTCCCACACGACCGAGTATTCACCGGGAGGCTGGTCGGCGGCAACCAGCTGCCGGACGAGGCGGCCGCCGATGTCGAACACCGACAGTTCGACGGGGCGATTCACGTCCGAGGCCGGAAGGCTGTAGCGGATCGTGGTCCGCGGCGAAAACGGGTTCGGCTGGTTCTGGGCGAGAAACGCCGTAGGGCCGGGCCGGCGCTCCGCCTCGGGCACACCGGTGACGATGAACACCGGACTGCCGTATACGGACGTCCGCCGGCTGTCGTGGGCGAACATCGGCCAGGGACAGGATTCCGGCGTGAACTGCGCCGGTGTGTCCCACATGTACAGCTTCTGGTCGAACCCCTGGACGCAGACTTCCGTCAGGCCGTCCGCATCGAGATCCCAGACCAGCGGCCCCCCTTCGACCACGTTGTCCGTCTTGATCGGAAAACCGAGCGCCGGCTGGCCGTTGATCTTGTAGGCATAGACGTTTCCGTCCTGTCCTCCGAACACGACCTCGATATCCGGGTCCGCATCCACGTTGGCCAGCGCCGGACTGGATCGGATGCTGATCTTGAGCCCGCTCGAATCGTAGATGATCACCGGCCAGCCCGGCAGGATGGCTCCGTTCTGCCCCTTGAACACGTATACCGTGCCGTTGCCCGCGCAGATCGCCACGTCGAGAAAGCCGTCGCCGTCGAGATCGCCGAGGGCCGGGCTCGAGTCGAGATCCTGGTTCAGGTTGACCCCCTTCGGCCAGCCGGGCGGAGACACCTTGTTGATGTTGATGGCGTGAAGCTTGTTGTCGCTCGTCCCGAACACGATTTCCGGAAGGCCGTCCTTGTCAAGGTCGCCGATGGCCGGAGTCGCGGTCATGTCGCCGCTGTAAGTGACCGGGAAACCGGGATAGTTCGTGCCGTCCAGCCGTTTCACGTACAACTTCGTGTCGCGGCTGGCGATGATCACTTCCGGAATGCCGTTGTTGTCGAGGTCGGTGATGACCGGCGTCGCGTAGTTGTTGCCGGCGTTGAGCACGGCAAACACGCCGGTCGTGGCCGGGTTGTTGTCGCCGTCGACGAACTCCGTTCCGTCGAGCCGGTAGGCGTAGGTGTGCGCTCCGGAATTGATGAAGATCTCCATGAGGCTGTCCCCGTCGACATCGACGAGGGCCGGGGCGCTCCAGGTGCGCGGCTGACTGGACCCGCCCACGTTCACGTTCACGGGAAAACCGGGCTTAGGCGTGCTCTGGCCGTCGAACACGTACAGCATGCCGTTGCTCCATCCCGCCGAGCAGACGTCGATCACCCCGTCGCGGTCGATATCCGCGGAGGACGGCGGCGACCAGAAGTTCGAGAATCCGGACTGGGAGAAGACTCCGTGGGTCCGGCTGTCGCCGTCGCCGTCGATCAATTCCTCGCCGTTGCCGCTGACCACCACGAGTTCATTGCTTCCGCAGACGATCTCGGGAATCGTGTCTCCGTTGAAGAAGGAGAATGTCGGAGAGGACGATGTGGCCCCGCTCAGCGGAATCGGAAACCCGGAGCTGAGCGGAAGCGTCGTGGTGGCTCCAGCGGTGGACGACTGCGCGCTTTCGTTTCCGGACGAATCGATGGACGCGACCCGGTAGTAGAACCGCGTCAGGGGCGGCAGGAACTCGTCGTTGTAGTAGGCCATTCTCGAATCGGCGAAGGCGTTGATCCGCTGGAAGGGGCCTCCGGGACTCAGGGAGCGGTAGACCACGTATCCGAGCAGGTCCGCCGAACCGACGGGCGTCCAGGTCAGGGCGATCGAGGAGGCCTTGCCCCCGCCCGCCGGCTGCCCGGGAACGTCGGGCTTCACGACGTTGATGTCGAAGCTCATCACGTCCTGCCCCTGGCGCTGGAGGATGAACCGCATCGGGTGGGTCGGGTCGGAATCCGTGAACCGGAACACGAACGGGTCGGGCGTGGCCACCGAGTCGGACTGCACGTTGCCGTACGTGGCCACGCTGTCCACGATCACGGTGTGCGCGCCGAGCGACCGCAGCTTGCCGACCAGGTTGAGGACGGCACCCCGTCCGTTGTTGCGGACCTTGAGGGTCAGGTTCTGGTTTTCCCCCGCCTCGATGATCCCGTTTCCATTGCCCACTCCCACGTCGGAAACGATCAACTGGTAACGCTCCATCAGCGGGGCTCCGACCATCACCACGAACGGTTCCGTCCGGGAGTATCCGGCGGCGTTGATCGTCAGCGACAGCGTCGTTTCATAGCGGTCGACCAGCGGGCCGGACACGAAGACGAGGAATCCGTCCGTGGGAGCGGCGGACTGTCCCGGAGCCAGGTTCGGGTAGGACGCATTGGCGTCGAGGACGGTGATGTTCGGGTCGGGAGAGGACAGCACGGCGGTGATCCCGGTGGCCGATGCGGTTCCTTCGTTGCGCAGGGTCGGCAGGAGAATCGCCGTTTCATCGAGATCGAGAATGGAGTCGGCGTTGCCGATCGAGGGCGGATTCGTGTCGTCCACCACGGTCCCGGATGCGAACAGGTGGGGCGCCGGCGGAGCCACCACGCCAAGGCTGTCCTGGTACGGAACGGACGACGGTGCGGTCACGGTGAGGACCGCGATGCCCGGGCGGTCGGGGCGGAACGGAACGACGGCCTGCCCCTGCGCGTTCGTGAGCATGGTTTCGTAATCGTCATCCGTCTTGACCAGGCAGACCCGGGCAGAGTCCACCGGAGATCCGAGCCGGGTCACGGTGACGACGACCGAGTCCACCCCGAGAGTAAGCAGCGGCGGGTGGGACACCGACAATGCCACGGGCTCCCCGGTCCACACCTGAAGGGACGGATCGCCCAGCAGGATCTGGCTGAACTGGGTCCAGCGATGCTCGGAGTCCCGGGTGGAAAGGCCGGCAAACGGGGTCTTGGACAGGGCGAACGCCTCCCCGAGCGTCGGGCGGTTCGTCTGGAACAGCGAGTAATAGAACTCGTTCTGGTACCCGATCCCGGTGCCCGGAAAGTCGAAGCGGGTGGACCCGACGTTGGCCACGGCGCCCCCTTGCGGGTTCCGGAGCCACTCCTCCCCGATGCAGTTGAAGTCGATCGCCGCGGAAGTGCAGTTGATGGAGTAGAGAACGCACGTCTTCGTCCCGTTCGTGAAGGCGCCGGCATCCGAATTGTCCAGCGTCAGGCCGCCGGCCCCCACGGCCATGCTGTTCACGTAACCGTGACCGATATGCTGCACGATTCCGTATCCGGCGTTCACGTGGGCGATGACGGTCGGCTTGTCCTCGACGATCGCGCCAAGGCCGGCGAACGGAGGAGCGTTTTCGTAGAGCCGGGTCTTCGTCATGCCCGCGGGAAAGTAGTTCCAGGCCTGTTCGGCGATCGTGGCCCCGTCGAAGATGATGGAATCGCCGGGGGTGAAATTCTGGGGAAAGAGCACTTCGGCCATGATCATCGCCCGGTTCAGGTAGCCCGGCGTGGGTGTCTTCTCGTAGAGGATCGACTTGGACACGAACGTGGCCGCGCCGAGCGAATCCGAGACCGCCGCCCGGCCCAGCCAGACTTCTGGCCACAGGTCGCAGCTGTCGCCGGTGCTGTTCGCATTGACGTACGCCTCGCCGAACGTCGCGTCGCCGTCGCCGTTCCAGTTTCCATCCAGGCACTGGTAGTACATGTCGGCCGGAATGCTCTCCCCGCCGAAGTAGAGGGTGCGCGCGTACCGCACCGGGATGACGTCGCTGTCGCCCCCCAGGAGCACCCATTCGGTGCCCCAGTTCGTCACCGCGTCGGCGATGAAGCGGCGGATGGTTTCCTGCTGGTCCACACCGTTGGGGTAGTTATCGTGGATCCAGGATATGGTCCGGACCACGGTCAGGATCCCCCGCTGCGTCTTCCAGTCCGCGAGCTTCTGGAATTCCGGCGCCATGAGATCGCTGGTGATGATCACCATGTCCACCGGGCTGCCGTCCACGGAGGGACGGAAGCGGGGACTCCACGGGGTCGCGCCGGAGTCGAGCGACCTGAGCCTGGGCACCGGGCGGGGCTCGGGGAGATCCTCGGGGTTCAGGACGAGGCTGCGCTGCATATCGAGAAACCGCGATTCCGAAGCGGCGTCCGTCCGTCGCGGCCTCACGATCCCCGCGAGGGGCGCGCCGGGGCCGGTTTCGATCTCGACGGCGATCCGCGTCCTGAGCGTCACCGAACCGCTGAGCGGATCCCAACTCACCGGCCAGAGAATCACGCTCTGCAGCGCCGTTCCGCGCTGGATGCCGAGCCCCCCCGGCTCTCCCGCCGCGTCGGGAAAGGGAGTCCGCCCGTTCCAGTCGGACATGTCCGCGCCCGGCCGCGAGAATCCGAACGAAGGCTTCGGAAGGCGCCCGAGATCGACCGTTTCCAGGGCGGTGACCGTGACGGAGAGAACAATCTCTCCGTCCTTCAGGGCGAACTGTACCGGATCATAGGGAACCGCGGGCGCGCCGGGCATGTTCCAGTTCGGGCAGCGACCCAGCGTGTAGAAGGTGCCCGCCGCAGTTTCCCGGACGGAAAACGAACTCCGGTCATGTTCGACGACGGCACGCAGCGTGCGGGATTCGGCAAGGTTCGGACACAGGAACGAGAGTAGGGCGCCCGCGGCGAGAAAGCGGACGGAAAACGAGCAGGGAATACCCCGGCTCCGACGCATGCCTGGCCTCCTTAGCACTGCCTCGACGAGGGGAAATCTAGAATCTGTGACCGACAACAAAAAATCCCGATTCCGCTTCCGATTGAAACGGTATCGGGTATGTAAATGCGCTCGAAATTGTCAGCGGGGCTCGGTTTGAACTCATGTCTCTCGATGCAGCGGCACGGGTGTCTGTGTCCACAGGGCTCGACAAGCTGCGGACAAGAAGGGTAAAGTTTAGCAGCGCTTCCGGAACCGGTCAATCCAAATACAGCCAGCAACTAAGAGGATTTCGATGATCCCGCGTTTGAATTCGCATCAGGCCCGATTTCGGGTCCTTCCGCTCGTGTTCTTCCTGTTCGCTCTCCTCCCGTGCCTCCACGGGACGGCCGGCGCCCAGACACCCAGAACCCCCCAGGAAATGCTGGATAATGCCGAGGAGAACCTCCGGATCCGGCTGAACGAGGTCCGCTCCGCACCCCTGAACGAAGCCGAGGCGCTGGAAATTCTCAGGGAGCTCATCGATGGCCGGCGCCTTTCGCAGAGGGTGGTGGCTCTCGACTTTGCCCTGGACGATTTCATGGGCCTCGTCATGATGGACCGCTATGACGAAGCCTACATTGCCGTTATCGACTCACTGATCCTGCACTACGTGGCCGGCGATGTCGCGCCTCCCGACCCTGCCGCCGCATCCATATTCGCGCAGCGTCTCGGAACGCTTCCGCCGGTGGGAGATACCCCGACGGCCTTCATCGTCGCGATCCTGATTTCCCGCGCCTGGAACGCCGCATCATCCATGAGCGCCACGGATCCCATGAAACCCGCCGTCTCGAAAGTGGCGCTCCGTGCCATCGGCCAGGCGACCACGAACTACCTCAATACCCGGAAGGGAGAGTCCCTCCAGAAGTCCGATGATTTCTGGCATGCCTCGGTGATCCAGAGGATGCTCTGCCCGGAACATCGGTGCCCCTACACCATGAACGAGGTCCGCAACGGCCTGAAGCCCGATGGGGCGCTCTTTCGCAGGTACGTGGTCCAGTGCAGGGAGGGGGAGGAGACGCGGAACGTGGATTTCGACCTGGGTGTCCTGAGCGAAATGACCCGCTCCGGCGGGTACCAGGAACTGAAAGTCCCCATCCACTCCCCCGCCGAAAAGCTCCCCAGCGTGGAACCGTGAGGGGGCCGGTCCCGATCGGTGGAGGCTCGATTGAGAAAAGATTTGCATTGAGTCTCGAAACCCCTTAAACTCACGCACGTTAAGCTCGTCTTCGACTGGATATCGTGCTACGCGCGTAAGCTGCTTGGACAATCAGGAGGTGCATCAATGGGTCGGCGATACGGTGTGATCACTCTTCTTCTGGCTCTTGGCCTCCTCTCGGCATCGGTTTCGGGGGCTGGAGTTCCGGATCCCAATCTCAGTACGGTTCCCAACGTCACGTCTGCTCCGGGCGGAGGGCTACTCTATAACGTCACCATCGTCGGATCGAGCGGTCCCATCGACAGCGCAAACGTCACGCTCGTCTGGTCCTCCGTCGGCGACACCGCCGCCTGCTGGTGCCCGACGCAGCTCCACCCGAGCATTTCCTCGACGACGAATGCAAGCGGCGTGGCCACGTTCAACGTGAAGGGCGGCGGCTGCCTCAACCCGGCCACGATTTCCGGCGGCATCGCCGTGTCGGTCTACGTCAACAGCATCAAGCTGAAGGAAGTCGGCCAGGTTTCTCCGGACGTCGTGTCGACCTCGGCGGGCCCCTGTGTCGTCGGACTGTCCGACGCGGTGGATTTCACGCCTCCACTGGCCACCGCCGTGTACAGTTTCTGCTACGACCTGAACAGCGATCTCCAGGTCGGGCTCGCGGACGCAACGATCCTGACCCCGTTCGCTGCCGGCGGAGCCAGCTGCGGCCCCTAGTCATGAGTTGAAGAAACGTTTCAGGCGACGGACCCCATCGGGTTCGTCGCCTTTTTGTTTGTCGACTTCCCGGGAGGACAGAATGACGCGTCGCCCCGTATTGCTTTCCGCCGTGATGTTCCTCCTGGTGAGTCCCGGTGCCGCGCTTTCCGAAACCCCTCCCGGGTTTGTGCTTCAGTGGGGCACGACCGGAAGCGGCCCGACGAATCTCCGCCGTCCCTTTGTCGTCGCGGCCAGCGCGGACAACCATGTGTACGTCTCGGACAGTTTCAATTATCGCGTCCAGAAATTCACGACCGGCGGTGTCCTGGTGGACTCCTGGACGGGTGTCGGATCCCCGCTGGGAATCGCGTTCGGCTCCGGCGGCGATGTCTACATCGCCGACTCGGGAGGCGATCGGATCCGGAAGCTCACGAGCGGCGGAAGCGGGATCCTTGAGTGGGGATCGACGGGCACGGCTCCCGGACGTTTCGACTTTCCCTGGGGCATCGCCGTCAACAGCGCCGGGGTCGTTCTCGTGACCGACTCCAACAACGACCGGGTTCAGATGTTCGATGGATCCGGAACGTTTCTCGGCCAGTGGGGATCCAGCGGCACCGGAAACGGCCAGTTCAATTTCCCGGCCGGGATCGCGGTCGACGGGGACGACAAGGTCTTCGTGGCCGACCTGGAAAACCACCGGATCCAGGTCTTCGATCCGAGCGGGGTCTTCCTCTACAAGTTCGGTTTCTGCTGCGCCGGCGAGGGATCCTTCAATGGACCGAGCCAGATCAGCATCGATTCCGGGGGAAACGTCTATGTTGCCGACACGGGACACAGCCGGATCAAGAAGTTCGCCAACGACGGAACCTACCGGACCGAGTGGGGCTACTATGGAACGGGTCCCGGCGAGATGAACTATCCGACCGGCGTTTCCGTGGACGGCTCCGGCATCGTTTACGTGGCCGACTACGGAAACGACCGGATACAGAAGTTCGACCCCGCGGTGCCCCCGCTCCCCCCGCCGCCTCCGAGCTGCGACAACCAGCCGAAGATCATGGTCCACGTCACCGCGCCCACCGCGAAGAACATATGCAGCCTGGGCGTTCCACCGTCGCTCGATCAGGCGGTCGTCAAGGGCGCCACGGCATCGCCGTCGGGACCGTTCTATTTTGTCTACCTTCTGGCGGTTCGAGGCGCGGTACCCACCCTGGCCGGCCTCCAGTGCGGCGTTTCGTACGACAACAATACCGTGAACAGCGCCTCCAACGGCACCGGCATCGATGTGTTCGACTGGAACCTCTGCGCCACCCTGCAGTTTCCGGAACCGGGCTGGCCCGGCCCCGGAACCGGCAACACGATCACCTGGGATAAGATCAACAACTGCCAGATCGGAGACGTGGCCGTAGCCGGGTACTTCTACGTCGCCGCGTACACGGCCGACACGTTCCGGATCATCCCGAAACCGGCGGACGGACGGTCCGCCGTGGCCACGTGCGACAGTCCCCCGCAGCAGATCGACCTGATCCCGGCCGATCTCGGCTACGTCGCGTTCTCGCCCGGCGCCGTCCGGCAGGGGTGCAATCCCTGCGTGGCCAACTGTGCCGCCGAGAATCCGATCCCCGTGGAGAACACGACATGGAGCCGGATCAAGGGGCTAGTCGGGCGCTGATTCCCGGTCGCCGGACCCGGCCGGTTCGGCGGATCGCTGCGCCGCCCAGGTGCGCTTCAATTCTTCGAGACGCCCGGCCAGTTGGACTTCGTGCCCGACCGTGCCCGGAACGTAGTAGGTCTTCGCCCCGAGTTCCTTCGGGAGGTGATCCTGGGCAACGGTGCCCTCCGGAGCATCGTGCGCGTAGCGGTAGCCCCGCCCGTAGCCCATTCTCGCCATGAACCGGGTCGGAGCATTGCGCAGGTGAAGCGGAACCGGCAATGACCCCCGCGACACCGCGTCTTCGGATGCGGATCCGAACGCTTCGAGAACGGATGCGCTCTTGGGGGCCAGTGCCAGGTAGATCGTGACTTCGGCCAGCGCGAGATCCCCTTCCGGTTCACCGAGAAAATGGAAGGCATCGCGGGCGGCCACGGCCAGCGACAGCGCACCCGGGTCGGCCAGGCCTACATCTTCGAGAGCGATCCGGACCAGCCGCCGCACCAGGTAAAGGCGATCCTCCCCCGCCGCCATCAGCCGGGCCAGCCAGTACAGCGACCCGTCTGGATCGCTGTCGCGGATCGACTTGTGCAGAGCCGAAACAAGGTTGAAGTGTTCCTCGCCGGACTTGTCGTGGCGGAGGGTGCGCCCCTGGAGGGCTTCCCGAACGTTGGCGACGGGGATCGGTTCCCCCTCCGCGGTCAGACCGGAAGCGGACTCGATGAGGTTCAGAAGCCTGCGCCCGTCTCCGTCCGCCGCCTGGAGGAGAAGAGCCCGCGACTCCCCCGGAAGACTCTGCCGTCGGCTCCCGAGCCCGCGGGTGCCATCCTCGAGGGCGCGCGTCAGCAGGAGCGACAACGCCTCGTCGCTCAGCGGCTTGAGCACGAGTGTCCGCAGGCGCGAGAGGAGCGCGGCGTTCACCTCAAACGACGGATTCTCCGTCGTGGCGCCGATGAACGTCACCGTTCCCTTTTCCACGTGCGGAAGCAGGGCGTCCTGCTGGGCCTTGTTGAAGCGGTGGATCTCGTCGATGAACAGAACGGTTTTTCGACCGGCCCTGGCGCCGGTTTCCGCGCGGGCCACCACGTCCCGCAGTTCCTTGATGCCGGAAGTCACGGCCGAGAGCGACACGAGGTCGGCGCCGACGGCCCCGGCGAGCAGGCGGGCGATCGTGGTCTTTCCGGTTCCCGGGGGACCCCAGAGCAGAACGGACGGCAGTTCCCCGCGGGTGAGGATCCGGCGCAGAAACCGCCCCTCACCGAGGATCTCGTCCTGGCCCACGACCTCGCTCAGGGAGTCGGGCCGCATCCTGTCCGCGAGCGGCCCCGCGGGCGGGGCGCCCTCCGGTCCATGTGGTTCGTCGGGAAACAGGTCGAGGCTCATGGAGGGGAGTGTACACAAAAAAATCGAGGGCCGGCCCTGACTCCGGTCAGGACCGACCCCTTTTGATCCTCGCCCGCAATGGGGCAAGAAATCCGGGCGGATGGGCGATTTACTTCTTCTTCGCCGCCTTCTTCTTGGTCGTCTTCTTCTTTGCCGCCTTCTTGGTCGCCTTCTTCTTTGCAGCCTTCTTCTTCGCCGCCATCAGTAACCACCTCCTTCCTCTGTTGGATTTAACCTGCGGGCTCCTCTTCGGGACCGCCGATCAATTCGGTGACATGGGTCAGAATCTTTTCCAGGTCGAACGGCTTCTTCATGTAGCGATCGACCTTCAGCTTCCTGGCTTCCGCCTTGACTTCCTTGCTGTCGAAGGCGGTCATCAGGATGACTTTCAGATCTTCGTGCTCGGAGCGAACACGGGACAGCAGCTGAATCCCGGACTCCTTGGGGAGCCGGTTATCCAGAACCATCAAATCGAACTCGGAAGAACTCAGTTGTTTCTCCGCCTGCTCGGCGCTGGCGACGGCCACCGCACGGTAGCCCGCTTCCTTCATCGCTTTGCTGAGTGTGCGCGAGAGCAACCTCTCGTCCTCCACGATCAGGACCATCTTTGGCACCATTTCCCCCTGAAAGACTTCATGCAGGGGTATAGAGCAAACACGATGCCAATTCGACGGTTACCAGAACCGTGCCAGTTGCGTAAGCTCTTATCATGTTGCAATGGAACGGTTTAACCGGAAGTGCCTGCAGGGCGAACGTGACTGGAAGAGGTCGAGGCCGTAATCCCAAGTCCTGTAATGAAATAGGACAAAAATTGATCGGAAATTTGTAAGGTGTTGCAGGGCTTGGTGTTGCAGGATTGACCAGAATATGGACAAGTCTGATTATTTGACACTTTCAGCAGTTACGGCGTTCCCTTCCGTGTCGTTGATTTTTTTCAATCGCTCGAACAGGCCCTGCCTGGAGATGCCGAGGATGCGGGCCGCCTGAGATTTGTTGCCGCCGGTCAGCTGAAGGACGTGCTGGATGTGGTTTTCCTCCACGTCGAGCAGCGTGGGCACGTCGATCGGCAGGTCACCATCGGAGGTGTCGCGCGGGCGCTGTCCCGACGCGGACTTCCGGAGGTCCTGCGGCAGGTGGTGGGCGCGCAGCATCGTGTCGTTCTCCAGGAGGACGGCCCGCTCGAGGATGTTCTTGAGCTCCCGCACATTGCCCGGCCATTCGCAGGCCAGTATCAGGTCCGCCGCGTCCGGGGAGATCTCGGTGAAGTTCTTCTTGAACTTCTGGTTGAAGTGATTCAGGTAATACTGCGCGAGGAGCAGCGCATCCTCCCCCCGCTCCCGGAGGCTCGGAAGCTCGAGGGACACCACGCTGAGCCGGTAGTACAGATCCTCGCGAAAATTTCCCGCCGCGATTTCCGCGGTGATGTCCTTGTTCGTGGCGGCCACGATCCGGAGGTCCACCCGCAGGTCGAGACTGCCGCCGAGCCGCTTGAACGTCTGGTTGTCGATGAAGCGGAGGAGCTTGGCCTGGGTGACGAGCGGCATGTCCGCCACTTCGTCCAGAAACAGGGTCCCGCCGTCGCAGAGTTCCACGAGCCCCTTTTTCATCTCCTTCGCGTCGGTGAAGGCTCCCTTTTCGTGGCCGAACAGCTCGTTTTCGAGGAGCGTTTCCTGGAAGGCCGAGCAGTTGACTTCCATGAGCGGTGCGGCGCGCCGGTCGCTCCCGAAATGGACGGCACGGGCGACGAGTTCCTTGCCGGTCCCGCTCTCCCCCTGGATCAGGACGGTGGTGGCGTTGCTCGACGCCACCTTCTCGACGATCTCGAGCAGGCGCTGCATGGCCGGGCTCTGCCCGATGATCCGCTGGCCAAGAAACATCTCCTGTTCGCGCCGCTGGTAAATATCCAGCCGGACAAGGCTTTCGAAGGCCCGGGCGGCGTTGTCCACCGAGAGGAGCAGTTCGTCCATTTCGTACGGCTTCTTGAGGAAGTCGGCGGCGCCCATCTTCATGGCCTCGATCCCGAGCTTGAGGTCGCCGAACGCGGTGATGACGATGACCCGGATGGCCGGATCCACCTTCTGAATGTCCTTGATCAACGGCAGGCCGTCGCCGTCGGGAAGCCGCAGGTCGAGAATGACGACCTGGGGACGGACCGCGGCGGCCGTTTCCATCCCCTTCCTGGCCGAGCCCGCGGTGACGACATGGTACCCCTTGTCCGTGAGGACCCGGTCCAGCGACCGGACGATGCCCGGCTCGTCGTCGATGATCAGAACGGTGATCTTCATGATTCCTCCACCGACTTGACCAGCGGCAGCGACACCCGGAAGATCGCGCCCCCCTTGACCCGGTTCCGTGCGGTGATGCGGCCGCCGTGCGCCCGGACGATCTGGAGGGAAATCGGCAGCCCGAGACCCGTGCCCGCGGCCCGCGTGGTGAAGAACGGCTGGAAGATCTTGTCCATGATCTCCGGGTCGATCCCCTTGCCGGTGTCGGAAAGGAAGATCTCGAGATTCGGCGTGCCCGAGCGGAACTGCCGGACCGTCGTCGTCACCTTGAGCGTGCCCCCTTCCATGGCCTCGAGCGCATTGTGGATCAGGTTGAACAGGACCTGCTGGATCATGTCGGCGTCCATGAAGCTCTCCGGAAGCCTGGCCCTCAGGTTCCGCTTGACCACGACACCGGCCTCCTCGCACTGCGGCCCGAGCGCCTCCAGCGTCTTTTCGAGAAGCGCGTTGAGGCTGACGAGCGTCCGGTTTCCGGTCTGCGGGCGCGAAAACTGCAGGAGGTCGTCGATGATCTTCTCGATCCGGTCCAGTTCGGTGATGACCGCCTCGAGGTCCTCCTGCTTCGGATCCTCCTTGTCCAGCTTGCGGCTGACAAACTGCACGGTCGTGCGGATGCCCGTCAGGGGGTTGCGGATTTCATGGGCCACGCAGGCGGAAAGCTCTCCCAGGGAGATCAGGCGGTCGGCCTGGTCTTCATCGCCGGCCCGGGCGGCCGGCTCGTCCATCAGCACGAGAGTGCCGGACGGTTCCCCTTCCTCGTTGAGGTACGGGGACAGCGTGACCGAGAGGCTGATCTTGCGACCGGAGACGCGGCCGTCCACGACCCGCCATGCTCCCGAGTCCCCGAGGCGGTCGATCGGATCCAGGCTGTACCACCGCGTATCCTCGGTCCGCAGCACTTCGGAGATGTCGTTTCCGTTGAGCTGATCCTCTTCCATGCCGAGGATGCGGCACGCGTGACCGTTGACTCCGGCGATCCGCCCCCGCCGGTCGATGACCATGACGCCGCAGGTGAGACTCGAGAAGACGCGGTCGGCGAGTTCGGAACCGGCCGCGCGGGCGGCCGGACTCAAGAACGACTCCGCTGTGTGACGGGGACTTTCATACGAAGAGAATCATCACCCCTGATCGCGCATCGTCGAGATGTGTATCACCCGTCGACGATCACGATGCCTTCGACATCCGTCAATGTGACAAATTCATCT
>CAZQVN010000045.1:0-30449 GCA_964596775.1 uncultured bacterium
CCCGGAAACTGGCCATAATTCTGGTTGGGGGTTGGCCGAGGCGCGGCGCGCCCCGGGAGCCAGTCAAGAACCGCAAACTATCCGCGACACTATGGTTAACGACGAACCCCGAGAGCGAGTGCCCTCGGGGTTTTTCGTTAACTGGCCTGTGGCAAAGGGTTTCGCGGTTTCCTGGCGACGTGGTTCTGGGGCCTGCGACCGTGTGTACGTGGTCACTGACGGGGTCTGGCAGTCAGCCTTCGCCGTCACCGGCGCGGGGGTGGTCGTTTTCGACGCCCCCGAGACGTACGCCGCCAAGATCCAGGCGGAGATTGCCGAGGTGACCAGTCAGCCCATCACGACGCTGGTCTACTCCCCGTATGGTCACAATATTCGGTCGAGGCCCTGTAGCGGTCAAAAGGCCGCAGACGCCTGAGCGGCTTCACGTGATTACCAGCTTTCGGCCGAAGTCTGGCGGGGAGTGTGGGCCTAATGATGTGGCGGACGCGACGAGAGTTCAGCACGCGGCGCTTTCGATAGAGCAGAACAGAGTTCGGCCCTGCGGTAGGATCACACATTTCGGATTCCGTTCGAGCAGCCTACGCCGCTTCCCGGTAGTAGTACTTCAACAACCCGCCGATCCGCTCCCTACAATGGACGCGACCGGTCGCCGAGCCGACGGATTTTTCAGGTTGGATCAGTCGGTTTTCCAATCCCTGATGATTTCGCTCGACATGGTAGTGCTCGACGAACTGAGTGATCGCCCGGCGCAGCGACTCCTCACCGAAGAAGATCATTCGGTCCAGGCACTCGCTCTTGAGAGAACGCATGAAGCGTTCGATGTGAGCGTTCAGGTTCGGCGACTGCGGAGGCAACCTCACGCAACGGACGCCCGACCGGTTGAGAATCCCCCGAAACGGCTCGCAGAACTTGGCGTCGCGATCCATGAGAACAAACTGGCTGTCTGTCAGGAATCCGCTGTCACAGTCGGTCAGATTGCGGGCCACCTGCTTCATCCAGTCGGTATCAGGATTCTGGGTGCATCCGGCGAAACGAACACGCCGGGTTCCGATTTCCAGAACGAAGAGAACGTAAAATGTGACCAGACCACCCTTCGCCCAGACCTCGATGGTGGTGAAGTCGATGGCGCCGAGCACGTCGTGATGGATACGGATGAACTCCTTCCACGAAGTCGCCCGTTTCCGTCGCGGAGCCGGGTCAATGCCGTGCTCCGCGAGGATTCGACCGATGGTGGTATCGGAAACGTCGTACCCGAGGTCACAGCGAGCCGCCGACGCTGACCGTCGGTCAATCGAGGTCTCTTTCCTCCGAGGGCTTCGTGAAGTGTCCGGTTCTCGGCCAGCAGGTAGTCGATGACCTCCTGCTGGCGGCGGTTGACCCAACCGGAGAGGATGACGAGAAGAAGGTGCCAGGGTTGCAAGACCGGGATCACGGGTACTCCTGAACTGTGCGGGCAAAAGCGGGGGAGCGTGGGGGAACTGGAGCTGGGAGTCAATCCGGACGCCGATGGATTGGGCTGGTCACGATCGTGCGTGATAAGATCCAAGGGATCGAGACGCACCCGAGTCAACAGAGGGAAGCGAGGTCCAAAATGACCGGAACCATATCCGAACTGCTTGTGGCACTTAAGGATGGGCTCGCAGCCATCTACGCGGACCGCCTTCGGGGCATCTACGTTTACGGGTCCCATGCCCGAGGCGAGGCCGACAACGATTCTGACCTGGACATTCTGATCGTTCTGGATCGGATCGACGGCTACGGAGCGGAAATCGATCGAACCAGCCACCTTGTTTCCGACATCTCCCTGGACTACGGCATCAGCGTGAGCCGGGTCTTCGTTGGTCTGGAGGAATGGGAGAGGGGCACATCCACATTTCTCCGGAATGCCCGTCGGGAGGCCCGAGCGGCGTGAAGCTCGAGACTTCGAAGCTGCTCGACAAGGCGACGCGGGCCATCCGCGCCGCCGAAGTGCTCCTCGAAAAGGGGGATGCCGAATTCGCGGCTGGACGCGCCTACTACGCGATGTTCTACGTGGCGGAGGCGATGCTGGGCGAGGGGGAGATGAAGTTCCAGAAGCATGGTGGTGTTCATGGCGCGTTCGGTGAACAGTTCGTGCGCAACGGATTGGTAGACAAGAAATTTCATCGCTGGCTTCTGGACGCCTTCGACCGTCGTATCCAGTCCGACTACGGCCTGGATGCCGTCGTGACCGTGGAGGAGGCAAGGCTCATGGTCACGCAGGCAAAGGAGTTTGTTGAGGAAGGGCGGCGTCATGTTGCGGGGTGAATCGGAAGGGCGGGACGGCCAAATCACCTCGGTACTGAAGGGTTCGGATGAGGTTCGACAAACCCGTCGAGAGGGTGAGTTCGGTTTCCTGATCACCGCCTATCCGACGGACGCGATCAAGGCCAGGTCCTTTTTTTGCGCGTTCGTGCCGGCGCCCACGACCCTCTCGAAGTGGTTCATGACGCCCGCCTCGAGCTTCCCGGTTTTGAACGCCTTGAAGTAGCGGTCCATGGCCCCTTCGGGTGTCAAATCGAAGAGCTTTCTGTATCTGGGTCTCAGGATTAGACCGTCCCCTTTGTTGCGTTTGTCCGCAACTATGTTACAAGATCACGCGACGCGAGCGGGTTCCATGACGGAGCCGCCTCCGGCTGGCAGCGCCCCAACGTCCATTCCACACTTACCGGATATCCAGCGAGACTCATGCTTCTTGACGCAGTTTGGATCGGCATAGCTTTCCTGTTGGGCCTGGCGGCCCGTCAGGTCAAGCTCCCACCCCTGGTTGGCTACCTGGCCGCCGGCTTTGTGCTCTTCGCTCTGAATATCGACCCCGGCGAGATCATCGACCATTTCGCGGAGATGGGGGTCACATTGCTGCTGTTCTCCATCGGTCTCAAGCTGCGTATCGGTACCCTGGTTCGCCCCCAGGTATGGGGAGTGGCTTTCCTGCACATGGGAGCCGTCACGTTTCTGCTCTGGCTGGGATTGCTTGCGCTGGCTGCCGCGGGCCTGCCGCTGCTCGCCGGACTCAACCTGTCGACGGCGCTGCTGCTCTGCTTTGCGCTGAGCTACTCCAGCACGGTGTTCGCCGTCAAGGTGCTGGAGGACAGGGGAGAGATGTCCTCGATCTATGGCCGAACGGCCATTGGCATCCTGATCATTCAGGATCTTGTCGCCGTGGTCCTCCTGGCGATCTCCGCCGGCAAAATGCCCTCGCCCTGGGCACTCGCGTTGCTGCTCAGCCTGATCCCGGGGCGCTGGTTGCTGCTGCGCGTGATGGACCGTGCCGGGCATGAAGAACTGCTGATCCTGTTTGGCCTGTCGGTGGCGCTGGGGGGCGCGCAGGTTTTCGATCTGTTCAACGTCAAGGGCGACCTTGGGGCGCTCACACTGGGCATTCTGCTGGCGCAGCACCGCAACGCGGATGGACTGGCGAAGGCGTTGCTCGGATTCAAGGACCTGTTCCTGGTGGGCTTCTTCCTCAGTATCGGGCTCAAAGGCATACCCGGTCTCGAGAACATTCTGATCGCAACGCTGCTGGTCGCCGTTGTGCCGGCCAAGAGCGCATTGTTCTTCTCGCTGCTGACGCGGTTTCGCATGCGGAGTCGCACGGCTTTTCTGACCTCGCTCAGCCTGTCCAATTACAGCGAGTTCGGCCTGATCATCGCCGCCATCGGAGCTGCCAACGGATGGTTGCCCGACACGTGGCTGGTCACGATCGCGGTAGCCCTGGCCATGTCGTTCGTTGTCGCCTCGCCGCTCAACACGGCAGCACACCGCCTGTATGAACGACACCATGCCCGGTTGCTGCGGTTTCAACACCCTCGCCGGGTGCCGGAAGAAGAGGAGATTGGAACCGGAGATGCCACGGTGCTTGTCTTCGGAATGGGTCGTGTCGGGACTCAGGCTTACGACACACTCGACATGCAGAGCAACGAGAACGTACTGGGTATCGACATTGCCCGGGAAGTCGTTGATCGCCAGCGAAAGACCGGACGCCGGGTGATTCGAGGAAGCGCTGCGGACCCGGAGTTCTGGTCTCGTCTCCACCTTGAACTACGCACGCTCCACCTCGTCCTGCTCACGCTGCCTCAAAGCGCCGAGAACGTTCTCGCAGCAACTCTGTTGTTGAAAAACGGCTACACCGGCCGTATCGCGGCGATGGTCAAGCATGACGACGAGATCGAGATGCTGAAAGCGGCGGGAATACACCGCGTGTTCAACCTGTACACCGAGGCCGGAGCCGGCTTCGCCGCGGATGCCTGCGACGGCGTGATCCCGTTGAAGATGCCGGCGACGCCGCCCCCGGCCGGCGGTGAGTTGCAGTGAGTTGAGTCGGCCGGGCGTCCCGTCCGGGCATCACCGCTTCTTTTTCAGGCCACTTCTCGATCGACTTCGTGTAACATAATTAGGAACTCAAACCGACCGAGATTTTCGGAACGGAATCGGATGTCGCGTCCGCCCCGTTTTTCCGCCCCATGGGATCCGGCATGGTGCCGGATTCTCCGGCTCGGAGGTCACCATGCGCAGACGAACCCATAACCGCCGCTCGATGCTCGCCCCGCTCCTTCTGACCGCCGCCGCGGTCGCCGTTCCGGGGATCGCCGCCGCCGCCCCGGAGTTTCACGTCTTCGCCGGCATGTCCACCTACAGCGAGTCCCAGACCGTGGCCGTTCCGCCCGCCCACGTGGACGGAAGCAGCCCCCCGTCGAACACCTGGATTTCCTACGACGTCACGACCGGCGCCGGGGCGATCTCGTCGTGGCATCAGCTCTACAGCTGCTGCGTCGACAACAGCCGCGCCACCGGCCGCTTCCGGATCGACGACCTGATTTTCTCCACACCGGGGGGCGGTGGCGGCACCGCCGACGTCACTTTCAACGTCCAGGTCCAGGGGAGGACGGGCGGATGCAACGGCGGCGGCCTGTCGGTCATCGGCACACTGGGGCCCAGGCTTGGGCTGGGCAACTGGGACGCCGACCAGCCCCCCTGCGGCAGCAACACGCTCTCGGACGGCGCGTTCACCGGCCACGACGGACCGACGATCTCCGGCATTTTCACCTCGCCGGCGTACACGGTGCCCCTGGACGTTCCGGTCGTTTTCGAACTCGAGGCCACCGCGTGGAACGGTTCCTACCAGCAGGTCGTGACCCTGGAGACGCTGGTCCACTTCCCGATGCCCTCCTCGGGCCCGGTCTTCAACATCGTCAGCGGACCGGCCGGGATCACTGTGAACTCGGTGCAGGGGTACATCAGCAACAACCAGTGGACGGGCGGCGCCGTCCTTGGCGTCGACGAACCGGTCCGGGAGCGGACGCCGCTGCTCGGCGCGCCGAGCCCGAACCCGACCGCGGGCGTCACGCTCCTCGCCGTCACCCTGCCCGACCAGGCGCCGGTGACGCTCAAGGTGTTCGACGTGACCGGCCGGCTGGTCGACACCGCGTTCGACGGATCGCTGGCGGCGGGTCACCATCACCTCTCCTGGAGTCCCGTACGGATCGGCGCGACGCCCGGGGTCTATTTCCTGAAGCTCGTTTCCCCCGAAGGAGAGGCGGTGCGCAGGGTGGTCGTCGAACGGTGATATGGAACGACCCCAGGGTCAAGTCGATGGTTTTTTCTCCGTTGTCCCCGGGCGGCTGTTCTTCGGGATGGCCGCAAGGAAAGCAGTACGACTTGTGAGGCATCAACCCGGTTCATGTCCGTTCCTCTCCTGGTACAGTTCCTGGACGCTGCATCAGTTCACCAGGACCATTTTCCTGGACCGCGTTCCGCTCGTGTGCAGGATGCGCGCGAAATAGATTCCCGCTGTCACAAACACGCCTGCTTCGTCACGACCGTTCCACTCCAGAGAAAACAAGCCGGCCGCATGTTCCGGAACATCCATCAGGGTGGCCACCTTCGCCCCCTGTGCATCGTGGACTGTGATCGTGACCGCCCCCGTCGACGGCACCGTGTAGCTCACCCTCGTTCCCGGGTTGAACGGGTTCGGATGGTTGGTCACCGAGAGCACGTAGCGCGGCGGCGTTCCTCCCGCCCCCGAACGCGTGTTCACCTTCGCCGGTTTGCCTTCGTTGCCCGAAAAGTCCGTGGCCGTGACGAAGTAGTAGGCGTAGGGCGAGGCGCCGACGTCCATCGCGGGTGCGGTGCTGTAGTTCACGACCACCGCCGAGCCGAAGGCGTCCGCGTTGGACCCGTACACGGTAAAGTAGTCGAAGTCCTCGGCGGATGAAACGCTCCACGCGAGGTCTCCAGCGTTGTACACCAGATTGAGCGGAATGCCCGGTGCGAGGTTGTCCAGCGAATAGCCGCTCATGGGCGGAGAATCAAAGTACACGGTCGATGACGCCGTGGCGGCACGGATGAAAAAGACCGAATCGTAAGGGCCCGTCGCGATCGTCGAATCACCGATGGTCGGCGCGTCGATTCCATAGTTGAAGTTGCCGTGCGCGGGAACGGCCCCGACGAACGTCCAGCCCTCGGCGAGCAGGTTGTCCGGCGACAGCCCGGCGGGTGTGCCCACCGACGACGGCCCCGGTGCATCGAGGCGATACGCCTGGTACTCGGTGATCGGCGTTGCATATACGCCGTCCTGTGCGGCGCGATCAAACCGAATCTTGACCTTGCGGCCCTGGTCGTTGGGGATGTCGGCGATCGACGTGATGACCGGTTCGGCCGGCGGACCCGAGAGCTTTGCCAGGAAGATGTCGGAGGGGCCCACGCTGGTGAGCGTGCTGCCGCCGAAGTTGATCGTATAGGGATAGCTACCGGTCACGCTGATGTCGCCAGCCGGGTCGGTGACGATCGCATTGCCGACGTCATCCGCCGTCCCGCCGAAGCTCCCGCTCCAGCGGTGTACGCCCGAGGCGTCGAAGTGGGCCACGAAGACGTCGCCGCTCACGGAGAACAAGGGACCGCCGCCGAAGTCGATCGAGCCGCTGTAGCGGCCTGCGATGCAGGGACGTCCGGTACCGTCGACGGCCACCGCGTTGGACAATTCGGATGTGGACGCACTGCCGAAGCCCTGGCTCCAGAGGTGGGTGCCGTCCGCCGCGTATTTGACCAGGAACGCATCCGACATGGTGCCGCCGGCGAGCGGTCCGCCCCCGAAGTTGACCGTTTCCGTGAAGTTCCCGGTCACGTAGGCCTCGCCGGACGGACCGGTCGCGATGGCGTTGCCGCGATCGCTGGCCGTGCCGCCGATTCCCTTGCTCCAGACGTGAACGAGACTTCCGCTGTACTTGGCGACAAAGATGTCCAATCCGCCGGCCGAGACCAGATTGGCACCTCCGAAAGAGCAGGTGCCGAGGAAAAAGCCGGTGATGAGGACGTTCCCGGATGGATCGGTGGCGACGCCGTAGCTTTCCTCACCGCTCGCCGAGCCGAAGCGGGCACTGGCGACGTGGTTGCCGCTGTTGTCCAGCTTGACGAGAAACACATCGCTGGCGCCGCTGGAGACCAGGTTCGATCCGCCGAAATTGACGGTGCCGGAGAACTCGCCGGTGATGTAGACATTGCCCGAGTTGTCCAGCGCGATGGATCGGCCCGTTTCCGTGCCGGTACTACCGAATCGCTTGTTCCAGACAAAGGCACCGGTTGGCGAGAGTTTTACCACATAGACATCAAATGATCCGGCACTGGCGAGCGCGCCGGAACCGAAGTCCACGGTGCCGCTGAAATAGCCGATTGCGTAGATATTCCCGCTCGGATCGACCTTCAATCCGGTGACGTAATCGTCCTGGGTGCTGCCTCCCATCCGACGGCTCCAGACGTAGTTGCCGTTGCTGTCGTACTTTGCGAGAACTCCGTCCGCAAATCCCGCGTGCGTGATCAGACCGCCGCCGAAATCCGTGCTGCCCGAAATGCGTCCACCGAGGATGATGTTGCCGAAGACGTCGGCGGCCAGGGCGTTGCCCGCCTCGTTGCTCTGATTCGAGCCAAAGCTCTTGCTCCAGAGATGGGCGGGTGGATAGGCCTCTGCCGACCCGGCAAGGAGGAGAGTCGTGAACACGGATGCGGCGATGGGAAAAAACACCCAGGGATGAGGCCTCATTGTCTCCTCCGGACACGGAAAAACGGGCGACTGGCGAGTCAATCTCAGCTTGGACCGCCGGCCCGCAGGCTTGCTGCGGTGCAGTCCGAGCATCAATTCTAGCAGTAGGGAGACGTTCTCGTCAGTCGGAATGACCAGGTCCGCCTTGCCTCCGGAGTCTGTTCTGTCGGCTTGATGATGTCGGCTATGTCCGTACAGCGCTACAATGGGCTGAGGGGCGCGAGTCGAAAACAACCGTGAGCCGTCTCACAGACGCCCGGCTTCAACCCTTGCCTTTTCCATCAGCGCGTCGAACCGCGGATCACCGCGCAGTTGCGACAGGTACGGATCGTGTTCCCCCAGGAAACGGTGGTTCCAGAAGCCCCGCGAAACCGCGCCTTCCAGGAAGGTCAACGCCTTCTCCTTCTCCCCGAGCATGAGCCACGCGATGGCCAGCTGCCACGGGTACTGAAGGTCGCGATTCACCGTCCTCATGAGGTCTTCGTCGATCAGCGCTTCCACCTCCCGCCGCTCGCCCCGGCGCGCGTGGTACTGGGCCAGGACCAGCTTGTAGAGCGGGGCCGATTCCATCTCTTCGCGCAGCCTTGTAGCGACCCGCTCCAGTTCGTCCCAGCGACCCGCGTGAATCAGCCCCTGTCCATAGGAGTATATGGCGAACATGTTCGGCTCGCGTTCGTACGTGTCACGGAGGATCGCCAGACCTTCTTCGAACTTCCCGTCGAGCAGGAAGTACCAGGCCTGAGTGATGACGTTGTTGGAATTCAGCGGGTCCAGCTTCATGATCCGCTCCGTCAGGGCGGCGCCTTCGGACATCCGGCCGACGAGGAGGCAGGCGAAAGCGCACCACCATCCCGCCTCCGTGTCCTCCGGGCTTCGGCTCAGCACCAACCGAAGCTCGTGGATCCCGGTCCGGACCTGTCCCTGCAGTGACAGGGCGATGACGCCCTTGAGGCGATGCGCGTCCGGCGAGTCGGGGTCGCGCCGGAGGGCCTCGTCGGCATGACGCAGCGCATCCTCCACCAGGTCGTCCTGGCCGAGGCCGGTGTTGACGAAGTTGTAGCTGTTGTACCCCCGGGCAGCCAGGAGCACCGGGCTCTCTGGTTCCAGCTCGAGCGCGGCGTCGAGATAACCGCGGGCCCGTTCCAGTCCCGCCTTTGACCAGTGCTCGGTGGAGTGGCGGGCGCGCAGGTAGAGATCGTACGCGCGCAGATCCCTGATGCCATGCGCCTTGAGGCTGATGCCCTCCTGAACCGAGAGCTTTACCTTCACCGCGTCGGCGGTGGCCAACGCCACCTTTTCCTGGATCTCGAAGATGTCCTCCATGGATCCGGTGAAGCGCTGGGCCCAGACCTGATCGTCGGTGGCTGCCTCAACCAGGGCCGCGTTCACGCGCAGGCTGCTCCCGGCGCGGCGCACGCTTCCCGAGAGCACGTACTGCACGTCGAGTTCACGTCCCAGCGTGCGGACGTCCTTCTGGGTTCCCTTGAGCTTCATGGCGGACGTGCGCGAGATCACGCGGATCCCTTCGAGATTCGCAAGGTCGGTGATCACCTCTTCGGTGAGTCCGTCGGAGAAGTAGCCGTCGCCGGCATCCGCGCTCCGGTTCTCGAACGGCAGCACGACGATCGACACCTGCCCGGCCGTTTCCTTCGCCCGGCCGCCGCCGGCCGCAATCTCCTCAAGCTGAAGACGCACGTCACGGATGTCGCGCGGTCGCTCGCCGGCGTCCTTCCGCAGGCAGCGACGAACGGTTTCATTCAGGCGCGGCGGCGCCTGTGCGGGCAACGATGTCCAGTCCGGATCCCGCTTCAGGATCTCGGCGATCAGGTCCGAAGCCGTCTCTCCGGAGAACACCGGCCGTCCGGCGAGACACTCGAACAGGATGCAGCCGAAGGACCAGATGTCGCTGCGGCGATCAACGGCCGTGCCGCGCGCCTGCTCGGGACTCATGTACGCCAGGGTTCCCACGAGCACTCCAGCGAGTGTCGCCCCAAGGGGCACGGTGACCGTGGGCGATTGGCTCAGATCGCCCGATGGCTCGAACCCGGCTTCGCCCTTGGCCAGTCCAAAGTCGAGCACCTTGATCAGGCCCGAATTCGCGATCATGACGTTGGCCGGCTTCAGGTCGCGATGGACGATGCCGCGCTCATGCGCGGCCTCGATCGCGTGCGCGATCTGGATCGCCGCCTCCAGAACCTCTCGGATCGGCAGCGGTCCACGCCGCAGGCGTTCGCTGAGCGTCTCGCCTTCAACCAGCTCGAGCACGAGGTGGGGCGTGCCTCCGGATTCCTCCAGACCGTAGATGGAGGCAATATTGGGGTGATTCAGCGACGCCAGGGTCTGCGCTTCATGCAACAGACGCGCCAGGCGCTCGGCGTCGGCGCCGAAGGCGGCCGGCAGGGATTTGATCGCCACGTCGCGTCCCAGGCGGGTGTCGCGGCCGCGGTAAACCTCTCCCATGCCGCCCGAGCCGAGCGGGGCGGTGATCTCGTAAGGGCCGAGGCGGGTGCCGGGGGCGAGTGGCATCAGGGAATATTACAGCAGGCTCAGGCGAGCCTGCCAGACACAGGTTCCAAGCGTCTCCATGGATGGGTTGTCCATCTGCCCGAGTTGATCTCTTCGCCGAACGTTAGGGTGAGCGATTCCTCCGGGGCGAGGAGGGCCGATGAAGGCCGCCTGGTATGAACGACAGGGACCCGCATCCGAAGTGCTGGTCGTCGGAGAAATGGCATCACCGGACCCGGGGGAGGGAGAAGTGCGCATCCGCGTTGCCGCCTCGGGGATCAACTCCGGAGATGACAAGAAGCGTCAGGACTCTTTCGGCGTGGGATTGCCTTCAAGCGCGTCATCCCGCACAGCGACGGCGCCGGCGTGATTGACCGCGTGGGAAAGTGAGTGTCCGTTTCCCGGGAGGCGAGCGAGTCGGGTGCTTCGGCGCGCAAAGCTATCGCCCGTTCGGGACGGCGGCCGAGTTCGTTGTCGTGCCTGCAAGCAATAGTTCTCGATGACCCTCACGAGAGCGTACAGGCTGAAGGTCGACTACCGGGCGATGACGAGCGACCGGGTGAGACTTTGATCTCCAGCCTTCAGATGGACAAAATAAACGCCCTTCGGTGCCGGCCGGCCCGAGGAGTCACGGCCATCCCAGACAAAGGCATGATCGCCGGCGGAACGATGCATCTCGACCAGGGAGGTGATCAGCCGGCCTTGTGCGTCGTAAACGGTCAGTGACACGTGACCGGCTGACTCGATACGGAAGGTCAACCGGCAGCTGTCACGGAATGGATTCGGGGCCATCGCAAGAGACAGAGGGGGTTCCGGAAGGCCTGGGGCTTCAGGCACCGACGTCGTGATGTTCGTGATGATCGGAGCCGTACCCGGAACGGAGGAATAGGCAACCTGATACCGGGACTGGCCGCCCGGCCCGATCAAACCCTCGGCCGTCGCCGTATTGCACGTTCCATCATCATCATAGTCGGCAATTTGCAGGTTGAATTCATCCCCTGTGGAGCCCCGAACCGTCACGTCGTATGTGCCGTCCAGAGCTTCCGGAATCTCCATGATCTCGAACGGGCCGCTCTCGAGTTCACCGGTGTCAAGATCCTCGAAGAACCAGTTATGGTCTATCAGACTGCCCGGTATATCGCTCGTGTAGGTATCCTGGCCCGGATCGTACTCGATCTTCTTCCCGGAAGGGTCCTCGACATCCGCCGCGGCAGCTCCCTCGACTGTGATGACGATGGAACCGGCCGTGACTGCTGGAGAATCCGGGCCTTCCAGGCCGGGCGCCGGCGCGGCTGCCCCGATGCACTGTTTGGCCCGCGAGAACAGATTCGCCCCCGCGGCGCCGGTGGCACGCCAGCCGTCGAAAGTGAGCTGCTCCGGCAGCTTGCCGCTTGAAGACGGTTGCGCGTATCCGACATCCGCGATCGAATATGTTCCCGGCGACAGGTTGCCGCGGTCATCGGGTTCCATGCCCCGAGCAACGACCCAGTGATGGTAATTGTCTACATTGAGCAGCACCGGCCGGCCCGCAACGAGTTCGGCTTCGACAGCCTCGGCGAGGTTCGACCCTCCCAGATCGTTCTCCTCGATTCGCCAGGCGCCCGAACTGCGACCCTGGGCCGCCTTGACCCATGACACTTTCCGGTACAGGCGACCCTTGGATCCGACGGTAATCGTGTGCGTCGATCCGAACAATCTTGTGATGATCGCCATCCGGTGGCCCGGCGGGTCAGAAGGCGTACGAGCGAGCGGCAGCAGCGTGGCAATGGGATCCGCGTAGGGAACCCGGTCGATCAGGACCTCGAACCCCGCCTCGAGCGGGGATCTGCCGATGTCCCTGACCTGAACTTCGTCACCTTCATCCAGGCCTCCCGGGATGGCCGTGACTTCGACGAACTCGGTCGGCATGAATCCCCGGTTTCGCTGGAGCCAGTCGTTCAGTGTTTCAGGTGTGCTCGCAACGCCGAAGAACTCGTGCAGCGAAGAGATGCACGACAGCGCGCAACCCATGCTGCAGATTTTGCCGTGCGTTCCATAAACCGCGTTGCCGTAACGGTATCCACCGTATGGTACGGTGTTCCAGTCTGATTGGCACTGGTAATGCGGTCCGACCGTAAAATTTGAACTGTTTCCGACCAGGAATTTGGACCAGACGGAGATGCCGTGTACACGCACACCCCCGTATATGTTGATGCTATCGCAGTTATGAGCGATGCGGCTTCCCTCGATCCCCACCTTCGTGACCTTGAACCGGCGCTTGTCTGCTGGAAGCCTGATCTGATTGAGATCGTAAAAAAAACCTCCACCGCTCCAGACGTTGCTCCACAGTGCATTTGTCGGGTTGCCCGTATAGAGAGGCTGCGGGCCTGGCGTAAGGCAGTTCTGTCCGGTCCGATGGGAACGGAGTCGATTGCCGACGGTGAACGTTTCAATGTAGGTGGAATTGTCCTCGAACGTCACCGTGACCGTTGCGGCGGTCTTGCCGAGATCGGCAAACCCTCCCGTGCCGTTGAAAACATTGAACGCCATGAGAAGAAGGCCGACATGGGTGGCGTACCGCGGCGGGCTCAGTGTGTACTCGACCTTCGCGGAATCGCCGGAATTCTGGATTCTCAGATTGGTGGCATCGTAGGCAAAGCTGTGGAACAAGGCGGTCGGCATGCTGTCCACGAGGACTTTATAGTTGGTGCTGTTCAATGATGCGTCGTAATTGCTGATGTTGACGTGGTCGGTGATCGTAGACGGAACCGTCACGGCTTTCGTTCGGTCATTGTATATATGGATCTTCTCGAAAGGCTCCGCGGCGGTTGTGGGCGTTGCCGCGTGAAGGCGAGTTTCGCCGGCGCTGAACACCACACAAAGAGCCAGAAGGAGAGGGCGGCGGAGTCGTGAGGAAATCGTCGCGGCCATCGTAACATCCTCCCATGGAAAGCGTTCCCGGGTTCTGCGGCGCGCAGGATGCATGGCCGCGCCCAGGGACATGACAATGCCGGCAGAAAACCAATGGCACTGCGCCCCGTTCTCGCAGCACCGTCATTGCTTGCGGCTGAAGTTAATCTGTTCCCCTTAGAGTGCGCTCAATGACTCCGGAACTGGCCACGATTTTTTTGAAGGAGTCGTCGGTAATCCACAATTCTGATGCTGTGACTCGTTTGGACCTGCCTCCCAGCTCCCGGGGGCATGGACCAAATGAGGCGCGTCGAGATGATGCACGGCCGGGGAGGAAAACGTCGGGGCACGAGCCTGCGCCCGCGCCCCGACTGTTCTAAAGGAGATGCCGGCTCAACGCGTCCAGATGACCTTGGCCGTGTGTTCCCGGTCCTCCGTGCGGACCCTCAGCAGATACACGCCCGTCGGCGCTCTCGAGGAACCCGCGTCCCAGAACACCACGTTTTCGCCGGCCGTGTAGGGAGCTTCCAGCGATTGAATCGCCCGTCCGGCGATGTCAAACACCTCGAGGCGGGCCATACCGCTCAGAAGGGACCTGAACGCGATGCCCACGCCGAGGCGCGGATCACGCAGGACTCTGGGGCTCCAGTCATCAACTTCATCGGTGCCGGTGTCGAGATTCGGCTGGTTCGGGCCGATCGTGACGATCTGCGTGTGGTCCGAGGCGGAGTTTTCGCAGTCTGTCGCAACACCATATCCGACCCCCGGACCGGCAACCGCCGGGTCGCCGCTCTGATCATGAGGTACGGTGACAAGGCAGATCCCTGTCGCGATGTTGCCGGAACCGTCGCGGACCAGATAGGTGATCGTATACACCCGACCATCGGATGCACCTTCCCGCTCGGCGCGCAGGAGCACCGTTGCCGGGCACTGAATCACCATGTCGTTCAGTGTGTTTCCATCTCCCTTGCCGATCGCATCCTCAGGCTCATCGCTCGTTACGGACACCACGCTGATGGAGCCGGGGGCCACGGAAGCGTCGCATTGATCGGTGACGGACTGGACGCACTGAGTGACATCGATCGAGTGATACTTGTGATTCGGCGGCCAGAGAACGATCGGCGCCCCGCTCCCGACGATCACCGGAGGCGTCGTGTCCCGGACCTCCAGATCCGCGGTGCAGGTCACCGATACCTGGCCGTCGCTCACGACGAGCGTGACCGAGCAGGTTATGGAGCATCCGCATGAGCTGTCCACGGTCAGCATGGGCGTGGCGCTCGAAGCGTCGTCGAACGTGCCCCCCGGACAATCCGTGGTCCAGGCATACGTGAGCGGATCCCCGTCGGGATCCGATGAGCCGCTGCCGTCCAGGGCGATGGTCGTGGCAACTCCGGCACACTCGGCGGTGTAGGAGCCACCGGCATCACAGACCGGGGGCTGGTTCGTGATGATCCATTCCTTTCTTACGATGTTCGACAGTACCTGGTTTCCGTTGACCACAGCGGAAGCCTGAATCACGTCGATGCCCACACCCCCGTCACCCGTATATGTGTAATCGACCTGCCCGCTCGAGTTTGTCACACCCGACCCGCTGTCACCGGAATTGGGGCCCGAAATGACGAGAAAGTTCACCGTTGCGCCGACCAGCGGCGGATTCGGGGGATTGCGATCGAACAGCGTGGCCGTAACGGTATGGGTCGTCCCGACCTCGTTGGTGGCGAAATCGGGAGTCAGATTCAACTGGCCGACGATCGTCACGGTGAGACCGCCGAGGATGAGCGGCCTCCTGAGGCTGCCCGACTCCGTGGCCAGCACATCCATTCCGAAGAAACCCGGAGGCCCCACGAATCCAGTGTGAAAGGGCTGAACAGATGTGGCGCTCGGCGCCAGAATGGCAGCCCCGGCCGGCGTGACCAGGATTCCGTTTGCGCCGCCCGAGCCGAAGTCGACGGTCTGCAGAGTTCCCAGCGGGAACCATCCGTAACCGCCCGCCACATTCTGGGCGAATGCCGCCAGCCCGCCCCCGCTGTTGACGAAACTGGCCAGGTCGGCGGCTCTGCCGTTCACCAGCGACACGTCGGCGGCCGTAATCCCGTTGAAGACGTCACGGGTGCTCGTGGGCATATAGACGGCATCGAAGAGCGTGAAGTTCACGCTGGAGATCGCGGCCCCGGTGACATGAGTGGGTGCGAGGCCCGCGTTCGTGGCCAGGGAGATCGTCAGGGACGTATTGCTCCCGCTGCCCCCGATGATCAGTATCTTGTTGCCGGCAGGATGGATTGTGGAATTGTTGACGACAAAGAGCATGATGTCGCGGATCATGGTCTGGCCGGCCGACCCGTGATCCTCCGGGTCCATTCCGGACAGAATCACCGGGCCCTGGGCCATGGCGGCTCCGGCACCGAGAATGAACAACATTGTGAACAGTGCGATGCGGATTGATTTCATGATTCCCCCCTAATGATTGGTACATGAAGTGCGACCGGAAGCTCCGGCCACGGCGGGAGCCACAAGAACATACGGTTCCCGAGTTCCGTCATTGCTTGCGGCTGAACTTCATGTACTCCTCCGGGAGTGCGTTGAATGACTGCAGAACTGGACAAGAAATTTGAAGAAAACGCCCGGTCCCTCAATTCCGATGCTGCGACTCCACGATCAAGGAGTTCGGACCGCCCTCCCGGGCGGTCGTGGGGCATCGATATCCGGGTGGGTCCACAGCAGCCATTCGGGCTGGCATGCATGCCGTTCGTACGCTAGATTCCCGACTCGAGAGTCCACCAGGGAGTGACCATGCCCCGATCTGCACTACCAGTCATCCTGCTGCTCACTCTCCTGGCTTTCCCGGCCGCCTGTTCCTCCGATCGCGCCCCCTCTTTCGATCCGGGCCCCGACCCCCTGCACGAAACCATGAAACTGCTGGGCAACAATGCCGTCCAGGCCATCGCCTATTCCGGTCACCGGAAGACGGTTCGGAACGTCGAGAACACGCCCACCGTGGAAGAAACGAAGGAAGACCTGCGGATCCTCGCGGCCATGGACATCAAGTTGTTGCGCACCTACAACACCACGATCGAGCCGCACACCGAACGCACACTGCAGGCCATCCGGGAACTGAAGCGGGACGACCCCGACTTCGAGATGTACGTCATGCTCGGCGCCTGGATCCAGTGCCAAAACGCCTACCTTGAGGGCGTCGATCACTCCGTCGAGGACGCGGAATTCAACCGGCGCGAAATCGAGGCGGCGATCCGGCTCGCGAACGAGTACCCCGACGTGGTCCGGATCATCGCGGTGGGGAACGAGGCCATGGTCACCTGGCAGGGCCATTTCGTGCCGGCCGGCGTCATCCTCGACTGGGTCAAACATCTGCAGGAGGCGCGCGGGCGCGGCGAAATCCCCGCCGGCACCCTGATCACCACCTCGGAGAACTGGGCCGCCCTCGGCGGCGAGGAGAGCTATCGCAACGCGGACCTGGCCGAACTCGTGCGGCGGATCGATTTTCTCTCCCTCCACACGTACGCCTTCCACGACACCTACTACAACCCCGCCCTGCAGTGGGCGTCTCCTCCCGGAGAAGCCGACCTGCCCGTGACCGACCGGATCGAGAAGGCCATCGAGCGCTGCGTCCGGCATCAGAAGGATCAGCACAGGGCGGTGCAGGACTACCTGGCCTCGATCGGCGTGGACAAACGGATCCACATCGGCGAGACGGGCTGGGCCAGCCTGGACAACTCTCATTACGGTGATGAGGGAACGCGCGCCGCCGACGAGTACATCGCCGGGCGCTTCTACTCCGCCGTCCGCACATGGGCGCGGGAGAGCCACCTGACCTGCTTCTACTTCGAGGCGTTCGACGAGCCCTGGAAGAGCGACGGCACCGCCGGGTCCGAAGGTCACTTCGGCCTGTTCACCGTGGAGGGGCAGGCCAAGTACGCCCTGTGGCATCTGGTCGACAAGGGCAACTTCGCGGGATTGAGCCGCGGGGGGCATCCCGTCCGGAAAACGCACGACGGTGTCGAGGCGACCCTGCTGGAGGATCTCAAGCCGCCGGTGCTTCTGAAGTTCCGGCCCTGAAATCGGCGGAAGAGTCCGCGACAGGGCGCGGCGATGCCGGGTTCACGGTGGCCGCGGCAAAAAAGATACGGGCGGCCGGTCGTGTACCGGCCGCCCGCGGGGGATGTCAGGTCATGGCTACCGGGTCATTCGGACCCTTTGTACTCCCTGGAATCCGGGACCCGAGATACGGGCGTAGTACAGGCCAGCGGGCGCCGGTCGTCCGGAATCGTCGCGCCCATCCCAGGTCAGCGGCAGGGAACCCGCGCCGACTTCCCGGTCGATCAGCGTCCGCGTCCGGCGGCCGAGAACGTCGTAAACGGTGACCACAAGACGACCCGAAGCGGGCAGGGACAGGAGCATCCCGCCGGGCGTTCCGGTCGGAACGACCAGCCCGGCGGCGTTCCCATCCGGTCCCTCTCCGTCGATCACCCCGGCCGGCACGGAGCGTCGTGGCGCCAGCACGTCCTCGGTCAGCCAGGTCGATCCGTTCGACTCGAAGAATAGGCTGAGCGGGGCGTCAATGCCCTCCCGGGGAAACGTGCCGTCCCACGCCGGGTCGCTCATCATCTCCTGAAGAGCCTCGGCCCGCGTACGGTCGGCAAGCTCTTCCACGGCCGAACGGGGGAAAACGATTGCGAGGTCCTTGAGCCCGTCGCCGTTCGCGTCCACGAGCTGCGAGCCGACGGCCGGAACGGTCCCGAGGTGGTTGCCGACCTGCGCGCCCGCGATCGACTGCGTGGCGTCCATGCCGCCGATCCGCGAAGGAACGCAGAGTACCAGGTCGTCCGTGTCGGGCCGGCTGTCCCGAACCGTGCGCCCGAACGCGCCGCCGCCCGTGGCAAGGGCGCCGGCGTTCTGGCTGACCGGTACGGTGACGACGGCACTCACCTTCGTCTCGTTCCCGTTGAAGTCGGTGACGCTGTAGGTAATCGTGTAGATGCGTCCCGACCCGTGTGCGCTGCGTTCCGCGCGCAACTGGAAGCGGAAGTCGCCGAGGATCACGATGTCGCCGGGCCTGTCGCCGTTGCCGAGCCCCTCGTCCGGTTCATTGCTCGTCACCGATACGAGCTGGATGGTCGGATCCGGATCGCAGAAGTCGCTCGCGCCGACCCTGGCCGAGACGTCGATCATCTTGTGGTTCGGGGGCCACAGCGACGCCCGGTCGACCGAGGCCGTGGCCACCGGGCCCTTGGTGTCGCCCGCGCAGCTCAGCAGACGGAAATTGTCGAGACGAAGCTGCGATCCCGCCGTCACCGGGGAGACGCGCAGTCTGACTTCGGGATAGAAGACATCCGCCATGGTTTCCGCGAAGCTCGGGCTCAGCGATTCCTGCTGCCACCCGGCGGCCACCGCCTCCGCGTCCGTCCAGGTCGGATCGAATGCGACGACGTAGGAGCTGTAAACTCCCTGCGGCACGGAATTTGCCAGATGGAACACCCACCCGTTGTGGAACTCGTCGAGGTAGCGGACCCGGAACCACAGACTCGTGACCGGCACACCCTCGTTCTTGAGATCGAACGAGACCCGCCGGATCCCGCCGGCGGCGTAGTCGCCGGTGGCGTCGGGAAGCTGCGTGCGGGCCCCGACAAGCTCGATCGACGAGGTGTTCGACGGGACGATCCGGAGTGACCCGCCCGGATTGCCGCCCGAGGCGTCGCCGAAGACGTCGCACGAAATCGTCGACCGGCTCCAGTCCGCAACCGTCCCCGCATCCCACCCTTCCGTGTAGTCCGCGGCGGCCAGAAGCGCCGATGCTCCCAGGGAAACCAGGCACATTGTCATGAGCAACGATCGAAGAACTACTCGCATGAAGCCTCCTTCTGGTTTCAGGGAAGCCGGGCGGGAATGAGTTTCCACCGACACGTTCCCCAGGATTGATCAGGCATTGGTGAAGCCTGCAGGATTACTGCTGCGTGCGTCGTGGACGCCCGCCAGGTGACACGGGTTGTGATTCCGGAAGACCCAGTCGCTCTGGAAGTCCTCCGGGATGCGTGGGCGTGCCGCACCAGAACGTGGTGCCGGTGGAGGGAAAAGCGCCGTTCCGGCCGGGATCAGCTCATCGGATTTTTCTTTCCCCGCCGCGGGTGGCGATGGAAACCGTGTCACCAGGAACGGAACGATGGCGCATGGAGGGGATACGGGCTCGGAACGAACACGCAGCCCCGGGAGGCCCATATCGGCGCCTCGATTCACGATCCCGACGGAGGCTCTCCATGTCCTTGCACCGCATGATGTTGCGAACCATCACGCTTCTGCTTCTCCTTCCCGCTGCGGCCCCGGCGACCCCCCTCGGCCGTTCGTTCACCTACCAGGGGGAACTGAGCCAGTCGGGAAACCCGGTCGACGGAACGGTGACCCTGCGGTTCAGCCTGTGGGACGCCGCCGGAACCGGTGACCCTCCGACCGGGGGTAATCCGGTCGGGTCGAGCCAGATCGTGACGAATGTTCCGGTGGCCGACGGGCTGTTCTCGGTGGACGTCAACGGCGGCGGCGAGTTCGGCACGTCGGCGTTCAGCGGGGAGGCGCGGTGGCTGCAGGTGGAAGTCTGCTCCGACGGCTCCTGCACCTCGACGACGGTCCTCGGTCCGCGCCAGCCGCTGACCGGCACGCCCTATGCGCTCGGGCCGTGGCAGCTCAGCGGGACGAACCTCAGCTACACCAACGGAAACGTGGGGATCGGCACGACGACGCCCACGTCAAGACTGGACGTCCGAGGGGGGCCCGTAACGGTCGAAGGGATCGGCGACCAGGCCGACCTTCTCTGGTTCGCTACCGAGCGCACCTGGGTCATGAGGCAGGAGGGAACGGGTTCCGCGGCCGCCCTCAAACTCCAGAGCGTCGGCGGCGGCGGAAACAAGAACTTCATCCTCCAGACCACCGGCTTCATGGGAATCGGCACGACCGCGCCGGCGGCCAAGCTCGACGTCCGCGGAGACATTCGGCTCGGCCCTTCGGGCGAATTCCTGGCCGCCACCGGGTCGGAGAACCTGCGCATCATCCGGGGCAAGATATCCTCGACCGGATCCGTGATCTCGGGATCCGGGTTCACGGCCTCGCGCATCGGAACCGGCATCTATTCCATCACTTTCAGCCCGAACTATCCGTCCGGCCAGGCCCCGATCATCACCGCCTCCGCCGAGTCGAACGGCTCGGTGGCGCGCTTTGCCATGGTCAACGGACCTACCCACATCGCGACATGGGTCCGGATCGTCAACGGCTCGGGCACCGCCGCCGACGCCGACTTCTACTTCATCGCGGCGGGCGCGCGATGAACCGCCGTCGCGCCGCGGCCGCTGCCGCCAGCCTGGCATCCGTCCTGATCGGCGCGGTCGCGGTTCACGCCTTCGATCCGGTCACCTGGCACACATCGGACGGGGGAGGCATCGCGCGGGTCACCTCCGGCGCCTGGACGCTGGGCGGGACGATCGGGCAGCCGGATGCCGGAAGCCTTGCCGCCGGCGGCTTCACGCTCCGGGGCGGATTCTGGCGCGGGGGGCGGACGTCGGTAGTCGGCGTTCCGCAGGATCTTCCTGTGATCGCTCCGTTCCGTTTCCAGCGGGCAACGCCGAATCCGCTGCGGTCGCAGTCGCAGCTGGGATTCGACCTGCCCGCGGCGTCCCGGGTCCGTCTCTCGATCCATGATGTCGCGGGACGGGTGGTGAGCCGTCACGACTTCGGTGTCCTGGCCGCCGGGCATCACGAGCGGTTGTGGAGCGCGGTGGATGACGGCGCCCGGCCGCTGACGGCCGGGGTGTACTTCCTCCGGCTGGAAGCGGGAGGGGAGAGGGCGGTTCAGAAGGTGCTCGTGATCCCCTAGGTTTCGCCCCCGAGCCCGTCCGGGGCGCCCGCGACGACCCGGGTCGACCCGGGTCGACGGCAGCGGCGCACGGGAGGTGGTACAGTTCCGGCATGCCGCTCCACTCCAGCGACAGCGATCTTGAAATCCGAGCCGGAACCCCCGCCGACGTTCCTTTACTGCTCAGGTTCATCCGCGCGATGGCGGAGTTCGAAAAACTTTCGGTATCCGCCACCGAGGAATCTCTTCACGCCGCCCTCTTCGGAGACGAGCCCGCGGCACGCACCCTGCTTGCTTTCAAGGGCGGAAAACCGGCGGGGTACGCCACCTGGTTCTTCTCGTTTTCCAGCATGATGGCTCGGCGCGCGCTCTGGCTCGACGACCTGTTCGTGGACCCGGCCTTTCGCGGCACGGGGATCGGCAAGGCGCTCATGGTACACCTCGCCGGCATCGCGGCCCGCAACAGGTGCGCACGATTCGAGTGGATCGTCCTCGACTGGAACGAATCCGCCATCGAGTTCTACAGACGCATCGGCGCGGACATACTCGCCGACTGGCGCATCTGCAGGCTGGACGAGGCGGGGTTGAAGCGCCTCGGGGGAAAAAAGCCCGGGTTGCCCGGCAACGGCTGCTGAATTTTTAATGAATCCCTGCGGCGTGGACCGGCCTCCTTACTTCAGGACGTTGATCGACCCGGGCCGGCTCGGTCGAGCGGCCCCAGACGGAAAGGAAGGGACACAGTGAATCCGTCCGCACACCGGTCCGGCCCGTCACTCGACGAGCCGTTTCTTCAGGACGTCATCGAAGGGTTGAGCCGGAAGCCGAAGCAGCTCCCCAGCAAGTATTTCTACGACCGTCGCGGCTCGCGCCTGTTCGACCGGATCACCGAGCTGGACGAGTACTATCCGACCCGCACCGAGCACGCGATCATCGAGCGCTACGCGGACGAGATGGCCGCCCAGATCGGCCGCCGGGCCCTGCTCGTGGAGTTCGGCAGCGGAAGCAGTACCAAGACGCGCACCCTCCTCACCGCGCTCAAGGACAGCCTGGCCGCGTACGTTCCGGTGGACATTTCCGAG
This sequence comes from uncultured bacterium, assembly GCA_964596775.1. Taxonomy (GTDB): domain Bacteria; phylum Eisenbacteria; class RBG-16-71-46; order JABDJR01; family JAWXBZ01; genus CAZQVN01. The sequence continues at coordinate 22,379 of CAZQVN010000045.1, forward strand.
GAGCATCTCCTCGCCACGGCCGCCTCCCTGCAAAAGGCCTATCCCTCACTCCAGATCCTTCCCTGCGTGGCCGACTTTACCGAACCGTTCGATCTTCCCGCGGCCGCCGGACCGGTGTCGCACGTGGCCGTGTTCTTTCCCGGGTCGACGATCGGGAACTTCACGCCCGATGCGGCGAGGGACCTGCTGGCCCGCATCGCCCGGATCGCCGGCGTTGACGGCGGCCTCCTGATCGGAATCGATCTCAAGAAGAACGTCGACGTGATCCACGCCGCATACAACGATGCTGAGGGGGTCACCGGGGAGTTCAACCTGAACATGCTCCATCGCATCAACAACGAGCTCGGCGGGGATTTCGACGTCGCGCGGTTTCGGCACAGGGCAGTGTACAACCGGGAACGCGGGCGGGTGGAGCTGTACCTCGTCAGCACGGTGAGGCAGTCGGTGCATGTCGACGGTCACCGGTTCACGTTCGAGGAAGGCGAAGCCGTGCTGACCGAGTACTCGCACAAGTACACGATCGACGAATTCGCCGACATGGCCGCCGGCATGGGGTTTCGCCTGCACAGGTCCTGGACGGACGACGACGACCTGTTCGCGGTCCTGCATCTGGTCCACAGGCCCCGCCGGACCGCTGCTCCGGAGGGCGGTACCAGGCACACGAGGTTGAAAACGGAATCCTGACATGGCAGCATCGATTGAAGCACACGGAAGGAGTCGCCCCATGACATCCACCACGGCATCGATCGACGCCGGAACCCTCCTCGTCGAAGCCTACCGGACCGTCCGCGAGTTCAGCGAACGCATCACCGCCCCGCTGTCCGCGGAAGACTGCATGGTGCAGTCGATGGACGACGTGAGTCCCACGCGCTGGCATCTCGCCCACACCACCTGGTTCTTCGAAACGTTCGTTCTCGGCCGGGATCCCGGGTACACGGTGTTCGATCCGACGTTCAGCTACCTGTTCAATTCCTACTACAACACCATCGGCAAGCAGTTTCCCCGGCCGCGCCGCGGCCTGGTGTCCCGCCCCGGCCTGGAAGACATCCGGCGCTACCGCGCACACGTGGACCGGCACATGGTCCGTTTCCTGGAAGAAGGCGGGTATCCGGCGGAGGTCGCCGATGTCGTGCGGGTCGGTCTCAATCACGAGCAGCAGCACCAGGAGTTGATGTTCACCGACATCAAGCACGTCCTCTCCTGCAACCCGACGCTGCCCCGCTATTCCGACGCGCCGTTCGCGGCGTCCCGCGCGAAGAGCGGCGCCTGGCAGCGCATCGCGGAAGGGGTGCACGAAGTCGGCTCGGACGGTTCGGGATTCGCGTTCGACAACGAGTCGCCGCGCCACCGCGTCTATCTTCACGAGTGCGAGATCGCCCGTGACCTCGTGACCTGCGGTGAGTTCATCGAGTTCATCGAGGACGGCGGGTATCGCCGCCCCGATCACTGGTTGTCGCTGGGCTGGGGCACGGTCAGCGAACAGGGATGGGACGCCCCCATGTACTGGGTCAGGAAAGACGGGCAGTGGATGCAGTTCACGCTGTCCGGGCTGGTTCCGGTGGATCCCGACTGGCCGGTGTGTCACGTGAGCTACCTGGAGGCCGATGCGTATGCCCGCTGGGCGGGGCACCGCCTGCCGACGGAGTTCGAGTGGGAGGTGGCCAGCGTCGCGCTGGACGACGCAGGGATCGATCCGGTTGGCCGGCCGTTTGCCGACATTCTGCTCGACGCGAACCGGGCGCTGCACCCCGTGCGATCTCCGGACGGTTTGACGGGGTCGGTGTGGCAGTGGACGAGCAGCAGCTACGCCGCGTATCCGGGATACCGGCCGCCTCCCGGCGCCATCGGCGAATACAACGGCAAGTTCATGTGCAACCAGTACGTGCTGCGGGGCGGCAGCGTGGCGACGAGCAGCAGCCACATCCGCGGAACGTATCGCAATTTCTTTCCGGCGGAGGCACGCTGGCAGTTTTCCGGGATCCGGCTCGCCCGCTGATGATGCCGGAGACAGTCCGCATCCCTCTCCTCAGGGACCGGCACACCCATCCCATGCTCTATGCCGCGCTCCACGACGGCCTGGACCTGAACGACGGAGAGCACGATACCCGCGAGGAGCCCGCCGAACTCGCCCGGCGGGCCGTCCGGCGCATTCGCGAGTACGCGGCCGGCGGCGCGGCCGGGTGGACCATCGTCCAGGGCTGGAACAGCGGGCGGTTTCCCCTGACACAGGAGGATTTCGACGACCTGCCGCCCCTCGTCATCTTCAACCTGTCGCTCCATGGCCTCATCGTGAACGAGGCCGGCCGGACACTGCTCGGCCGGAGCGACCCCGACGTGGCGGCGCACCTGGACAGCCAGGAGTGGGTCGAGCGGAACCTGCGCCGGGTCCTGAACGTCTTCGCCAACGAGGGGGCGTCGCCCGAAAGGCTGGTCCGGTTCTTCGACTGGCTTCTCGAGGAGCACGGCATCCATGACGTCGATGAAATGCTGCTCGTCGACGAGAACGAAATCCGCCTGTTCGATGAAGCGGGCCTCGCCGGGCGCGTCCGGTTCTGGGCCGCGCCGGATCAGTACGAACGGCTGTCGCCCGATGCGCGGAACCGGATTCACGGGGTCAAGCTGTTCACCGACGGGGCCATCGGCGCGTGGACCGCGGCTCTCCACCGGCCTTACAGGGGTTTTCCCGGTGATGTCTTCCCGGACCAGACCGGACTGCTCCTGTACCGCCGCGAGGAACTGGAGGGGATTCTGCGCACATACCTGGGCGCGGGCACGCCCGTGGCCGTGCACGCCATCGGCGATCGGGCCATCGACCAGGTCGTGGACGCCGTCGAGTCCGTCGCTCCCCCGTCCGGTCGCGAAATCCGTATCGAGCACGCGCAGTTCATCTCCGAACCGGTGGCGCGGCGGGCAAAAGCTCTCGGCATGCACCTGTGCATGCAGCCGAATTTTTCCGACGACTCCGTCCACTACGCGCAGCGGCTGCCGGACGACTATCCGGATCGGAACAATCCGCTGCGCATGCTGATCGACCGGGTCGGCTACGTGCCGGGCGAGGACCTCTGCTTCGGTTCCGACGGGATGCCGCACGGGTTCCGCGAAGCGCTCCGGCAGTCGTTGTTCCCCGCCGTTTCCGGGCAGGCGCTGACCGTTGCGGAGTTCGTGGCGGGGTACTGCCTGCGGGGCGGCGATGCGGAGCGGCTCGGTCACATCGAGGTGCGGATAGACGCGGATGCGAAGACCGTGGCGGGTCGGGTTACTCGGTGACATCATCGCCAGGATTTTCGGGAGGTTGGCAATGACTCGAATCGTTGCGCTCGCCGCACTGGCGATCGTTCTTTCATGCGGTGCCGTTCCGGCGCAGGAACAACCGAACGCCGCCGCGCTCCTCATCGACAGGTCCATCCGGCATCACGACCCGGGCGGCGTCTGGGAAACCCGCCGAATCCGCATCGAGATGGAAACGAAGTTCTCGAGCGCCCAGGCCGGGCGCTTCGGCAGCCGGAATTCCCGCGCCGTCCTGTACCTGGCCCCGGCGCACGGGGAGTTTCGCTATGCCAAGGACAGCAGCAAGGAAAAGTTCGAGCTGCTGCTCAGGCACGGAGTGGCGAGCCTGGTCTCCGGCGACAGTGCTTCCGCTTCCGACCGCAACCGGGAAAGTCTCCTGGCCAGGGCGCCCGGCTATCGCGACTACTTCGAGTACCTCTTCGGCCTCCCCATGAAGCTCAGGGATCCGGGAACGATCGTGGATCCCGACGTCGACACGGTCGACTTTGCCGGTCGGAGCGTATCGCGGATCCGGGTGACCTACGAACCGGAGGTCGGAAAGAATACCTGGTACTTCTATTTCGATCCGGTCACCGCGGCGCTGGTCGGGTGCCGGTTCTACACGGTGGAGTCGAAAAACGACGGCGAGTACATCACGTTCGAGGAGGAGATCGTCGACGAGGCGAGCGGCCTGCGCCTGCCGAAGATCCGCGCCTGGTACTTCAACAGGGACGACTCGCACCTGGCCACGGACACGATCACCGCAATGGCGGTTCACTGAACGCCGGGGGAGTGCCACGCGGCACGATCACTTCGACCCGGAGATGATCGGACAGGGCGTTTGCCGACCCCGCTGCCAATTCCGACTTGATAAAACTGAAGAACAAATGCATTCTCTCCGTAGCCACTCGGAGGGTTCCCCTCACCCGGACGCGGTGCCCGGTAAACAGGAATGGGAAAAGCTGGCGGCGCGTCCGTATGTGTAAGTGCCGGAAAGTGTTCCAGATCATCACGATTTGCGGGGCTTGAAGGGTTCCTACACAGGGGAGAAGCCATGAAATCCTGCCTTCCGTTCGTAGGTGTCGTTCTTGCCGTCCTCCTTCCCCACACCGCCCGGGCCCAGCCCCCCACCCCGACCTCCATTGCTTTCAAGGACCCGCACGATCTCCGAGCGCTGCTCGACTACCGGCTCCCGGACTGGGGATACCGGGACGGCAAACTCGGGCTGGAGATGACGGGACAAGGGAGCAACAGCAATTTTTCGAGTTCCACCGCGTCGGCAAGGGAGTCCGTTCAGCTCTCCTGGTATCGCGAAAGCGAAAAACGGACCTCGTTGATTTCCGCGGGCCACGGCGGCTCATCGAACTGGCTGGAGACCGAGGACAATCCACGGGGGGACTTGCGCATTTCCGAGCTGTCGGGATCCTTGAGCCTGAACGCAACGAGGAACAGTTACCTGTCGGAAAGAGCGTTCTGGATGGTCGCCGGTGACATCGGAGGTGGTTATTCGGAAGAGCGGACTCGATTCGATTCCGATCAGAACCCTCAGCAAAACATCAACACGACCGAAGTGAGCCGGTCGTTTTCGAGCAGCCTCAGCCTTGGCGTGGGCCTGGGGCGGGTGCGCAACGTCACGCCCCTGATTCAGGCGCAAAGATTGAATGAGCGGCTCCAGGCACTCGGACGCCCGTCGCTCTCCGCCGACCAGGTGACGGACATGGCCCGTCAACTCGCCCGAAGCGGAGGCTTCCAGAGAGTCTTCGACCGGAGCGACCGCCGCTTCTGGGACGATGTCTTCGAGCCTCTCGCGGGAGAGGGGACGCCGCTGACCCCCTTCGAAGTCTTCTACCTGCGGGAGTCCGTCTTCGAGGAACTCGGTTCCCGCCGGGAAGGGAGCGAGATTTCGGCCGGATTTTCGGCAAGTCGATCGGGAGGAGATCAAAGAAACCCCGTGACCACCGTGGGGCCATGGATGAATATGGCCTGGTCCCGCAACCTGAGCCTGAACCGCCAGGTCTCCGCCGCTTTCAACACGTCCTACGGCTGGCGGGAACCCGCTCGCTCGACCACAACCGCCGAAACCGGCAGCGTGAATGTTCAGGGAAACTACCTGTGGGTTCTGGCGGATCGCGTGCGGTGGTCGAACAACCTCAACGGAAACTTGTTCTACTCGGAATCCGATGCCGGAACAGCTTCCCGCATGCAGACGGTCCGGCTGAACTCAAGCTGTTCCTACTACATCGAAGACCGCGTCAGCCTGATCCCGGCGATCCAGCTTTCCTGGATCAGAGCCAGTACGGTCAATAACCGACTGGACCAGCGCTCCTGGAATTTCTCCCTGGGCCTCAACTACCGGCTCGGCAGCGCCCTTCTCTAGAGGCCGGCGGGGCGGGAGCAATGCCGGTGCTATAATCGATGCGTCCACTCGACCAGCCGGGGCCAGGCATCGGCCCCGATGGAGGGCATCGTGAAATCGTTCCGGACGCTCCCGATTTCGACCATCCTCGCCGGCATCCTGGTTTTCCTTGCCGCAGCCCAGCCCGGGCGCGCCCTGGCCGGGCCGAGCCGCGAAGAGGCCATCCAGCTCGTTCTCGACACGTTCGTCCACGGCAGCCCCGACGAAAGCACGACCGTGGCGTTCCTCCATCATCGCGACCTCCCGGACAGCGTCCTGATGCCGGGATCGGTGATCACCGATCACGAGGGCACGGTGATGCGGATGGTCGACAGTCCCGAGTTCTTCTTCTTCATCGATCACGACAACCAGGCGCTGTGGGGACACGCGGCCACGTACGTGTTCATGGACGCCCTGTCCGGCGGCATGACGGCATTGCCGGCGGGAACATGGCCCAGCCTCGACGGCCTGCCGATGGAGCGCTTTCTCCTCGGAAATCCCTCGCCGGACCGGATCTCCGGCCTCTACCCCACGGACGTTGACCTGACGACCTGGACGCCGGTAGCCACGGGCACGACGAATTCCTGGGCGGTCATCGCGGTCGGCCACGACGTCAAGAACGGCGACGCGGGCCTGTTCAGAAGGGAGGTCGAACGGGCCAAGAAGATCCTCAACGGACTCGCCACGGGACCCCGGGTCGATGCCGCGAACATCACGGTGACGGGCGTCGGATCTCCGTTCGGGGCCACCCCGGATTCGATCTGCAACGTGCTGGAAAACCTCGACGGAAACTGCGACAAGCTCTACTTCACCTATATCGGCCACGGGCTCAAGAGCGGAAGGATCGTGACCCGCGGCAGCGATCTCGAGTACAAGGAACTCGCCGAAAAGCTGATCGCCACCGGCGCCAAGGAAATCTGCGTGACGCTCATCGCCTGCTTCAGCGGCAGCGCGATCCGTCGTTTCGAGGATGCGGTCGTCGAGGTCGGCGGAAAGAAGCGCAGGTTCAAGGGGAGCATCGTGACCTCCTCGTCGAAGGACGAGGTGACGCACGTGACCGGCTCGAAGTCGCACTTTGCCGAAGCCCTCGAAGCCTGCTACCAGGACTCGCTGGCCGACCTCAACCGGGACGGCAAGGTCACGGACATCGAAGCCACCGCCTGGGCCCGGTTCCTGAATCCGGTCGGCGAAGAGGACAAGCCGCAGGGCAAGGTCATCGGCGACGGCCGAACCACGACGCTCAAGCCGCCGCTGGTCAAGTCGACCGAAAGCGGCGTGTCCGGAGGAGGAAAGCTCGAGTTCGAAAAGGTCAAGTTCGAGTTCGCGGCCGACAGCGCCGGAGTCGAGTCGCTGGAGTGCCGGCAGCGCCTTTACGTGCGGAACAAGACCGGCAAGAATCACAGGGCCACTCACTCCGTCACGATCTGCTGCGTGGACAAGTCGAAAAAGCCGGCGTTGCGCGATTCCGTGTTTTCCTTCGTGCCGAAGGTCCCGAAGGACGGGGAGAGGATCTGCCTGGCCCGCCTCCCCGACGCGTGCAAGGCCATCGAGATCAAGAAGGGGGCGAAGGCGAAGCCCGGGGGCAATGTCCGCCCCCTGTCGGGCGCCGGCCCGGGTACCCTGGCCGGCCCGGTGGAAACCGTTTCGGACCTCTCCAACACGCTCGAGGCCGGCGCGGTCTACGCCCGCGGGGAGTTCGTCTTCTTCGATCTTCCCCTCCCGGGCACTCCCGGGGAGTCGTACACGACCGAGGTCGATCCGGTGCCCGGCTGGGACGTGTCCATCAGCCCCGCCGCGTTCACCGTTCCGGCTCTCCTCGACACGCAGACGGTGATCGTCCGCGCGGTCGTGCCGGACACGGCCACGGTCGGGTGTTGCCGGCGCGCAGGTGGAAGTGACGGACGCGCTGGGCAACATCGTGCTCGTCCAGAACACGACCCCGGACGGGTTCACCGACGTCGTTCCGCTGGTCCAGTACGAAAGCGGGGGAGGCGCGGTCGTCGACCACACGCCGCACGCGGTCCGGGTAACGGCCGCGGGGCAGGACCTGGTGATGAGCTACGCCGCCGATCTGGCGAGGGTCGCCACGATCATCGTGACCGACTCCACGACCACGGGCGGGGATCCGGCGCCGCGTCGCCCGTTCGGCCTGGCCCAGAACGCCCCGAATCCTGTCCGCGCCGCGTCGGTCATCCGCTTCGATCTCCCCGAAGCTTCCGATGTGCGACTGCTCCTGTTCGATGTCCGCGGCGGGTTCATCCGGGTCCTGGCCGAGGGTCGCTTCGAGGCGGGCCCGCACTGGATCCCGATGGAACCGGCCGGCCTGCCCGCCGGCATCTACTTCTACCGGCTGGAGGCCGGCGGCGGTCACGCGGTCCGCAAGCTGGTTGTCCGGTAGGCGGTTTCGGC
>CAZQVN010000046.1:0-16561 GCA_964596775.1 uncultured bacterium
GTCGACGACTCGGCTCTCAGGAAGTAGAAACCCTGAGCCGCGCGGACGCCCGTTTCCTCATGGCCGTCCCACTCGTAGTCGTACCGACCGGCCGCAAGCGGTCCGTTGACGATCGTGCGGACGAGCTGCCCGGTGGCGCTGTAGACGCGCACCGAGATGTGGCCCGACTGCGGGAGATCGAGACGGAATGCCGTGCGGCTGGCGAACGGGTTCGGATAATTCTGGGCCAGGTGGAACGCCGCCGGCCGTCCCGAATAGGTGACGGTGACGGGTCCGAACGCCTGGCGAGCGCCGTCCCTATCCACGGACTCCAGCTTGTAGTTGTACGTGATTCCGTCGCTGACCTCGGAATCCACGAACGCGTACGTGCCTTCACCGGTGACCGGAGACTTGTTGATCCTGAGATACCCGCTTCCCGACTCCGAGCGCAGAACGTCGAAGTGGGAGTGGTTGTCCTCGGAGGCGGTGGCCCACTCAAGGGACACACCGTCCGGTGTCGAGGCCGCCTCGAACCGGGCCAGAGCCACGGCGATCGGCGGCTCGGTGATCGTGAAGCACACCGGCACCAGGACCTTGGCCTTGAGCGGATCGTTCGTCTTGATCCGGAGCCAGCCGCGGTGCAGACCGAGGCTGAGACCGGTCGGATCCAGCGCCACGTTGACGTTCTGGAACCCGCCGGGGGCGATGGTTCCGGACGTGGGCGCCGCGGACAGCCATTCCTGCTCGTTCTGGATGAGAACGGTCAGGTTGTTCTTGACGTAGTTGGCGTTGAACACGACCTGCAGACCCACCGTTCCGGTCTGGTTCTCGATACCGATCGTGTTGCTGTTCAGGACGCCCTTCACCGACTGGTAGTTGTACTGGATGCTGCCGTCCTTGCAGAGAATCGCCTGGAACGTCAGCGTGTCCGCCGGTGAGTTGAACCGGGTGACCTTGCGGTACTCGACGATGAACCGTCCCAGCGCCGCGTCGCTGCGGTAGAGAATGATCCCGTTGTTGTTGCGGAGATCGTAATCGTCCCACAGCGGAGCGATCGTGGCGTTCGGCAGAGCCGTGTTCGGCAGGGCCGTGTTCGTGAACGCCGTCGACGTGCTCGTGAACGACAGGAACCCGTTCGAGCAGATGCGTACCGAGTTGTAATTGACTCCGTAGAACGGGAAGTCGAATCCGAGCGGGAACGGCCCGAGGTTCACGTCGTCACCGTGAATGCCGGTGTCGATGCCGCCGTTCCCCTGGATTTCGATCCACTCGTAGGCCGGTCCGCCGGGCTGGTCGCTGTCGATCCAGCGATAGCCGAACGAATCCGGTCCACCCTGGGCGTAAGGCTGCAGACCGCCGCGGAACGGCGAGTCCACACCCTTGGCGTCCAGGTTCTCCGGAACGACATCGTGAGCGGGCTCTTCCAGGTCCACGTACTCGGCGAAGTATTCGAGCTTCTTCGCGCTCGGCTCGGCCACCGCGGCCGCGGCGAGAGGCGACAGGCCTCCCGGTCCGGCCGGAATCCCCTGCGTGTCGCTGAGATTCCAGTTGAGCGGAACCGATCCCTGGTTCTGGATGGTGAGCGTGGCGTTGACGACCGGCCCCATGGTGTACCCGGCGACGCAGATCGAATCCGGCGTCACCACGGCAAGCGGAGCTCCGGTGACCGTCAGGCACGCCGTGATCGTCACGTCCGGATTGACCGGATCGTTGGACAGGATGTGAACCGTCGTGGAGTAGTTGCCCGGCAGAAGCCCGGTGGCGTTGTACGCAAAGCTGAGCGTTGCGTTGCCCGTGCCGGAGATGGAACCGCCGGTCGGGGTGACGTCGAGCCAGGTTTCGTTCGGAGACTCCAGGACGGAGAAGGACAGAGTGTTGAATCCGCAGGTGTTGCTGACCACGAGATCCTTCGGAATGCCGGTGGAGTTCGCGACCAGCGTGTCGCACAGCGTGGTCGTGCTGACCACGACCGTCGGATCGCACGACGCGGTCTGCAGACAGAGGTCGTCCACGAACCAGTCGTCGGTGGTGCCGTCGCCGGTGGCCCGGATGCGCATCTGGAACAGCGGATAGAAATACGTTCCGCTGCTCGGCGTGAGCAGATCCAGGTCGACGATCTGGAACGCGTAGTTCGTCATGCTCGGGCCGGAGCCGAGATGGCGGACCACCTCGTCCCAGGCGCCGGTCGAGTTTCTGAACTCGACGATCAGGTCGTTGCCGGTTTCCGCGGGATCTCCGCCGCCGGCCTCCTCCCAGTAATAGAAGAGTTTCTGACCGGAACCGGCGAGGCCGTTGAGGTCGATCTGGACCGACGTCAGCAGGTCGGCGCCGTTGAACCGGGCCGAGAACGGCAGCGACGGCTCGTTGATGCCCACCCCGTCAAGCGTGACGCCGGAGTTCGTCCAGTTGGCCGGGTTCGGCACACCGGAGGCATCGTTGAACTGGTCGCAGAACGGCAGCGGCACGCCCGTTCCCGTCACGTTCAGCGTGACGTGGATCGACTTGGACGGCGTGACCGGATCGTTGCTGTTGATGACGATGTTCCCGAAATAGGAACCCGGAACGAGCCCGGTCGGATCGGACGTGACCGTGACCTGTGCCGAGTCGCCGGGAGCGACGATGCCCGACGTGGGCGCGGCCGACAGCCAGGCGGCATCCTGGTAGATCAGGACCGCCAGCCCGTTGTGGACATAGGGCTGGTTGAACGCGACCTGGAGACCGACCGATCCGACGCCGTTCTCGACGCCGACCGTGGCCGAGTTGGCCACCGGGTCCATGTCGAGGTACTGGTAGAGGATCGAACCATTCTTGTTGATGATGACCTGGAACGTGTTCGGCGGCAGCCCGCCGGCGGCGCTGAAGTGCGGCACGCCGTCCCACTGCACGATGAACCGCTCGTTGGCCACGTCCTGGTAGGTGTAGATCACGCCCGCTTCCGTGGGGTCCAGATCGTCCCAGAACGGAGCCACGAGGTTGTTCGGCTCCGCAGCGCCGGGGATGGCTGCGTTCGTGAACGTGGTGGACGTGCTCGTGAACGACAGGAAGCCGTTCGAGCAGATCCGGACGCTGTTGAACGTGTTGCCGTAGTGGCTGTAATTGAACCCGAGCGCGAACGGTCCGCCGTTCTGGTCGTCGCCGGTGACGCCGGACGGCGAACCGATGCCCGAGATGTCGAACCAATTGAACACCGGCCCGCCCGCCTCGTCGCTGTCGATGAAGCGGTAGCCCGCCGCGTCCGGTCCCCCGGACGAGAAAGGCTGCGGGGGATGCTTCTTGTCCACGCCGGTGTCGCCGACGCTCTTGAACGCGTCGCGGGAGCGGCGGCGGTCGCCGGGCTCCTTGCCGAGCGTGCTCAGGTCGCCGCGAGCGACGGCGGCGCTGCCGATGCCGTTGAACTGCGACGCATACCATAGCGCCTTGACCGGGTTCGGGGTGCGGTCACCGGCGGACAGTCCGCCGAGACGCCCGTCCGGACCGCGCTCGATGACGCTTCCCTTGAACGCCGAGGATCCGGCGGCCACGTCGAACAGGCTCCACTCGAGCGGGCCGGACCCGACGTTGTAGATCGTCACCGTGTCGTTCACCGGCGAGCCGCCCTGCGGCACGCTGTTCGTGATCGACGCCGGAGCGCAATCGATTTCCGGAGCCGGATTGACCGTCAGCGTGGCGGTCACCACGAGGAACGGGTTGACCGGATCGTTGCTCGTGACCTCGATGTCGGTCGTGTACACGCCCGGCGACATGCCGATCGCGTTGAAGTTGGCCGTGAACATCTGCGAACCGGATCCGCCGATGACGCCGCCCGCTCCGGTGAGCGTGAGCCAGCTGACGTCGGGGTTTTCCGCCGCCGACCAGCTCAGTGAGTTGAAGGCGCAGGAATTGCTGACCGTGACGACGTCGTTGTCGCCGGTCGGGCTCCCGGCCACCAGCGCGTCATCCACGGACACCGGAGCAACGGTGATCGTCGGCGAGCAGCCCGGGATGTCCAGGCACACGTCGTCCACGAACCAGTTGTCGAACCCGGGGTCGCTGAGCGCGCGGAACCGGAACTTGAACTGCGAGTGGAAGTAGGTTCCCGAACTCGGAACGAGCGAATCGAATCCGATGACATGGTTCGTGAAGTTCAGCTCGTCGGGGTCGGACCCGAGGTGGGTATGGATGATGTCCCAGGTATTGTTCGAGTTGAGGAACTCGACGAAGAGGTCGTTGCCCGGATCCGGCGATTCGCCGTTGCCGGTCTGTTCCTTCGCGTAGACGAGCACGTATCCCATTCCGCCGCGCGCGTTCATGTCGATCGCGCGGGATGTCAGGTTTTCCGGTCCGTCGAAGTCCGCGGCGCCCGGAGGCGACGGGGGGTTCGAGGACAGGCCGTCGATCACCACGCCGTTCGTCGTCCACATTCCGGGATCGGGCGCGCCGAGCGTCGGGAAGTCGGTGCAGAACGGCGGGTTGAGCGGCACTTCCAGGCAGATTTCCGCGGTGAACGCGCTCGACTTGCTGGGCACTTCGCTGTCGAAGGCCTTGAGCTTGTAGCAGTTGAGCCCCGGTATCGGCGCGTTGTCCGTGTACGTGTCGGCCATGCCGGCATCACCAGGCACGCGGTTCAGCGTGGCGAGGAGCGTGTTGTTGCGGTACACCTCGATCCCCGCGAAATCGCAGAGGACGCTGGCGTCGACATTCGTCGTCGGGTTCGTCCAGTTCAGCTGGAAGTTCGGTCCGGGCAGGGCCGTGGCCGAGAACAGCGTCGGCGGAGCCGGAGTCGGATTGCCGCCCGCGTACTTGCTGATGCTGACGACGGTCGACAGGCTGTCGTTGTCCTCGTCATGCGTGCGCAGGTCGTACGTGTACAGCGTACCGGTCGTGAGACCGGTGTCGGTAAACGTCTGGATCGCCTGGTCCACGGTGGTCAGCGGCGACCCGTTCCGCGAGATGAGGATCTCGAAATTGCCGAGCGGCGTGCCGTCGACGCGGGTGAGCGGATCCGTCCAGTTGAGCTGGATCTGCGTCGGCGCGTTGCAGTCGCTGGCCGCGGTCACGCTGGTCGGAGCGTTCGGATCGGAAGGATCCGCGTAGACCACGTTCTCGAAGTAGTTGTTGTACTGGCCGGTCCGGTTGTCGCACCAGGCCGGATAGGCGCGGCCGTTGTAGGCCGTGATGCCGAGGTAATCGCCCGCGTAGCCGCCGGCGAACGGGGCCGGCAGGGCGGTCGGCGTGAAGTGCACGTCGGACACCGGGAACGACTCGAAGGTGAGGCCGCCGTCGGTCGAGTGACCGATGTAGGCCTTCGTCAGGAAGCCGCTCGGCTGATCCATGCTGTAGTAGATGATGGATACGTCTCCGGTGATCGGATCGCACTCCATCCAGGGGAACCACTGCTGCTGGCCGTTGGAAACGCCCTCGGTGTTGACGCGGACCGCGGCGCTCCATGTGGCGCCCTGGTCGTTCGAGTAGCGGCAGTAAATGTCGGAGTCGCCCGTGGAGCGGTCCGAGTACGTGATGTAGATGCGTCCGCTGTTCGGCCCGGTCGTGACGTCGACGGCCATGGACGGGAAGGAGTTGACGCGGGTGTTGTTGAACAGCACGTTCGCGCCGTTGGAGGAGCGGATACCCGCATACGGGAAAATGATCGTGGCCGGCGACCAGGTGAGACCGCCGTCGAGGGACCGGGCGAAACCCATGCCCGTCTCGGGGAGGAAACCGCCCGTGTAGACGGCCCAGCAGGCGTACACCTGGCCGTTGCGTCCGGTCTTGATGTTGACGCCCTGGCCGAAATCGCCGCCGAGCGCGCCGTCAAGAATGTGATGGGCGGAAAAGTTGTCGTTCGACGTGGTCAGAACGACGCGCGGCGCCAGGTTGAAGTCGGTCCAGGCGCAGTAGAACGAGTTGACGAACGGGCTGACCGGAGACTGGTCCGCCCAGGCATGTTCCTTGTCGTCGCCCGAGCTGTTCGTCGGGTCGAGATTGATCAGCGATCCCCAGGTGACGCCACCGTCGTTGCTGGTGACGCGGCCGATTCCGGCCGGGGAAAGCAGGGTCACGTCGTAGGCCGTTCCGGCGGCGTTGAACACGGAAACGGGATCGCCGAAGTTCGCGATCCCGTTGGGGAAGCTGTTGCTCCCCGCCCAGGTGAGTCCACCGTCGAACGTGTACCAGTACCCCTGCCCCGTCGACGTCGGTGTCGTGTTCGACGTGATCAGGAGGTTCAGCGGGTTGGCGGGGTTCAGGGCGATGGAAACTTCGGTCTGGGGACTGGCGGAGGGGAAGACCTGCTTGTCGGTGCCGTTGATCGGTGCCTGCGGTCCGTCGGGGTTCGGCACCCATTGCAACTGGTGCAGCTGGGGCGGGGGCTGCGACGGCGTTGCCGTTCCGTCGGTCGGCCGGATGTTCCAGCGCCCCATCTTCTCCCGGGCAAACAGTGATCCCGGAGAGAGAAGGAGCAGCGAGAGCGCCAGCAGGCCGGCGATGGAACGGAGACGCGATCGGGTGATAGCGATTGGCATGGGACCTCCCTTGACTTGGGTCGCGGTGCGAAAGACTGCCCGTTCGTGAAGGAGTCAGCAGAGTTCGGCTGGACGTGGGAACTGTCCGGACACCGACATCTTGGATCGGGGGAGCCAGGCCTGCGGATCGTGGTCGTTGAAGCTCAGACGGCCCCGCCCCCGAGACGCGCTGAGTCAGGCCATATTATGAACTGGCATGAGTCGAGGCAAGCAAAATTACGGAACGGGGCAAGGAAAGAGGCCCACGGGAGGCAAGTCCGGGCCTGACGGTCTGCGGCGGAGGCTTTCCCGGCGCCCTCGGCGCGGTGACCCGCGGGCCGGGCCTGGAGGTCATTTTCGAGCCCCGCCGCGAAGAGCATCGCGGCGGGGCTCACTCGTACCTTATTTAACGAACAGCATTTCCCTGTACTTCGGCAGGTTCCAGACGTCGTCGTCGACGAGCGATTCCAGACGGTCCGCGGCCACACGGATCCTGGCCATCGCCGGCCGGACCTCGTCGGCGAGGCGCCGCGCCCGCTGCGGCTCATCGTGCACCGCGTCCAGCTCCTCGAGCTTCCGCGACAGGCCGGCCGTATCCTCGAGCAGCCTGTCCAGTTCCCGCGCCAGGACCGCGGCCCGCGCGCCCAGGCGATCCTCCCCTTTC
The DNA here is from genome assembly GCA_964596775.1 of uncultured bacterium. Classification (GTDB taxonomy): domain Bacteria; phylum Eisenbacteria; class RBG-16-71-46; order JABDJR01; family JAWXBZ01; genus CAZQVN01. Next base: position 7,123 of record CAZQVN010000046.1, read on the forward strand.
GGGATGACGCCGGCATTGCGGAATCCCGTGAGCCGGCTCCACGCCGCCCCGGTGATCTCGAGCTGCCGCTCCGCGGCCGGAACCAGGAACGTTCCGACCATCTCGATCAGGGTGCCGGCTTCGAGGGTCACCTGCTTGATGAACCGTTCGACGGCCACGTTGATGCGGCTGGCCATTTCCCGCTCGGAAACGATGCCGAGCTCGGAGAGAAACGCCGAAGCCTTCGATTTCATCATCGCGTCGATGGCCGCCGGCGTGTCGGGCAGGTTCGGCAGGCCGCGCTTCTCGGCTTCCTTCCTCCACGCGTCGCTGTACCCGTTTCCTTCGAAGCGGATCGCCGCGGACTCCGTGAACACTTCCTTGAGAAGCTCCAGCACGGCCTGGTCGCGCGCGGATCCTCCGTCGATCTTCTTCCTGAGGCGCTCGGTCATCTTCGCCAGGGCATCGGCCATCGCGCCGTTCAGCATCGCCATCGGCACCGCGCAGTTGGCCGAACTGCCGACCGCCCGGTACTCGAACTTGTTGCCGGTGAACGCGAAGGGCGACGTCCGGTTGCGGTCGGTGTTGTCGCGCAGCAGCGCCGGCACCTTGGCCACGCCCATCTCGATCACGAAGCTTTCCGGATCTTCGCCGGACGCCCCGCTCGCCGTCTTCTCGATGATGCGGGTCATCTGCTCGCCGACGAAAACGGACAGGATGGCCGGGGGCGCCTCGTTGGCGCCGAGGCGCAGGTCGTTGGCCGGCGCGGCGATCGAGTAGCGCAGCGCCACCGAGTGATCGTGAACGGCCTTGAGGCACGCGGCCAGGAACGCGAGGAACCTGAGGTTCTGGTGCGGCGTCCGCCCCGGCTCGAGAAGATTCTCTCCCTTGTCGGTGACGAGGCTCCAGTTGCAGTGCTTGCCGCTTCCGTTCAGGCCGTCGAACGGCTTTTCATGAAAGAGACAGACGAAGTCGTGACGCAGCGCCACCTTCCGGGCGATGTCCATGGCCAGCGTGTTGTGATCGTTGGCCATGTTCGCGTCCTCGAACACCGGCGCCATCTCGAACTGCATCGGGGCCACTTCGTTGTGACGCGTCTTCACCGGGATGCCGAGCCTCTGGAGTTCGTATTCCATCTCCTCCATGAACGCGAGCGCCCGCGAGGGGATCGACCCGAAGTAGTGGTCCTCGAACTGCTGGCCGCGCGGCGACGCGGCCCCGATCAGCGTGCGGTCGCAGAGCATGAGGTCGGGCCGGAGCGCGTAGTGGTCGCGGTCGACGAGAAAGTACTCCTGCTCGCAGCCGAGCGTGGCCGACACGGAGTGCACGTCGACGTCGCCGAGGAGCTTGAGGAACGCGGTGGCCTTCGTGGACAGCACATCCAGCGACCGGAGCAGCGGCGTCTTGTGATCCAGGCTGTCGCCGTGATAGCTGATGAACACCGACGGGATGCACAGCGTGCGCCCGTTGCGGCTTTCCACCAGGAACATCGGCGAGGAGGGATCCCACGCCGTGTAGCCGCGGGCCTCGAACGTGGTGCGCATGCCCCCGGACGGAAACGAGCTGGCGTCGGGCTCGCTCTGGGTGAGCTGCGACCCCGAGAACTTTTCCAGGACCTTGACCTCACCCGACATGGCGGCGTTCACGTCGATGAAGCTGTCGTGCTTTTCCGCGGTCAGGCCGGTCATCGGCTGGAACCAGTGCGTGAAGTGCGTGGCCCCGTTCGAGGTGGCCCATTCCTTGGCCACCGACGCGATCGTGTCCGCGGTGTCGCGGCTGAGCGGCGCGCCGTGCTTCAGCGTGGCCAGAAGCGCCTGGTACGTTTCCTTGGGCAGTTTCTCGCGGAGCTTGAGGAGATCGAGGACATGCTTCCCGAAGTAGCTGGAAACGGGAAGGCGGTGTCCATCGGACTGACGGGGAACATCGAACGTGCGCGGCTGCCGGCGATGGATGGCCAGCCGGGCCGCCTGGCGGGGCGAACTCGACATGCTGTGCGTCTCCCTGACTTTGAACCACGACAAACCGGAGCCTGCCGGGATTCGTTGAAGGATGGGATCTCCGCCGCGAACCGGAACCGGTCCGCCGGAAACCCGACGTATGGAACGGCTACTACTCTATCACATCAATCGGTTTCTTCCTCTCTCTTCGTGAAGAGAAAGTAGGCGGGGATCGCGAGAAGCGTCAGCAGCAGTCCGTAGCCGACCCCCCACCCCTGGGACGCCAGGGCCACGCCCGCGAACGCCCCCCAGACGAGGACCAGCAGCGCCGGTAGGACCGGGTACAGGGGCGTGCGGAACACCCCCGCCGGCCGGGCGGTCCCCGGATCGGGGATCACGGCGGGACGGCCCGCGCCGGCCCCTCCCCGGCCGTGCTGCCGGTCGCGCCGGCGGTGGAGAAACACGGTGGCGGTGACCGCGACATTGGCCAGGGCACCCACGAAGATGCTGACCGCAACGAGCGACCCCGCCGTTCCGAACCAGGCGTAGGCCGACCAGGCCAGCGCGAACCAGAGCGTGGCCACGTGCGGGGTACCGAGCCGGTTGACGCGCCCGGCCTGGGCGGGGGCCAGCCCGGAACGGGACAGCGCGTAGGCGACCCGGGGAGCGGACAGGGCCGCCCCGTTCAGGCTGCCCAGCGCCACGAAGATCGCCAGCATCAGGAAGATCCGCTCCCCCGCCATCCCGAACAGCCGCCGGCACATGTCGGCGCCGGGCAGCGTCGAGGCGGCCAGGGCGTCGCGGCCGAGCACATGCAGGTAGGCCGCGTTCACGAGCAGGTAGGTGGCGCCGAGCGCCAGTGTGCCGAAGATCAGCGCGCGGGGCAGGGTCCTCCGCGGGTCCTTCGTCTCCCCCGCCAGGGTGGTGAAGTTGGCATACCCCTCGAACGTCCAGAGGACCCCCTGGAGGGCCAGCGCCATGGCCAGGAACAGGGAGATCGGGGGCATCGGCGCCGGCGGGACGGATGAGGGGGCGGCCGCCGGAAGCAGGAACGCGAACACGCCGACACCGACGAGAAGCAGGAGCTTCGTGTAGGTGAGCGCGTCCTGCACCCGGCTTCCGAGCCGGACACCGGCGAGCTGAAGCAGGAAAACGCCGAGGGTGATGCCGATGGCCGACAGCTTGCCGGTGATCGCCGTCCAGCCGCACAGCTGGGCCATGTACTCGCCGAGGATCACCACGAGCGCGGCGCTCGAAGCGGGGTCGACGACGAGCGTGTACGCCCACCCGTACACGAACGCGGGAAAGCGCCCGTAGCCTTCCTTGATGTAGACGTACCATCCGCCGGCGCGCGGAAAGCGGGTTCCGAGTTCCGAGAGGATCAGGGAGTCCCCGAAAACCAGGAGCCAGCCGATGCCCCACACGGCGAGAACCATCCAGGCCTCGGGAAGATGGCCGGCCACATAGCCCGGCAGGCGGAAGATCCCCGCGCCGATGGCCACACCGATTCCGATCGCCGCCCCTTCCCAGGGACCGAGCACCCGCAACAGCTTTCCATCCCGCATGGATAACGTATACTGGGTTCGTCGATGAATGAGAAGTCGTCCGCCGGAAAACTCTTCCGCCGGCACGGCTTGCCGCAGAAGGAATCCGGAGAAACACTGGTCCCCGCCACGCGACATCGCTTGAGAACCTGGCTGGTCCTGCTGACCCTGGCGGCCATCCTCGCGGTTCTCTGTGTCCTCGAAGCCCGGAGTTCCTTCGTTCAGTCCCACCTCGCGAGCCGCGAAGCGTCCCGAATCACGTTCGCGCTCGGCGCGGGGCCCTCCGACTCGATTCTCTATCCGGAAGGGGGGCCGTTCGACGACCGCCGCGGCTTTTCCCATCTCGGCGCGATCACCGACACGCTGCTCGCCCGCGGATACCGCATCGAAAGCCAGGTGCGCTTTTCACCGGCCATGATGACCTGGGTCCGGCGCGGCGTCTTTGCGCCCTACGCCGAGCGTCCGCAGGCCGGGCTCCGCATCCTCGACCGGCGCGACCTCCCGCTGTATTCCGTGACGTTTCCCGAGCGGATCTACGCGAACTTCGACTCCATCCCCGAGTTCATCGTCCGCTCGCTGCTGTTCATCGAGAACCGCGAGCTCCTCGACCCGGGGCGCCCGAACATGAATCCGGCCGTGGAGTGGGACCGCCTGCTCCGCGCCACGCTCGACCAGGTCCTGGCCGCGCTCGGCAGGGCCGGCGACACGCCCGGCGGGAGCACGCTGGCCACCCAGATCGAAAAATACCGCCACTCCCCCGAGGGACGCACCGCCGATCCGAAGGACAAGATCCTCCAGATGACGTCGGCCACGCTGCGGGCCTACCGGAACGGCCGCAACACGGAGGAGGCGCGGCGGAACATCGTCCTGACGTTCGTCAACTCGGTCCCGCTGGCGGCCGTGTCCGGTTTCGGCGAAGTGAACGGCCTCGGGGACGGGCTGCACGCCTGGTACGGCGCCGATTTCGACCGGGTCAACCGGCACCTGGCCGGACTGGGCAAACCCGCGTCCTCTCCTGAGGAACTCCTCGAACAGGCGCGGGCGGTCAAGATGGTCCTGTCGCTCTTCGTGGCCCACCGCCGGCCGAGCGCCTATCTCACCGGGAGCCGCCAGGCGATCCGCGACGACACGGACAGCTACCTGCGCCTGCTCGGCCGGGCCGGCTTCCTGTCGCCCGAGGTGCGCGACGCCGCGCTGCCTCTCGAGCTGAATCTCCGGCGCGGCGTCCTGCCGCCTCCGCCGGCTCCCTACGCCGAGCGGAAGGCCGCCAACGCGATCCGGGTCCGGCTGCTCTCCCTGACCGGCGTGAACGATCTCTACGCCCTGGACCGCGTCGACCTGACCGCGGAAACAACGCTGGAGCGCGATGCCCAGAAGACGCTGAGCCAGCGGCTGCAGCGGCTCAAGGACAAGGCGTTCACCGACTCGCTCGGCTTCAACGCGGCGCGGATGCTCGACCGGGGCAACCCCGCCGACGTCGTCTACAGTTTCACGCTGTACGAAAGCACGCCGCGCGGCAATCTCGTCCGGGTCCAGGCGGACAACCTGGATCAGCCGCTGGACATCAACGAGGGCGCCAAGCTGGATCTCGGGTCCACGGCCAAGCTGCGGACGCTCGTCACCTACCTGGAAATCGTGTCCAACCTGCACGCCCGCCACGCGGGATCGACGCGCGGTGAACTGAGGAACGTGAAGGTGGACCGGAGCGACGTCATCCGCCGCTGGGCGGTGGACTTCCTCTCGTACGCGCCGGACACGACGCTCCAGGCGATGCTCGACGCGGCGATGAACCGCACCTACTCCTCCAGCACCGGCGAAGGATTCTTCACCGGAGGGGGCCTGCATCACTTCGTCAACTTCAACAAGGCGGACAACGGCCGGGTGATGACGGTTTCGGAAGCGATGCGCCACTCGGTGAACCTCGTGTTCATCCGCCTGATGCGGGACGTCGCCCGGTTCTACAACGCTGAAAATCCGAACTTCACCTCGGACCTCTTCGAACAGCGCGACCATCCGCTCCGCGAGGAGTACCTGCGGCGGTTCGCCGACCAGGAAGGGCGCGTCTTCATGGCGCGGTTCTATCCCCGCTACAAGGACAAGACGCCCGAGGAAGCGCTCCAGAAGGTCGTCGAGAGCATCCGGCCGACGCCGAAGCGGTTGGCCGTTCTGTTCCGCTCCATCCGGCCGGACGCCTCCGACCACGAGTTCAAGGCATTCGTGTACCGCGTGCTGCCGAACGACAACACTCCGGAGCGTGTCCTCGACGATCTCTACGAGCGCTACGCAAAGGACGCCTTCAACCTGGCCGACCGCGGCTACCTGTCGCGGGTGCATCCGCTGGAACTCTGGCTGCTCGACTACCTGCTCGTTCATCCGGGCGCGTCGTGGTCGGAGGTGATTGCCGCCAGCGCCCAGGCCCGGCAGGACGTGTACGAGTGGCTGTTCCGGACGCGCTACCTCGAGGCGCAGAACCGCCGCATCCGGAACATCCTCGAGGAGGAGGCGTTCGAGAAGATACACCGGTCGTGGGTCCGCCAGGGGTACCCGTTCTCCTCGCTGGTTCCGTCGTACGCCACCTCGATCGGCAGCTCGGCGGACCGGCCGGCCTCACTCGCCGAACTCGTGGGAATCATCGTGAACGACGGGATCCGCCTGCCGGCCGGCCGGATCGAGACACTGCACTTTGCCGCCGGAACGCCGTACGAAACGACGTTCCAGCGCGTGCCGCGGGACGGCACCCGCGTCTACCCCCCGGAACTGGCGAGGACGGTGCGCCGGGCGCTCGTGGACGTGGTGGAAAACGGCACGGCCCGCCGCGGCCTCGGCATGTTCAAGCGGGCCGACGGAAAGATCATTGCCGTGGGCGGCAAGACCGGCACCGGGGATCACCGGTTCGAAACCTACGGCCGGGGCGGTCACCTCATCGAGTCGCGGGTGGTGGCCCGCACGGCCACGTTCGTGTTCCTGATCGGCGACCGCTTCTTCGGAACGCTGACCGCGTTCGTGAAGGGACCGAACGCCGGGAACTACGGATTCACGAGTTCGCTGCCGGTGGAGATCCTGAAGCAGCTGGCGCCCGGACTGACGCCGATGGTCCTCGAAGCGGACTCGCTGGCGGCGCTGGCCGAGGCCGCCGCATCGCCGGCGCCGGCCCGCAGGGCTGCCGCCTCCTCCGGCTCCGCCGGAGCGGACTCATTGAACCCGGCAGCCGTTCCGGACAGCGGGGATTCGTCCCGGCCGGCGACCGTTCCCGCCGTTGCCGACTCGTCCCTGGAGACTCCCGACGGGCGGGCGGGCAACGAAGGGTTCTGACGACTCCCGTCCCCCGGCGCGGCCGCGACCCGCTCAGCCCTTCAGCCCGTCCATCGCCTTCCGCAGGGCCGGGAACATCGCGTCGAGGTCGCTCATCGACACGGCGCCGACGCTGAGACGGAACCAGCCGTTTTCCTCCTGGAGGCCGAACGCCTGGAACGGCACGGCCGCCACCGACGCATCGTCGAGAAGAAAGCCGCGGATCGCCTCGTTCGTGTCCAGCGCGCGGTCGCCCGCCTTCTTTCCCACGATGTTGAAGCGCGCCGACAGGTAGATGGCCCCCTGGGGCTCGATCGATTCAACCGGGTAGCCGTCCTTCCGCATGGCCGCGAAGCCGTCGTGCAGCGCGGTCAGGCGATCCTCGACCGCCTTCTTCATGACGGCGTGATAGGCCTCGACGGCGGCGCCGTTCTTCAGGAGCTTCGTGGTGGCCACCTGCTCGGCGCGCGGCGCCCAGGCGCCGACATGACCGAGGATGTCGCTCATCGGCTTCATGTAGCCCGCGGGGCCGACGCACCAGCCGACCCGCAGGCCGGTCGAGGCGAACGACTTGGAGATGCCGTCGGTGAAGATCGTGTAGTCGCGCATGGCCGCATCGATCTGCACCGGCGTGACGTGCTTCACCGAGCCGAAAGTGAGCATCCAGTACACGTGATCGTAGAGGAGCATCAGCGGTCGCTCGCCCGATGCGGCCCGGCGGCCGTTTTCGTCGAGAATCATCCGCACGATCTTTTCCATTTCCGATTCCGAGTACGCCGTCCCGGCCGGGTTCAGCGGGCTGTTCAGGGTGAGCACCCGCGCGGAACGCATGTACGGCTTGAGCGCGGCGGCCGTCGGGAGAAAGTTCGTTTCGGGGCCGGCGGCCACCGGCACGCCTTCCGCGCCGACGAGCCAGGCGTAGTGGTTGTTGTTCCACGACGGAACCGGGTAGACGAGTTTTTCACCCGGGTCGAGCAGCGTCCGGTAGGTGCCGTAGATGGCGGGGCGCACGCCGCCCATGATGATCACGCTCTCGACCGGATAATCGAGGCCGAGGCGCTCCGAGTAGAACGAACGGACCGCCTCGCGCAGTTCCGGAATGCCGTTGGACGGCGGGTAGTTCGTTTCCCCCGCCGAGTAGGCGTCCCGGATCGCATCGCGCAGGATCTCGGGAATCGGAAAGTGCTTCGCGTTGAAATCGCCGACCGTCAGGTTGACGACGGCCTCGCCGCGGGCCTGCTTGGCCCGGATCTGTCCGGCGATCTTGAGAATCTCCGATCCGACCAGCCGGCCGGCCATCCGGGAGAGGTGAATTTCAGTCATGACACTCCGCCATTTCTTCGAGAAGGCCCCGACGCCCGTGCCGCTTCGCGGCGGCGACCGGCGTTCCGGGCTGCAGGATGGGAAAGACACGGGGAGAATAACAGAGGGCGGCCGGGCCACAAAGCTGGCCGGCCGCCCGCGAAACCCCCGACAGCGGTGCCCCGGTTCCGGGGCCGTAAAACGGCTAGTACTCCTCCACCACGACCCGCTTCTTCATCGCCTCCCGGTCGATCCTGTGATCCGCGTAGGCCCGGAGGTCGCTCATCTTCGCCTTGATGACGAGGCGCGATATCCGCTTGTCGATGAAAAAGTCGCTCCGCTTGAGGAACGCGGCGATGCCGAGCCACTGGGTATCCCTGAGGCTGGTCATGGAATCGCCATAGTCGAGCAGGATGTCCAGAACCTCCGCCTTGCCGTCCGTATACAGGCGCTGCTGGACGTTGCTGTTCCGCTCGCGCCACCCCTTCAAGAACGTGAATCTGTCGGCGTGGTCGTGGTCGTGGTCGTGATCGTCCCCGTCCTCGTCGTCGTTGCGGCTGCTGTTCCGGTTCCGATCTCTTTCCCGCTCGCGATCCTTCTTCCTGTCCTGCTTTTCATCGGGATCGTCCTCCGGCGGCGAGATGACGATGACCCCGTCCTTTTCCTGGATGTTGAAGTCCTTCCAGTCGAACTTGAAGTCGCCCCCCCGGCTGACCAGCGAGGCCTGGAACGAGAACAGGACGCCGAATTCCTCGAGATAGAGCCCGCGGGTGTTGTCGTCGGTGGAGTAGACGAGAAAGTTGCGGCTGTCGAGCAGCATCTCGTCGATGACCTTCTCCATGATCGACAGCTCGCGCGTCAGGCGCCGCGACGTCGTCGACGCGTTCTGCGCGTTCGTGATCGTCACCAGGGCGACCGGCGCGATCACGATCGCCGCCAGAACCGCCGCCTTCCACCACCCCGCAAACACCGCTCGTCCGTTCCGCATCAGTTTCCGTCCTCCGTGCGGGGCGTTCCGACGGCGCCCGAATCGGCGCCGGTGTGCCCCAGCAGATCCTCGATGAATGAATTCGTCCGCGTCTGCTCCGCGCGAAGCCCCAGGCCCACCGCTTCGATGCGCCCGCGGAGTTCGCGGTAGTCCGACGTCTGCTGCTCGTTCAACTGCCCGTACACGGCCTGCATCATCGTGGACAGCTCCTGGTCGCGGCGCGTCCGGTAGTCGTTGAGGAGCGCCACCACCATCTTCAGCACTTCCGAGGACCGCGTGTCGAACTCCGCCTGGGTCATGTAGGCGTCGCCGGGGTTCAGCGACACGGTCTCTGCGCCGCGCCGATCGGTTGCGGCGGCGCCGGGCGCGAGACCCGCGACCTCACGCGACCCTTCGGC
>CAZQVN010000046.1:16661-29802 GCA_964596775.1 uncultured bacterium
GCGCCCTTGTCCGATCCGAAGCGGAACGCGAAGCCGTTCTCCAGCTTCTCCACCCGGAAACCGCCCATGCCGAACAGGAGGAACAGCACCGCCGCCGCGGCCACCGCCCAGCCGCCCCAGGCCTGGAACTCCATCAACCGGGCCCCGAACCCCTTCCGGGATCCGGCGCGGGACGAGTCGGCGCGATCGACGACCACGAACGAGGGGCAGGCCTCCTCCACCTCGAGCGACTGGAACAGCGTCCGGGTGGCCCTGAGCTCGTCCCATGCGGCGCGGAGTTCGGGATCCGCGTCGATCTCCAGCCGCAGCGCCCGCTCCTCGTCCTCGGACAGTTCGTTGTAGAGAGAGGCGACCAGCTTCTCCATCCGCGGATCCACGGGGTCCTCTTTCATGACGTCATCCTCGCTTTCATAAGGCCATGTCCTCTTCCGTAACGCCCCGCTCCCGGAGCGTCGTTCTCAGCGCCCTGAATCCGTAGAAAATCCGGCTGCGCACCGTGGCCGAAGGAACGCCGGTCATCTCGGCGATCTCGTCGGAGGTGAACCCCTGGTACTCGCGCAGGACGATCGCCGTCCGCTGCTCCACCGGCAGGCCGGCCAGGACTTCGTCCATGAGGTCGCGGAGGCTCGTTCGGTCCACCTGCCTCTCCGTGGCGGTCTGGCGGGAGCGGGTGGCCCCGTCCGGGAACACCTCCAGGCCCCCCTCCTCGTACGACTTGAGGACGGTCTTCGACTTTTTCGTCCGGGTCCGGTCCCGGACCAGATTCAGGGCTATGTAGTGCAGCCAGGAGCGGAATTTCGCCCCGTCCCGGAGGCGCCCGATGTTCAGGTACGCCTTGGCCAGGGCCTCCTGGCAGACGTCGCGCGCGTCCTCGGGGTTGCCCACCATGCGCCGGATGAACCGGTACAGGCTGGACTCCCAGCGCTCCGTCAAACTGTTGAAAGCGCTTGAGTTACCCGCGTTGATCTGGGCCACAAGCTGCTCGTCCGTCAGTGATTCCAACCTGCCTCCCGATCGGTCGTCGTCCGTTCGAAGGTTAAGACGGGATTCCGCCCCTGTCCGTTCAAGGGGGGGTGTGCCCGGTTCCTCCCGGCGGGGCGCCTCCGGGTGCGGCCGGGGCTCCCGGAGCATCCCGTGAACTGCGATGAAATCCCGGGGGCGCTCCTGTTCACCCATGAAATGCGTCCTCTTATAATGGGATACTGGATCGGTTCACACCCCATCGCTGACGAAAGGAGAATACATGGACTGGCACGAACTCGAAAAAATGAAAGTGGATGCCCTCCGTGAGATGGCGAAGGAAAAGACCTCGCTGGAGGGGGTGACGGGACTGCACAAGGATCAGCTCGTGGAGGAACTCGCGAAGGCCCTCGGCATCCCGAAGCCGCACAAGATCGTCCAGAGCGCCGAAAAGACGACGATCAAGGCCCAGATCCGCGAGCTGAAGGGGAAGACGGCGGCCGCGCTGGAACGGAAGGACTACCCGATGGCGGCGGCCCACCGGCGGAACGTGCACGGACTGAAGCGGAAGCTGCGTCGCATGGCCAAAGTGGTGAAATGACCGCGGGTCTCCGCGCGTGCCTCCTCCTTGTCCTGGTGACGATCGCTCCGTGGTTCGCCGCGGGCGCCGCGGGGGCATCCCCGCCGCCGATCCAGGTGAACCAGTTCGGCTACGCCCCGGGTGACGCGAAGTGGGTGGCCGTGCCCGGCGCGGCGGCCACGTTCCAGGTGCGGCGCCTCATCGACGACCAGGTCGTGATCTCCGGCAACCTGGCGCTCCGCCGCTCCGGCGACCCCGCCAGCGGCGACAACGTCTACTCCGGAACGTTCTCGAGCCTCGCCGCGCCCGGCGAATACTACGTGCACGTGCCCGGCAAGGGGGATTCCGCGCCGTTCCACGTGCACGAGGCCGTCTACGACGACTTGTTCCGCCGGCTGCTCAAGGGGCTCTACTACCAGCGGTGCGGCACCGCGATCACCGCGGGGTTCGGCGGCGCGTGGACGCACGGCCTCTGTCACACGAACGGGGCTTCCGCCGCCTCGTACGACTGGACGACGACCGGCGGCACGCCCGGCGGATTCCGGAACACCGGGGGCGGCTGGCACGACGCCGGCGACTACGGAAAATATTCCACGAACAACGCGGTCGCGGTCGGCACGCTGCTGCAGGCCTACGAGGAATACCCGGCCCGCTACGCCTACGATGACTGCGCGATCCCCGAGAGCGGCAACGGCATTCCCGACCTGCTCGACGAGGCGCGCTGGTCGCTCGAGTGGATGCTCCGGATGCAGCTGGTCAACGGCTCGGTGCTCCACCGCGAGTCGGTAGCCACCTACGGCGGCGAGTTCATTCCCGAAAACGACCCGCAGACGCGGTACCACACGTCGATCTCCTCCGACGCCACCGCGGTGCACGCCGCGGCCATGGCCCTCGCGGCCCGGGTGTACCTGCCGTTCGATCCCGGGTTCGCCGCCGCGTGCAGCACGAGTGCGGTGTCCGCGTGGAACTGGCTCCTGGCCAACCCGAACCGGGTGCCGGCCGGCGGCTTCGCGAACCTCCACGGCCACAGCGGGGCCACGTACATCGCCGGAAGCGAAGTCCGCCGCCGGATGTGGGCGGCGGCCGAGCTGTTCCGGCTGAACGGAAACACCGCGGCGCGCAACTACTTCGACGCGCACTGGGGAGACGGTCTCGAATCGAACGGCGTCTGGTATCCGGACGGCTGGGGCGACACCGCGAACCTGGCCGCGTTCACGTACCGCGGCGCGCCGGGGGCCACCGCGTCAAAAATTTCCGGAAGCTGGTGGAGCATTGAAAACTCCACGCTTTCTTCAGCGAATACCTGGAACAACCGGTTGAACCAGGACGGCTACGGCTGCGCGGCGGCCACCGGGGGCGCCTCCGGCGACTACTACTGGGGGTTCACCGGGGTGATCCTCCGCTACGCCTGGACGCTGCTCGAGGCGCACCGCTTCGGCGGCAGCAGCACCTACATCGAGGGCGCGCGCGAGCAGCTGCACTACGTGCTCGGCCGGAACCCGGTCGGCAAGGTGTTCATCACCGGGATCGGCGAGAATCCGGTACGCCACGCGCACGGCGGCTGGAACTTTGCCGCCGGCTACACGCACGTGGACGACGCGCTCTGCCGGCCGGTGCCGTACCTGCTCGTCGGCGGCACGAACGCGGCGGACAACGGGAGCATTTCGCCGTACATGGGGCGCTGCTACGAGGACATCGCCGACCCGGCCTACTTCAACAAGGGCAACTACACGCTGAACGAAACGGCGGTGAACATCCAGGCGGCGCTGATCGTCCTGGCCGGCTACTTCGGCACCGGCGGCCAGGTCACCGGGGTGCCGGAGGCGCCGCTGCCGCCGGTGGCACAGCGGATCCGCGCGTGGCCCAACCCGTTTTCGACCGGGGCCACGATCGAGTGGCTGGCGCCGGAGGCCGGGCGCCGGCTGGCCGAGGCGGACCGGGGGCTGTCCATTTACGACATCGCGGGCCGGCGCGTGGCGCGCCTGACCGCCGGACGAAGCGCCGACAACCGGCTCGAAACGTTCTGGAACGGGCGTGACGAGACGGGCGCTTCCGTGCCACCCGGCGTCTACTTCCTGAAGCCGGCGGCGGGCGGCGCACCCGCGCGCCTGGTCCGCGCGGCCGGGGCGCCCCGCTGAGCCGGGGCCCCGGCGACGACGCGCCGAGCGACGCGCAACCCGCCGCGAAGCCACCGGTCCCGGGTCCCGAACCCCGCGTCATCCCCTTCTCCGAGGCCGTCAAGGTCTGGGCCCGGGTGGCCATCAACAGTTTCGGCGGCCCGGCCGGGCAGATCGCGGTGATGCACACGATCCTCGTCGAGGAGAAGAAGTGGGTCGACGAGGACCGCTTTCTCCATGCGCTCAACTACTGCATGCTGCTCCCCGGGCCGGAGGCGCAGCAGTTGGCCACCTACATCGGCTGGCTGCTGCACAAGACCCGCGGCGGGCTGGTGGCCGGCGGCCTGTTCATCCTGCCCGGCTTCCTGTCGATCCTCGGCCTGTCGATCCTCTACGCGCTCTACCGCGACCTGAAGGTCGTCGAAGCGATCTTCTTCGGCATCAAGCCGGCCGTCCTGGCCGTGGTGGTGAGCGCCGTGTTCCGGATCGGCGGGCGGGCGCTCCGGACGCAGCTGCTGATCGCGCTCGCCGGGCTCGCGTTCCTCGCGATCTTCGCGTTCGGCATCCCGTTTCCGTGGATCGTGATCGGCGCCGGCCTGCTCGGCATGATCGCCTCCCGCTCCGCGGGCGCCGCGGCGGAAGCCGGTCCCGCCGCGCGCGAGGCGGCGATCCCGGACCACATGCGCCCGTCGCTCTCCCGCGCGGTCCGCGTCACGCTGATCTGTCTGCTGCTGTGGGCGGCGGCGCCGCTCGGGTCGCTGCTCCTGTTCGGGGGCGACAGCGTGTTCCTTCCGATCACGCTGTTTTTCAGCCGCATGGCGGTGGTGACGTTCGGCGGCGCCTACGCCGCGCTCGCCTGGGTGGCCCAGGAGGCGGTGAACGCGCACGGCTGGCTGACCCACGCGGAAATGCTGGACGGCCTGGGCCTCGCCGAGACGACGCCGGGGCCGCTTATCATGGTCCTGGAGTTCGTCGGTTTCCTCGCCGCGTTCCGGAACCCCGGCGCGCTCCCGCCGCTGGCGGCGGGCGTGATCGGCGCCGTGCTGACGACCTGGGTCACGTTCGTCCCCTGCTTCCTGTGGATCTTTCTCGGGGGACCGTACATCGAGTCGCTGCGCGGCAACCGCCGGCTGGCGGACGCGCTCAAGGCCATCACCGCCGCCGTCGTCGGCGTGATCCTGAACCTGGCCGTCTGGTTTGCGGTCCACACGCTGTTCGGGGCGGTCGTCGAGCGGTCCGTGGCCGGCCTGAAACTCCCGGTGCCGGAGTGGCGGACGCTGGATCCGGCCGCGGCGGCGATCGCGGCGGCGGCGCTCGTGGCCATGCTGCGGTTCAGGACAGGCGTGCTGGTGACGCTGGCGGGAGGAGTGGTGGCGGGGCTTTTGTTTTCGTTCGTGATGGGGCGCTGAACTCCGGAAGCGACTCCCGGCATCCACCTGGCGAACACAGCCACGTGCGTGAAATGGCCCGGCAAGGGTTCGGCCAAACCCCGCCCCTCCCATGCTATCCTTACCCGATGAAACCACAACTCAGAGCCTCCACGGCCCTTCCGCGTCCCCCTGTCGCCCTGTTCACCGCCCTGTTTCTGGCCTTTTCCGTGCCGGCCTGGTCCCAGGCCCCCGCGCGGGTGCCCCTGATTCCCGTGATCTCCGGGGCCACCGCGGTGGCCGGTCCGGACGGATTCACCCCCGCGGTCGAGTTCGAACTCGAGCTGTCCGGGGTCACCGCGCTCCGCAAGGCGGGCCGCGGACGGATGACGCTGCCGATCCCCGGCCGGGCGCCGGTGGAACTGGAGCTCCAGCCGTTCCACGTGCTGGCCTCCGATGCGGAACTCGTGAGCACGTCCGATTCCGGCACCACACCCTACTCCACCGACCTCCGGGTTTTCCGGGGCGTCGAGGGGGGCGATTCCGAAACGTGGGCGATCCTCGGCCTCACCGGAAACCGGATGCTCGGGAGCATTCACACGAAGGACGGCATCTGGACGATCCTCACGCCGGAACTGTCGCCGGAGAAAAACGGGCGCCACCTGATCTGGGACGAGGCCACGGCGGTCCGGAACCGGGCGGTGCCGTGCGGCGTCGGCGACGATCCGGCGAACCTGCCCGACCCGCTGGAACTGGCCCGGCGGGCCGAGGCTCAGCGCCCCGGATCGCAGCAGGGCGCCTCCGCCGACCGGCTGATCTGCCGGATGGCGCTGGACACGGACTATGAACTCTACGCGGGAACGTTCGGCAGCGACCTCGCCGGGGCCACGAACTACCTGCTGACGATGATGGCCACGGTGAGCGCGATGTACGAGCGCGACATCAACGTGACGCTCGAGGTCGGCTATCTCCACATCTACACCACCGTCAACGACCCGTACGACCAGGCCGATCCGGGCGCGCAGCTGAACCAGTTCCGGACGTACTGGAACGCGAACCACGGCTCGATCGTCCGCGACGATGCCTTCCTGTTTTCCGGGCGCAGCTACGGCGGGGTGGCCGGCATCGCCTACCTGAACGTGCTCTGCACGCCAAGCTCGTACGCTCTGGGTTCCATCACCCAGGTCAACGAAAGCTTTCCGACAAACCAGGTCGTGTTCAACGCGATCCTCACCGCCCACGAGATCGGCCACAACTTCGGCTCGCCGCACACCCACAGCTGCTACTGGCAGTCGAACGGCTTCGCCCCGGTCGGCGCGCTCCTCGACACCTGCGCCGCGGCCGAAGGGAGCTGCAACATGTCCGCGTCCAAGCCCGCCTACGGCAAGGGCACGATCATGAGTTACTGCCAGCTCCAGGGCCCGGTCACCCAGACTCTGCGTTCGGATTTCCACCCGGCCTGCATCACGCTGATGCGGCAGGTGGCCGAGGCCTCGTGCCTGCCGGTGGCCACCGTGCAGCCTCCGACCGCGTTGTCCATCGTGGACAACGCCGGCACGCAGACGCTCACCTGGACCGCCAGCACGACCTCGGGCGTGGTCGGCTACGATGTGTACGCGTCCGTGTTTCCGCTGGATCACGATCCGCCGCTGCTCGGGTCCACGGCGGGAACGTCGTTCTCGCCGCTTCCCACCGGCACGTTCTATTTCAAGGTCAAGGCGGTGCGCGCCTCCGACGAGTCGCCGTTCAGTGACGAGGCCCGCGGTTCCTCCTGCTCGTTCGGAGAGATCTCCTCCAACGCGGACCAGCCGCGCGGCCTGGCCACGGAGGACTTCAACGAGGACGGCATCGCCGACCTGGCAGTGGTGAGGGGCACGAGCGGCGTGGTGTCGATCTTCCTCGGCCAGGGCACGGGCGGTGTCGGCAACGGCACGTTCACCCTTGCCGCCTCGTACGACGGCGGGCCGAACCCGAAGGCCGTGGCCACCGCGGACTTCAACGAGGACGGCATCACCGACCTGGCCGTGGTCAGTTTCAACAGCACGATCAACGCCGAAGGCACGCTGCGGATTCTCTACGGCTCGGGAAGCGGTGGCGTCGGCAACGGCGCGTTCACGGTCGGACCGGTCTACGCGACCTTCTCCAACCCGACTCACCTGCTCGCCGCGGACTTCAACGAGGACGGCATCGTGGACATCGCGGTGGCCGGGAGCTTTCCGGGGCGGGTCGGGGTGTTCCCCGGACTCGGCGCGAACGGCGTGGGCAACGGCACATTCGGTGCGAGGACGAACTATCTCTTCCTCGCCAACCCGCCGAACGGCCTGGCAGCCGGCGACTTCAACGAGGACGGCATCCTCGACCTGATGGTGGCGCACCGCGGCCCGGGCAGCGATACCGAGGCCCGCGGCGTGCTGCTCGTGGGTCAGGGCTCGGGGGGCAAGGGGAACGGCCTGTTCCAGGAGTTCGTGATCTACGCCCAGATCGCGATCCGGACGACGAGCATCAACGACCTCCGCACCGGCGATTTCAACGGCGACGGACATCTCGACGTGGCCGTGGCCACCGACACGATCACCGCCGCGGGCGCCGTTCCGCGCATCTCCGTTTCACTCGGCCAGGGAGACGGCTACTTCCTGACCGGGCGCGGCTTCCAGGTCGGCGGTTCCACGATCCAGTCGATGGACGTGGCCGACATGGACCAGAACGGCACGGCCGACGCGGTGATGACCAGCAACGAGGTCGGCGAACCGTCCAGCATGGCCGTCCTCTACGGCAACGGCGACGGCACGCTCGGCGCGCCGCTCCGTTTCGGAACCGGCAGCAACGAGGGGAAAAGAGTGCTGACCGGCGACTTCGACGAGGACGGCGTGCCCGACGCGACGGCCTCCCTGGCCACGCGGGTCGTGGTGTTTCGCGGTCTCTGCACCGGGGCGCCCCCCGCGGACATCGACGTGGTGACCCCGGACGGAGGCGAAGGATTCGTGACCGGCTCGGAAGCGCTCATGTCCTGGACGAAGGGAAGCGCCGTGCTCACCGTGGATCTCGAAATCTCGCGCGACGACGGCGTCAACTGGGAAACGATCGCCACCGACCTGGTCGGCACCGAGTTCACCTGGACGGTCACGCCGCCGACCACCACGAACGCCCGGTTCCGCGTGCTCGACAGCACGCTGCGCGAACGGCGCGACATGTCCACGGGCCGGTTCTACATCGGTCCGGTGACGGCCGCCCCCGAGCCCGTGACCCGGATCACCCGGTTCGCGGTGAGCCCGTTGTCGGCCAACCCGTCGCGGAGCGGCGCGCTCTTCCGCGTCGACGTTCCGGAGAGCGGACCGGTGCGGATGCTGGTCGTGGACGTGCAGGGACGGACGCTGCACGAGGAAACCCGCATGGTGACGGGACCGGGCACGGCGGAGATGGCCTGGAGCGGTCTCGGAGCCGGCGGATCGACGGCGCCGGCCGGCGTGTACTATGTGCGGCTGAGCTTCGGCGACCGGAGCGAAACGCGCGCGGTGACGATTCTGCGATGACGGACCGCGGGAGCCGGCGAACGCCGGTTCCCGCTACCCCTTCTTCGCCTGGTACTCGTCCAGCCGGGTCTGCATCTCGGTCTTCATCTTCTCGTCGGTGGCCCGCTCCACCGCCCCCTTCTGGAGCTCCACCGCCTTGTCCACCTCGCCTTTCGCGAAGTGAACCCGGGCCAGCGCGTCGAGCGCCTTCGGCTCCTTGTAGGACGCGAGATCGTTGGCGCGCTTCGCACTCTTCTCGGCGAGGTCATAGTCGCGCACTTCGAGACCCGGCGCGTCGGTGATGGCCACCGCGATCGCCGTCAGCACTTCGGGCCGATCCTTGAACACGCTGTCGACGAGATGGGCGCCCCAGGCGTATCCCGCGTCGTAGGACTTGGCGATGAACACGAGGATCTCGAACTTCTTGATGGCGTATTCCTCGGAACGATCGGAATCCGCCTCCATCAGGCTGTCCAGCGCGTTGACGACGCCCATCGTGTCGTTGGCGGCTCCGGCATCGCTGAGCGCCTTCTGCGCCGCCTCGATCTTCTCCTGGCGCGCGACGGCGGCCTTCACGTCGTAGGTGCCGGCCACGACCCCTTCGATGACCTTGTCGATGGCGCCGGGAGGATAGACCGGGTGCCCGATCCAGACGATCATCCCTTTCTGGTCCACGATGAAGGCGGTCGGGATGCCGGTCTGCCCGGCGGCCTGCATCCAAGCCGCGTTCGTCTTGCCCGCCTCGTCGAACGCCACCGTGTAGTCCATCTTGTCGCCCATTTTTTCCACGTACGGCTTCACGTCGGCGAGCCCCTTCTGCTCGCTGGAGGAGATGCCGATGATCGTCATCGTGTCCCGCGGGTACTTCGCCTGGAGCTCGGTGAGGTGCGGAATGGACTGCCGGCACGGCCCGCACCAGGTGGCCCAGAACTCCACGATGTAGGCCCGCCCCTTCTTCAGCTCCGGAACGGGCTCCCCCTTGACCCAGGTGTCGATCGTGAGCGGCGGGGCCGGGTCGCCGACCTTGAGCGACGCGGAAGTGGCCGGCGCGTTCTGGGCGGTGGCCGGAATCGCCGCGGCCAGGGCAATCAGGAGGGAAAACAGGCCGATTCCGGCGCGACGGAGCAGCATGGGGTGTTCCTTTCCGGGTGATGAAAAAACGGACGTCGGGGCGCCGGGCCGGGCGCGATGTTCGTTCGGACGCGGGGCCGGAGTGATGACTCGAGGGGCCGGGCCGCGCGCGAAGCCATCATGGTAGCGGAGTTGCCGGGGCGGAGCAATCAGCCGCAGGGCCGCGCCCTAACGCGACCGGATCAGCTTGATCGTCCGCGCCGAACCGGAGGCGTCGAGCCGGGCAAAATAGATCCCGGCGCGGACGTCCTGTCCGGAGGCGTCCGTGCCGTTCCAGTCCGCCACGTGCTCCCCGGCGTTCCGGGTTTCCTCGACCAGAATGGTGACGAGACGGCCCGCCGCGTCGAAGATCGCCAGGCGGACGGCGCCGGCCTCCGCCTGCGACCAGGACAGGCGCGTGGCTCCGAGGAAGGGGTTCGGCCGTCCCGGGTGCATCGCCAGTATGCGCGCGTCCGGCCCCTCGGGCACGCCGACGGAACCCGCTTCGACGGTCGTCGACTCCTGGCCGGTGTTGTTTCCGGTGGCCGGGTCGGGCTCGTTCGCGGCAACGACCGACGTCAGGACCTTGCTGCCGGGAGTGCCGGCGGACAGGACGATGTCCACGCCCGCGTTGCCGCCCGCGGCCACCGCGCCGACCGTCACCGTGAGTACGCCGGCGTTCAGGCTGTGGGGCATCGAGCAGGATACGAACGTCATTCCCGACGGCAGCGTCTGGGTCAGCGTGACCCCGGTGGCCGCGGATCCGCCGCTGTTGGTGACGGCGGCATGGTAGGTCACGCTGGCGCCCACGGTGCACGGGTCCACGTCGTCCGACAGGACCACCGCAAGGTCCGCGCTGGCGTTCAGGACGATCGTGTCGGAGCTGGAGTAGGTCGTTGCTCCGTTGCGGATTTCCACGGTGACCGTCTTCGTCCCGTTTCCGGCGGACAGCGTCCAGCTCCTGTTCGCGCTGTACGGTTCCCAGGCGGACCAGGCGCCCGATTCGTTGCGGAACCGCATGTCCACCGCCCAGCCGGCTCCGTACACGTAGAGGGACACCGCAGCGTTGATCGTCTGGTAGGCCTCGCGGTTGACGACGAGCGGGTACACCGTGGCCTTCCGGCCGAAGTTCTGCGTCCAGTAATGGCCGAACGGACCGTTGTTGAAGCTGTCGGACGTGCAGTCTCCGTTCTGGTCGGCACGGACATTGTTCTGGTCGCCGGACTGGTACACGTGGCCGATTCCCAGCTCGCGGGAACTCGTGGACAGGATGTTGGCGCGGTGACCCGACGAGTTCATCCACCCGGTCATCACGGCCTGGGGCGTCGAGTAGCCGGCCGCGATGTTCTCGGCCGCGTAGTTCCACCCGGTGTACCCGGCGGCCGTCATCCGGTCCCACGGAAGCGAGCCGTTGTCCGGGTCGCAGTGCTGGAAGAAGTTGCGGACCGCCATGTTGCTGCTGTGGGTTTCCGACGAGGCATCCAGCTGCGCGTTCCGCTTGAGCGGCGCAAGCTGGCCGTTCGTCCAGCGCTCCTGGTTCACGATCTCCATGACCTGGTCTTCGAACGTCTGGGCGAACGCCGCGGACGGCAGTGCCGCGGCAAGAAGAAGGGCGGCGGAAACACCGGGGAGAAGGGGAAGCGATTTCATGACGTCTCCAGGCGGCTTCGAGTGCACACGTCGGGCTGTCTTCGGCCTGAAGATGTTTTCGGTATCGCGCGGCGGCAACTTGACCGCGGGAAAGCCAGGGATCAGGGCTTCGGGCCTTAACCCCCATTCCGGAACAAAAAGACGACCGGCGTCCCCGGGCCCCTCGCCCTTCGAACGCCGGTCGGTGTGCGTGCCGCCGCAAGGGGGCACGCTTCTCCTAGTACTCTTCGATGATCAGCTTCTTCATCGCCGCGTCGCGCGACAGCTTCTTCGAAGCCGCGTCCCTGAGATCCGACGCGCGGGCCTTGAGGACCAGCCGGGTGATCTTCCGATCGCCGATCCGGGCGCTCTCGTCGAGGATCATGCAGACCGCCACCCAGTCCGAAGGGGCGAGTTCGCCCAGCGTGTCGCCGTAGTCCACGAGGGCCTCGCTCAATTCCGCCTTCGCGTCGTTGTACAGCTCCTCCTCGTCCCGGGCCCGCCTCTTGCGCCGGTCGTCCCGGGAATCGTCGTCGTCGTCCAGGTCGTCGTCGCGATCCCGGTGACGCCGCCAGTGCCACCCGTCGTGGTCGTCGTGACCGGACCAGAACCAGGCGTTGCCGAACCGGCGATCGCGAAGCAGCAGCCGCGCTTCCACCGTGAACACGGCGCCGATCCCCTGGATGTAGACGCCGTTCACGCTGTGCTTCGATCCGACGAGGACGTTGCGGCTTTCGACCATGACATGGTCCAGCACGTTTTCCATCATCCGGATGTCGCGCTGCATTCTCCGGTTGTCGCCGGACTGGGCGGGCGCCGGAACGGGCGCCACGCAGAGAAGTCCCAGGGCCAGCCAGAGGATGGCGCGCGGGCCGAGGGGGAGATAACGGTCGTGATTCCTGAACTTGAACATCGGGAATTGCCTCCATGTCGAGTGTGCGGTCCGATCCGGCACGTTCATGCCCGGGATGCCCCACGGGTGGTCCGTGCCGATCAGGACGTCGATGGTTCCGGTGCGTCCGAACCCGCTGCGGGTCCGTCGGGAGGCGGATCGGCGATCCTCAAGCTCCCGGACCAGCCTGCCCGCGCTGCTTCGTGTCACAGGTCTAGACGGGAGGCGGAGAAGAAGTGTTGAAGGGTGTGTTTCCTGGACGGCTTCGAGGCTCCGGAGGGGTCCGGGCTGGCGATCGCCCCCGCCCCGCTGCCATACTCCCCCCATGAAGGATCCGAAGCTCTCCCCCCGTGACCCCGGGTTCGAAATCCGCGTTCGGGACAGTTTTGCCCGGCAGGCGTTCATGGCCACACTCGGGGCGTCGCTCGGATCCGTTGCGCCCGGCCGGGTGGTCATCACCCTGCCGTTCCGCGGCGACCTCGTCCAGCAGCACGGTTTTCTCCACGCGGGGGTCCTGACCGCGATCACCGACAGCGCCTGCGGCTACGCCGCGTTCAGCCTGATGGCGCCCGACACGGCGGTGCTGAGCGTGGAATTCAAGGTGAACCTGCTGGCCCCCGCCGCCGGCGACACGTTCGAAGCCGAAGGCACCGTGCTGAAATCCGGCCGCACGCTCAGCGTCTGCCGCGGCGATGCCTGGGCCGTGAAGGAAAACCGCCGCACGCTCGTCCTGGCCATGCAAGCCACGATGGCCACTCTCCCGGCGCGGGACGGTCTGGCGGACTGATTCGTCGCAGGGCCGGTCGGCCCCGCACAGGAGCGGCGGGCGGCGCGTGGATCGACTGGGTCCGGACCCAGTTGGCGATGCCCTCGTGGCACCAGGCCGACATCGAAGCCGGTTTTTCGCGGACCATGGACGCGGTGCGGTCGCCGAAAACCTGAACGGCTTCGTACTGATTGTGAGAGCGGCAGCGCAG
>CAZQVN010000047.1:0-28580 GCA_964596775.1 uncultured bacterium
GCCGGCCTGGCCGCGGGCGTGTACGCCACCGCCCTGACGCTCGCCGGCCTGCTCGGCGACCTCCCGCGCCCCTCCGCGGTGGCGCTGGGGATCACGCTGGACATGGTCGTCGTCGTGCCCCTCGCCTGGTACTTCCTCGTCGTGCGTCGGAGTCTCGCGCCGGCGCTCACGCTCGTTCCGGTTTTCCTCCTCGGCCTGATCCTCGCGGGACGGATACTCCCGTCGCAGCATCACGGCGCACTGAACGTCCTCGAGATCGCGGCCGTGCCGATCGAACTCGGCGTGCTTGGCTGGATCGCCTGGCGGGCCACCCGGGCGTTCGGCGCGATCCGGCAAGGCGCGGGCGGCGATGCCCTCGAGCGCTTCCACGCCGCGGCGCGCGACCTCGTCCGCAGCGGGCGGGCGGCCGGGATTCTCGCCACCGAGATCGCGGTGTTTCATTACGCGTTCGCGTCGCGAAAGCAGGAGGACCGGTTTTCACCCGGCCAGGTCAATGACCCGGGGCGGTCGAAAGGCGCGCTCCCGGAAGCGGAAAGCGGCGTCGCGGCGTTCACGCATCACGAGCGCTGCGGCCATGGCGGCACCGTCCTCGGCGCGGCGTTCCTGATCCTCTTCGAGGGGGTCGCCGTGCACTTCCTCGTGTCGATGTGGAGCCCGGTCATCGCGTGGATCCTGACGCTCGGAAGCGCCTACACGCTGTTCTGGCTGTATGCGGACTTCCGGGCCACCGTCCTGCGCCCGATCCTCGTCGACCCTGATCAGGTGGTGATGCGCGCCGGACTCCGCTGGACGGCGCGCGTGCCGCGGGGGTGGATCGAAGGCGTCGTCCGTGAACGGCCGGCGTCGCTCGGAAAGAAGGACCTGCTCAGCCTGACGCTGCTCGGCACGCCGACGCACTGGGTGGTCCTGTCCCGTCCGGTCGCGGTCGACGGGCCCTACGGGATGAGGCGGAGCGTGAGAGCGTTCGGACTGGAGCCGGATCGACCGGAGGAGTTCGTGAGGAGCGTGTCGGCCTGAGGCCGTCCGTCACCGTCCGGCCACCTCCCGGGCGACCTCGAGCGCCGCGTCCACGTCGGAAACGATCCGCACCATCCCCTGCGACTCCCGGCCGAGCCGGAAGTGATCCTCGAGCACGGACATCAGTTCCGGCCACCCCGAACCCACGAGAACGAGCGGGCGATCCGCGATCTCCCCGATCAGGGCCATGGCCCACACGAGGAACACTTCGTTCAGCGTGCCCGGCCCGCCGGTTTCCATGGCGAAGAAGATGTCGGTGCCGTCCACGAGGACGCGGAGACGGTCCAGGAGGTCGGGAGCGGACACTTCGAGCGTGAGATGGGGGTTCGCCGTGCGGAGTGCGGCATCGACCGCGCCGGAGCCGGGTTCGGGTGCGGAAAGGCCGACCAGCGTCACGCCGATCGCCTCCCCGCCGGCCTCGGCGACGCCGCGGGACACGGCTTCCATCACGCCGTGGTAGCCGCCGTTCTTGACGCTGAATCCGAGCCTGGCGAGGCCCCGCCCGAGTTCGTATGCCTGGATGCAGCAGCGCTCCGCGGAGAGCGCGGTGGAGGAACCGAAAACGGCGGCGACGGGCATCCGCGGAGTCTAGCACTCCGCGGCGCCCGCCGTCGCCGTTCGAAATTTCGCGCGCCCCTACCGCCCGCGTGTCAGCGTGAGCTTCGGTCCCGTGTTCTCCACGAGGTTCGGGCTCTCCATCTTGACCTTGAGCCGCAGGTTGTTCGCGCTCTCGGCGTACTTGAGCGCCTCCTCCAGGGTGATCGTGCCGGCCTTGAACAGCACGTAAAGCGCCTGGTCGAACGTCTGGCACCCTTCCTGGACCGCCTCCTCCATGGCCTGCTTGATCTCGGCCACTTCGCCCTTGCTGATGAGGTCGCGGACGCGCGGCGTGGCCATCATGATCTCGATGGCCGCCGCCCGTCCCGTGCCCTTCGCGTTCGGCACGAGGCGCTGGCTGCAGATGCCGGCCAGGTTCAGCGACAGCTGGGAGTAGAGCAGGGGGTGCATCTCGTTCGGGAAGAAGTTGACGATGCGGTCCAGCGTCTGGTTCGCGTTGTTCGTGTGCAGCGTGCCGAGCACGAGATGGCCGGTTTCCGCGAACGTGATGGCCGCCTCCATCGCGATCTTGTCCCGGATTTCGCCGATCAGGATCACGTCGGGAGCCTGGCGCAGCGCGTTCATCAGCGCGTCGTTGTAGCTCTTCGTGTCCATGCCGACTTCGCGCTGGGTGACGATCGACTTGTTGTGCCAGTGCACGAACTCGATCGGGTCCTCCACGGTCAGGATATGGCCGGACGCGTTCTGGTTGCGGTGATCGATCATCGCCGCCAGCGTCGTCGACTTGCCGGTACCGGTGGCCCCGGTGATGAGGACGAGCCCGCGTTTCAGCATGACGAGGTCGCGGAGGACGCCGGGCAACCCCAGCGACTCCATGCTTGGCACCACGATCTTGACGAGGCGGATGACCAGCCCCACCGCGCCGCGCTGCATGAAGATGTTCACGCGGTAGCGGCCGACTCCGGAGATGGAGTGGGCGAGGTTCATCTCCTGCTGTTCGCGGAACGTCGCCTGCTGCTTCGGGGTCATGAAGTAGTCGGCGATCCGGATCGTGTCCGTTTCGCTCAGGACGTCGGATACGGCCTTCAGCGACCCGTCGATCCGGAGCTGCGCGGGGGAGCCGGCGGTGAGGTACAGGTCCGACGCGTCCATGGCCAGCATCGAGGCGAGCATCGATTCGATGTCGAGGTTCTCGTTTCCGGGTGTTTCCTGCGCCGCGGCGTCCTCGGTCATGCCGCCCTCCTTGCCGGTTGGCCCGGCTGGCCCGGCTGGGCCGGGCGCATGCCGGGGCGCTGCATCTGTCCGCTCGGCGTCGGTTCGGCTCCGCCCTGGAACAGCGACGGATTCTGCGACTTCCGGGCCGCCTCCTCGCGGGTGATCTTTCCTTCCATCACGAGGTTCTTGAGGCACTGGTCCATGCTCTGCATTCCGTGCTGTCCGCCGGTCTGGATGACGGACATGATCTGCGCCGTCTTGTCCTCGCGGATCAGGTTGCGCAGGGCCGGCACCCCGACGAGAATTTCCAGCGCGGCCGCGCGCCCCTTCTTGTCGGCCGTCTTCACCAGCGTCTGGCTGACGATTCCGACGATCGACTCGGAGAACATCGTGCGGATCTGGGCCTGCTGGGCCGACGGGAAGATGTCGATGACGCGGTCCACCGTCTTCGCAGCCGAGTTCGTGTGCAGCGTTCCGAACACGATATGCCCGGTTTCCGCGGCGGTGATCGCCAGCTGCGTCGTTTCCAGGTCGCGGAGTTCGCCGACGAGGATGATGTCCGGGTCCTCGCGGAGGGCGCTGCGCAGGGCGTTGGAGAACGAATGGGTGTGCGGCCCGACCTCACGCTGGTTCAACAGGCACATCTTCGACTCGTGGACGAACTCGATCGGGTCCTCGATCGTGATGATGTGGGACCGGCGCTTGCGGTTCACGTAGTCGATCATCGCCGCGAGCGTCGTGGACTTGCCGGAACCGGTCGGCCCGGTCACGAGGACCAGCCCCTTTTCCTTCATGCACATGTCCGCGAGAACCGGGGGCAGGCCGAGTTCGTGGAAGCTCTTGACCTCGGAGGGGATGACGCGGAACACCGCCCCTTCGCCGCGGCGCTGCACGAATGCGTTGACGCGGAAGCGGCAGACGTCGGCCAGCTCGATGGCGAAGTCGAGTTCGTGATGCTCCTCGAACGCCTTTTTCTGGCCGTCGGCCATGATGTCGTAGAGAAGGTTGTGCATGACGTCGCGTTCGAGGGCCGGCATGTCCAGCGGCGTCATCTCGCCGTGAAGCCGGACCATCGGCGGCACGCCCGCCGACAGGTGAAGGTCGGAGGCGCCCTGGTTTTTCGTGAAGATGAGGAGCTCGGTGATGTCCATCAGGCGGCCGCCTTTCGCACCGGTCCGGCGCCGGCGACCGGCTGGAATCCGCCCGCCAGGGCCGCTTGTTCAAGCGCCAGGGGGCCGGCTTCCGCGTCGATGGCCGCGGACAGGGGGTCGGTCAGGGTCAGGATCGAGGCGTTGATCGTGCCGTCCGCCTCACGGGCGCACTCCACGATGCCGGCCAGGTTCTTCAGGAGGAGCGTGCGGGACGCGCCCCGCTCGATCAGCAGGGACAGGCAGGACGAGGCGTCGGGGGCGGTCATCCGCGCCACGACCAGCAGGCCGTTGCCGGCCGCTTCCAGGTAGAGGTCGAAGTCGGGGCCGGCATCCAGTTCCTCGATGCCGATGACGTCGGCGAACGTGGCCTCCGTGAGGAAGCGGGCGACGCCGTGGCTCCGGAACGAGTCGGATCCCTCGGGAAGATCGAAGACACCGGGCACACCGAGGACCGCTCCCGAGTGCCGGGCCAGAACCCGGCGCGTGTCGCTGTCCGTGACGCGGAGGATCGCTTCGAAAAGATCCCGCGACGGTCCGGAGCTGGGTCCGGCCACGAGGATCATTCCCTGTGATTCCGCGACGAGGTTTCGGAGCACAGGCAGCGCCGACTCGGATATCCGTGCTTCGCCGGAAACCGCGGCGCCGGCTGTTTCGCGCATCTCGAGAACGAGACTCTCGCCGGCCCGCCCCGGAAGAAGAGTGACGGTCAGGTCGAGCGCCGCCGTGGCGAACGGAATGCGTGACGTCCATCGGGCCGGGCGGCCGGCCAGTTCCTCGGTGGGGTCGAGGCTCTCGAGGAGCCGGCGGGTGATGGCCCGGAAGTCGGCCGGGTGAACCGTTGTCTCGTCCCTCAGCTCGCGGCCCACCCGAAAGCGGACCCTCACGTGGTCGATCGCCGGTTCGAAGTGGATCTCGGAGGCCTTCTCGTTCAGCGCCCTGGAAAACAGGATTCCCAGGGGATTGGGGCGACCGGGGCTGTCCGGTTTCTTCATCAGGTACGGCCGGGTGATCTCCCGGAACAGGATGTCGCTCGATTCGTGGATCCGCTCGACCGGTCCGAGGACCTCCTCGATGATCCGGCTGACCCGGCGCGGGCTGGCAATCGACACCTGCACGCTGAGTCCGGTGGCGTTTTCCACGTCGACCACGGCTTCGTCGTTCGTGGGATCCGCCATGACGATGGTCAGCGCATCGCCGACGCGGACGAGGGGCAGCAGCTGGTCGCGGCGCATCACTTCCGGACCGAGGAGGCGCACCGCGGCGCGATCCACCATGTCCGCGTTGAGGTCGATGTACGGCACGTTCAGCTGCGCGGACAGCGCCCATCCGAGGTCGTCTTCGCTCACGAACCCGAGGTCGAGCAGCGCCTCTCCGAACAGCTTGCCGGAGCGCCGCTGTTCGGCCAGGGCCGCCTCGACCTGGTCCTGCGTGACGACCCGGCATTCCACGAGAATATCGCCCAGCACTCGGCGTGCCGGTCTGCTTGTATCAGTCATTGTCCAGGCTCCCGGTCGGACGGACCCGTTCCGTCCTTCTCCCCGTGGTATCGGCCTGGGCCGTCGTATCGTTAGTCCGGAAAGCGTGTTGGCGAGGGGGCGGGTTCGGGGGAATTACCCCGGAAATTCAACGGGAAAGCGGGGTGATGCGGCCATATCAGCGGCGGAGGGTCAGCTTCCTCGTCAGGTCGCCGTCCGCCGTTTCCAGGCGGTAGAAATAGACGCCGGATGCCGCGGGCCGGCCGCCGTCGGCCAGTCCGTCCCAGTCCGCGCCGTTGCGACCCGCTGGGAACGACGCATCGAGCAGTGTCCTCACCAGGCGGCCGGAGGCGTCGTACACGCGGAGCGAAACCCGCTGCTCCCGCGCCAGCTCGAAGGCGATCGTCGCTTCGGTCGTCATCGGGTTTGGCGCACTCTGCAGGAGTCGCGTCACCGGTGGACGCCCCGCTTCCTCCGTGCCGGTCACGGTCGAGAGTCCGGTCAGATGGTTGATGAGCCGCCTCATGTTCGCGCGGAGCTCGTAGGGGTTCGTGTAGTTCGGCGACAGGGAGAGCAGGGCCACCCGGTCCGTGTTGCGCACCGGGTGGCGGACGAGGGCGCCGATCACGGAACCGGCCGTGCCGTACGTCAGGATCGGGGTGCCGAGGCCCGTGCCGTCGAAAACCATCGGTTCGCAGAACGGCACGCCGGTGGATCCCGGCCTGGGCGTCATCGGCACGAGGCCGCTCCAGACGGGCTGGGCCGGCGTGGCGGTGGTAAACGTCTCGTAGCGATCCCATGCCGCCACGCCGCAGACGTCGCGGGCGAACTGTTCGCTCACATAGGAGCCGAGCAGCCGGCTTACGAGGATCAGCTTTCCACCGTCGTCCAGGTAGCGGGTGAGATCCGGCAGGAGGTTCTGGAAGACGTCGCGGTCCGGGTTGACGTTCGAGGCATCGTCGTTGCCGACCCAGATGATCCCCGAATACTCGAACAGCCTGGCCGGCGGCAGCGGGCCCTTGCCGACCGGTGTGATCCCGGAGGGATAGTTGGACCAGCCGATGCGGAGGTCCCAGAAGTCGAAGGGGAGGTCGGCGGTCAACGCCTTGTCCCGGTACATCTCCCACGGGTCGGCGGGCGCCGCCGTACCGGCCCCGTCCGACCAGGCGTTCCAGTCGAACCCGTTCACGACGAGGATGCGGAACGGATAGGGCTCCCGGTCGTGCAGGAAGGCGGTTCGCGGCGAGGACCAGCTGGATTCCCAGAGCAGCGAGTCGATTCCGGTGATCCGGTACTCGATCAGCGTGTTCCGGGGCGGGCCGGGGTCGGTGAACTCCGGAACGAACAGCGGCGCGCTCGTGATCCTCACAAGGTCCTCCGGGTCGCACCCGGCCGCACCGCGGTACACGTGGTAGCCGAGCGAGAGCGGATTCGCGGACGGAGTCCACCGCATCTGAACCGTGTATTCCGTGGGGTGGAAGAGCGTCCATTCCGGCGCCGGTTCGGTGCCGAGGCGGCCGGCCACGGGAGGGCTGCGCCGCCCCTCGGTGCCGTCGGCGCGGACGAACGCCGCCGAGCAGTACACGAGGCGGCCGGGCTCCACCCCGGTCATGCGGCAGAGCGCCACGTCGGAGGGAAACTCCTCGTAGTCCGTCCCCGGTATCCAGGATTCACTGCTCGTGTAGATGCGGATCCTGTCCACGAGCGGATCGTCGGGAGGATCCAGGCGGAGCGTCAGTTCCGTGCTGCTTTCCACCCCGACGACGCTGAGGTTTCGGGGCTGGTCCGGGCCGTGGGACAGCGTGTAGCCGTCCACCACGTACACCTCGCCCGCCTGCCAGCGGCTGTTCCGCGGGCCGTCGCCGTTCATGGCGTTGACGATCACGTCGTCCCGTCCGTCACCGTTCACGTCGGCGGCGTGCGCCCAGTAGGCCACGAGATCGTTCGCGTCCTTGCCGTCCAGCGTGGACGTGCGGACGACATTCTGCGGGGGTGGATCGGCCAGGTCGATGACCGCAGGGAGGTTGGCCGACCCGTACACGACGGTCAGCGTTCCGGCCTCGCGGTTCAGCGGACCGTTGTCGCGCGGTGCGCCGAGCAGCAGGTCCGTAAACCCGTCGCCGTCCACGTCGCCCACCGGAAAACTGTCCGTGATGAGACTGCGGGCCTTGCCGTAGACCCAGGTGAACCGTATGTCCGGCGGGGGATAGAGCAGGTCGACGACGCGGTTTCTCTGCAGATTCATGTCGTAGACGATCACCCCGGCGCCGCCGTCCTTGCGGTACTCCCAGGGAGGTCCGGGCGCGGTCAGAGCGCCGATGAGCAGGTCCTTCGTGCCGTTGCCGTCCACGTCGCCGGTCGAGAGTTCCTCGCCGTAACGTCCGTAGGGTTCCCGTCCGTACACGACGGTGGAGCCGAGCGCGGGATCGTCCAGATCGTGGTAGCGCTGAAAATCCGGACGTCCCCAGACCACCCAGGTTTCGCCCGAGTTGTCGCGGAAGTCGCCGGGAGGGCCGTCGCCCGAACCGCCGTTGTCGAACACGTTCCGGGCCAGCGCGTTCGACGCCGCCGAGGTGATCACCTCCGCGTAACCGTCGCCGTCCAGGTCGTCGGAGATCACCGTGGCGCCCATGTGATCGTTCTGCCCGATCCCGTAGAACACGGTCCAGGCCAGCGTCGTATCGGCCAGGTCGAGCGTGACGCCCCGCGGGATCGGACCGTAGAGGACGTACGTGTCGCCCGACTGGGGCTTGCCGTTGTTGCGGCCGTCGGCACGGTCGGCGCCGATCACCAGGTCGTGAAAGCCGTCGCCGTTGACGTCGGCGGAGTCGAACCAGGTGCCGAGCCGGTCGTCCCCCTCGGCGCCGATGATCGTGGTCTTCCACGGGGCCGGGTCCGCGAGCCAGAACTCTCCGGTGGGGAGTTCGGCCGCGCCGAAGATGACGTAGGCCTTGCCGCAGAGATTCCGTCCCGGAACGTCCGCACCGAACGCGCCCATGATGAGGTCGCCGTAGCCGTCGTCGTCGAGATCCTTGACGGCCACCCGGATGCCGAGGATGTCGCCGGCCTTCTCTCCGTAGAACGTCCAGAGGCTGTCGTGGGGGGAGCCCACGTCGCGGGTTCCGTCGATGAGGCCGTTCGATTTCCAGACATGCACTTCACCGGCGTCCGGAAGGAGGTTGCCGGGAGGACCGTCCGCGCGGAACGCGGTGTAGATCACTTCGGCGAACCCGTCGCCGTTCATGTCGCCGCCGTAGACCGGAAGGCCGTTCTGGGCATCCCCGGGGTCGCGGTTATAGAGAGTCAGCTGTCCCTTTGCGCGCACCGAGCCGAGATCCCAGTAGCGGGCATGGATCAGCTGGTCCGCCGGGATGAACGCCAGGGCGGTGACAAGCAGAGTATTGACGAACAGGGGGACCATCCTAATCCTCAGCGGCACTCAAGGTTGCATGGATATGGTAAAGGAGACTATCAGGTGACCCCCTTTCGGACAACCCATATTCCCAGTTGTCGGTCCCGCGCCCGGGCTGTAAACTCTCCGCTTCTCTGAAAGGTGTTCCTATTCAATGCGTTGCCCGTCCTGCGGTCACCAGGAAGACCGCGTCATCGATTCCAGATCCACCCGCGAGGGGCGGGCCATCCGGCGCCGCCGCGAGTGCATGGACTGTGCCCACCGGTTCACCACCTATGAATACGTTGAAGCGAACACGCTTCTCGTCGTCAAGAAGGACAGCCGCCGGGAGCCGTGGAACCGCGAGAAGCTCATGAACGGCCTTCTGCGCGCCTGTGAGAAGCGCCCCGTCTCCGCCTCGGACATCGAGGAACTCGTGGACCGGATCGAGACGGATCTGCTCCGTACGGGCCCGGAGGTCATGAGTCACCAGATCGGAGAGAAGGTGATGGAGGAACTCCAGCATCTCGACGAGGTGGCCTACGTGCGCTTCGCATCCGTGTACCGCCATTTCAAGGACGTCAATCAGTTCATGGAGGAGATCCAGGGGCTGATGAAGACCGGCGAAGAGGGAACCAGCTCATAGCCGCCCCTGAAGTTCCCGAAGAGCAGGCCCGAATCCCGGGCCCGCCAGGCCACCGCGAGATGTCGTTTCTCGAACACCTCGAGGAACTGCGCAGTGCCCTGATACACAGCATCCTGTTCATCGTCGTGGCCGCGATCATCGCCTGGCCGGTGTCCGGGTGGCTGCAGGAGTTCGTGATCAGCCATGTCGGGCCGACCGGTTCCGGCGTCGTGTTCATGGCCGCCAAGCCGCTCGGTCCTCTCGCCGCGCGGCTCAAGGTCACGCTGGCCGCGGCGGCCCTGCTGGCGGCTCCGGCCGTGTTCTACCGCCTGTGGATGTTCGTCGCGCCGGGGCTGCTCAAGCGCGAGCGCCGGATGATTCTTCCTGTTCTCGCCGTTTCGCTGGTGCTCTTCTACTCCGGGTTCCTCCTCTCGTTCCTGATCATGGGGCCGCAGGTGCCGACGATCCTGCTCGGGTTCTCCACGCCGAGCGTCCAGAACTACCTGTCCATCGACGACGTGATGTCGCTCGTCCTCTCGCTGTCGCTGGCCTGCGGGCTCGTCGGAGAGGTTCCGCTGGTCATCACGTTTCTGGTATGGATCGGGATTCTCGATCCGCAGACGCTGATCCGCCAGTGGCGGATCGCTGTCGTGGCCATTCTCGTCGTGGCGGCTCTCGTCACGCCGGGGGATTATGGTGTTACGATGCTGCTCATCGCGCTGCCGATCGCGGGGCTCTACGTCGTCAGCGTGTTCGTGGCGGTCCTGATCGCCCGGAGGCGGCGGAAGCCCCGCAGGTCCCTCTACGACGGGGAGAACACCTGATGCTGCTGGCCATCGACATCGGAAATTCGGAAACCGTCATCGGATTCTTCGAAGGCTCCCGCATCGTCGAGCGCTGGAGGATGACGAGCCGCAGTCCGCGCACCGCCGACGAATTCCGGCTGCTGCTGATGTCCCTCCTCCGGGAGTCCGGCGTCGAGCGGAAGCGCGTCGGGCGCGTGGCGGTGGCCTCGGTGGTGCCGGGTCTCACTCCGGCGTTCGCCGGAATGGCCCGCGACCTCTTCTCGGTGGAGCCGCTCCTGATCGACGGGGCCACGGATACCGGCATCACGCTGAACGTCAGCGACCCGAAATCGGTCGGGCCCGACCGGATCGTCAATGTCGTGGCGGCCCGGGCGGAGTACGGCGTGCCGGCCATCGTTCTCGACCTGGGCACCGCCACCACGTTCGACGCGATCGACGCGGACGGGGTGTACCAGGGGGGCGCCATCGCTCCCGGCATCGGCATTTCCGCGGAAGCGCTGTTCGAACGGGGCGCCCGGCTCTCCCGCGTGGAGATCAAGCCGCCGCCCCGGGCCATCGGAAAGACGACCGAGGAGCACCTCCAGGCCGGCATTTTCTACGGCGCCGTGGGCCAGATCGACGAAATCGTGCGGAGGATGATCGAGGAACTGGGGGGAACCCCCGAAGTCATCGCCACCGGGGGACTCTCGGCGGCCATCGCGCCCCATTCGCAGACGATCCGCATTCTCGACCCGGACCTGACCCTGAAGGGGATCCGGCTCATCGACGAACGTCTCGGCGGCGGGGACCGCGTCTAGGAACCTGTGCCGGAAAATGGTGTAATAGTGGCCCTTACGCCCGTTGCTTGAGCTTTTTCGCAAAGGAAGCACATTGACGTCCCTGATGTTCCTGTTTCTGGCACTCTGCGCCCTGTCCCTCCCGGGCCACGATGCGTTCGCCTCGGACCGCAGGGGACTCTCCCTGCAGTCGAATCGTCCCCAGGGGCCGCCGCCCTGGACCCTGGCCCCGGGATACGAGGTGTCCGTCAGCGACGCATCCGTACTCGGACAGGTCTATCGAAGTCCCGACTTCCGGAAACTCCTGGTCCTCCTGGAGCCGGGCAGCGAAGTCTGGATACTCGATCTCACCGACAGGCAGGTCCGGACGATCAAGCCGGCGGCCCTGGATCACACGGATCACGGTGTCCGCCCCCACGACGACGCCGTTCAGACTCCGGCCGGAACGTTCACGCAGAGCAACGCCGAGATCTCGTTCAAGGCCGGCCGGCTGGCGATCCGGCTCCTGCCCCAGCCGCCGCTCGTCGGCGAGGTCACGCGGGAGGAACTGCTCAGGAGAAAACCGGATTATGCCCGGGCTGCCGCGGCCTTCGGCCCCGACTCGGTCCAGGTGGCGCGCATCCGGAAGCACGCGAAGCCGGTGGAGATCGTCGCCTTTTTCGGAACGTGGTGTCCCTCCTGCCGGAGGTGGCTGCCGCAGTTCCTCCGCACCATGGAACTCGCCGCGAACCCGAAGATCAAGATCCGCTACATCGCGGTGTCCGAGGGCTACAAGGAGCCGCGGGCGGAGATCGACCGTTACGACATGCACCTGACCCCGTCGTTCATCATCATGGACGGAAAGCGGGAAGTCGGCCGGATCAAGGGGAAGCCGCGACTCTCCATGGAGCGCGACCTCGCCGAACTGCTGGCCGGCCAGTGACAGACAGAGGAGGAGTGGAATGACCCGAGTGTTCCTGTCCGTGTGGGGGCGATCTCTCGCCGCCGCGCTGATCGTTTCCGTAAGCCTCATGACCGCAGCATGCGCCCAGGGAGACAAGGCGGCGCCCGTTCCGAAGAAGGACAAGGCGGCGGCACAGCCCGCCGCGAAGATCTGGGAGGACGCGCCCGGCTACGACGTGTTCCTGGGAACGGTCGAGGACGAGGACGCGCGGGTTCTCCAGAGTCCCGACTTCCAGAAGCTCCTGATTCTCCCCGGCAAGGGGGACGCGGTCTGGCTGCTGACGCTGAAAACGAAGGAGGCGTCCGCGTTCGCGCGCACCGACGTCACCGTCAACCCGGACGGCGGGTTCGTGTCCCCGTCCGCGGTGATGAAGCCGGTGGGCGCGGTCACGCAGAAGGGGGCGGAGCTGTCGTTTTCCGCGGGCGGCTCGAGCGTCCGCCTGGCGCCGGAGCCGCCGCTGATCGGAGAGATCAAGCTCGCGGATCTGCTGAAGAAGAAAAAGGATTACGCGGCCGCCGCGTCCCAGTACCGGCCGAACGGCGCGGCCATCTCTCTCCTCAAGTCGGTGCAGCGCCCCGTCGAAGTCGTCGTCTTTTTCGGCACCTGGTGCCACTTCTGCAAGAAGCACCTGCCCCGCCTCGTCAAGTCGGTGGAGGTCGCCGCCAATCCCAACATCACCGTCCGTTTCGTCGGCATCAACGAGGACCTGACGGAACCCGAGGCGCTGATCTCGAAGTACGCGGTGTCCAAGACTCCCACGATGATCGCCTGGGCCGGCGGTGGAGAGATCGGCCGCATCGTCGAGGAACCGACGAAATCGGTCGAGGAGGATCTGGCGCTCTTGCTTCTGGGCGGTCGATGATCCGCGGTCTGGTCATCACCCTCTGCTCGCTCGGTCTTGCCGCCGTCTGGGGCACGGCCGCGTTTCTCAAGGCGCTCGACCCCGCGGCGTTCGCCGGGCAGATCACGGCGCACAAGATCACGCCGGAGTCGTGGAGCCTGGTGCTGGCCTACTTCTTCGTGGCCGTCGAAACGCTGCTGGCCCTGGCGCACCTCGCGCACTTCCGCCTGCGCCTCGCGTTTTCCGGGTCGGCGCTTCTCCTCCTGTTCTTCATCGGCGTGACCGGATGGGCGTGGTCCCAGGGGAACACGGAAGGGTGCGGATGCTTCGGCCGGCTGGCCGCGAGGCCGCCGATCGAGGTCATTCTCGAGGACACCGCCTTTCTCGCGGCGGCGGTTCTCGGCTTCCTGCTCCTGCGCGACTGGAAGGAGCCGCGGACGGCCCAGGCCGTGTTCGCCGTGCTCTCGCCGCTGATCGTCGTGCTGCCGGCCACCGGCCCCCGGCTGCCGTTCGATTCGCTGATCACCACGCTGAACCCGGGGGAGGACATGTCCACCCTGGCCGCCGACGATCTGCCGGGACCTCTCGACGACGGACTGGTGCTGCTCACGTTCATCAACGATCCGTGCGAACCCTGCGTGGAGGGGTTGCCGCGGCTGGAGAAGATCGCCGGAACGGAGGGAGCGCCGCAGGTCGTGGCGGTGTTCGCGGGAACGCGGCGTGAAGCGCGCGCCTGGAGCCTGACGCACGTGCCGCCGTTCGGCGTGGCCTCGGCCCCCGAGAAGGTGCTGCGCCAGTATTACCGGAGCCTGCCCCAGACCGCGCTGCTCAAGGACGGCATCATCCTCACCGTCTGGCGGAACCGGATTCCGGGCTGGGACGAGGTGAGCGCCGCACTCCCCGCCGGAGCGGACAGCACCTCGGCCGCGGAGGCAACGCCCGGAAGCTGACGGGGCGCGGGGCCGGCGCCCGGAAACCGTCCGCCCGGCGCTTCTCCAACCGCCCGGAAGCCCCTTCCGGTCACGCATTCCGGCGGAACGCCGCCACCACCTCCACGTGCGCCGTCTGCGGGAACATGTCCACCGGAACCGCCCCGGTCATCGTGAACCCTCCCGCGGTCAGGAGGGCCGTGTCCCGGGCCATCGTCGAGGGGTTGCACGACACGTAGACGAGACGGTCCGGCGCGAGGCCCAGGATCCCCTCGATCACGTCCGCGTGCATGCCGTCGCGCGGGGGGTCCACGACGATCAGGTCGGGACGCCCGGCCACGAGTCCGCCGGCGGCGTCGCGGATGCCGTCGGGGCGCAGCGTCTTCTTCATGTCGCCGGCGAGGAACGTCACGTTGTCCCGCCCGGAGAGTTCGGCGTTGCGGCGCGCGGCCCGGACCGCGTCCTCGATCAGTTCCACGCCGACCACCCGTCCGGCCCGGTGGGACAGCGGAAGCGTGAGCGCGCCGACGCCGCAGTAGAGATCGTAGGCCAGGTCGGCCGGTCCACCGGCCATCTCCAGCGCCTTCGTGAACAGCAGTTCGGCCTGCCGCGTGTTCGTCTGGAAGAACGTGTTCGGCCCGATTTCGAACACGTCGTCGAGGAGCCGCTCGCGGATCGTCGGCGATCCGTGCACGACACGAAACGACTGGCAGAACGCCACGCTGGCCTTCGAGGCGGTCACTCCGTGCAGCAGGCTGGTCACGTCGGGGGCCGCGCGGCGCGCCGCGGCCAGCACGGCGTCGGCCGCCCTTTCCTCGCGCGATCCCGGCTCGGAGGGATAGGTGACGAGGTGGATCATCTTCTCCCCGGTGTTGATCCCCTCGCGGAGAATCAGGAACCGGA
The DNA here is from genome assembly GCA_964596775.1 of uncultured bacterium. Classification (GTDB taxonomy): domain Bacteria; phylum Eisenbacteria; class RBG-16-71-46; order JABDJR01; family JAWXBZ01; genus CAZQVN01. The sequence continues at coordinate 14,631 of CAZQVN010000047.1, forward strand.
AAAAACCTCCGTGCGTGCGCGTTTCATAGGGGGGAAGGCCCGTTTCCGCGGCGGCCGCGCGGACGGTCCGGACCACGTCCGCGTGCCACCCGGAAACGAGATGGCACTCCTCGAGGTTCACGATCCGGTCGAAGCGGCCGCGGGCGTGAAAGCCGAGGCCGAACTCGGCGTCCGGCTCCGCGCCCTCTTCGCGCTGCGGCGGCGTGTCGTGCCACAGGCGCTCGCCGAACGAAAACTCCATCTTGTTGCGGTAGCCGTAGGGCTGCAGCGCCGACAGCGGCGCTCCGACGGGCGCCGGGTCGAGGCCGCCGATGCGGGTCAGGCAGTCGGACACCTGGCGGGCTTTCGCTTCCACCTGCCGTGCGTAATCGAGATGCTGCCAGAGGCATCCGCCGCACGACCCGAAGTGACGGCAGACCGGCTCGACCTGGTCGGGCGACGGGACGAGAACCTCGTCGATCCGCGCTTCGGCGAACGTCGACTTCCGTTTCGTGATGCGGGCCCGGACCGTCTGCCCGGGGAGCGCACCCTTGACGAAGATGGCGTAGCCGTCGCTGCGGGCCACGCCGTTGCCGCCGTAGGCGAGGTCCACGACGTCGAGATCGAGAACCTGCCCGGGACGGACGGGGGGGCTTTTCTTCGGATCGTTCATGAGTCCTTTCCGGCGGCCCGCTGAAAGCGGTCCACGCGTTCCCAGCCCGCGCGGATCGGAGGCGAGAGGAATCCCGTGACAATGGCGACCGGCAGTATATAGAAGAGGGCGCGCTTGAGCGAATTCTGCAGGTAGCTCCCCCCGCCGCCCCCGAAACGCGGGTCGATCTGCTGGAACAGGGCGAAAAGCAGCAGCAGCGTGACCAGCGTGAACGCGCAGTGGATTCCGTACACGGCCGGCGCGGAGGTGCCGCTCCGTGGATCCCTGTCCCCGGTCGTTTCGCCCGCGCGGGGTGCGCCCGCTCCGCGGGCCCCCCGCGCGGCAAGGGCCGCGGCGGCGCCGAGCAGGAAGACCGGCACCGCCCATCCGGTGAGGGCGGGATTCGGAAGCAGTTCGACGAGCGCACGAAACGTGTTCCCGGCCAGCACCGGGTCCGGAACCGGCGAGGAGCGGAACACCGGGTCACCGCCGGGGGCGATCATCCCCTTGAGTTGAACCCGCCAGGCGAGCGTGAGGAACACGGCCGGCCCGAGCAGAAGCGTTCCCGTTTCGAGCGCCGGGAGGACGCGGCGGGTGCGGGCGACGAGGATCAGCGCGGCCACGCCCGCCGCGCCGGCCGCGGGCACGATCGCGTCGGGCCGCACGCCGGCGGCGAACGCGGCGAGGAGACCGGGGAGGATCCAGTCCCGCCGGCGGCCGGCTTCGGACCGGCCGGTTTCGAACAGGCGCCCGAGCGCATCCGCCGCGGTCAGGAAGGACGCGGTGAGGAACGCCGTGGCCGGCAGATTCGTGAGGCCGAGCGATGCGTGCAGCCACAATTCCGGGATCATCGCGGTCAGCGCCGCCGCGGCCAGCGCTCCGAGCCGCGGCAGCCGGCGCCGGAGCACGCCGTACACCGTGCAGAGAAGTGCCCCGAAGTAGAACGCGTCGATCGGCTTCCCCTGGTCGGCGCCGGTCCACCGGGCCAGGGCCAGGCCGAGCGGCATGAGCGGCGGATAGGTCAGGTTGCCGTCCCCGGTGATCCGATAGATGTCGTACACGGAGATGTCGAGCGTCCGCTCCGCGGCGATCCAGCGCGCCCGCCCGTCGTAGGCATGGGCGTCCATGGCCGACACCGGGTAGAACGACGCCCGCCATGCGCTGGACAGGAAGACGGCGAGAACCACCACGAGAACCGCGATCTCCGCCGGCGTCCAGGCGGGGGAGGCGGCCTTTGTGCCGCCGCCGGCAGCCCCGGTGCGCGGACCGGCCCTCCGGGCCGCCGCGCCGAGTCCTGCGGCCACCGCGCCGAGCGCCGCGGCCGCCGCGCCGAGCGCCGTGAACACCACCGGAGCCGAAAGCGGAAGACCCGCCGCTCCCGCCGCCCACACGAACGCGAGCCCCGTGCCGAGCCCGACGAGGCCGCCGAGGCCGGCCAGTTCGGCCGCGGGGGCGCCGGGACGCAGCCGGCGGACGAGCAGTGCGCCGGGAATCGCGAGGAGCAGCGGAAACAGGATCGATCCGTTCATGGGGCGGATCCCGGGATCGCGTACACGCCGGTCTCCGTTCCGCGGATGGAGTCCGCGGGAACGCCGAACAGCGGCAGCAGCGATCCCTTGTACACGAGCGCGTAGTCCGCCTGCCCGGCCGGGCTGCCGGCCAGGTCTTCCTCCATCACCATCCGCCGCGGATGAAGATAGTAGGCGCACCAGATCACGTTCGACACCGGCGCGAACGCGCGACCGGCGGGGATGAGGATGCGGCTGTCGGGCGGCGTGTCCATGGCCTTGCGGATCAGGCGGTACGGTTCGCCGAGGAGGGCCGCCGCCCGCGAGTCCGGCGATGCATTCCGGTGCGTGTAGAGCAGCCGGGCGCTGGCGGCCACGCTCGTGACCCACGGGCCGGTGCCGGGGAGCAGGGCGTACAGCGCAAACGCCGCGCCGACGGCGCCGAGCGTCAGCCAGCCGTTGCGGCCCGGGCGGTGGAGCGTCACGAAGCCCGCCCTTCCGCGATCCGGGCATCCCGGCGGCCGCGGCCGGCACTGTCGAATGTCACGAAGCCTGCCCTTCGGCGAGGCTGGCCAGCTGCTCCGCCCTGCGGCGCGGTTCGATGACGTCGCGCTCGGCGCGGCGGAAGAACGAAAGGAACAGGACGGATGCGGTCACGTAGAGCAGGACCGCGATCACGATCGGCGGCTTGAAGCCGTGCCGCTCGATCATCCATCCGCCGACCTGGGCGCTGATCATCCACGCGCCGTTCCAGACCAGCGACCCGAGCGAGTTCGTCACCGCGTGCTGGTTCTCGCCGACCATCTCCATGGCGAAGTTGTCGGAGATCGGCTGGTTCATGTTCATCAGCGCGCCGCGGAACCAGAACGCCAGGATCGCCAGCGGCAGCGACCCCGTGAACGCCATCGCCAGGAAGAACGGGATGGACATCAGCTCCGTGGTGACCGCCGCCCGGATCATGCCGATGCGGCGGGCGATCACCGGGCCGGTCAGGAAGCCGATCATGGTGAGGATCTGCGACACCGCGAAGATCACGCCGATCGGTCCCGGCTCCAGCTGGAAGCGGTTGCGGAAGTAGAGGTTCATGAACGGGATGATCAGGCCGGCGCCGAGACCGACGGCAAAGCGCGGCATGAGCAGCCTGCGGATCAGCGGCCAGTCCCGGCCGGAAAAGTACTTGCGGAGATCGATGCGGCCGACGGGGCGGGGCGACTCCTGCATCATGGAGTAGGGGACGAGCGCCAGGATGACCAGCAGGGCGGCCGCGAACAGCGCGATCCGGTATCCGTCGAGAACCGTGCCGCCGAAGTGCATGACGATCTTCGGAATCTGGGCGCCGCCGGCCGCGCCGGTCACGCCGGCGAGCACCTCGATGGCCGCGTTCAGGCCGAAGAGATTCAGCCGCTCGGCGGGGGAGGAGTTGCGCATGAAGTACGGCGCGGTGGCGATGTGCTGGACGGCGAACGCACTGCCGGCGACGCCGGCCGCGATGAACACCACGATCATCGGAACCGGGGCCACCTGGACCGCGTAGGCCGCCGAGGCCACCGCCGCGGCGATCCGGAGCACCGATCGCGTGCGCACGCGGTCGAGGAGGAGCGCGGCCGGAAGGCTGATCAGGAACGTTCCCGCCGCGCCGGCGGTGATGATCCGGCCGATGGCGGCTTCGCCGAGGCCCAGCTCCTTGAGATACAGGTTGAACAGGACCCAGAACGTGCCGAATCCGAAGCCCACGAAGAACGTGCCGGCCAGGTACAGGCGGGCATTGCGGCTGAACCGGCGGAAACTGGCCATGTAATCGCGGATTTTCTGCATGCAACCGGTGAATTTACACGGCGCGCCGCCCCGCGTACACTGCCGGGCATGGAAGCCTCCGCCGGAATGCGCCTGTCCACGTACGCCCGCTTCGTCAAGATCGAGCACACCGTGTTCTCGCTCCCGATGCTGTTCGCGGGGGCGTGGCTGGCCGCGGGGGGGTTCCCCGGGCTCGCCGTCACCGGCCTGATCATCCTCGCCGGCTTCGGGGCGCGCATCGTGGCGCTGGCGCTGAACCGGATCATCGACCGGCGGATCGACCCGAAGAACCCGCGCACCGCCATGCGCGACCTCGCCAGGGGCTCGATGAGTCTCGGCGAGGCGTGGCTGGTGGCGGCGGCCGGGCTCGCGGCCTACCTGGTCGCGGCGTGGCTGATCGCGCCGATCTGCCTGTTCCTCTCGCCGATCCCGCTGGCGGTGTTCGTCTTCTATCCGTACATGAAGCGGTTCACGCCGCTCGCGCACCTCGGCGTGGGGCTGGGGCTCGCCGTGGCGCCGCTCGGCGCCTGGATGGCGGTCCGGCAGTCGTTCGACGGCTGCGGCCCGGCGCTCCTGCTCGGGGCGTTCACGCTGTTCTGGGTGGCCGGGTTCGACATCATCTACGCCACGCAGGACATCGACTTCGACCGGGCCGAGGGGCTGCACTCCCTGCCGTCCCGGTTCGGCCGGGACACGGCGCTGCGCATCGCCGCCCTGTTCCATGTCGTCGGGTTCGCCGCTCTCGCCGCACTGTTCTTCTGGCAGCTCCGCACACCGGTGTCGGGCGTGCTCCTGGCCGCCATCGGCATCCTGCTCGTCCTCGAGCATCTCCAGAGCGACGTGGAAACCGCGTTCTTCAGGATCAACGCGCTCATGGGCTTCGTGGTGATGGGGTTCGTCTTCGCCGGCACGGGGATCGCATGAGCGATCGCGGACCGCGGATCGTCATCGGCCTGTCCGGCGCCTCGGGAAGCCTGGTCGGCGCGTCGTTCGTCCGCCGCTGCCCGGGGGAGAAGTTCCTCGTCATCAGCGAGTGGGGCGCGAAGAACCTGATGATCGAGGCGGGGCTCACGCCGGACGACCTGACGCCGCACGTGAAGCGGACGTTCGCCGACAACGATCTCGCGGCGCCGTTTTCCTCGGGATCGAACCCGTTCGACGCGTACGTCATCATTCCCTGCTCGCTGTCCACGCTGGCGAAGATCGCGGCCGGGATGGCCGACACGCTGATCACCCGGACCGCCCAGGTGGCCATGAAGGAGCGGCGGAAGATGGTGATCTGCCTCCGCGAAACGCCGCTCTCCTCGGTGGCGCTGGAGAATGCCCTCAAGCTCTCCCGGGAAGGCGTCATGGTGATGCCCGTCTGTCCTCCGTTCTACAAGGATCCGAAGTCGATGCAGGATCTCATCGACGGCTACTGCGACAAGGTGATCATGGCCATCGGGGCGGGGAACGTGAAGGGGTGGAGGTCGGAACTGCTGGACTGAGGACGGCGGCGGGGTGTCCGTCAGGGCGCGGCGGGAATCGCCGGAGCCGCGGCGCCGACCAGCACCGTTTCCTCGCCGCGCGACACGACGACCGCGGCGGCCAGGTCCCCGGTCACGTTCAGCGTTGTCCGGCACATGTCGAGGAAACGGTCGACGCCCAGGATCAGGCCGATCCCCTCCACCGGAACGCCGACCATCCCGAGGATCATCGCCACCACCGGGATCGAGCCGGCCGGTACACCGGCGGTGCCGATCCCGCCGAGGACGCAGATCAGCGTGATGGTCACCTGCTGGGACAATGTCAGGTCGATGCCGTAGAACTGGGCCAGGAACAGGACGGTGACCCCTTCGAACAGGGCGGTGCCGTTCTGGTTCGCCGTCGATCCGATGGTGAGCACGAACCGGCTGACGTGGGACGGCAGGCGGAGCTTTTCCTCGGCCACCCGCAGCGCGGTCGGCAGCGTGGCATTGCTCGACGCGGTGGAGAACGCCGTGACCATGGCTTCCTGGATGCCGCGGAAGAAGCGGAGGGGGCTCATGCCGCCGAGGAACTTCACGGCGAGCGAGTAGACCACGAACTGGTGGATCAGCAGGCCGAGCAGGACGACGCCGACGAACCGGGCGAGCTGGCCGAGGACCTCGTAGCCGAGCCGGGCGGTCAGCGTGAACAGGAGCGCCGCCACGCCGATCGGGGCCAGGTTCAGGACGATCCCGATCAGTTTCATGCTCGTGTCGTAGAGCCCCTCGACCGCTTCCTCGAGCCGCCGCGCCGCGTCGGTCCGGGTGAGCGACAGGCCGACGCCGAACATCAGCGCAAAGAACATCACCGCGAGCATGTCCCCGCCGGCCATCGCCTTTACCGGGTTGTCGGGGATGATCTGGATCAGCAGGTCCACCCCGGACTTCGGGGCCGGCGCCGCGGAGGTGAACGCCTGGGCCCGCTCTCCGGATCCCTGGAGCAGGCGCGCCCGGAGCGATTCCGACATTCCCTCGCCGGGGCGGAGCACGTTCACCAGCGTGATGCCGATCAGCACCGCGATCGCCGACACGACCACGGTATAGGCCAGTGTACGGGCGCCGATCCGGCCGAGCCGCCGGACGTCGCCCAGGCCGGCCACTCCGAGCGCCAGCGCGGAGAAGAGCAGCGGGATCACCAGCATGAACAGCAGACGCAGAAAGACCTGCCCGACCGGCTGTGTGACATACCGGACGAACAGGTCGAGTTCGCGGCTGCCGCCGAAGAGCAGAAAGGCGGCGATCCCGAGAACAGTCCCGGAGACGAGTCCAAGAAGCATGCGCGCGTGCAGGCTGCGGTTCATCGCGCGGCAGTGTATCACCGTCGTGGAGTTTCCGGGAGCGGCTCTCGTTTCGACGGCCCGTTTCACATCAACGAATGTCATGGCCGGCGCTGGTTGCCGGGTCTATACTCTCCCGGGGCGGACAGGATGACCGCCATGCGCGTCCGCTCCTCCTGCAACGGAGGGTTCCATGAAAACACGAAGCTCTCTCTCCCCGCTGGCTGTTCTTCCGCTGATCCTGTCCGTACTGTTTGTTCCGGTTGCCGTTCTCGCTCAATCACCGCCCCAGTTCCTGACCATGTGGGGATCGACGGGGAGCGGAACCGGCCAGTTCCGGGGTCCCGCCGCCGTGACGGTGGACGAGAACGGGTTCGTCTACGTCTGCGAGTCGACGAACAACCGCGTCCAGAAGTTCGACGCGGACGGAAACTTCATCCTCACCTGGGGGTCGTCCGGGTCGACGACCGGCAAGTTCGCCTCGCCGCACGGGATCTACGCCGACGGTGCCGGCTCCATCTTCGTCGTGGACTCCGGAAACTACCGGGTCCAGAAATTCACGACGCAGGGCGTGTACGTGGCCACGATCGGCGCCCAGGGGTCCGCAAACGGCCTGTTCAACGCCCCCCGCGGGGTCGTCACGGACGCCGCCGGCAACATCTACGTGGCCGACACGTTCAATCACCGCATCCAGAAATTCAACTCGAGCGGCGCGTACCTGGCCAAGTGGGGTTCGAACGGAACCGGAAACGGCCAGTTCAGGGAGCCGTCGCAGATCGTTCTGGACGCGGACGGCAACCTGTTCGTGTCGGACCAGCTGAACAACCGGGTCCAGGTGTTCAACACGTCCGGTGTCTTTCAGTACGCGTTCGGGACATCGGGAACCGGAAACGGCCAGTTCGACACGGTGATCGGCCTCGCCGTGGACGCGGCTGGCGTCTATGCCGTGGACCCCGGCAACAACCGGGCCCAGCAGTTCACGAAGGCGGGCGTTTACGTCACCCAGTGGGGATCGGTCGGGAACGCCCCCGGCCAGTTCTTCGTGCCCCGGGGCATGGGCCGCAGCGCCGCCGGAGCGATCTACGTGGCCGACACCGGCAACGACCGGATCCAGAAATTCGGGCCCGGCCCCACGCCCCAGGGCAACACGCTGATCGTCGGAAACGGAAGGGGGCTCCCGGCCCTCGGGCCGATCTCGATTCCGGTCAGCCTGAGCACGCTGCAGACCTCGTCCGGGATCCAGTTCCTGATGCAGGACGCGCCGGACTGGTTCCACGTGACCGGCGTGACGCTGACCGGCCGGGCAACCGCCATGTCCGTGTCGTACGCCGACGGTCCCGCCGGCCTGCGTGTCCTGGTCTACAGTTCGACCGGAAGCCGGATCGGTATCGGCACGGGCGAAATTCTCAGGCTGACGGGAACGATCGGCCATTCCGCGGTCGTCGGCGATTCCGCGGCCCTGGCCGTGACCAGCGTGCTGATGGCCGGCGCGGACGGCGGGCCGGCCGCGATCGATTCCGAGGACGGTGTGCTTTACATCGCCCGGATCCGGGGCGACATCAACGGCGACAACCTGCTCGATGCCGGAGATCTCGTCCGGCTGATCGAGATCGTCCTCGCCACCGGTGACGCGCCGACCGCGGAGGAACTCGAGGCCGCGGACTGCAACGGCGACAACGCCGTCAACCTGTTCGACGTCACCTGTCTCGTCGACCTGATCCTCTCCGGTTCACCGGCGCCCGGACCCGCGCTGAGCCCGCTGGCCGACGCGCTCGCCGACGTGGTGATCGACGCCCGAGCCCGGGTCAAGGCGGTCCAGTTCACGCTTCCGGCGGGAACGTCGATCGAGGAAACCGGTGACCTGGCGCCGCTGATCCAGCACGCCGGCGTGAACGCCCGCGGCGAAACGATCGTGATCGCGTTCGATACCCGGGGCGGTTCCTGGACCGACGGGATCCGGACGCCGTTCCGGACCGGTTCGTTCCCGGCCGGCTTCCGCGCCTACGGCGACGGCGGCCGCCCCCTGCCCGTGGAGATCAATGGCGAAGTCGTGACGATCGGCGCACCGCTGCCGCCGGGACTCACGATCCTGGCCGGATATCCGAACCCGTTCCGTGGCCAGACGAAGATCCGTTTCGCGATGGACAAGTCCGGGCCGGTGCGGTTGTCCGTGTTCGACGTGAAGGGAGCGCTCGTGTCGCGGTCCGCGGAGCGGATGCTTCAGGCCGGCGAGCACACGTGGGACTGGAATCCCCGGAATGAAGCGGGCGTGCGCCTGTCCGCCGGCGTCTACACCGCCGTCGTGGAGGCGCAGGGACAGCGTGTCCCCCTGAGGCTGGTGCTGCTCGGAGACTAGAAGTGGACCACCCCCCCGACTGGGTCCGGACCCAGTCGGGGGAGTGCACCTTATCAGCACTCTCCGTAACGCAACCGCGACGCCGATCCCCCCCAACAGCGAGGCCGCGTCCAGCGGTCCGGGCGTCGTTCTCCTCCGAGGGGGCGTCGCGGAGCCGGCGGAGCCAGGATGGCGGAGCCGTGCGGAGCGCCGAGTGGAGTCGAGGCAGGGATGCCGAGACGTAGCGTCCCCCGAGGGGGAGAACGGCGTCCGGACCGCAGAAGCACGTGAGCCGACAAGCGTAGCGTCCCCCGAGGGGGAGAACGGCGTCCGGACCGCAGAAGCCACGTGAGCCGACAAGCGCCACCCCTTGCCACCCGCCGCCCCGATCCCTATGCTTCCCGCGTCCGTAGTGTCATGCCCGACAATAACTTGAACCACTGGGCTCAAGCCCGTCATGAGGATCCGTGCCGTTCGACGATCTCCAGTCCTTCCTTCGTCATCTTGAATCGAAACGCGACCTCCAGCGCGTCAGCGTCCCCGTGGATCCCGTCTACGAGATCCCCACGATCGCGATCCGCGCCGTGAAGGAAAAGCTCCCCGCGCTGCTGTTCGAAAACGTGATCGGCTCCGACTACCCGGTGGCGATCAACATGCTGGCCACCGGGGACCGCATCGCCGCGGCCCTCGGACGGCCGCCCGCCGACTTCGGCGACATGCTCGGGAACCTGGCCCACCGGCTGATGCCGCCGAAGCCGTCGGCGATCTGGAACGAACGGGCCACACTGCTCCGCGCCACGGCGATGCGGAAGGCAAACGTCGGCAACGGCCCGGCGGGGGAGATCACCGAGGCGCCCGATCTGTCGAAGCTCCCGATCCTCAAGCTCTGGCCGCAGGACGGCGGGCGGTTCGTCACGTTTCCGCTGGTCCTCACCGAGGATCCGGAAACCGGTGTCGGCAACATGGGCGTGTACCGGATGCACATGCACGACGCGCAGTCGACAGGAATGCACTGGCAGATCCAGAAGGGGGGCGGGTTCCACTACCACAAGGCCGAAGCGGCCGGAAACGCGCTCCCGGTGTCCGTGTGCCTCGGCGGCGATCCCATTCTATTGATCTGCGCGGTGGCGCCGCTCCCCGAGGGGATCGACGAGATCGCGTTCGCCGGGTTCCTCCGCGGCAAGCCGGTCCGGATGATGGCCGGTCAGACATCGGGCCTGCGCGCGCCCGCCGACGCCGAGTTCATCCTCGAAGGCACGGTGGCGCCCCACGAACGCAAGACTGAAGGCCCGTTCGGCGATCACTTCGGCCACTACTCGCACGCCGCGCCGTTTCCGATTTTCCAGGTCAAGGCGATCCGCCACAGGAAGAATGCCGTCTATCCCGCCGCGGTCGTCGGAAAGCCGCCGCAGGAGGACAAATACATCGGTGATGCGCTCCAGGAGTTGACGCTGCCGATTCTCCGCATCATGCATCCCGAGGTCACCGACGCGTGGGCGTACTACGAAACCGGTTTCCACAGCCTGCTCGTCGTCGGTGTCCGCGAGCGCTACGCGAAGGAGGCGGTGAAGACGGCGCTCGGCCTCCTCGGCACCGGCCAGCTCTCGCTCACGAAATGTCTGGTGACGGTGGGGCCGGACGTGAACGTCCGCGATATCAACGCCGTGCTCCGCGCGATCCGCGATCACTTCGATCCGGCCGAGGATCTGCTGATGCTTCCGGGGACGGCGTTCGACACGCTGGATTTCACGAGTTTCAGGATGAACCTGGGGAGCAAGATGGTGATCGACGCCTCTCCCTCTCCTTCCGGAGCTCCAAAGGAATTCCGGAAGTTCCCGGATTTCAACGCTCGATCCATCCACCCCGCGATCCAGGGATCGCGGGTTCTCGAAGACACGCTTCTGGTCATTACGGTCGACTCGGATCCGAAGCCGGTTTTCGACGCGTTCCGCGCTCTTCCGGACAACGCTGCGCCGCCGCTGGTCGCCGCCGTTTCGCCCGACGTGGATCTCGCCGACATGGAATCGCTGCTCTGGGGGATTTTTACCCGGTTCGAGCCGGTCAGGGACATGAGCTTTGCTTCACAGAAGTTCCAGGGCGCCCGGCCGGTTTACACCGGCCGGGGTTATATCGACGCCACCTGGAAACCCGGCTACCCGGACCCGGTGTCGATGAGCCCGGAGATCGTGGACAGGGTGGAGAAGCGCTGGGGCGAGTACTGGAAGTGAGGGGCCGCACCGGTCAACCATCCACAGGAGGCACCATGAACACGCGCCCGCTGATCGCAACCGCATGGACCCTCTGCGCGGCGGCCCTCATCGGCTGCCAGGAACCATCCGTCGACCTGGAACAGGAAAAGGCCGCGATCCTGGCGCTGCACAGGCAGGCCATCCAGGCCCACCTGGACAAGGATGCCGCCTGGCTCGCCGCCGGCGCCATCGACGACTTTGTCTCGGTCAGTGACGGCGAACTGTCCTGGCCTTCGCAGGCCGAGACCGAGGAGATGTTCACCGGCTACCTCAACAGCACCACGTTCAGCGAGTATCGGGATCTCCGGGACCCGATCATCCGCGTGTCCGGGGACGGCACGATGGCCTGGTCGATCGTCCAGGTAAAGGTGGCGGGCACCAGGGCAACGCCGGACGGGGCGGAGGCGCCCCTCGACTTCACCAGCGCCTGGATCATGCTGTACGAAAAGCGTGACGGGCAGTGGCTGCGGTCGGGTGTCGTGTCCACGTTCCGGCGGTAACCAGGACAGCTTCAGCCGCCCGTTTTCCTCAGCCTCCACACCTGTTCCGACGGAAACCGTTGCGCCCAGTCCACCGGCACGTTGAACTGGTCCGCTGCGCAGTCCGGGGGCGCCTGGAGTTCCATGTAGTCGAGGACCTCGAAGCCGGTCCGCCGGAACAGTCGAAACCAGGCGGAGACCGGCCTGTTGAATTCCACTCCGCCGGGGTCGATCTCCACGTCTCTCCAGTCCACCGTGCCGAGAGAGAAGTAGTCGCGATGGAGCCGGTCGTCGGCCGGCGCACCGTCCAGCGGCGTGCAGACGAGCGCCAGCGGCGCCGTTCCCAGGAAGACCAGTTCTCCTCCCGGCTTCAGAATCCGGTGCGCCTCGGGAATCCACACGTCCGGATCGCACCAGATCGCCGCGCCGTATTCGCTGATCGCAAAGTCGAAGGAGGCGTCGTCGCAGGGCACCGTCTCGGCGTTCCCGTGGATCAGGGTCAGAGCGACGCCGTGCTGTCGGGCGAGCCGCCGGGCCGTCTCCAGCTGGAGTTCGGAATTGTCGATCCCGACCACGCGCGCACCGCGGCGCGCCATCCATCCCGAAACGTAGGCGGTTCCGCATCCGAGCTCGACGGCGGACAGACCCGTCATGTCGACGGGGAGCAGGTGGAGTTCCGATTCCGGAATCCCCCAGTTGCCCCAGTATGGAGACGCGCTGTTCCAGGCGCGTTCCCCTGAGGCCACCCAGTCGTGGGCCATCTCGTCCCAGTGGCGGCGGTTTTCGCGGACGTGATCCGGCAGGTCGTTCGACATGGGACGAATCTGCCACAGCTTCACCCGTTTGTCCTGTACCATCCGGGTGTTGATCGCCGCCGTGCAGGGGGAGCGGATCGAGGCGATTCTCGCCCGGGCGGGTTACCCAGTCGGGGTCATCTCCACGCCTTGATGCACTGGTCGACACCACCCCCCAAAACCGCTATCCTGTCCCCGTTTGCAGACTTCCGACGTGACAGACCCGTGGAGACTCAATGGACCGAATCCTGGAGAAAACCGCCACCGACCCCCGCCTGCTCCCGATCTGGAAAAAGGTCCAGGCGAAGGAACGGCTGACGAAAGAGGACGGGCTCGTCTGCCTCTCCACGCCCGACCTGACGACGCTCGGCAAGATCGCCGATTTCGCGAAGCGGCGGGTGTCCGGCGATCACGTCTATTACGTGTTCAACCGCCAGGTGAACCCCACGAACGTCTGCGTGCTGGCCTGCCGCTTCTGCGATTTCGCCACCACGAAACAGGCGCCGAACGCCTACGAAATGACGATGAAGGAGATCCTGGCCAGGTGCAGAGGCGGCGTCCGCGAAGTGCACATCGTGGGCGGCATGCACCCCGACTGGCCGTACGACAAGTACGTGGACATCGTCCGCCAGATCCGGGCGAAATATCCGGACATCACGATCAAGGCCTACACGGCGGTGGAGATCGACTGGTTCGCCGAGATTTCCGGCAAGTCGATCGAGGCGGTGCTCCAGGATCTCGTGGACGCGGGGCTGGACGCCATGCCCGGCGGCGGCGCCGAGGTGTTCAGCGAGCGGGTTCACATGGACATGTACAAGCCGAAGATCGGGGCGGACCGCTGGCTGAACGTGCACCGGATCGCGCACAGGATGGGGATCCCCACGAACGCCACGCTGCTCTACGGTCACATCGAGACGTACGAGGAGCGGATCGATCACCTGATGAAACTCCGGGAACTGGAGGACGAGGCGCCCGGATTCAAGTCGTTCATCCCGCTGGCGTTCCAGCCCGGTCACACCGGCATCGTGGAGCGGCAGTGCTCGGCGATCGAGGATCTGCGGACGATCGCCACCAGCCGGCTGATGCTCGACAACATTCCCCACATCAAGGCCTACTGGGTGATGGTGGGGGAGGACACGGCCTCGATGGCGCTGAACTTCGGCGCCGACGACGTGGACGGCACGATCGGCGAAGAGCGGATCGCGCACGCCGCGAACGCCGAAAGCCCGCTCGGACTGACCCGGAACCGACTTTTGTCCATGATCCGTGAGGCCGGGAAGATCCCGGTGGAAAGAGACGCCCGATACAATGTCATCGCCGTCCACGACGAGCACGCTGATCGCCAGGATCCCGTACCTCAACACTGAGCCGTTCTACC
>CAZQVN010000048.1:0-26948 GCA_964596775.1 uncultured bacterium
CACCCGGTGCGTTCCGGCTTCGCTCCACCCCGCATCGAGATCGGCCACGCGGCGCCCGGTCACGCTGAACAGCGTGACGCGGAGCGGTCCGGCCGCGGATGTCGTGAAGGTGAACGTCACCCGGTTCCAGGCGGGATTCGGGCCGGCGCTGAACCGCGGTCCGGCGGGGTCGCCGGGACCGGGCGCGGCCGACGTCGGAGCCGCCTGAGGCGCTCCGGTCCAGACGGCCAGCCCGACCGACCGGATCGGGCCGGCGCGGTTGAACAGTCCGCCGGTCACGATCCGGTTGCCGACGACCGCCAGGGCGTTGACCGCGGAGGACACCTCGATCGTCTCCACGCGGAAGATTCCCGTGTCGAGCGCATTCCAGGAAACTCCGTCCCACGCGGCGATCTGGCGGGCGGCGACGCCGCCGGCAAAACTCATCGTGCCGCCGGCGAACAGCGTGCCGTTCCGCTCCGCGAGGGCCAGGACCCGGGCCGATGCGCCGGTGATGCCGCTGCCGGGGGAGGTCCACGCCGTGCCGTCCCAGAGCGCCACCCGGGACGCGGAGACCCCTCCCGCCGCGGAAAAATCTCCGCCGGCCGCGAGCCGGTTTCCGAACGGCGAGAGCGCCAGGACCCGCGCGTTCATGCCGCTGCCGATCGCGGTCCACCGCACGCCGTCCCAGGCGGCGATGCGCAGCGCTTCGACGCCGTCGGCCGTCGTGAACCCGCCGCCGGCGGCGAGTCCGCCCTGCCAGGGCACGAGGGCGCGCACCGATCCGTTGAAGCCGCCGCCGACCGGGCTCCAGGAAATCCCGTCCCACCGCGCGACCCGCGCCGCGGGCATCCCGTCCGCCGCGGTGAAATCGCCCGCGGCATAAAGGCTTCCTCCGGTCACCGCGAGCGCCCGCACCGGGGCGTTGAGGCCCGTTCCCAGCGGCTCCCACTCGAATCCGTTCCAGGCCGCGACGTGTCCCGGGGGATCGGTGAACATCCCGGCCGCGACGATCCGTCCGCCGAATTCCGCCACGGCCAGCACCGGTTCCGCGAAGCCGCTCCCCAGCGGATGCCAGCCGTCCTCCGTGCGCAGTCCGATGTTCCGCGCGTCGACGGTGCCGAGGCGGGTGAAGTTGCCCCCCGCCACGAAGCCGGTGCCGAACGGCGCGACGGCGTTCACCGAGCCGTCCACCGGGTCGCCGCCACCGAGTGCGCCCCAGCTGAATCCGTCGAACGTGCCGATGTGGTCCACCGGGAGTCCGTGGATCCGGGTGAACGTCCCGCCGACGATCAGCGACTTGTCGTATTCACCGAGCGCATAGAGCCCCTGGGTGGTCCCGGGAACGGGGGTGAAGCCGGTCCCGTCGAACGCGGCGAAGTTCTCCACGGGGAGGCCCCCCGCCGCGTCGAACGCTCCGGCCACGAACAGCCGCCCCTTGAAGGGATGCATGGCGAAGACGACCGGAATCGGGAACACCGAAGAGCCCAGGCCTCCCCCGGGTTCGCTCCACTCGGTGCCGTTCCAGCGGGCCACGCTGCGGGCGGCGACCGTGCCGGCCGAGTCGAACTGCCCTCCGGCGTAGAGATCGTCCCCGAAGGTCGCCAGCGCGTAAACGCGGGCCAGGTTGCCGTGAATGCCGGCCCCGAGCGGGTGCCAGTTGCGGCCGTCCCAGCGGGCCACGTTCCGCGCAAAGACGCCGCCGGCCTCGGAAAAGGTTCCTCCCGCGTACAGGCTCTTCTTGTGAACGAGGAGCGAGGTGACGCTGACATAGTTGATGTTCGAGGATACGCGCCGCCAGCTCGTGCCGTTCCACCGGGAGATGCGCAGCGCCCCGGACGTTCCGGCCTTCGTGAACACGCCGCCGGCGTACAGTTCGCCGTCGAAGACGGCCAGCGCGGCCACCCAGTCGTCCATCCCCGGGCCGAGCGGCTGCCAGGACGTTCCGTCCCAGCGGGCGGTGAACGCGGTGCGGGTGTCACCGGACTTCGTGAACACGCCGGCGGCGCAGATCTCCCCCTGGTAGACGGCCAGGGCCAGAACCGAGGCGGTGGAGTAGAACGGGTGGTCCGACGCGAACCCTTCCCCCATCGGATGCCAGGCCAGGCCGTCCCAGCGCGCGATGTTCCGGACCGGCTTGCCCCCGGCCGAGGTGAAGGTTCCGCCGATGACGAGGCTCCCCTCGTGAACGACCATGCTGCGCACGATCCCGTTCACGCCCGGGATGTGAAATCCCCCTTCCCAGACTCCCTGCTCCGCGGCGCGGACGGGCCCGGCTCCGGCCAGGAGGAACAACGCGAGGAAACCTGGGAAAGTGTGGGTGCAGCGCATTCCGCAATCCTACCGCCGGTTCCGCGGCCTGTCACGCGATGGATTCGGCGCGGATAAGTTGTTGCAAAAAAACACTTTGTGATATTGCCGGCGGTTGTACCGCTTGACACTCCCCGGCGGCCATCGTAGCGTTTCCGCATCCGTGTGGAGCCGGTGAGCCCGGGTGCCGAAAACTGCAGCAGGACCACCGTTTCAGGCTCCAGCCGATCCAGACCATGTCCCTGGTTCAGGGGGAAGGACGCCCATTCCAGACGTCAACGGAAAACCTGTGAGAGCCCTGGCTCCGGGCCATCGCCGGCCTTCTTCGGCCGGCGACCTGGGGCTTTTTTTGCTGGCGCCTCCCGTCGGAGACGCATGAGCGACAGAAGCACCCGGACCATCAGCCTGGCCTCGGTGGACAAGCAGTCGCTGTTCGGCGAGCGGGATGCCAATCTCAGGAGAATCGAGCGGCTGTTCGGCGTGGAGGCCACGCTCCGCGGCAGCGACCTCGCGTTCAGCGGGGCGGCTCCGGGAGTGTCCGGCGCGGCCGACGTCCTGAGGGAACTGATCGGCATGGTCCGGAAGGGGCGCAACGTGTCCGGCGACGAGATCGAGCAGATCGCGGACCTGATGAAGGGGGGCGGTGAGGCGGTGCAGAAGTCCTTCGACGAGAACGACGCTCCGCTGAATTTCGAGCGCAAGTCGATCTACCTGAAATCCCCGGGACAGCGGGCGTACATCGAGGCGATCCGCCGGAACGACGTGGTGTTCGGCATCGGGGTGGCCGGAACGGGAAAGACTTATCTTGCCGTGGCCATGTCCGTCCTCGCCCTCAAGGAGCGGCTGGTCGACCGGATCGTGCTTGTCCGCCCCGCCGTGGAGGCGGGGGAGAGCCTGGGTTTCCTGCCCGGCAGCTTCGAGGAGAAGGTGGACCCCTATCTCCGCCCGCTCTACGACGCCCTGCGCGACCTGATGGGCGCGGAGAAGGTCAAGCGGTTCATGGAAAGCGGGATCATCGAGATCGCTCCGCTCGCCTACATGCGCGGGCGCACGCTCTCGTCGGCGTTCGTGATCCTCGACGAAGCCCAGAACACCACGGTCAAGCAGATGAAGATGTTCCTGACGCGCCTCGGCCAGAACTCGAAGGCGGTCATCACCGGCGACGTGACCCAGATCGACCTCGAGCGGCAGGAACAGTCGGGACTGATCCGGATCCAGGGGATCCTTTCGGACATCAAGGGGATCCGCTTCTGCTATTTCGACGAGAAGGACGTGGTCCGCCACCGCCTGGTCCGGGAAATCCTCAAGGCGTTCGACGCGTACGAGCAGGGGGAAGGCGGCACCGAATCCCGGGCCGCGGACAGGGAAGGCAACGTCGACCCGACTCCAAGTCTCCCCGGACAGGACGGCGACGCCGAACTTTCCGGATCCGCCGAAGGCGGGGGACCGGCCCGATGAAACCGGCGAAGAAGCCGGCCGCCGCGCGCGCGCGGGCGCGCTCGCGGGACGGCCAGCGGCCGACCTGGGTGCGCCGGACGATCAAGGTGCTGCTGGCCCTGTCGCTCGTCCTCGTGACGGTTCCGCTCTTTCCGCTCGAGCCGCGGCCGACGACGCCCCACTACCAGGTCGGTCAGATCGTCGACGAGGAGATCATCGCCCCGTTCAGCTTCGACATTCTCAAGGCGGCGGACCAGGTGGCGCGGGAGGAGGAAGAAGCCGTCCGCGACGTCTCCCCGATCCTGGTCGTGGACCAGAGCCGCGCCGAAGAGGCGCTCCTGCGGCTCGGCCAGTACCGCCAGGATGTCCGCCGCATCGCGGCGTCCACGCATCTCAAGAAGAGCGAGCGGGCCGACATGATCTCGCGCCTGCCGGTTCCGCTGATGCCCGGCGGCCGCCGCATTCTCGCCGACCCGGACTCGTCGGGGAAGATACTCGACGAGGTGGCCACGATTCTCAACCAGGCCTACCAGGTCGGCATTCTGCGCGACGCCGACATCCCCCGGCTCGACGGCCGGCTCAAGGTGGCGCTGCGCCACGGCCGCGAGGAGACGATTCTCTCGTCGTTCCAGCTGTACGACCGCCGGCGGGTCCAGGAAACGGCGGACGAGCGCTCGCACGAACTGTTCCCGCGTTCCCCCGAGGCGGGGGTCACGATCACCGAACTCGCGGTGGCGTTCGCCGAGCCGAACCTCGTGTTCGAGGCGGCGGAGACCGCCCGCCGCGAGGAGCTGGCCCGGAGGTCGGTGTCGCTGGCCAAGGGGCACATCGAGAAGGGGGAGAGGATCGTCGACAGCCACACGAAGATCACCGTGGCCCATTACGAGATTCTCCGCTCCATGGAAACCGCGGCGTCGCTCAAGGCGCCCACCGAGCGCCGGGCGTGGTTCTGGCCGCTGCTCGGCCGGGCGTTGCTGGTCGGCATGCTCGTGGTCATTTTCGTGGCGTTCCTCAAGCGCTACCGCCCGAAGCTCTACGACGACATGCCGGTGCTGGTGTTCCTGACCGTCACCAGCATCATCGTCCTCGTGGCCGCGGCGCTGATCAAGCGGTTCGCGCCGGACGCCTCGCCGTACCTCATTCCGGTCGGCCTGTCGGCGATCCTCATCACCCTGCTGCTCGACGACCAGCTGGCCGGGGCCGCCGTCATCGCGATGTCGATCCTCATCGGCGCCGTCGGCGACCTCGGCCTGCCGTTCACGATCGTCTCGATCGTCGGGAGCCTGGTGGCCGCCGCCTCGGTCGTCGGCATCCGCCACCGCTGGCAGTTCTACCGGGCGATGCTGTTCATGTCGGCGGCCTACGCCATGACGATCCTTGCGGTGGAGCTGATCTATTCCACGTCGCCGTTCCAGGAGGCGCTGCGGGATTCCGTGTGGGGCGTGGTCAACGCGGTCAGCGCCACCACGGTGGCCATCGTGATCCTCCCCGTCCTCGAGCGCGCGTTCGGCCTGCCCACGGACATCACGCTGCTGGAACTCGCCGATCTCAACCGGCCGATCTTCAAGCAGATGATGCTCGAGGCGAACGGCACGTACCACCACACGATGGTGATCGGGAGCCTGTCGGAGGCCGCGGCCACCGCCATCGGCGCCAATCCGCTCCTCGCCCGCGTGGGCGCGTACTACCACGACATCGGCAAGGTGCCGAAGGCGGAGTACTTCGGCGAAAACCTGAGGCCGGGGATGAAGAACCCGCACGAAAAGCTGTCGCCGACGATGTCGTGCCTGATCCTCGAATCGCACGTCCGGGAAGGGGTGGAAATGGCCCGCGCGCTCAAGCTGCCGCGCGCCGTCCGCGACTTCATCCCGGAGCACCAGGGAACGACCCTGATGTCCTACTTCTATCACAAGGCGGTCGAGATGGACCCGGGCGTGGACGAGCGCGACTATCGCTACCCCGGTCCCAAGCCCCAGTCGAAGGAGACGGCCATCGTCATGCTGGCCGACTCCGTGGAAGCCACCAGCCGTTCGCTCTCGGAGCCGACGCCCTCGCGGATCAAGGGGGTCGTCAAGCGGATCATCGATCAGCGCGCCGCGGACGGGCAGCTCGACGAGTGCAATCTCACCCTTCAGGAGCTGGCCCTGGTCCGGGACGCGTTCGTTCCGGTTCTCGTGGGCCTCTTTCATGGACGCATCCAGTACCAGTGGCAGGAAAAAGACCGGGCGTTCGGGGGACATCCATCTCCAGGTCCGGTGGAACGGGAATCCCGTCCTTAAGCGGGGGCTCAACAGGCTCGTGCGTGCGGTTCTTGCGGGTGAAGGTCGCCCGGAGGCGTCCGTGGGCTTCCTGTTCACCGGCGACGACGAACTCCGGACGATGAACAGGACCTGGCGCGGGCGGGACCGCGCCACCGACGTGCTGTCGTTTCCGGCCGAACCGGACACGGACGGGCCCGCCGGCCGCCTTTCCGCGGACGGGACCGCGGACACCTACATCGGCGACATCGCGATATCGCTCGACCGCGCCCGGGTCCAGGCGCCCCGGTTCAGCGCCACGTTCGAGGAGGAAACGGCCCGTCTCGTGGTCCACGGTCTGCTGCATCTGCTCGGTTACGATCATCACACCCCCGCCGACGGCCGGAAGATGAAGGCCAGGGAGCGCGTCTACCTGGCCGGGGTGGAACCGGGAGCGCTGCTCCGCCCATGCTGATCTCCTCGCTGGCGCTGACCATCGTTGCGGTGACCTCGAGCCTCCTGGCCACCTACCTGGCGTTCGCCCAGTTCGCGCTCTTTTCCACGATGCTGGAGGAGGGGGAGCGGCGGGGCGGCGAGGACTATGCGGACCAGGCCATGCTGAACCGCCTGCTCGAGCGCCCGCGCGACGTCTACCTGCAGCTGGCCGCGGGACGCACGGCATTCCGCTGGCTGGCGCTCGGGTCGATGATGGCGCTGGGCATCGCTTCGGGAAAATCCCACCCGCTGGCGGCGGCGACCGCCGGGGCGTTCCTGCTCTTCGCGCTCGAGGATGAAATACCGCTCCGGCTCGTCCTCAGGAACCCGTCCGCCTACGCGCTGCGGCTGCTGCCGCCGATCGCGTTCGTGCTCAACGTGCTGCGGGCGATCGCTCCGCTGTTCAACGCCACGTACGGGCTGAGCCGGGCGCTGGTGCGGCACCGCAGTGCCGGCGATCCTCCGCTGTCCGTGGAGGAACTGACGATGATGGCCGCGGCCGGCGGAGCGCGGCTGGGGATCGAGGAGCGGCGGATTCTCCGCGGCATTTTCCGTTCCTCGGGCATCCTGGTGGCCGACATCATGACGCCGCGCGAACGCATCGCGGCCCTCGACCGGACGGCCACCGTCCGGGACGCGCTCGACATGTTCCGGGGGCGGCGCAAGTCCCGCCTTCCGGTCTGCGACGGCACGCTGGACCGGATCACCGGGGTGGTCCACGCCAAGGACTTCCTGCGCTCCGCGTTCGATCCGGCCGCCGCCGACCGGCCGATCACCCCGCTGGTGCTCGACGCCTACTTCGTGCGGCAGGACCGGAAGATCCAGGAGCTGTTCGAGGAGCTCAAGGAGAGCCGGGTGCATCTCGCGGTGGTGGTGGACCGCCTCGGCCGCACCGTCGGGATCGTGAGCCTGGACGACGTGCTCGAGGAGATCGTCGGCGAGATCCGCGACGACATCGAGCCGGAGAAACCGCGATGATCCTGGTTCTCTCGGCAATCCTCGCGCTGTATTCCTTTGCGCTGCGCTCCGCGTCCGGCGGCCTGACCGCGGTCGATCCGTCCCGGCTCGCTCCGATGAAGGGGGCCACCGGGTTCACGTCGCCGCAGAGCCTGGAGAAGGCGGTGGCGGTGGGGCGGCTGGGATCGCTGCTGTCCGCGGCGCTGGCCTGTGCCCTCCTGTCCGGCGAGGCGCATCGCCTGTGGGGCTGGACCGGCTTCGCCGGCGCCGTCGCGATCTCGTTCCTCATCGCCTACCCGGTCCTGGAAATACTGCCGCTCCTCTACACCGCGCCCCGGGGCGGCCGGCGATTGATGATGGGGATCGTGGCGTTCGCCCCGATCCGCTGGCCGCTGGGATTTCTCCGGGCCGCACTGCATCACCTGGTGGAAAGGCTCATTCCCGGTCCGGGGCCCACCGCATCGCGGGTCATGGCGGTCCGGCGCGAGGCGCTGGGGGCCCTGTCCGACGAGGCGAGGGACGACCGCCGGCTGCGGGCCGCCCAGAAGCAGCTCGTCACGCAGGTGTACGAGTTCGGCGAGTCGACGGTGGAGGAAGTGATGGTGCCCCGCAGCGCCGTGGTCGGCATTCCGGGTTCCGCAACGGTGGGCGATGCCGTGAAGCTCGCCGAGGAGCACCAGTTCAGCCGCTACCCGGTGTTCCGTGAAACGCTGGACCAGGTGGAAGGGGTGATCCACATCTACGACCTGCTCCAGGCCGGCGATCTCGGCGCCCCGATCACCGCGTCGATCCGGCCGATCCTGTTCGCGCCGGAGGGGAAGAAGTGCGATGAACTCCTCGGGGAGCTGCGCAAGGCTTCGCAGCATGCCGCGATGGTCGTCGACGAATTCGGCGGAACCGCGGGCTGGGTCACGGTGGAGGACCTGCTCGAGGAACTCGTCGGGGAGATCGAGGACGAGCACGACGAGGAGGAGGAGATGGTCCGCACGATCGGACGCCGGGCCTGGGTCGTGGACGCCCGGATCAAGATCGACGACCTCAATCGCGCCGCCCATCTCGAGGTGCCCGAGGGGGACTACGAAACACTGGCCGGCTACCTTCTCGAGCAAATGGAGCGGATTCCGCGGAAGGGGGATGTCCTGGATGTGGAGCAGGCGCGCTTCGAGGTGACCCAGGCGGATGAGCGCCGCATCCACAGGGTCCGGATCCAGGCCCATGAATGAGAGCGGCCGCCCGCCGAAATCGTCCGGTCTCCCCTGTATTTCTTCCGCGTCCGGGCCGATAATGACCCCATGAACTTCCGTCGCAATTTTCTGACCGGGCTCCTCGTGATCGTTCCCGCCGTCGTGGCCGGCTGGGTCCTCTACCAGTCGTTCGTCCTGGTGGACCAGCTGCTCTGGGACAGGCTGCGCTTCTCGTTCCTCCGCGAAGGGGGGATCCCCGGTGTCGGCGTGCTCATCGTCCTGCTGTTCGTGCTGCTGGTGGGCACGATCACGAACGACTACATCGGCGGGCGCATCGTGCGGCGCTGGGAGGGGCTGCTGCTGCGGATTCCCCTCTTCAACAAGATCTACGGCGCCACGAAGCAGGTGTCCGACGCGTTCCTCTCGCCGGACCGGGCCACCGTCTTCAAGAGCGTGGGCATGGTCGACTACCCGCGCAAGGGGTGCTACGTGATGGCGTTCGAAGTGTCGCCGGCGACGCCCCGGATCCGCAACGCGATCCCGGCGCTTCCGGAAGGGGACGTCGTGGCCGTGTTCGTGCCCTCGACGCCGAATCCGACCACCGGCTTCCTTCTCTTCGTGCCCCGCTGCGAGTTCCACGTCGTGCCGGTGTCCCTCGAGGACGGTTTCAAGATGGTGATTTCCGGAGGGGTGTTCATGCCCGGTGAGCCGGTCAAGGCGGATT
Organism: uncultured bacterium; assembly: GCA_964596775.1. Lineage (GTDB taxonomy): Bacteria > Eisenbacteria > RBG-16-71-46 > JABDJR01 > JAWXBZ01 > CAZQVN01. The sequence continues at coordinate 9,324 of CAZQVN010000048.1, forward strand.
CGCTCGCGGAAGAGGTGAACAAGGCCGCCCGTGGCGCTTGAACGGACGGAAGCCCTTGTCCTCAGGGTGCTCAAGTTCGGCGAAACGAGCAAGATCGTCACGTTCCTGTCGGGGGATTTCGGCCGGATCAAGGCCATCGGCAAGGGGGTGCGGGCGGTCCGCCCGAAGTTCGGCGCGGCGCTCGACGTGTTCGCGCGGATCGACCTCGTCGTCTACCGGAAGCAGGGCCGCGACCTCCACCTGATCGGCCAGGCCGACCTGATCGACGGCCATCTCCCGCTGTCCGACGATGTGCGCCGCTACGCGTTCGCCTGCGCGGCCGCGGAGTTTCTCGGCCGTCTCGTTTCCGAGGAGGAGTCGGTGCCCGAGGTGTACGCGGAGTCCGTGGACCTTTTCCGGCTCATGGCCACGGCCGGGCCCGAGGGACTTCCGTATCTCCTGCGCGCGTTCCAGGTGCGGATCGTGGGCCACCTGGGGCACACCCCGGAACTGGCGCGTTGCGTGGTCTGCGGGGCCGACGACCGCCCGTTGCCGGTGTTTTCCGCGGCACAGGGGGGCGTGGTCTGCTCGCTCTGCCGCGGGGAAGCGGACGGCGTGCAGCCGCTCTCGCGGGATGCGCTCCGGGTCTTCCGCGCCTACCTCGATGAGCCGCTCGAAGCGGCCGCGGAACAGCGCCTGCCGCCGGCCGCCCGCGCGGAACTCGGGCGCCACCTGGAAGCGTTCCTCTCCGCCCAGTTCGATGCCTACCGGGGCCTTCGGTCGCTGAAGCTGGCCGCCGGACTGCGATGAAGGCGGCGCGTCGCGCCGCCGAGTTCCTCGGCCTCGGACGGAGTCTCGGCGGCCTCCTCGGGATGGTCGTTCTCGTCGGCCTCGGCGAAAAGATGGCCGAACGCTTTCTGCCGCTGTACCTGACCGTGGCGCTCGGCGCCTCCTCCGTGTGGCCGGGCATCCTCAACGCGATCGACGTCCTGCTGTCGGCGCTCTACTCGTTTCCGGGCGGCTATCTCGCCGACCGGATCGGCATCCGGCGATCGCTGCTCGTGTTCAATGCACTGGCGATCCTCGGGTACGCGATCGTGATCTTCATCCCGACGATGACCGCCGTGCTCGTCGGTTCGATCTTCTTCCTGTCCTGGACCGCGATCTCGCTGCCGGCGACGATGAGCCTGATCGCCCGCGACGTGCCGAAGAACAAGCAGGTGATGGGGGTGTCGCTGCACAGCCTCGTGCGGAGGATCCCGATGGCGGTGGGCCCGATTCTCGGCGGGGCGCTGATTCTCCGCTACGGGCCGTCCACCGGGGTGCGCCTGGCGTTCGCGGCGGCCGCGGCGCTGGCCGTCACGGCGGCGATCCTCCAGCAGACGCTGATCGCCGCCGACCCGCCGGGTTCCCCGGGCGCTGCGGAACGCAATCCCCTCCGGGTGCTCGCGGGCATGAGTCCGGAAATGAAGAACCTGCTCGTGGCCGACATCCTCGTCCGCTTCTGCGAGCAGATCCCCTACGCCTACCTGGTCCTCTGGTGCCTGACCGAAACGAAGGCGGTCAACGCGCTCCAGTTCGGCACGCTGACCGCGGTGGAGATGGCCGCGGCGATGCTCATCTACATTCCGGTGGCGGCATTCGCGGACCGCGCCCACAAGAAACCGTTCGTCGTGGCCACGTTCGCGATCTTCACCGCGTTCCCGCTCGTCCTCTGGTTTTCGCGCTCCTTCTGGCCCCTTGTCGGCGCCTTCGTGATCCGCGGCATGAAGGAGTTCGGCGAGCCGACCCGGAAATCGCTGATCATGGACCTCGCCCCGGAAGGGAGGAAGGCGGCGATGTTCGGAGCGTACTACCTGGTGCGGGACATCTTCGTTTCGCTGGCCGCCCTGGCCGGCGCGTTCCTCTGGCGGGCGGACCCGGCGTTGAACCTGTTCACCGCGTTCGGATTCGGACTGGCGGGAACGTTGTGGTTCGCGGTCAAGGGGCGTGATGTCGGCCCGGCCGGCGGGGTCCAGGCGACGGCCTGACGGGGTCTTCGGGGCTCCGGTGGGCGTCCGGCCCCCGGGTCCGGTTTTCGTCAGCGCACCCGGATCAGCGCCACGCTCTCGGCGCCGCCGTCCCAGCGGACCCGCAGATAGTAGCGCCCCGCCGCCGCCGGCCGGCCGTTCGCCGCGCTGCCGTCCCAGAAGAAGTCGCGCTCTCCGTCGGCGATCCCCTGGGCCACCGGGCGGACCAGCCGGCCGTCCGCGCTGAAGACCGCCGCGGTGAACGGCGTGGGGGCGGCGAACGTGGCGGTCACGCGGGTGCCGGAGCTCGACGGGTTCGGCCAGGCGGGTGAGAGCGCCACGCGCCCGCGCGCGGCCGGCGGCGGTCCGGGCGCCGCGGCGCTCACGTCCATCGGGTAGGCGAGCACCCGGATGTCGTCGATCAGCCAGCCGTTCCGCTCGGTGCCGGCGTCCGACTGGAGGCGGAAGCGGAGCCGCAGGTCGGTCAGTCCGGCATAGGCGGTCAGGTCGATCCGCTCCGTGGCCTCGAGCTTCCGGTTCGCGTCGTAGACCGGCACCCCGACCGGCTGCTTGCCGCCCGCGTACGCGGCGGTCGTGCCGTGACCGGGGCGCGTCATCCGTCCCGGCAGCGATGTCCACGAAGCCCCCCCGTTCGTCGACACCTGGACGAAGCCGGCGTCGTAGCCGACCTCGATGTCGAACGTGTGGCGGAACGTGAGGAACGCGGCGAGCCCGCCGGAGAGGTCGAGCGGCGCCGTCAGCGTGAGCGTGCGGTCCGTGTGGGCCGTGTAGTTGCCGGAGGGGGAGTCGCTGAACACGGAGTCGGCGCCGGTGACCTGGATCCCCCAGCCGCCGACCGCGGTCCAGTTGCCGAGGCCGGAACCCGCGTCGTCCGCGAAAACCACGACCGGTTCCCCTACCGTGACGTCGACCGTGTCCACCCGCACGTAGTCCCCGGCGTCGGTGATCGTCAGCACGATCGGCACGATCGTGCCGGCCGGAACCGACGGCGACGCGGCGAGCGTCAGGACATCGGAGGCGGACGGGTTCGCGGTCGATCCCGCCGCGATCGGCGGGTAGGCGCAGGCGGCGTCGGTCACGGTGATTCCGGCCGCGGTCGTCGCCGCGGAAACCGTCACTCCTCCGTCCGAGTCGAGAAGTCCGGCGTTGCGCAGCCGCACGGTCACGTTCGCGGACAGGCCGGGGTGGAGGTATCCGTCGCCGCCGGAAATCCAGGCGGAGTCCGGCTTGACGAACGTGCCGGCGGAGTAGGCCAGGATCTCGTTGGCGTGATCCTGCAGCGCGGACAGGACGGGGATGCGGGCCGGCGGCGGCCAGAAGTTGTCGTTCTGGTCGCCGACTTCCGTCGTCACGACCATGACCTTCGGCTTCAGCGTCTGCTCGCCGTACATCCAGTCGTTCGCATCGCCGTTGACCGGGTAGAGGATGTCGGCCACGACGCCGTAGGCGTAGCGCGTGTCGCGCATCAGTTCATCGGTCATGCGGATGAAGAATCCGGAGTCCGGCGAGTCGGCGCCGTTGTAGCTCCAGGGATAGAGGCAGAGTTCTCCGTAGGTGTGGTAGTTGTTGGCCGTGGCAAAGTCGTGGAGAACGCAGAAGTCGCGAAGCACCCGGGTTTCCGGTTCGCTGAACGCGGAAGGCCCGCGGTAGGTGGCGCTGGACGGGGTGCCCGAGGATCCGCTGTTGTTGTAGCCCCACTGGAAGCCGAAGTTGCGGTTCAGGTCGACGCCGTCGGCGCTGGTGATCGTGCCGCTGTTGTTGTTGTCGCGCAGGTTTTTCCGCCACAGCCCGAAAGAGCCGCTGTTGTTGTAGACCCCCTCGTTGTACAGGTACCCGTCCGGGTTGACCACCGGCACGAACCAGGTTTCCCGGTGATCCACGAGGTAGGTCAGGTTCGGGTCCGTGCCGTATCCGGACACGAGGCGCCCCATGAAGTGGAGGAGCGTCTGCATGCCGATCCCTTCGCGCGCGTGGGTCAGCGCCGTGAACAGGACGCGCGGGCGGGAATGGTCCGGTTGCGACTCGTCGGCGATCCGCACGGCGCGGATCTTCCGCCCGAGCAGCGATGCCCCGATCGAGTCGGTCACGCCGACGATTCCCGGCGTGTCGAAGGCCGCCAGGCTGTCGATCAGCGCGTTGATTTCGGCGTACGTGTAGTAGCCCCCCATGGATCCCGAGCCGGGGGGTGGCACGGACAGGGGCGCCGCGGAATCCCGGGCGAAGGCCCGGGGCGGGGTTTCCGGGAAGGCGGCGTTGCGGAGCGCGATGCCGCGTCCGTGGTCCTCCTCGATGACCCGCGCCGCGATCCCCGCCGCGGCCAGCGCCTCCCGGTCGGCGGGCCATCCGAGGACCCGCACCCAGACTCCGGGCCGCATCCCCACGATGTCGAGGCCCATCCGGAACAGGCGGTCGGAATCGGACGGTCCGGTCACGGGAATCTCGAGCAGGGGAACCGGGGTCGCCGGCGCGGCGGAACACGGCGCGGAGAACGCGGCCGAAATCAGGAGGAGCGCGGCGAGGGCGATGACGGGTCGGGACGGTGCGTTCACCCGCGAAGTATACCGGCGCGTCAGCGCCCCCGTCCACGCCGAAACAGCGCGGACCCGATCAGGACCAGCAGCGGCAGGCAGAGAACCAGGAGGGCGGCCGCGCCGTGAACGCGGGCCTCGTTCAGCGGTTCCTGCATCAGGAACAGCGCCTGCTGCCCGCCCCAGGCGAGCGGAAGCACGGCGATGTACACGAGGATGTTGCCGCGTGCCCCCTTCACGGCCACCGCGAACGCGAGGCCGAGAGCCAGCACCTCGAACAGCGTGGGCACGATGGCCTCGGCCGCCGAGTGCGCGTGATCGGGTCCGAGGGCAATGGAAATGAACAGCGCGAGCAGCCACCGCCGAGCGTGGCTCCTGAGCGGCCCGCGGAGCAGCAGGTCCATGCCGGCCAGGACAAACCCGGTCAGCAGCGACGCGGTGACCGCGGACCAGACGAGGTCGAAGAACGGGATGGCGGCGTCGAAGGACGGCAGGACCGGAGGCGTCGGGCCGGGGAAGAGATGCGGCCAGCGGATCCGGCCGAGCAGTTCCAGCCGATCCGCCCAGACGCCGAGCGCAAGCGCGGTGATCGCCACCGTCACCGCGTGCCCGGCCCGGAAACGCAGGGCGCCGGGGCGGATCTCGGCGAGCCACGCCGGCCGCGCCACCTGGATCACGATGAGGATTCCCAGGAACAGCGCCGTGTACAGGACGACCCAGAGGAGCATGCCGATCGTGCCGGTGAGCAGGAAGATGTTCCACGGGATCTCGGCCGGGTAGCGCTCGAGGAGGGACGGCGCGCGGTTGTACAGGAACAGCGCCACCGGAACGGCCGCGGGCAGCGCGATGAGGATCAGCCGCCTCCATGGGAACGGTTCGCGGCGGATCGCTCCGATGACTTCGAGGAGGACCATGCCGAGCAGGCCGCCGAACACGAGGACCCGGAGAATGAGCAGCGCCGCGGAAAGGGGCGTGCTCTTCAGGCGCGCGCGCTCGTAGGCTTCCGGGGTCCGGAGCGTCACGCCGTAGCCGGCCGGCCGGTCACCGCGGACCACGACGGTGAGACGCGGCACGGCCTGGCCGACCGCGCCGGCGCTGTCGTCGTACACGAACGACCAGTCGCGGCGCGCCGGCGCCTTTTCGCTGGTGGCCGCCGCCCGCGTCCAGGCGATGCCGGCCACGTTCAGCGAGGCGATGAGGCTGTCGGCCACGGCTCCTGCGGCGGCCTCGTCGAGATCGGCTCCGGCCCGCGCCTCGGGCACCCGGTGCGCGAAACCGACCACCCGTCCGCGGCGCGGGTCCACGACCACGTTCCATTCGTCGGGGGAGAGCGGCTTGACGAACCGCGTCGTCCACAGCGACGTGTGCAGCGGTCCGCTGACGAGGCGCCGCCACGCTTCCAGGCCGCCGGTTTCCGACACGTACCGCGTGGACACCCGGCTGACCAGGTAGGGGGGGAGGTTCGAGCGGCCGGCGGCCCAGCTGTCGAAACCCGTCGCCGGCACGGTCACGACCTTGTACGAATCGGGGTCCGCGCCCTGCGCGGCCACGAAGCGGCGGGCCGCCTCGCGGGCGTCCCCGCGGGACATCGGGTACACGAGATCCCGGGGCGGATAGTCCGTGGGCAGCACCAGGAACAGGGCGGCCACGATCACCGCCGCCGCGGCGGTGATTGCGAGCCCCCGCGAGACCGGGCGCGGCTCCACCGGGGTCGCCGGCGCGGCCTCCGTCACCGGGTCCGCGGCGGCTTCCGGTTCGGGGGCGCTGCCGTGGGCCGCGTTCGTCAGGTCGTCCTCCGGGCGGAAACCTCCGCGCCGCGCGTAGAAGACGAGCGACATCACCAGCGGAAGGACCAGGGCGCCGGCCGCGATGCCTCCGGAGATCGCGAAGTAGCTGTTGCCGCTCCGCAGGAGCAGGATCGACGTGTAGAGCGCGTCCACGGTGAAGTGCCAGACGAGCAGCGGAAACACGCCGAAGCGGTACATCAGGGCGCCCATGGCCACGCCGACGATGCCGACTTCGAGGCCGCGGATGTAGAACGGCTGGTTCGGATAGTTCGCGTGGAGGAACCCCCAGATGAAGCCGGCGAGGAGCACCGCGACCGCCGGGTTGCGGACCAGCTTTTCGTAGAACGGAATGGAGAACATCCGGCTGGAGAATTCCTCGGACACCGCCGGAAGGAATCCGATCAGCAGCACCGCCACCCACGGGAACCGGGTGTTGAGGAGGTTGGAGTAGGGCACTTCCGCCGGCGACCACGCGCCGAAGTGTGCGGAGACGATGTAGAACACGGCCTGGTAGGCCATGAAGAACGCGGTCAGCGCGTAGCCGATGAGGAGCTGGCGGAAAAAGCTCTTCGTCCGGACGCCGCGGAGCGTGATGAAGCGCGACAGCGACATCTGGCCGGGGAATCGACGGCGGTAGAGCGGTTCGCCCCCCGCCGCGAACAGGCCGATCCAGCCGCCGACCACGAGGCCGGAGGTGACCGCGCCGAGGATCCGCGTGCCGAGAAACGACCCGAAGCTCTCCGTCGTGTCGTAGCTGTACAGCGCCACCGGCAGCTCGTTCAGCGCGTTGAGCACCGAGAGCGCGGCTCCGATTCCGGAGAACGCGAGCACGAAGCGCCACGGCACGTCGCCGCGCCGGGCGTAACGGATCATGAAGACGAGCGCGGCGAGGCCGGTGAGGATGTAGAAGAACGTGGCCACCGTCGTGGCCGTGGTGTTCCGGCTGCGGAGCTGCTCGTACTCGAGCTGCCACTGCTCGGGAATGCGCGCCGCCTGGCGGAACACGCCGATTTCGTCGCCGAACACGTCGACCTGCACCCGGAACACCGCGCCGTCGACGTTCCAGCCGGTCTTCTCCCAGGTGAACGAGTGATCGCGCCGGGCGGCCTGCTCCTCGATCTTCGACTCGACGAACGTGAGATCCCCGACCGGAAGATCCGTCTTCGCGTCGAGAAAGCGTTCCGCGATCCCCCGCGCCTCTTCGGCGGTGAGGAACGCACCGGGTTCCTCGCGCGGGATCTCCCGGCGGAATCCGACGACCTGGCCGGCCGGGGTCACCGCTACCCGGATTTCCTCCTTGCGGAGCGGCCGGAACCAGCGGAGCTGCCACCTCCAGAGGCGGATGTCGTCCGTGTAGATGCGGTTCGCGGCGTCGAGCCCCTGCGTCCGCTCGAAGAAGACTTTCTGGATGTCGTCGGCGTCGAAGATGCCGGCGAAGCGATCCCCCGCCACGGACGCGCCGAGGTCGGTCAGGTAGTCCGCGGCGATCCGCCGGGCTTCGTCCCGCCCGACCTTGAATTCGATGGAGGCCTCGGTGAACGCCCGGGGGAACAGGGTCAGGGCGATGGCCGCGAAGACGGCGGTGGCCGCCGCGATGATCAGGACGAACAGGCCGTCCCTGGCGTTGAACTTTTCGACTGCCGGATTCCGTTCCAAGCGACGCGAACTCCTCTGGCTTCGTCCCCTTGCCCCGCCCGACGCGGACCGATACCCTGCGTCTCCGCGAACGCGCGAGCGATCTTAACCCGGCCGGGAGAGGCGATGCGACACGGAAGTCGGAACCGAGCGGTCGACACCGGCGAAACCGGGGTCCGCATCGCCCTGTCCGCCGCCATCCTGCTGTCGCTTCTCGCGTCTCTGGCCGCCCCGTCCAACTGGCTCTGGGGGATGAGCGTGCTCCGCTACGTTCCCGCGGCGGCCGCCCTGCTCGTTGTGACCCTCGGCCTCGCCGGTGTGTGGCTCCTGCCGCCCCTCACGGACGCAGCCGTGCGCCGCCGGCTGGCCGCGGCCGGAATGGTGCGTATCTCCCTGTTATCGGCCGCGATCGCCGGTTTTCTCTTCTTTCTTTTCCGGGCCCGGACCTACCTGCTGGGGGACGGCCTGGAGCTTCTCCGACGCCTGCACCAGGGGGAGATCCCCGCCCCGCGATCGCCGTTGTTCAACGCGGTGGAGCCGGTTGTCTACCGCTTCTTCATCGCGGTCGGCGCCGAGTCGACGCTGGCCGGGGCCGCGCTCTCGATCCTCTGCGGCATGCTGGCGGTCGGGGTCGCGGTGTTCTTCCTTCTCCGTGTGTCGCTCCGGGTCGGAGCCGGCGGAGTGACGATGGCCGCACTGTTCCTCCTCACCGGCACGATGCAGCTGTTCTTCGGTTACGTCGAAACCTATCCGCTGATGGCCGCGTGCGTGCTCGTGTTCCACGCCGCGGCGTTCGACGTCCTGACGTCGACGTCGGATCGCGAGCGCCGGATCCCCCGTGTGGTGGCGGTCCTGGCCCTGCTCCTCGGGCTGGTGGCCCATCCGTTTGTCGTGGCGTTCCTTCCCGGCGGCATCTTTCTCCTCTGCCTCCGCGGTGAGGGGGTCCCGGTGCCGGACCGGCGGCGTTTGCTGGCGATCGGACTGGTGGTCGCGGCGATTCCGGTCGCGAGCGCGCTGCTGTTCGCCGTGAATCCCGGCTGGCGCGACCCGGACAACAGCTGGAGGTTCCTCGCGCCGCAGGAATACCTCTGGGCCATCCGCTCGCGGATCCTTTCCCTGAACGCTCCCCGCGCCTGGGCCGACCAGTACCGGGTCTTTTCGGTGATGCAGCTTTCGGATGCGTGGAACAGCCTGTGGCTCTCGGGAGGCGTCGCGTTCGCGTTCGGCATGGCGGCCGTGTCGCGCCGGGCGCTCCGCGCGCCGGCCACCTGGTTCGGGCTGGCCGGGTTCGTCGCGATGCTCCTGATCCGCCTCATGTGGCGCACGCCGCTCGGCGCCATGCGCGACTGGGATCTCTTCTCCGGCCTCGGGTTCGCGGCGGCCGGCCTCGCCGGCGCGCTCGTCCTGTCCGGCGGCGGGCGCCGGATGGCGCTCCCCGCGACCGCGGCGGGTCTGGCGCTCCTCGTTCCGTGGATCGGCGTGCAGGTTTCCCCGGAGGCGGCCGCCCGCCGTCACATTGACGGCGTCGAGGCGGAGCCGCGACCCGAGCCTTACGTGGCGGCGGGATTCCACAATGCGATGGGCGATCGTTTCCTGCGGCTCAGGGAATACGACCTGGCCGCCAGCGCCTACGCCCGCGCGGTGAGCGCGTCGCCGCGCTACGAATTCGCGTGGCGCCTCGGCACGGTCCAGCTGGCCCGGGGGCGCTACGCCGAGGCGGCCGCCGCTTTCGAAAAGGCGCTGGAGCTTCACCCCGGCGACGTTCCGGCCACGCTGGAACTGGCCACCGCCCTGATCGGACTCGGAAACCCGGACCGGGCCCGCGTGCTTCTCGACGGCGTCCTCGAACGGCATCCGGACGTGTCCGGCGCCTGGCTGCGGCGGGCCCGCGCGGAGTTCGCGGCGGGCCGGATCGAGGAGGGGCTCCCGTTCCTGGCCGAGGCGGAGCGGCGGGCGGCGCCGGATTCGCCGGACGCCCGCGACATCGAGGAACTCAAGGCCTGGCTGGAGACGACGAGGCCCGCCGCCGCTCCGTGAGCTTTCCGCGCAGCCGCCCGAGCCGGTAGGCCGTCCACGCCGCCGTCGGGCCGATCTTCGCCAGTTCTCCCGCGTAGCCGGCGAGCAGGGCGCCGTAGCGGAGCGGCAGCGGAAGCCGCGCCGTTTCACCGCTCAGGTCTCGGTTCAGGTCGCGCCTCTTCGGAAAGAGCCCCGCCGCCAGGAACCGCAGTTTTCCGGAGAGCCCGCGCGCCTGGCCGAGGCCGGTCAGGCCGGCCACGATCGCCGGAGGCTGGCGCACCGGCAGCGTGAACATCGCCTCCATGAGCCGCCGCGCGTCCGCGACCGCCCCGCGATCCTCCGGCGCGGCGAAGCGGACCGCCCGCCGGTCCGCCCCGCTGCCCGGATCCACGGCGTGCAGCGTTTCGAACATCAGCCCGAGCGGCACGGCCGTGCCGCGGCGGGCGGCGCGATCGCTCAGGGCGTCCCAGTCGATCCGCGCGGCGTCGGCGTGATCGAGGAGCCACATCGCGTCGACGAGGCTCCGGGCCGCACCGTCCGGCGTCGTGAGGTGCCGGAACAGGTGCGCGGCGAGGTACTCGATGCCGTCGGTCGGGGAGAGCCGCCGCGCGCCGTGATCACCGAGCGGTTCGGACGCGGACAACAGCTCCGGCACCGGAAAGGAGAACGGGTCGGAGGCGCGGGCGAGATCCCAGTGGACCTCGAGCGTCACGCCGGCGGCGGCGCTGTGCCAGGCCAGCCCGTGATGGAGATGCTCCTCGAACCATCCGCCGTCCATCGTCACGGACGTCGTGTATCCGAGGCCGGGCAGGTGCCGCTCGAGTTCCAGCGCGTCGTTCCGGGCCAGCAGGACATCGAGATCGATCGACACGCGGAGCGACCGGTCCGGGTAGAGCGTGCGGACGTAGTCGCCCCCCTTGAGGACGATCAGCGGCAGCTCCCGCTCCGCGGCGGCGGTCTCGATGCCGCGGAGGGCATGGAGGAGCACGGCGTTCCGCACCGCGGTCAGCCTGCGGATCTCGGCGAGGCGGGCGCGAACGCCGTCCGGAACGAGGTGCGCGAAGGAGCTCCGCCGGATTCCGTGATCGAGGAGCGGCGCGAGGCCGAGGTCCACCGCCGAGGACGCCACCGCGCTCCAGGGCACCCGTCGCTCCGGAGCCTCGGAAACCGCGCGGGGGCCGGCAAGCCGGAGCAGGAGGCCGATGTCCGGAGGGACCTTCACGTCGACTCCGGAAACCGGTACAGCTCGCGATAGTCCGCGAAGCGCTCCGGCTCGAATTCGAGGAACGGCACGCCGTCGAGGGTCAGCCACGCGTGGCTGCGGAGATCCGCGAAGGTTCCCGCCGCGTCCTTCCGTTCCACGCCGAGATGGAACACCACCGGATGGCCCATCACCCGGAAGAAGTGATACCGCGTGAAGGAACGGACGAAGCAGCCGTTGTTGAACCGCCCGCGATCCCAGCGCAGCACGTTCCAGATCAGGCGGGCGGTCTCGGGTGCCGTGAGGCGGAGCCGGCCGGCCGGGCGTTCGGGCGTCATCGCCCGGAGACTCTCCGGCAGCGATGCGGCGTCGACCGCGCCGGACAGCGCGGCCACGAAGCGGACGACGCGGGGGAGCCACAGCGCCATCACGAGGAGCCTCACCACGGACATGAGCCCGGTGAGGGGTGCGGCTCGACCACGGGGAGCCTCACCACCAGAACCGCCCGCGCGCGATCGACGCCTCCACGAAACCGAGCCGGTGCGCGAACCGCCGCACGAACTCGAAGCGGGCAAAGCGGTACGTTTCCTCCGGCGCTCCCGCGGCGCGCCAGCGCAGGAACGCGGCGGGAATGCGGAACAGGGCTCCGGCCACCGCGGCGTTGGCCCGGAACGCCCGCGCGACTCCCCAGCGCAGCTCGGCCGGATGCTTGACGAGAAGCGCCGCCCAGCCGTGGCCGTACTGGCGGTAGCGGCGGAACAGCGTGGCCGCGGAACTCCGCTCCTCGTGCAGGACGATCGCCCGCGGCGCGAGACGGATCGGCCCGGCGGCATTCCGGACGCGGAGGGAAAAGTCGGCGTCGTCGGTGTGGGGGAGCGACTCGTCGAACCCGCCGAGGCTCTCGAACAGCGACCTCCGCACCGCGAGATTGGCCGTCGGGGCGAACGGAAACACCGGGCGGGCGAGGCCGTCGGCCGCCGAGTTGTGGCGGATGAACGCGAGATACCGCGCCGCCCAGCTGTCGGCGGGGGCGGCGATCGTTTCGCCGGCCACCGCGCTCACTGCGGGATCCTCGAACGGCGCGCAGAGGTGACGCAGCCAGCGGCGGTCGGCCGTGCAGTCGTGGTCGGTGAACACGAGGATGTCGCCGCGGGCTTCGCGCGCGCCGCGGTTGCGGGCGGCGGGCGCTCCGGGCTTCGGTTCGTCGATGACGCGGAGGTCTTCGCCGGGGAGGTCGCGGCAGGCGCCGTCGGTGGAGCCGTTGTCCACGAAGAGGATCTCCCGCCCGCCCGCCGCAGGCCAGTCCTGCGCGGCGAGCGACGCGGCCAGGCGCTTCACCGCCGCGCCGCCGTTTCTCACCGGCACGATCACCGACACCACCGGCGTCATCGCGAACCCCTGCCGTCGTTGAACACGAGCGAGCGCTCGCGCACCGCCCGCCGGAACCCCTGCCGCCGGGCCACGAGCCGCAGGAACTCCAGCGCGCGATGCTCCAGCGGCTCGCGGTTCATCCGGAGCAGCGCCTCCGCGCAGCCGACCGGCGTCAGCAGCCCGGCCTTCACGATCTCCGCGGTGGCAGCGCGGTCGCGGGCGCCGTCCCACACGACCTCGTCGCGGTACTTGGCGCAGAGCAGCGCCAGGCTGAACCCGTAGCCCCGCTGCTGACGGCAGAATTCGGCCACGGAACTCCGCGCCCGGTGGAAGACGATCGCGCGCGGCGCGAACGCGATCCGGGTTCCGGCGTCCCGAACCGCGCGCTTGCAGAAGTCCACCGGCTCTCCCCACGGGAACTCCGGGTCGAAGCCGCCGATCCGTTCGAAGATCTCCCGGCGGAACGCCGCGTTGGCCGTGGGCGCAAACGGGAACGTGGGGTGCGCGAGGTGATGCTCCGCGTCGAGGTGCCCCGTGCGGACCGCGTGACGTTCCACCGCCGTCTTCGGCAGGTACGTTTCCGTGCGCCCTCCCGCGCCCCCCACGCCGGGGTCGGCGAACGCGGCCACCAGCCCCCGGATCCATCCGCGGGTGACGACGCAGTCGTGATCGGTGAACGCCACTATCGATCCCCGCGTGGCGGCCACGCCGGAGTTCCGGGCGTGCGACGCGCCGGGCCGTTCCTCGCGGATGACCCGGACGCCGCGGGATTCCGCCGCCTCCGCCGAGCCGTCCGTGGAGCCGTTGTCGACGACGAGCACGTCCAGCCGCTCCTTCGGATAGTCGAGGGCCTGAAGCGACGCGATGAGATCGATCAGCTGGCCGCCGCCGTTCCGGACCGGCACGACGATCGAAACCGACGGCGCCTCCGCGGTCACGCCGGGATGTCCATCGAGCGCAGCAGTTCCCCGAGGCGCTCGGGCCGCTCGAGGAAGTCGCGCCCGGTATCGAGCCGGAAGGAGCGCGCCTGCCGGACCAGCCGCGAGAGCACGTCCATGTGACGGGAGCCGCTGGCGGCTTCGGCCACCACCGGCGACTGGCGCAGCAGTTCGGCGAACGCGTCGGCTTCGGGGAGCGGGGTCACTCGCGTCGGCCCGATGTCGACGAGGCGCGGAAAGAGGAGGCGGAGCGGCCGGCAGGACGGCGCGACCTCCGTGTCGAACAGCCGGGGCACCGAGGCCACCCGCTTCGGGCTGTGCGCGTGCGCCGGCGCGATCGAGGCCAGGCCGGTCAGCTGCGGAAAGAACGCGGACAGCCCGGGATCGATGTTCGACACGGTGAACAGGCCGGCGCCCTCGACATGATCGCCGGCGATCGACAGGAGCACCTTGTCGTCGGACACCCACCGGCAGCCGTGCCGGACGAGGGCCAGCGACAGCGTCGTCTTGCCGGCCATCGGCGGCCCGGCGATGAGTATCCCGCACTCGCCGGCCGTCACCGCGGCGGCGTGCAGCGGGAACACCCCCTCGGCGCGGAGAAACGACGTCAGCGCCGCGCTCACCGAGTCGCGGAGGGTCCACGGCGGGCCGTCCGCCGCCGCTTCCGGCACCACCGTCGCGGCCCGGCCCGCCGCCGTGTCCACGTCGGTGCGGGAGCCGTCGGCGCCGAGGAAGGTCACGCGGCCGGGGCTCGCGGGGTCGCGGTAGCCGTTCACATAGTAGTACTCGACGACGGGGCGCCCGGCGCCGTCGAGCGGCCGGGGGGTGCCGACGCCGATCTCGAAGCGGATCGGCCGGCGCGGCGCCGCCGTTGCGGAGAACGTGTCGAGCCATGTGTCGAGGCCGGCCGCGAGGCGCGGGTCGCTGATGGAGAAGGTGACGTCGTACCCCGCGATCGACCGGCGGGCGGTCATGAAGCGCCTACTCGGCCAGGGGAACAGCCGGGTCGAACGGATTGCTCATGATCCGGTTGAGCGGCACGTCGTGACGGGTCAGCAGGGGGGGCGCCCAGCGGACGTCGTCGGGAACCGTGGCCGGAGCGGCGTTGCCGTCCGGCCCGGCGTCCGTCACGAGTTCTTCCTTCCTGAGCGCTTCGAGGAACGTCGCGGTGGCCGGATCGCCGGCGGCTTCGGGAAAGCGGCCGCCCATGGCGGACAGCGGGTCGGCGTGTCCGTCCTCGATGAGGGTCCAGAGGAGGAGGCCGGTCCGGTTCAGGGAATAGTAGAACTTCGTCTCCAGATTGAGGAGAACGCCGCCGTCCTCGAGCACCGTGCAGACCACGGAAGGGTGCGATTGCATGCGCATGATGGCACGACGAATAGCCGATCCGACCGCGGTTGTCAATTCGACGGGCCGGGACGACACCGTGTCCGATTTTTGGTATCGTGCCGGTCTCCCGCCCGGGGCCGTCTTCCCGCGCGGTGGAGGTTCGTACTTTGACTTCCGGGCGGTGCGACGAAACCCTTCCCGGACTCCATGGATGTGAGGCGCAGCACAATGAAAATCGGAATGGTCGGCCTCGGCAAGATGGGCAAGAACATGGTTCTCCGTCTTGTCCGCGGAGGGCAGGAAGTCGTCGGCTGGAACATCACGCCGGAGCCGGTCGCGGAAATCGTCAAGGAGGGGGCCGAAGGCGCAAAAAGCCTCGAGGAACTCGTCGCGAAGCTTCCGTCGCCGAAGGTCGTCTGGGTGATGGTGCCGTCCGGCGACCCAACCGAGGAGACGATCGTGAACCTCAAGGGTCTCCTCAAGGCCGGCGATGTCGTCGTGGACGGCGGCAACTCCAACTTCCACGATTCGGTCCGCCGCGGAAAGGAACTCGGCGAAAAGGGGATCCACTTCCTCGACGCCGGCACGTCCGGCGGCGTGTGGGGGCTCACGGTCGGCTACTGCCTGATGGTCGGCGGCTCGAAGGAGGCGTACGCCATCCTCGAACCGGCGCTCAGGACGCTGGCGCCCCCCGACGGCTGCCGCCATGTCGGGCCGTCCGGCGCCGGTCACTATTCCAAGATGGTCCACAACGCCATCGAGTACGGGATGATGCAGGCGTATGCCGAGGGGTTCGAACTGCTCAACGAGTCCGGCTACGACTACGACCTCGAGGGGCTCGCCCACCTGTGGATGCAGGGATCGGTGATCCGCTCGTGGCTGCTGGAACTGTCCGAGAGCGCATTCAAGAAGGACCCGAAGCTCGCGGGCCTCACCGACTACGTCAGCGATTCCGGCGAGGGGCGCTGGACGCTCATCGAATCGATCGACAAGGCCGTGCCGATGCCGGTGCTCGCCCTGGCGCTGCAGGCCCGTTTCCGTTCGCGGCAGGACTCCTCGTTTTCCGGCCGCATGCTGTCCGCGCTCCGCAACGAATTCGGCGGTCACGCGGTGAAAAAATCCGACTGAAAGGCTGACCCATGACCGATCGCGTGAAGGAAATTCTCTCCTGGTATTCCAGTGACTGTCCCGGCACGAAGGCGAACATCGCCCGGATGCTCAACTCCGGCACCCTGGCCGGAACCGGCCGCATGGTGATCCTGCCGGTGGACCAGGGGTTCGAACACGGCCCGGCCCGCTCGTTCGCGGTGAACCCGGACGGCTACAACCCGCACTATCATTTCCAGCTGGCTCTCGAGGCCGGCTGCAACGCCTACGCGGCGCCGCTCGGCTTCCTGGAAGCCGGCGCCGCCGACTTCGCCGGCGAAATTCCGCTGATCCTCAAGCTCAACAACAACGAGTCGCTGTTTTCGAACGCCGACCCGCTTTCCGTCCAGACCGGCAGCGTGGAGGACGCGCTCCGGCTCGGCTGCTCGGCGATCGGCTTCACGATCTACCCGGGCTCCGAGAGCAGCCCGATCATGTACGAAACGCTCCGCGAACTGTCCGAGGAAGCCAAGGCCGTCGGCCTGGCCGTGGTGGTCTGGTCGTACCCGCGCGGGTCGCAGATCTCCAAGGACGGCGAGACCGCGATCGACGTGGTGGCCTATGCCGCGCAGATCGCGGCGCAGCTCGGCGCGCACATCATCAAGGTGAAGCTCCCGAGCGCGCACCTCGAGCAGGATTCGGCGAAGAAGGTGTACGAGAAGACCGGCGTGCCGATCGCCACCGGAGCCGACCGCGTGAAGCACGTGGTCCAGTCCGCGTTCGCCGGCCGCCGCATCGTGATCTTCTCCGGCGGCGCCAAGTCCGACGACGAGAACGTATTCAACGACGCGCGGGCCATCCGCGACGGCGGCGGTTTCGGATCGATCATCGGCAGGAACTCGTTCCAGCGCAAGAAGCCCGACGCGCTCAAGTTCCTGTCCACGGTGATGAGCATCTACAAGGGCGACACGAAATAACCGGCATGCACCGATCAGGGCGAAACGCCGCGGCAGCGTTTCTCGCGGCCGCGGCGTTTCATTTTTATTCGACCGCCGGTCCGGTCGCGGCCGGAGTCGGATCCGGAGGCGGCACGCGCCAGCAGGGCACGACCCGGCTCGTGGACGGTCTCGGGTCGATCACCGCGGGCGTCACCGCGGGGCCGGGAACGCAGATCCGTTCCGGCCTGATCATCGTGGTCACGGCCCCGGTGCCGGTCGTCCTGACGGACTTCACCACGCGGCCGGACGGGAGTGCCGTTCTTCTCGAATGGTCCCTCTCGGACGACTCCGACCCCGCCGGCTTTCATGTGTACCGCGGCGCGTCGGCGGACGGCCCGTTCGCGCGGCTGACGACCTCGCTGCTGCCCGCGTCGACCCGATCCTTCCGGGACGCCGCTCCGGCCGACGGGCCCGCCTGGTACCGCCTGTCCGCGCTGGAGCGCGACGGCACGGAGGTCCATCTCGGCGTTCTCGCCGCGGAAGCCGGCGCACCGCCGCACCTCCGTTTTCACCCGAACGCCCCGAATCCCGCCGCGCCGTCCACGGTGTTCCGCCTCGAACTCCCGCGCCCCGGGGCCGTGCGCCTGTCCGTGTTCGATGCCTCCGGCCGCCTCCGCTCGGTGATCTTCGACGGGACGCTGGCCGCGGGGGCGCACGCCCTCCCCTGGTCGGGTGACGGCGACACCGGATCCCTTCCGGCCGGGATGTACTTCTATCGTTTCGAAGC
>CAZQVN010000049.1:0-26841 GCA_964596775.1 uncultured bacterium
TCACCCGTCGACGATCACGATGCCTTCGACATCCGTCAATGTGACAAATTCATCTCGCCAACGTCAATGTAAAAGTGCATCGAGCGGGATGCGATCGACGCGATGCAGGAAAAGTGCGCGCGGAATTTCAGGGGCCGGCGTCGCCGATGCACGACGACGACGAGGCGAGGTAGGGTGTGAGAAGCGTGGCATCGGAAAGACCGACGACAAGGTCGCAGTTCAGATCCGTGCACCAGTTGTAGGTGGCCGTGGCCAGGGGCGTCGTGTGCTTGACGGCATCGGAGAGGCCCGTGGCGCAGACGCCGGCGGGATCCCAGAGACTCTGGGTGTTCGTCGGAAGACGGCCGGCCGCATCCACCGCGTCCGGCGAGACGGTGCCGCACTCCTGGTACTTGATCCCGTCCGCAAAAACTTCCGCCGCGAATTTCAGAGGGCCGGGGATCGCCGCGAGGTTGTACTGGATGCACCCTCCCGCGGCGATGTTGAACGTGGCGACGCCGTTTGCGTTCGTGGTCGCGCTGAAAACGCGCGGGCGGGGTCCCGGAACCGTGGCGCACCAGCAGATGAGCGTGTCGCCGACGGTGGTGAACCGGAGCTGGACAGCGGCTGCGGCGATTGGGCCGTTGCACGCGGCGATTGTCACCGTATAGGCGAGACTTCCGTCCGGGCTGATACCGAGGCAGTTGGGCACGGTGGAGTACCCGGGGTCGGGAACGCTGCACGGCCCGGCCCCCGCGGCGGGGGTGGAGGCCAGCATCAGAAGGAAGAGGGCGCACAGGAATACGCCGCGCGGAGTCGTCATGGCCCCGCATCTCCCGGACAGGATGCCGAACCGGCGAGAAACGGAGTCAGAATCGTGGCGTCGGAGAGGCCCACGGCCAGATCGCAGTTCAGATCCGAACACCAGTTGTACGTGGACGTGGCCAGCGGCGTGGTGTGTTTGACGGCGTCAGCGAGACCGACGGCACAGACGCCGGCCGGATCCCAGAGACTTTGCGTGCCGGTGGGAAGCCGGCCTGAAGCATCCACGGCGTCCGGCGAGACGGTACCGCACTCCTGGAGCTTCACGCCGTCCGCAAAGACTTCGGCGGCAAACTTGAGCGGCCCCGGAATCGCTGCGAGGTTGTACTGGATACACCCGCCCGCCGCGATGTTGAACGAGGCGACACCGTTCACGTTCGTGGACCTGCTAAAGACCCTGGGACGTGGCCCGGGTGTGGAGGCACACCAGCAGACGAGTGTGTCGCCCACGATGGTGAAACGGAGGTCTACGGCCGCTGCGGCGACCGGACCGTTGCTGCACACGATCGTCACAGTATAACTCAGGCCTCCATCCGGGCTGATCCCGAGGCAGTTGGGCACGTTCGACCAATCGAGCGTGAAGGTGCAGTCACCAGCGAAGGAAGCCGATCCCCCGGTCATGCCCAGAATCAGAACCGTGAGGAAACCTGTCCGAAGAAACACAGCTGCCTCCCCGAGAGGGTGATGAGGTTTGCCCTGCTCCACTACTTCAAGTGTAGCCGGATTCCGGGTTTCGGCAACTTTAATAACCTCCCGTGCATCCGATCCGCGCCGCTGCGGACCCGCATCCGGGTTCCGGGGCGTTTTGCCCGCAACCGGGTCCCGGCCTACCGGTGGATCACCAGGCGCTCCAGGGCCGTCCGGTTTCCCCGCGCGCCCCTGATCGTGACTTTATAGAGGTACACGCCGTTGGCCGGCATATCCCCCCTGGAGTCCCGCGGCAACCAGTCGAACCGGTTCTGGCCGACTTCGACCGAAATCGGAAACCGGGCCACGAGACGACCGGCCACGCTGAAGACCGTGATCTCTCCGGTTGGCGCATCGCCCGCCGGAGCGTTGAGTGAGCAGAAGAACCGGACCGGTCCGGCCCCTTCCCAGGGATTCGGCCAGCTGTAGAGGTCGCGGATCGAAAACTCCGACTGCACCCGTATCGCGAGGCGGCCCGTCCCGGATCGGACCGGCTCGCCGCGGATCAGCACCTGCAGGTCCAGCCGTCCCTCGGGCAACGCGCTCGTGCTCGCCGCCTCCCAGACCCGCCGCTCCGGATCCACCGGCGACCAGTCGAAGGGGCCCGCCTCGCCGTTCACGGACACGTCCACCTCGGCGCGAAGGAGCGGCACGGGACTGTTCACCCGGACCTGGAATCCGGCGTCGGGAGTCACCACCTGGTCGGGCGACAGCGGACGTCCGCCGGAGGACCAGTCCACGCGGAGTTCGACGGTCAGGGGATAATCCCGCCTGCGGCCGAGCCAGTCCGTCGTTTCGATCACGATCGGATAGGATGCGGGCTCGAGTTCCGTATCGAACAGGAGTCGTCGACCGCAGGACACGGAATCGGCCGAAACGGAAAACTCCGACTCCGGAACGGCGATCCCGTCGACGCGCAGCGATACTCCGCCCACGTCCACGTCGTCCATGAGCCGCGCCTCGATGCGGGCCCGGAATCCCCCCGGCGCCGCCGCAATCGCCGCGCCCGGCTCGACCGCCCCGCCGTTGACCCGCAGTTCGGCGCGCGCCGGCCCCATGTCGATCCGCATGGTCGGGTCGCCCAGGAGCGTCGTCGTCGTGAACAGGTTCTGGATCAGTCCGGGCGTCGATGCGCCCCCGCCCAGTTCCACGGCCATGCGGACCAGCGCCTGGTCCTTCCCTTCCCCGAGGATGCGGCGGCGGAGCCCGGAGGCGGGATCCAGCGGGAGGTCCGTGAACAGCGCCCGGTTCAGATAGACCTGGAGCGGCCGGTTCAGGGCCACGAGTTCGTACCCGGTGCTCCCGATCGACGCGATCGCCCCGCGGTTCGGCAGGAGCACCATCGCCTCGCCGATGGAGTGCTCGGTCACCGCCTCCCCGAAATATTCGAACTCGTTCACGTGGCAGCCGATCCCCAGGAACACGAACGGCCGGCCCACGTTCGTCAGCTGCTCCGGATCGCGATTCGCGGGCGACGTGAAGGCGCCGTTGAACTCCACGAACCCCTCCGTGCCGAGCTTCACACGGCTCGAGTGGCCGGAAAACGACTGGAACAGGTGACCGCGGCTCGATTCCGCGATCCAGAGCGGCGCGATCCGCGCCTTCACGTAGTCGCGCGTCCGCGTCACGTCCGGACAGTCCGGGTTTCCCGCTCCCCGGCCGAGCGCCGCGACCGTATCGAGAAGCGCCGACATCCTGAGGTGTTCGCAGCGGAAATCCACGGCGCAGGCGTTGCGCGAGATCTCCGCGCAGAGCGAATCGCCGCCGGACTCGAACGTGATCTCCTCGGGTCGAAGGCAGTAGCTCCCCGTGCCGAGGATCGAATCGGAATACCGGTCGTCGCTGACGACCAGGCCGCGGCGCCGCCACAGCTCGTCGTCGCCGTAGCGGTCGTAGAGGATCAGCTTCGAGACGACCGCCCGCGTTTCCGCCTCTGAGCCGACCGGTAGCCGCCCCACGTGCATGTCCGGAAGGAGATCGCCGTCGAGGTCGCCGGGGGCCAGCGCGCCGACATAGTAATTGTCGCTGCCGACCAGTTCGACCCGACTGTTGGGGCCGGGAATGGATCCGTAGAGCATCATCGTCGGCACCCAGTCGGGATCGGACATACCCAGGTCCTTCCGGTAGTCCTCGCTGGCATCCCCGACAATCAGCAGGTGCTCCGGTGGCCGCGCCCAGGCGCGAAAGACGTGACGCAGCCAGTCCCGGATCGCCGGCACCGACTTGTCCCCCCCGGAAAACAGGTCCCACACCTCCTGCGGAGCGGCCACGGCGATCCGGTGCCCCTGGGCGGCCCGGTGATCCAGCAGCGGCTGCAGTTCCGCGCGGAAGCGGGGGTGGCAGAGCACGATGAGATCGGCGCCCGTGTCCTCGGTGATGCCGGAACGCTCGACCCGGGCGATCGCTCCCCCGACAAGATCCGGGGGAAGCCCGGCGGCGGTCAGGCCCGGAATCCGGTCCGGTTCAAGAGCCGTCCACGTTTCCGATCCGGAAACGCAGGCGCGGAACCGCACTTCGTAGTCGGGAAACGGAGGACCCGACCGCTGCCGGTACCGCTCCGGCGCCAGGTTCACGCGGACCGGATTTCCGGCGTCCGTCACCCGGAACAGAAACATTTCGGGGCGCCGGAGCCCGTGCAGGACGAACTCCACGTCACCGGTGAGTCCACCCGCGTCGAACTCGAGCCGTCCGTCGACGAGACGGTAGCTCCGCGGATAGGTCACCTCCACGCGGTCGAAGAGCGCCCCGCTTCCCCCGGTTTCCTCCCTCCCCGGAAACAGCTGACGTCCTTCCACCTCAAGGGGCCAGCACCCGTCGGGAAACCGCGCCGACGGGATCGGACCGGAGTCGAACCGGAACGGCTCGGCTCCTTCGAAGCGGCCGCGGGAGAGGAGGACGGTGTCCGGCGGCGCGGCGCAGCTTCTCCCGGCGCGGAGCGAAACGAAGTGGGAGTTGAGCGAAAACCCCTGCCAGAAGGCGCGGATCCGGACCACGCCACCGGAAACGAGACCCGGAGTTTCCAGCGACAGCGTCTGCCGGGGTACGCCCGTTCCGATCCAGTAGAACGTGTCCAGAACGGGAAACGGGGTGCCGGGTTGCCCGGGGATGTCCGGAACGT
This sequence comes from uncultured bacterium, assembly GCA_964596775.1. Classification (GTDB taxonomy): domain Bacteria; phylum Eisenbacteria; class RBG-16-71-46; order JABDJR01; family JAWXBZ01; genus CAZQVN01. The sequence goes on from CAZQVN010000049.1 coordinate 4,607, forward strand.
ACACGCTGTTGTCCTCGAACCGGACCGAACTCGTGAACGAGGCCGGCGTGACGGCGCCGGCCGCATCCATCCAGCCGTCTTCGCTTCCGATCCGGGCTCCGTTGCCGTTTCCGCACGTCAGCCAGTAACAGTGAACCCGGGTGAAGCGCCCGGCCGCGGCAGCCGGCGCGAAGCGGTCGGCCTGGTCGCGACCGTAGAACAGGAAGCGGTCGCCGGCGTCGAAGATCCCCGGGTCGCCGGAGTCGTCGATCACGAGAACCGGCACGTCGGTTTCGAGCGGATCGGCCGGATCGACGGGGTTCCTCGTCTTCTCGAACAGGCGGACTTCGGCAACGGGCACCTGTTCGGGCCAGCCCAGCGGGACGAGGTCGGAAACGGTCACGGCGTACCACCCGCTCCGCCCGACGCGGAACCGGAATTCCGCCGCGGTTTCCGGGGTCCGTTCGATCCCGGCCCGCGCGTTCCGCCCCCCGGAACTCCCGCGGCCGGCAGACTCTCCGTTTCGCGCACCCCGTTCCGGCAAGGGACTTCCGGAGTCGCGATCCCCCCGGTCCTCCGTGGCGGACAGGACGCTGAACGCAACCGCGTCCGCGCCGTTCAGAAAACAGGTCCGGTACGTGTCCGCGAAGGTGGGAGAGCCGGCCGGGCGCGGGGCGGAGGGACCGGATGCGTTCGCGTCCGGCGGGTGGTGGTCCCGCGCGACGAAATCGATGCGGATCCGGGCCGACCGGACTCCGGGGTCCACCCGGATCCGTCCCGCCCGCACATCACGAAGAACACCGATCTCCTCGAAATGGACGCCCGATGCCCCGCCTTCGACCGTGCAGACGCCGCGACAACCGGCGGGCAGCGCAATCCCCGCGCCCCGCGGGGCGTCCATGGCCGGGCCGGCATCGAATTGAACCGTAACGCCCGACGCATCCGAAAGCAGCAGCCGGAAGGGCCCGCCGCCGGCCGGACCGGGGTTTCCGGCGGCCGGTCCGGCAAGAAACAGGACCAGCACCATGAGTCCGGGGATTCTCGAGCCTCTCATGCCCCTATTATGGAGGATCCCGGGGCCTGCCGCCTTTTATTGTTCCGGTGACGGGGCTGGTGATATAGTCATGCCCTTCGATTTTGACAGGACAGTCCGAAACGCGGCCTCCGGGACGTCGATTTTAAACCAGCAAGGGAGTTTCATACATGCTCGATGCGATGCGTAAGAACACGAAGGTGGTTCTGTGGATCCTGGTCTTCGCCTTCGTGGCCCTCATCTTCCTGGTCTGGGGCGCGGATTCCCAGATGGGGTGCGGACAGGCCCAGGGCGTCGTCGGCCGGGTGAACGGCGAGGCCATCACGCTGGATCAGTTCAACCGGGTTCTCCAGACGAACCGCGACAGTTTCCGGACCACCCGGGGATCGGAGCCCGGCCCGGGCGACGAAGCCCGGATGTTCACCCAGACATGGGACAGCATCATCGAGCAGATGCTGTTGAGCCAGGAAGCGAAACGGATGGGCTTCACGCCGACGGACGAGGAACTGCTGCTCGCCCGGACGGAACCGCCCCAGGCCATCCGCCAGGAGCCCACGTTCCAGACCGACGGTCGCTTCGACGCCCAGAAGTACCAGCAGCTGATCAACGACCCGAACATCGACCCGGCATTCTTCGTCCAGCTGGAGGCGATGTACCGGGAGCTCATCCCGGTGGAGCGCCTCACCATGCTCGTCTACTCCGGCGCCCGGGTGTCCGAGGCCGAAATCCGCCGGGCGTTTCACGACCGCAACGAGCAGGCGCGGGTCACCTACCGTCTCTTCGACATGCGCACCTATCCCCTCGAGGATACGGTGACCGCCGCCGAGGCCGAGGCTTATTTCAAGGCCCACCCCGAGGAGTTCCGGCTCCCTCCCCAGAGCACCATCCGTTACGCGCGCTTCGAACGCACGCCGACCGAGCAGGATCTCGAGGACTACCGCCTGCAGCTCGCGGACTACGCGGCGATCGCCCGGCGCTACATCGCCGGTGATTCCACGGCCCTCTCGTTCGCCATGCTCGCGGAAACCTACTCGGATCTTCCCTCCGCGGTGGAGGGTGGTTTCGAGGACCGCTTCTACGGTCGCGGCGAACTGACTCCCGAACTGGAACAGGTGGCCTTCTCTCTCCCCGCGGGCGCCATCTCCGATCCGATCCGCGACCGGGCCGGTTTCCACATCATCCAGGTCGACTCGGTGCTCATGGACGGTGTCGACACGCGCGTGCGTTTCCGGGACCTGATGGTCAAGGTCGAGGCCAGCCCCGCCACGGTCGCCGACATGGAGGAGAAGATCGCGAACATCCGGACCGAAGCCGCGAAGAAGGGGCTCAAGGCTCCCGTGGAAGCCGCCGGCGCTTCGATCGTCGAGCCTCCCCCGTTCGCCGAGGGCACCTACGTGCGCGGCCTCGAATCCGTCCCGGGCGTGGTCGAATGGGCATTCAAGGCCCGTCCCGGAGACATCAGCGGAAGGTTCGAAACCAACGACGCCTGGTACGTGGCCGAACTGGTCGCCCGTCACGACAACAAGAACCCCACGTTCAAGGACAACCAGGCCCTGGCCAGGCAGAAGGCCACCGAAGCCCGGCAGCGCGAGCGCGCCCGGGCGGATGCGGAGAGCTTCCTGGCCCAGGTCCGGGGCGCGGAGTCGTGGCGCGTCGCGGCCGGCGCCGATTCCAGCCAGATCCGCACCGTCGGTCCGTTCAGCCGCGTGGCCGGCGTGCCGGGGCTCGGACGGGAAGCGGAAGTCCTGGCGGCGGCCTTCGGCCTTTCCCCCGGATCGGTGTCGGGACCGCTCAAGTCCACGCGGGGCGTCGTGGTGTTGAAGGTCGACGAAAGGACGCCGGCCGACGAGTCACTGCTTGAAGCGCAGAGAACACAGATCGAGCAGCAGCTGCTGATCCAGCGGCGCAACGAGATGTATCAGGACTGGCTGACGCAGCTCAAGAAGAAGGCGGAGATCAAGGATTACCGCGACCTCTACTTCACGTCCTAGACATCAGCGTCCGGCGGGAATCCCGCCAAGGGCCTTCCGGAGTCGATCGTAGGTCCTGTCGATCGACTCCGGAAGAACCTTCGTGTCGGCCACGACCGGCATGAAGTTCGTGTCTCCGTTCCAGCGCGGCACCACGTGAAAGTGAATGTGGCCCAGGACCCCGGCTCCCGCGCTCCTTCCCAGGTTCACCCCCACGTTGATGCCGTGCGGCCGGTACTCGCGGCGCAATGCCGTTTCGGTCCGCCGCAGTCCGTCCCAGATCGCTTTCTGCTCCGCGGCGGTCAGCGGCTTGAGGTAGCCGCGGTGCCGCACCGGCGCCACCATCAGGTGGCCGCAGTTGTAGGGAAACGCATTGAGCACGATCATCGCGTGCTCGTCCCGCTCGATGAGAAGCGTTTCGGGCCCCGGTTTGCGGCGGGCCAGCCCGCAGAACAGGCACCCCTTTTCCTTGACGGCCTTTTCCACGTACTGCATCCGCCATCCCGCCCAGAGCCGCTTCATGCCGCGCCCGCGGCCGCCGGAACGATGCCCATGGCCCGTCCGGCCTCTTCGAGCTCCCGCAGCTGTTCCTGGGTGTTGACGCCGGACACCTCCCGCGGATCCGCGACCTTTACCGCCTCCACCCGCAATCCCCGCTCCACCGCGATCTTCACCGTGTCGGTCAGGTAGTACTCGCGCTGGGCGTTCTCGTCGCGCAGTTCGGACAGCGTCGGCTTCAGATAGGTCCAGTCGAACGCGTAGATGCTGGAATTGATCTCCCGGATCGTCTTCTGGTCCGCGGTGGCGTCCCTGTCCTCGACGATCGCGGTCACCGATCCCTTGTCGTTCCGCACGATGCGCCCGTATCCGGCGGGATCTTCGAGGTCCGCGGTGAGGACCGTCACCGCGGCCCGCTTCGACGTGTGCTCATCGAGAAGCCTCCTGAGCGTGGCCGCGCGGACCAGGGGGATGTCACCGGCCAGCACGACCACCGGCCCCTTGTGCCCGGCGAGCAGGGGCACGGCCATCATCACCGCGTGACCCGTGCCGCGCTGCGCGGACTGGAGGGCGAGCATCACCGGGTAGTCGATGACCGCCTGGGCCACGAACGTCTTCCGGTATCCGTAAACGACGATGACGTTCTCGATGCCCGCTCCGTAGGTGGAATCGAGCACGTACTGGATGAGAGGCCGCCCGCCGATTTCGCTCACGACCTTCGGCAGGTCCGACTTCATGCGGGTGCCCTTCCCCGCGGCCAGAACGATGGCCGCCGGCGCCTGACGTTTCATGTCCTTCCTCCCCGTTTCATTCCGTGCCCGTGACGACGACATTGTCGATCAGGCGGGCCCGCCCAAGGTGTGCGGCCAGCGCGATGAGGATCCTGCCCTGGATCCGCGCGACCGGCTGCAGCGTTTCGAAGTCGACGACCTCCACGTACTGCGGACGGACGAGCGGCTCCGTTTTCAGTTCTGCCCTGATACCGCCCAGGATGCGCGCGGCCGAACGTTCGCCGCTCCTCACCCCGGCGCGCGCCGCGCGAAGGGCCCGGTACAGGACCGGCGCCGCCTTCCGCTCCTCCGCGGAAAGATACCGATTCCGCGAAGACATGGCCAAGCCGTCCCTTTCCCGGACCGTGGGCGCGATGTCGAGGCGGACCGGCAGGTCGAGGTCGCGGATCATCCGCCGGACGATCGCGGCCTGCTGGGCATCCTTCTGTCCAAGGATCAGGACATCCGGGGTCACCCGGTTCAGCAGTTTCAGGACCACCGTGGCCACGCCGTCGAAGTGCCCCGGCCGGAACGGGCCGCAGAGCGTATCGCCGAGCCCGCCGACATGCACCGTGGTGGCGAACCCCTCCGGGTACATGTCCTCCGTGCGCGGCACATGGATGAGATCAGCCCCGGCCTCGCCGCAGAGCACCCGGTCGCCCGGCAGCGTGCGCGGGTAGGCGTCGAAATCCTCCCCGGGACCGAACTGGGTGGGGTTGACGAAGATGCTGACGACGACCTTTCCGCCGGAGCCGGCGGCCCGCTCCACGAGGCGCCGGTGCCCGTCATGAAGCGCCCCCATCGTCGGAACGAAGAAGATCGGCGTTTTCCGGCGGCGCCACTCCGCAATCCGGCTCCGGAGTTCCGGCACCCGGCGCACGACTTCGGGAAGAGTGTTGCGGGTCACTCGGGATACGTCTCCGCATCGGAGGGAAACCGGCCGGAACGCACGTCCTCGCAGAAGCGGCGGGCGGCGTCCGTGACCGCCTTGCCGACATCCGCGTAGCGCCGCACGAACCGCGGAACGCGGTCTCCCCCGAACGTGACCAGGTCGTGGATGACGAGAACCTGTCCGTCGGTCTTCAGCCCGGCGCCGATGCCGATCGTGGGGATGGATACCGCATTCGTGATCTTTTCCGCCACGGGAGACGGGATGCCCTCGAGGACCAGGGCAAAACAGCCGGCCTTCTCGATGGCCAGGGCCGCCTTCACGAGTTCCCCCGCGGCCTCCTCCCCCCGCCCCTGGACGCGATAGCCGCCGAATTCGAGGAGCGACTGCGGCGTCAGGCCGAGGTGCCCCATCACCGGGATCTTGGCCCCGACGATCGCCTCGATCGCCGGAACGCGCTCGGGGCCCCCTTCCAGCTTGACGGCGTCGGCGCCGGCCTCCTGGACCAGGCGCCCGGCGTTCCGCACGGCGTCCTCCACCGAAACGTGGTAGGAAAGAAACGGAAGATCGGCAACGACGAGCGCCTGGGGGCGCGCGCGGGCCACCGCCTTCGTGTGATGAACCATGTCCGCCATCGTCACCGGCAGCGTGCTCTCGTAGCCGAGCACCACCATGCCCAGGGAATCGCCGACCAGCAGGATGTCGACACCGGCCCGGTCCAGCGCCACCGCGGTGGGATAGTCGTAGGCGGTCAGGCACACGATGCGTTCCTGGCCGGCTCCCTTGCGCCCGCGGATGGCCACGGAGGTGATCCTGCGGCGCTCGCTCATGCCCGGGCCCCGCCGAGCGGCGTGTAGTAGACCGTGCCGCCCTCATGGTTTTCGATGCGCTTGCGCAGGTCGTCCACCGCCTCCGGATTGTTGAGGAAGTCGCTGTCGTTCGTGTTCACGATCAGAAGCGGGGCCCCCGAGTAGTGAAAGAAGAAATAGTTGTACGCCTCGTTCAGGGCGGCGATGTACTCCGGAGGCATCGCCCGCTCGAACTCCCGCCCCCGGCGGGCGATCCGCTCCATGAGCACGTCGTGCGACGCCTGAAGGTACACGATGATGTCCGGCGCGGGCACATCGCGCTCGAGCAGCGGGAACAGGCGGTCATACAGCTTGAGTTCGTTGTCGGAGAGATTCAGGTTCGCGAAGATCCGGTCCTTCTGGAAGATGTAGTCGCTGACGATCCGCGGATGAAACAGGTCCGGCTGCATCATGTCCATCTGCTGCTGGTAGCGGGACAGCAGGAAAAACACCTGCGTCTGGAACGCGTACCGGCGCATGTCCCGGTAGAAGTCGGCGAGGAACGGATTTTCCTCCACGACCTCCAGAGCCAGCCGGGCGCCCATCGCCTCGGACAGGAGCCGCGACAGCGTGGTTTTCCCGACGCCGATCACGCCCTCGATGGCCACGTGGTTCGGGACGCTCACGATCCGCTCCCGTTCCGCGGCCCGCGGCCCGCCGGCCGTGCACGATTGTTCACGATCACACCGGGTTCGGCCGCCTGCCGCGGCGGCGGGGGCATGGCCGGGCACCCGGGCCGATGCGGCGCAACGAGGATCACAGGCGCCCCGCCATGCGCACGCCCGCGGACCCGGCGCGGCTCAGTTCCGCCAGCGCACGCCCCTCCACGGGATGCCGAAACTCCGGCGCGATCTCCGCCAGCGGCGCGAGGACGAACGGCCGGTCGAGCATCCGGGGGTGAGGCACCGTCAGGTCGGCTTCCTCGATGCACCGGTCGTCGTAGAACAGGAGATCCAGGTCGATCGAGCGGGGGCCGAACCGCCGGTGCCGCTCACGGCCGAGCCGTGACTCGATGAGGAGCAGATGCCAGAGCAGGAGGCGCGGGGAAAGCCCCGTTTCCACGAGTACGGCCGCGTTGAGAAAATCGGGATCGCCTTCCGCCCCCTGCGCCCTGGAATCGTAAGTCGAGGACGCTCTCAGCAGCGTCGTCTCCGGAAGACGCCGCAGGGAATCGATCGCCGCGCGGAGGTGCGCCGCGCGATCCGGAAGATTCGACCCGAGGCCGATCAGGGCGCTGCTCATGAGCTTCGTGTCAACTCCACTTCCACGGCGCTCAGCGTTCCCTGGAACGGCACGTTCGGCTTCTGGACCCGGACCGTCACCTGGGACACCGGAAACTCCTCCAGAAGGACCCGGCACAGGTGGGACGCCAGCGCCTCGATGAGCTTGAAACGGGTTCGGGACACCGTGTCCTCCACGATCCGGTACACGCGCTCGTAGTCCACCGTGTGAGCCAGGGAGTCCGAAGCCGCGGCGCCTTCGAGGTCCGCGGTCAATTCCACGTCGATGCGGATCTTCTGGCCGGTTTCGCGCTCCGCCTCGTGAACGCCGAGATGGGCGAAAAGCGCGATTCCCGAGAGGCGTATCCGGTCCACGATGCTCCGGGTTCTCCCGCCCGCACGGCGGGGTGTCATGGATGATGGTACATTACAGAGAGATACGAGAAGCTAACGAATCGATTCTGGAGCGTCAACTGGCCCCATGCACCCATTCCGTCCCCTGAAACTGGATCCCGAGTTCGCGGCGTTCTATGGCCTCCCCGGAGAGATTCCGTTCCGCCATCCGGAGGACCTCGAGCCGGGGACGGGCTCCGGCCTCGGCATTCAGCAGATCGCCCGGGCTCTGGAAGAGGCCGCGCGGGAGGCGCCATCCGCCCCGACCCCCTTCCGTTCGTTCCTCGACAACTGGCCCGACATCTCGCGGATGGAGAGTTGCCTCGCAATCGGCAACCACGAGTTCGCGCTCCGGGTGGCCCGGGACCTGCGCAGCCGCGCACCGGAACTGCCGTGCGCCCTTCTCGGGCTCGGGATTGCCGCGACCCGCCTGGGCCGCAGGGAGGAGGCCGCCGAAGCGCTGGAATCCTGCCTGGCGCTCTGCCCCGAGCGCCTCGATGCGATCGTCGAGATGAGTCTCATCCATGCGCTCGAAGGCCGCTGGGACGGCGCCGGCCTCCTGCTCGACCGGATCCAGGCGATCCATCCCGCCTCGGCGGACCTCCACCTGTACCGTCCGCTCGTCGAACGGCGGGACGCATCCGGCCTGGAGACGGTGCGCGGTCTCGTCGAGCGCCTCGCCGCCGCCGAACGCCGGCGGGACGTCGGCGAAACCGCCGCCGCGGCGGAAGAGATCGTGCAGCGGCTTCCCGATCACGCGGAGGCCGTCCGTCGGGCTGCCGTCGCGCTGCTCATGGCGGGCGAACCGGCCCGGGCCATGACCCTGGCGCTCCGGGCGGCGCGCCTCGACGATCGCTCGCCGCTCGTGCAGAACTCGCTGGCCGGCTTCCATCTCCAGGCGCGCGATTTCATCGAGGCGGAGCGGGCCGCACTCCGGGCCCGGACGCTGGCGCCGGAGTGGCTGCCCCCGCTGATCACGCTGTCGCAGGTGCTCCGCGCCGACCGCCGGCCGGCAATGGCCGCCCTGCACCTCGAAAAGGCGCTCGAAACCCGTCCGGGCAACCTCCAGATTCTCGAGTTTCTCGGACGGTCCCTGCTCGAAGCCGGGCGCGTGGACGACGCGCGGACCCGGTTCAGGGACATCGCGGACCGGGCACCCGGCAATCCGCTTGCCCGGTTCCATCTCGGCCATGTCGAGGACGTGGCGGGAAACCACGCGGCGGCCGTGGAGCACTACCGCGGGGCCTGCGAGGCGGCGCCGCTCTTCGCGGAGGCGCGCGAGGCGATGGCGCTGGCCATGGCCCGGTGCGGACAGGAGGGCGAGGGACGGCGGATCCTCGAGGAGTTGATCCGGGATCGACCGGAGTCCCCGTTCGGATTCCGCGGCCTCGGCGATCTCCTCGTGGACAGTGACCCCGCGGAGGCGCTGCGTTTGTTCGAGGAAGCGACGCGGCGCTCCGGGGACATCGAGGCCGCGGGGCTGTTCTTCCTGAGCGGGAACCGGATGCTCCTGGAGCGCCGGTTCTCCGAGGCCGCGGCGCTTTTCGAACTTTCGCTCCGGCGCAACCCGCGCAGGCACCAGAGCTGGTGCAACCTCGGAGTGGCCCGAAAAGAGGAGGGCCGGCTCGCGGAGGCGATCGCGGCGATGAAGGAGGCCGCGAGGCTCGCGCCCGACGTGGCGGGCTATCACGGCAATCTGGCGGTCTTCTACAGGTCCGCGTTCACCGGGAATCCGATCCGCAACTTCCGTTGCCTGTGGTCTTCGCTCAAGGCCTCCCGCGCTTCGCGGAACGCACGAAGCAACGGACCCGTGTCACGCTGAGACTGCGCCCCGGAGCCGGACGGGAACGCGCGGCTCACCGGCTCAGCACCACCTTGACGATCCGCGACTCGGATCCGGAAGTGAGCCGCGCCACGTAGACGCCCGCCGCCGCCACCCGCCCCGTATCCGCCCGCCCGTCCCAGTCCACGCCGGACTCCACCGGGCTCGATCCGGCAACACCGGAGGCCAGCAGCCGGACCGGGCGGCCCATCACGTCGAACAGCAGGAGACGGTACGGCGTCGGCGTGTCGGACGCGGGAACGAAGAACGACAGGCGCAGGGGCGGAGAGGCCGGGTTCGCGACGGGTGTGCGCAGCGTCAGTCGCGGCACGCCCCCGTTGTCCACCGACACCGTTCCCAGGGTTTCGTCGACGCCCACGGAATCCACGGCGAGAAGCCTGTAGGTGGCCGAACGCCCCGGCTCGAGCGGGCGATCCACGAACGTGTGCAGCCCCCGACCGCGCCGGTCCGCCCCGGGGACGATCTCCGGCTGCCCGTTGTCGAGCGTCCGGGAGATGCGGTACAGGGGACTCCCCTGGAGCGCGATCGGATACCAGCTCAACGCCACCCTTCCGTCATCGCGCAGCACCGCGTCGAACAGCCCGTTCTGCGCCACCGGCATGGCAAAGCTGTCCAGGTCGAGCCGGTGCCCGGCCACGGTTCCGTCCGTGGTGGCCACCGGAATTCCCAGACGAAACCGCGCGCGGGCTTCTTCGGGCGTCAGGTCCGGAATCCGGGCCATGATCAGCGCCAGCGCCCCGGTGACGAACGGCGCCGACATCGACGTTCCCGAGTTCAGCCAGTGCACGCCGTCGGGATCGAGGTAGGCGGGGATGTCCAGCAGGTCGCGGATCTGCGCCGTCATCGACGCGGAGAGCGCCGACATCACGCCGAATCCCGGAGCGGCCACCTCGGGCTTCGGCCGTCCGTCCGCCGTGGGTCCGACGCTCGAGAACACGGCGAGGTCGCCCACGTTCTGGTCGGTGACGAAACAGCTTTCGCCGCCGCTCCTCGGCCAGCAGGTTCTCGACACGAGCGCCGAGACCGCGATCACGTTCCGCGCATTGGCCGGCGGCGACAGCGTGGCCCGCGGATCCTGCCCGCGCAGGAAATAGGGGGTGCCCCCGCCGTTGAAGTCGGCAAGCGGAATCCAGAAGTGGATCGGCGCGCGCGCCGTTTCCGGGTCGGGTTCGATGACGATCGTCCACTCCCCCGACACGCGAGGCGCCCCGTAGAAGAAGGCCTCGATGAAGAAGTACGACCCGGTGTCCGTCCTGCCCGTGCCGGACCGCACGACATGGCTCGTCGCGCTGAATTCGTGAGGCCCGCCCCGGATCGGCCCGATCCGGCGTCCGCCTGGCTGGACGATCGTGGCCGAAAAGGAGGCGGAGAGGGCGGTCCACCCTTCCAGATGCAGGACGTGCAGCAGGTCGCCCTGGATCGCGTACGGCGGCAGGAACACACTCACCGAGTCGGCCCCCTGCCCGGCGGCGAGGAAAGCGTGGATGCGGTCGTTGCCCTGGTTGCCGCCGGCCACGACCACCTGGCGACCGGGGCCGCAGAGGTCGCTGATGATCCGCTCGAACGGGTCGGTGCCGTCGTGCGGTCCGTACTGGTTGCCGAGGCTCAGGTTGACGGCCACCGGACGACCGCGGCGGTCGGCCTCGTCCATCACGAAGAAGAGCGCCGAGATCACGGACACCTCGTCGAAACCGGTGTTGACCACGATCAGGTCGGCCTCCGGTGCGACCCCCACGTAGCGGTAGGACTGCCCCGCTCCGGCGGCGGATCCGTTCCCCGCCGCGATGCCCGCGACGTGCGTGCCGTGTCCCACGCGATCCCAGCCGCGCGGATGCGTCCAGCGCCCGGAAATGTACTCCCGCATTTCGGCTTCCCGGTAGACCTGGCCCGCCGGCACTTCGGATGAGACGCCGGACGCGGACTGGTCCCAGTAGGCCACGACACGGCTGGAGCCGTCCGGCCTGCGAAAGTCGCGGTGCAGGATGTCCACACCGGTATCGATGATCGCAACGAGAGCCCCCTTGCCGGTGGGACCGATGTACTCCGGAGGCACGCCATGGCGGATACGGGTTCCCCGGATCATCTCGAGGCTCCGGTCCAGGGTGGGCTTCACCGGGCGCGAGAGGCGGGCGGCGCCGAGACCCGGCCAGCGGGAGAGCCGCTCGAACGAGGCCGGGGATCCGAGCACGGCCGCGGCGCTCCCCGTCTTTCCAACCACGGTGAATCCCATTCCGGACAGATCAGGAGCCTCGAGCAGGGCAGGAAAGGAGAGAAGGGCCGGGATGGGACGGTCCGGGTTTCCCTCGACGAGTGGCACCGCGGATCCGATCCGTGAGGAGGCCCCGCCATCGAAGGCGGACACGCCGCCGCGGAGTTTCGCATCCGGGAAAGCGCTGCCGGTGGTCCCGGTTTCCACGGCCCGAATCCGGAACGTCAGGGCGGGGTCGAATCGGGGGTCCGCGTCCGCGGATCCGGCGGGAACTGCTGCGGCGACGAGCAGCCAGATCGGCACCAGCAGTGCCGAAAGACGAGCAACCTTCATGTCCGATCTCCGTGAAGCTCTCCAACCCACGGCCACGAGATGGTACCATGCGCCGCCTGTCCATGGCTTGGGGAAAGGTTCATGAAAAGGGAATCCAGCAGCCACTATATCATTCTTGGAGCGGGCGCCGTCGGCGGCACGATGGGCGCACTGCTCGCGGAATCCGGGCAGCGCGTCACGCTGATCGGCCGCCCCGCGCTGGTGAGCGCCGTTCGCGCCCAGGGCGGACTCCGTCACGTCCGCAACGGCATCGAGCATCTCGTTCCGCTCGCGGCGGTGGACCACCCGGGCCGCGTGAACCTCGAGGGCCCGGTGATCCTCTTCATCACGACCAAGGCCGGCGATCTCGACGACGCCCTCGAGTCGGCCCGGGGCGCGTTTCCGAAGACCACGCTCACCGTGACCTGGCAGAACGGCATCCGGGCCGAGGACCAGGCTCTCCCGGTCTTTCCGAATCTGCTCGGCGGCATCGTCCGGGCCACGTCCACGATGATCGTTCCGGGGGAGGTGCGCACCCGTTCGCCGGGCCTGCTCATTCTCGGCCGGACCCCGCCTCCGGGAAGGCCGTGTCTCGATCCGGAACTCGACCATGTCGTCCGCGACCTCACCGCGGCCGGTTTCGAAGCCGTCCCCTCCCCCGACATTCGCGCCGACAAGGCGCTCAAGCTCCTGCTGAACCTGATCAGCGGCGCCAGCCCGCTCGTCCGCCGCGAGGGGCTTGCCTGCCCGAACCTGACCCGTCTCGAGCAGGCCGTCCTGATCGAGGGGGCCCGGATACTCAAGGCGGCGGGCGTTCCCGCGTACGCCGCATCAGGCCGCGGCGAGGATGTTCCTACGATGCTCCGTCACCTCGCCGGGCGCCCGGTGCGCCCGCCGATCCGCGACGGCGTCCACAACTCCACCTGGCAGAACCTGCGGGTCCCTGGGCGCCGCCTCGAGAACGGGCACATGAACGGCGAGATCGTCGAACTGGCGGCGTCCATCGGGAGGGCGGCGCCGTGGAACATCCGCCTGCTCGACCTGCTGACGGAAGTGCACGGAAAGGGGCTCGGCCCCGAGGCGTTGACGGACGAGGAACTCGGCGCCCGGATCGACGACCTGCCGATGCCTCCCCCGTGGAGCGCGGAGGACGATCCGGAGATCCCGGGCCGGAGCTGAACCGCGGCACCGGCACGATAGAATCGACTCAGGCGGCGGGAAAGGTTCCGGCGGGAATGACCGCCACGCCGCGGGGATCCCGCGGCCAGGAATCACGGTCCGTATCGAACCCGTCCGGCAGTGCGTTCGGCCCTTCGACGATGGCCCGCTGGATCCGCGCCCCGGCTCCGACCCGGACGCCGGACATCAGCACGGAGTCTTCGACATTCACTTCGTCGCCGAAGGTCACCCCCTCGGCGACCACGGAACGCCGCACTCCTCCCGGGCAGGCGGCGCATCCCGCCCCGAGCAGCGATGTCCCCTCGCGGCGCAGCGCCGGCCGGGCCGTCCCGGGGGGATCGGGCCAGGCGAGCCCGGGCTCGTCGAACACGGTGCCGGAGCGGAGCAGGTCCATGTGCGCGTTCCAGTACGCCCCGATCGTGCCGACATCGCGCCAGTAGTTCTCGAAAACAAAGGTGGCCACTCGTTCCCGGGGAAACAGGTGCGGGGCGAAATCCCAGTCCGCGTCCTCCGGGGCCGCATGGCCGTCCAGGAACTCGAGCAGGACGTCCGTATCGAACAGGAAGATCCCCGTCGACACGAGACAGGATGCCCGTTCCTCGAGAGCGGCCGCGTCCGGCTTTTCCCGATACGAGGAGAGATGCCCCGAGTCGTCGAGGGACACGACACCGAGCTGTGCCGACTCGACTCCGGGTGCGCGGGCCACCGCCAGCGTCACGGCGTTTCCGCGCGAACGGTGCGCCTCCACGAATGCCGGGAAGACGCAGCCGTAGACATGATCGGAGGGGAGAACGGCGACGATGCCGGGCGCCTTCGCGCAGATCAGGGCACGCGCGGAGCGGACGGCGTCACCGGTGCCGCGATACCGGCCGGACGGCGCAGGCAGGGCCGCAAGGAGGCCCCCGCGATTCCGCCAGCACCGGCTCCAGTCCGGCAGGCTTTCCATCAATTCAGGCGGGCCGGCCACATGGACGGAGTGAAATCCTGCCGCCGCCAGGTTGGCCAGGGCAAAGTCGATGATCCGGTGAGAGCCGCCGAACGCAACGAGAGGCTTCGGAATCCGGGCCGTCAGCGGCCTGAGCCGCCGCCCCTCCCCGCCGGCCAGAAGAAGCGCCAGGAGTTCCGGATCGTCAAGGGGCCCCGGCATCGACGCACACCTCCACCCGGTCGTCCCGGATGCGGGTTTCGTAAACCCGGATGCGCGGTCCGTCGCCGGCTTCGAGCGAGTCCGGCGCGCGCCCGGTCGCGAGATGGAACGACCAGCCGTGCCAGCGGCAGGTGATCACGCCGTTCGCGAAACATCCGTCGTGCAGCGGCATGCCGTTGTGCGGGCACCGGTCCGAAACGGCGTGAAAACGGTCCTTCTCCCGGAAGACCGCCACGCTCCGTCCCTCGACGAGAAACCCTTTCCCCTCCCCGACCCTGATGTCCCGGACCCGGCAGACCTCGTGAAACAGGCCCGGCCCGGTCCGGTTCACAGCAGGGCCTGGATCGCGGCGGGAACCGGAGGCTCCACGGGAACGGCCGGGACCAGCCTCTGGACCGTGGTCTGCGTGCCGTCCACGCCGAGCTGCTCGAAGAAGAAGTCGAACTTGTCCTCGAGATCCTCGGAGAGGCTCTTCCGGGTACCCCAGTCCACATCCCAGATGTCTTCCTTGTGCGGGCCGAATGCCTTCTTCCGCGTCTTGTAGTAGAACTGCTCGTCGGACCAGTCGGGCTTGCGTTCGCCGGCGCAGTTCGCGTCGAGCCACGCGTACATCTTTTCCCTGAGCTCGTCGGGAAGATAGAGGCTGTCGTAGAACAGGTTCTGGAATCCGGTGGCCAGGTGGATCTCCGCGGTTCCGGTCTTCGGAAAGCGGTCGAACGCGTCGTCGGGAAGCGTTGAGGCCCCGTGCTGGACGGCGCCGGCCAGGCCGTACTCCTCCCTGGCCACGCGCGAGAGCGCTTCCAGCGTTTCGAAATCGATCTGCACGTCGGCCACCGAACCGTCCGGCAGAACGATGCCGCCGTGCTCGGTGCCGGACTGGACACTGATCTTGGACAGGCCGGCCAGTTCGGCGCCGATCGCCTTCAGCGCGGCGTTGTACCCGTCCATGAACGCCCGGAGTTCCTCGACGGTGGAGTTCTTGCCGCCGACCTCGCCGATCTCGCCGCCGACCGACACCCGGATTCCGGCCGGTTCAAGACCGCGGATGTACGCCGTCAGCTCCGCGCACAGCCGGAAATTGAGTTCCTGCTGCTCGGCCAGGGTCGGGCGCGACAGGTCCACGAGCGTGGACGTGTCGATGTCGATGTTGTAGAACCCGGCTCCGACCGCCTCGGCGATGAGGTCCTTGACCGCCTTCACCTCGGCATCGGGATCCGCCTTGTACCTGGCGGCGTTGACCTGGAAGTGGTCCCCCTGGATGAAGACGGGCCCGTGGAACTCCTCGCGGATGGCCGCCGCCACGACCTGGGACACGTACTCGGCGGGCCGCTGGTTCGTGTAGCCGATTTCCGACCTGGCGATCTCGAAAATGAACGCCCCCCCGTCCCGTTTCTGGACGCTGCGCACCGCGGCCCGGGCCGTGTCGTAGGTCATTCCCCGGATGTTGATGGCCGGCACGGTGAACGCCTCGGCGATTTCCCCCCGGCCGCGGGCCCGGTAGACGGCGTCGATGGAGGCCGGATGGGACCCGAGCACGTGAGCGGCCTTGAGAATCAGCCAGCGGGCTGCGTTCCGGACCTCCTCGTCCGGCCCGATCGAGGCGTTGAGCGCCAGGATGTCCGTCTGTTCCTTGTAGAACCGGGTCGGGTCGGTCACTTTCATGAACCCGGTCCCGTCGATGTGTACGGTGCCGCCCATCGAGGCCAGCAGATCCTTGACTGTCGCGCATTTCATGGGGTGAGGCCCCTCCTGGAAGTTTCATGAAGGTTGGAACTCTTCTAAGCCCATGAAGTTTAAGCGACTGAACGCCGGAGGACCAAGAGGGAAGCGGAAAAAAGTGTTGGCTCGAAACCGGAAAGCTCGTGTAGTATCCCTTGAAGACTCAGGCACGGTCGCCCAGACCGTGTTCCGGAGCCCCGTCGCACCCGGCGGATCCTCGCCGACCGGGTCGCTGCCTGACGATCGGGCCCCGGGTCGACACAGGATATTGATCATCCGGTGTCCGTCCTGTATCGTGACGCGTCTTTTGGATTACGGTTTCCGGCACTGCCTCGCCGGAACCTCGAATGACAGGTCAAGTTCAGCACTGAACACCCGTTTCAGGATCGTTTTCGGGGAGGTCCATGTTTAAGCACCTGGAGTCGGCCCGGTCCCGTCAGTCGTTGTCCCAGCTGGAGCGCAACGAGAGGGAACAGGCCAAATTCGCAATCGGCTTTCGCGGCCCGGTATGGGCCGGCCTGTCGCTCTTCGTCATCCTCCTCACGGTCTTCCTGATCCTTCTGATCGACGGGCGCAGCGTGGCCCGCGCCGCCGAACGCGGAGCGCCATGGTCGGCAGCCATGCAGAGCGAGGACTGGGAAACCGTCCGCAAGCTGGCCAAGTCGGCCGTGGACAAGAACTCCAGCAATGAGGCCGCCCAGCATGCCCTGGGCGTCGCGCTCCTTGAACTGGGCAGGCTCGACGAGGCCGAAGTCCCGCTGATCACCGCCGAATCGCTGGCGCCCGCGGTGGTGGACTACAAGGTGGCGCTCGCCGACCTCTATGCGCGCAAGAACGTTCCATCTCTGGCGGCCGTGAACCTTCAGTCGGCGCTCGCGCTCGACCCTTCGCTCGTGGACCTGCACTGGCGACTGGCCCGGGTCCTCTACAGCCTGGGGCAGCACGAGGAGAGCCTTCAGGAGCTCCGCATCATCAACACGCTTCAGCCGGAAAACTGGGATGCCTACCGGCTGACCGCCGACGTGGCCATGGGGCGCAAGGTCAACTCCCAGGAAGAGTCCAACGAAAAATACCGTGAGGCCATCCGCAATCTGAAAATCTACACCGCCATCGTGCCGGACGCCCGTTCCTGGGCCAAGATGGCGTTCGCCTACATGAGCATCGTGCCCCCTGACACCGCCGGGGCGCACAAGGCGGCGGCCACCGCCCTTGCGATCAACGAGAAGGACAACCAGGCCAACCTGGCACTGGCCCGCATCAACCTGATCATGAACAAGACGGAACCGGCGCTCGGCTACTACATCGAGGCTGCGAAATTCATGATTCCGGCCCGCGACGCCTCGTTCGCCGGCAAGATCCTGACCCGCGACAACAAGCTGGCCCAGGCCGAAACGGCCCTCAGGACCGCCGCCGCAATCGATTCCACGAACAAGGATTACCTGTTCGACCTCGGGAAGAACCTGATCTCGCAGCAGAAATTCGCCGAGACGGCCGAGGTGTTCAAGCGGGTGCTCGATGTGGATCCGAAGAACACGTCCGCCTACGTGAACTGGGGCAACGCCGAAATGGCGGCGGGCGATCCCGACAAGGCGGAAGAGGCCTACATGAAGGCCCTGAAGATCGACGACTGCTCCGCGCCGGCTCACAAGGCCCTGGGTGACGTGTACGTGGCCAAGGGGGCCAGCACCTCCGCCATGGCTTCCTACCGGCGCGCGCTGGAATGCTCACCGGACAACGCCACCGGTTCGGCGGCCGCGGCCGCCCTCGGCTACGTCCAGTGGCAGCAGAACGACTTCAATGCCGCCATTCCGGTTCTCAAACAGGCCCTGGACTTCGACCGCTGCAACCTGCACGCGATCCTGACCCTCGCCAACTGTCACCAGAAGCTCGGCCAGAACGAGGAGGCCATAGCCATCCTCCGCCGCGGCCAGGGGTGCGATGCGGGCAACTCGGCCATCAAGGAGGCCCTGCGCAGTCTGGGGCAGTGACCGGAACGGGAATTTGAGATAGACTGGGATAATCGCCGTAAGCGACCAAGGGCTCGTATTTTCACTCGCGGAGGAACAGGATGGCTGTAAAGCTGGAAATGCATGACGATGTCGCGGTAGTCACCCCGACGGGAACATTGTGGGGCGGCGATGAAACGGGAAAACTCCGTGAAACGATCGACGGCCTCATCGAGAAAGGCAATTCCAAGCTGATCATCAACCTGGGGAGCGTCAACCATCTGAACTCGACGGCCCTGGGGCTGCTCGTTTCCACACATACGAACTATGCCAAGCGGAACGGAGCCGTGAAACTGTGCAACGTGGAAAAGAGGATCAACAACATCCTCGTCATCACGAAGCTTTCCATGGTTTTCGAGGCTCACGACGCTCTGGACAAGGCACTGGCCAGTTTCAAGTAGATCGATCAACACAACGATCAGGAGGAGGATCCTAAGTCCATGAAACAGTTTTATCTGCTTGTCTACGGCCTGGCCATGAGCACGGCGATCGTTATCTTTTTCTTCGTTCTGCCGATGTCCGAGGTCGGTCGAAACATCCAGCACGGCGGTCCGATCGTCATGATCCTCATCGCCCTCTCCATTCTCGTGCTGTCGTTCGTCATCGAACGCTTCGTCAGCCTGAAACGCGCCCAGGGCAGGGGTTCCATGGTCGTCTTCATCCAGCAGATGCGCCAGATGCTGCTCGAGAAGAACACCCAGCGCGCCATCTCCCTGTGCGACCGCCAGCAGGGCTCCCTGGCCAACGTCGTCCGGGCCGGCCTCGTCCGCTACGAGACCGTGGCCGACCGCATGAACCCGGAAAAGCGCCTCCTGGAAACGAAGCGGGCCGTGGAAGAAGCCAACGCCCTCGAGGTGCCGCTTCTCGAGCGCAACCTGATCTCCCTTTCGACGATCGCTTCGATCGGAACGATGGTGGGCCTTCTCGGGACCGTTATCGGAATGATCCGGTCGTTCGCCGCCTCCGCCAAGGTCGGCGCCCCGGACCCCGCCCAGCTCGCGCTCGGTATTTCCGAAGCCCTCTACTGCACCGCCGGCGGCATCTTCGTCGGTATCTGCGGGATCGTGTCCTACAACTACTTCGTCAACCGGGTGGACTCGTTCAACTACCTTATGGATGAAGCCACCTACGAAATGCTCCAGATCCTGGAAGAAAACACCGAGGGCCTCGGAGAACCGCATGTCTAAGATCAAGAAGGCCCGTGTCGGGGTCACCCTCGACATGACCGCCATGGTCGACGTGGCGTTCCTTCTGCTTATTTTTTACATGAGCACGACGCAGTTCAAACCGCCCGAGAGCGTGGACGTCAAGCTTCCCGAGTCCCACGCAAACCTCAAGGTGCCGGAAACGAACGTGCTGATTCTCTACGTCACGGATGCCGGTGAGGTCTTCATTTCCCCGGGTCCGGGCGAGACCAATCCGCTCAAGCCGTCGGAAGTGGCGGGAGCGGTCCGGATGTACCGGTCTCAGAATCCGGCATACCGGGTGGCCCTGAAGGGCGACGAGGCGGCTCCCTACGGCGTCATTGAGGACGTCATGGCACAGCTCCAGGAAGCCCTGGCCAATCGATTCAATCTTGTCACGGACCTGGCCCCGAACCGGCCGGTCGAGCGTTGACCCGAAATTCCCGGCAGGAGGTGAGATAAATGGGTGGCGATGTAGGCGGCGGACCAAGACAAAAAAAGGGTGGCAAGAGGAAGGCAAAACGCGTCCCCATCCGTCTCGACATGACGCCGATGGTCGACGTCGCGTTTCTGCTGCTCATTTTCTACATGGTGACAACGGTGTTCAAGACGCCGCAGGCGCTGGAACTGACGCTGCCACCGGACAGCAAGAGCCAGACCCAGATCGCCGAGTCGAAGATCCTGACGCTCCGGGTCCTTCCCGGCAGCGGTGGCGAAGCCCGGGTTTTCTGGAGCCGCGGACCCTACAAGCCGGAGGAGATCAGGATGGACGATCTTCCGAAGGTGCTCAACAACGAAAAGCAGCAGGTGCCGGACGGCCTGATCACCCTGATCAAGATCGACCGGTCGGCACACTACAGCGCGATGGTCCGCATCACCGATGAACTGGGCCTTGCCGAAGTCGACAAGTTCAGCCTCGTGCCGTTGACGGACGAGGATCGAAAGGCGGTGACCGGATCATGAGCGGATTCGTATGGGCCAAGTTCATGCTGCTCGCCCAGCTCGATATCCTGAGCGCCGTGGCGTGGTCCGTGGCCGCCGTGTTCGCGATCGGCATCATCGCGTCCTATGTGGGACGGCTCGTCACCCCGATGGAGACGAGCGGCGAGGGCGTGATGACCTGGGTGCCCATTCCGGACGACCTGCCCACCGGGCCCGTGGATCCCTACGGTGCCACCGTGCTCAAGTCGTCGTACCCGAACTTCATGGTCCGCGGCATGGTCATCTCCGCCCTGTTTCATGCCACACTGATCGGCGGGAGCGTCGTCATCTCGGTGATGATGGCCAGGGAAACGGAAGTCGTGGCGGCCCGGGTCGTCTCTTATGCGGAACTCGGGGCGCCTCCGTCCCTGTCCCAGAAGGAAGCGCCCACGTCCGGCGTCAATGTCGGGCCTCCCCCACCTCCTCCGCCCAGCGCGGCCATTCCGATTCCCGTTCCCGACGCCACGGCGCCGAAGAGCACCACGATTCTTTCGCAGGAAGAGCTGGGCGACCTCGGCCCGATGTTCGAGGGCGGCACCGGTGAAGGAAGCATCTGGGGCGGCGGCGGCGGCGGCGGCGGATTCGGCGGCGGCGGCGTCCAGGTCGGAACCGTCGGCGGCGACGATCCGAATCCCGGTGATTTCCAGCCCGTGGAGTCGCTCCCCGAACTCGTCACGATTCCGGAACCCGAATACCCCCAGATGGCCCGCGAAGCCCAGATCGAAGGCGTGGTCAAGCTGATGGTCCTTGTCGGCAAGGACGGCAAGGTCCGGAACGTGAAGGTCGAACAGTCGATCGAGAGTCTGAACGAAGCAGCCAAGAAAGCGGCCATGCAGGCGGTTTTCCGTCCGGCCATGTGGCAGAACAAGCCCGTGGCGGTCTGGGTCAGCGTGCCGATCCGATTCTCGCTCAGAACCGGCTAGATCCACCGGGCTCAACCCTCCTTCAGGGAAGACAGACCCCTCAAACGGTTCACCCCTCCGGGTGGGCCGTTTGCTGTTTCGGTCTCTTTCCTGAAGGAGGGTTTTCATGTCCGGTTACATGGTGTCCCGTCTTGCCCTGCTGCTCCAGGCCGAGGGGCTGGCGCTGGCCGCGTCGGCGGTCGGCGTCCTCTGCTGGTGCGCACTCGCCGCCTCGTATGTCCGCCACTACGCCTCACCCGACCGGGTTCCGATCCGGCTCTGGGTGCCGGTCCCCGATGATCTTCCCCGGCGACCGTCTCCCCTTCGCGTGATGTACGGCGCTTCGGACCTCAAGGCCCGTTACCGCCGCTTCATGGGTGGCGGAGTGACCGGAGCGGCGGCCATTCACGTGGCCGCCATCGGATTCATGGTGATTCTTTCGGCGTTGGCTCCGGAACCCGTCCTCTACGAGAGGATCATTCCCGTGTGCCGGCTCATGCCCGTTCCACCCCCGACGGTGATCCTGCCCGAAGAGGACTACGGCGTGTCGTGGGGCAAGGCTCCGACCGGCCCGATGCCGAGCCCGTCGCCTCCGACCATCACGAACCCGGTTCCGGTGCCTGACACGCCCCGGAACCTGCTCAGCCGGTTCGACGCCAACTCCATGGGACCGGGACTGACGTTGGCCGACGGCCCCGGGATCTGGGATGCACCGATCGGCAGCCCCATCGGCGGACCGAAGGATCCGTGGCAGGCCGTCGCGCCTCCCATAGAATCCGACGACACCTTCTTCCAGCCCGTCGAAACGCTGCCGGTCCTCGTGTCGATGGCCGAGCCCGCATACCCTCCCCTGGCGCGCGAACAGGCCCTGGAGGGTGACGTGACCGTGCGCGCCCTCGTCGGACGCGACGGCCGTGTCCAGGACGTCCGGATCCGAAACCCGATCCCGCTGCTGGAGGATGCCGCGAAAGCCGCGGCCCGGACCGCGGTGTTCAAGCCCGCCTACTGGAACCGGACCCCCGTCAGGGTCTGGGTGGAGTTCACGATCAAGTTCAGGCTGGATTGAGGCGTCGCTCGTTACGCCGCCGGCCCGGGGGTGCGGCATTCCATTCTCCCCGCTCGGGGCGTCGCTCGTTGCGCCGCCGGCCCGGGG
>CAZQVN010000050.1:0-3155 GCA_964596775.1 uncultured bacterium
GGGCCTGATCTACGTGAACCCGGAAGGCCCGAACGGCAACCCGGACCCGCTCGCATCGGCACGCGACATCCGCGAGACGTTCGCGCGCATGGCCATGAACGACGAGGAAACCGTGGCGCTGACCGCGGGAGGTCACACGTTCGGCAAGACCCACGGAGCGGGAAATCCGTCGCACGTGGGGCCCGAGCCCGAAGGCGCCCCCGTCGAGGAGCAGGGTTTCGGCTGGACGAACAGCTTCGGCAGCGGCAAGGGCGGCGACACGATCACCAGCGGCCTGGAAGGCGCCTGGACCCCGACGCCGACGAAGTGGGACAACAGCTACTTCGAGACCCTGTTCGGCTACGAGTGGGAGCTGACGAAGAGCCCGGCCGGCGCGCACCAGTGGAAGCCGAAGGGCGACTCCGGCGCGGGCACGGTGCCCGACGCGCACGACCCGAAGAAGCGCCACGCCCCGATGATGTCCACGGCGGACATGGCCATGCGCATGGATCCCGCCTACGAGAGGATTTCGCGCCGCTTCCTGGCCCATCCGCAGGAGTTCGCCGACGCTTTCGCCCGGGCGTGGTTCAAGCTGACGCACCGCGACATGGGTCCGCGCGAGCGCTACCTCGGCCCGCTGGTGCCGAAGGAGGTGCTGATCTGGCAGGATCCCGTTCCCGCCGTGGATCACCCGCTCGTTGACGACAAGGATGTCGCGGCGCTGAAGGCACGAATCCTCGCCTCGGGCCTGACGGTTTCGCAGCTGGTCGCCACCGCGTGGGCCAGCGCCTCCACGTTCCGCGGCGGCGACAAGCGCGGCGGCGCCAACGGCGCCCGCATCCGCCTGGCCCCGCAGAAGGACTGGGAAGCCAACCAGCCGGGCCAGCTGAAGGAAGTCCTCTCGACGCTCGAGGGGATCCGCAAGGAGTTCAACGGCGCCGCAAGCGGCGGCAGGAAGATCTCGCTCGCCGACCTGATCGTGCTCGGCGGAAACGCGGCGGTGGAAGCGGCGGCCAAGAAGGCCGGACAGGACGTGACGGTGCCCTTCCGGCCCGGCCGCACGGACGCCTCCCAGGAACAGACGGATGTCGAATCGTTTGCGCCCCTCGAGCCCCGGGCCGACGGATTCCGCAACTACGCGCGGAAGGGCTACGAGGGATATGCCGCCGAACTCCTGGTGGACAAGGCCCAGCTGCTGACGCTGACCGCGCCGGAGATGACGGTGCTGGTGGGCGGCCTGCGCGTCCTCGAGGCGAACGTGGGCGGGTCGCGGCACGGCGTGTTCACGAAGCGGCCCGGTGCGCTGACCAACGACTTCTTCGTGAACCTCCTCGACATGGGCACGAAGTGGTCGAAAAAGTCGGAAGGCGTCCTGGAAGGGCACGACCGGAAAACGGGAGAGCTCAAGTGGACCGGGACCGTCGTGGATCTCGTTTTCGGCTCGAATTCGCAGCTGCGGGCGCTGGCCGAGGTCTACGCCTCGGGCGATGCACAGGGCGTTTTCGTGCGCGACTTCACGGCGGCCTGGGACAAGGTGATGAACCTGGATCGTTTCGACGTGGCCCGGCGGACCGGGCGGGGATAAACCCCGTCCGGGTGCGGCCCTCCGCGCCGGATTGCGCACACACATCCCATGGCTCTGAAGCCTCGGCTCGTCGGGTTGTTCCGGACGGGCCGAGGCTGTTTAATGAGCGCCTGGAGGCGGACGACGATCCGGACCGTCAATCATGCAATCCATCGAACTCGTACGTGACAACCTGAAGAAGAGCGCGGAGCGGGTCCTCGCGCGGATAGAAGACATGCGCGACCGATGCCTCGTGTTCCCGACGCCGAACGGCGGCGGTCACACGCTCTGGGTTCTGGGACACCTGGCCTATATCGAGGGGTTGGTCGTTCGCGAGTTCATGCTCGGGGAACCGAATCCGCTGGCCGGGTGGAAGGACACCTTCGACGGGGCCGTCACGAGCGGCGACGCGGCTCTCTATCCCCCGTTCGACCAGATCCTCGCCAGGTGCCGCGAGATGCGGGCGTGGACACTGAAGCGCGTGGACACGTTGTCCGAGGGGGATCTCGACACAAAGAGCGCCAGGGTACCTGAAGGATTCGAGGAGACGTTCGGCACGTATCGCCTGTGCCTGCAGTTCGCCGCCGACCACTGGTACATGCACCGTGGCCAGCTGGCCGATTCGCGGCGGGCGGCCGGCCTGGACAGAATGTGGCTGTAGACCGCGGGCCCGGTCCACGCGGCCCGCAGGGCGTTCTCGTCGGCGAAGGGAGCAGCGGATGCGACGGGCCGCGGCGCGCACCGGAAAATGATCGGGAGATCACCGGACATGAACGTTGAACTCAGGCTGTCGGACCGGACGACGGCCCACGTCATCCGGAACATGTGGCCGCTCTACGTGCACGACATTTCGGAATTCGACGGCAGTGCTCCCAACCTGCACGGCCTGCTCGTCGGTGACGAGGACATGTCGACCCTCGAGCAACAGGGGGAGTCGCTGGATCCCTGGTGGGGAGATCCGGAGCGCCTCTTTCCCTACCTGATCGTTGTCGACGGGCGCCCCGCGGGGTTCAACCTGGTTGCCGCCCGCGGCCGCTTTCCGGAGGCGATCGACTGTGACTTCGTCGTGCACGAATTCTTTGTCCTGCATGCGTTTCGCGGAACGGCGGTGGCGGAACGGGCGGCCATCCAGGGATTCGATCGCCATCCGGGGCGGTGGGAAGTCGTGACGTACCCGCGGCACCTGCGTGCCGCCGCCTTCTGGCGCCGGACGATTTCCGTCTACGCCCCCGATCACGGCTCCGATGTCGAGATCGACCATCCGTGGGGGCGGAAGCGTGCGTTTCGTTTCGACAACAGTCGGGGCCGATCGACGTCATGAGGGCCCCCCGGTCGCTGATTGTCCGCGATTCGACGGTGCGATAACATTCACCCGTCCCCCTGATCCGCCAACCCGGAGAATTCGTTGAAGATCAACCCCGTCATGAACTCGAGAGACCGCGTCGGAAGCCTTGTGATCGGCGCCGGCCTGGTCGCCCTCGCCGCATTCGGCTCCGCGGACAGCGCTTCCCTCCGCATTTTCCAGGCAATCGCGGGGGCGGTGTTTCTGATCGGTGCCATCGGCGGGACCTGATTGATTCGCAAGGTGCTCAGTCTGGGCACCCGTCGATGA
>CAZQVN010000050.1:3255-26582 GCA_964596775.1 uncultured bacterium
CATCGGCGGGACCTGATTGATTCGCAAGGTGCTCAGTCTGGGCACCCGTCGATGAGCCCGCCAGGGGGAACAAGGAACGCCATGCCCTTTTCCATCGACATCGAACCGGAAACCGGTTTCGCGACCATCACCTGCTCGGGAACATTGACGATCCGGGATGCCCGGGAAGCGCTTTCCGCCTTGTGGAACACTCCGGAGTGGAGCCGCAGGGCGGCTGTCTGGGACTTCCGCGCATCCCGCTTCGACATCACGCCCGCGCAGGCGCGGGAGATCGCCGGGCATGTCCTCCGCGGCCAGCCTTCCCCCGCGGCGTCGCGCGTGGCCTTTGTCGTCGGCAGTGACGCCGACTTCGGGCTGGCCCGGGTCTTCGAGGTCTTTCGGGCGGATCCGCGAACCGCATTCCGTGTCTTTCGCGATTACCCCGAGGCCGTGATATGGACGCGCCTGAAGACGGACGCGCCGTGAGCGGAACCCACATCGCGCTCCTCACCGAAAGCCGGTTCGCGGCACCCGCGGCCGCCCCCGGAGACTGGTACCTGTCCAACATCCTCAGGGACGACCACCTCCTGCAGTCCGCACTGGAACGACGGGGGTTCACCTCGGAACGGGTCGACTGGGCCCGGTCCGACGTGGACTGGTCCCGGTTTGGCTGCGCGGTTTTCCGGACGACCTGGGATTACGTCGAGCGCCATGCGCAGTTCACCGCCTGGATCGAGCACAACAGGGTCCGGACGCGGTTGTGCAACGATGCGGAAACCCTCCTCTGGAACATGGACAAGCACTATCTTGCCGACCTGGAGACGAAAGGGATCGCCATCGTTCCGTCCCGGTTCATCGAGCGCGGAACTCCGACCAGTCTGCGCGCGCTGCTCGACGAGTCGGGGTGGGTCGAGGCGGTGATCAAACCGTGCATTTCAGGTGGTGCGCGTCATACGTATCGCGTCAGGGCGGACAATGCGGACGAACTGGAGCCCGTGGTGAGGTCGCTGCTGGCTTCCGAAGCGCTGATCCTGCAGCCGTTCCTGAATCGCGTGACGGAAACCGGCGAGGACACGCTCATGGTCTTCAACGGCCGCTATTCCCACGCGGTGCGCAAGCTGCCGAAGGCCGGGGACTTCCGGGTCCAGGACGATCACGGCGGTACCGTCCACGATCGCAAGCCGTCCGAGGAGCAGATCGATCTTGCCGAGCGGGCCGTGGCCGCCGCCCCGCAGGTTCCGGCCTACGGACGGGTGGACCTCGTGCGTGACGACCGGGACAACTGGGTGGTCATGGAGCTGGAACTCATCGAGCCGGAGCTCTGGCTGCGGAACCACCCCCCGTCCGCCGACACGTTCGCCGGAGCCATCGCGGAATGGCCGGCGTGACGCACCCGCCCGGGCAGTCCGCCGGATTCGTGAAGCCCGGTTCACCGGAACCGGCCGCCGCGAAGGATCTCCATGCTGTTTGAGACGGAGCGCGCCCGGGTTCGGCAGCTGTCGGACAGCGACCTGGACGCGATGCATGCCGTGTACGGAGATGCCGACGCGATGCGCTGGGTCGACGACGGGCAGCCGCTCGGCCGGGACGGCTGCCTGAAGTGGATCGAGGTCACCCGGAACAACTACGCCGTGCGCGGCTACGGCATGTCGGCGCTGGTCCTTCGCGAAACCGGCGTCGTGTTCGGCTTCTGCGGCATCGTCCATCCCGGCGGACAGCCGGAGGCGGAGATCAAGTACGCGCTGCTCAGGGAGTACTGGGGGCGCGGCCTGGCCACGGAAGTCGTCACCGGAATGATCGCGTACGGCGCCCGGGTGTTCGGACTGGAGCGGATCATCGCCACCACGGCGCCGGAGAACGTTCCCTCGCACCGGGTCCTGGAGAAGTCCGGGATGAAGGTTCTGGAGACGCGCCGCGAGGAGGACGGAACGTTCACGAAGGTCTACGAGTGGCGCGCCGGGAGCCCGGCATGACGGCTGTTTCCGCGAGCCCGCCGCCTCCGCTGGTCCTCCTCACCGGCGCCACCGGCTACATCGGAGGGCGGCTGCTCCCTCTCCTGTGCTCCGGGGGTTACCGGGTGCGCTGCCTGGCCCGGCGCCCGGAAAATCTCGTCGAGCGTCTTCCCGCCGGCGCCGAGGCGATCCCCGGCGACGTTCTCGACGCGGCCTCCCTCGAACCGGCGATGGCGGGCATCGACACGGCGTTCTACATGGTCCACTCCATGGGCTCGACCGGCGACTTCGCCGAGGAGGATCGCCGGGCGGCCGGAAATTTCGGAGCGGCGGCCCGGAAGGCGGGCGTGCGGAAACTGATCTACCTCGGCGGCCTCGGCGAGGAGTCTCCCGACCTGTCGCCGCACCTCAGGAGCCGGCACGAGGTCGGCGAAGTCCTGCGCGCGTCCGGCGTCCCGGTGATCGAGCTCCGCGCTTCCATCGTCATCGGGTCCGGAAGCCTTTCCTTCGAGATGATCCGGGCCCTGACGGAACGGCTGCCGGTGATGATCACGCCGCGCTGGGTCGGCGTGGCCGCCCAGCCGATCTTCGTCGGCGACCTCCTCCAGTACCTGCTGGCCGCGGCACGCCATGAGACGACGGAAAGC
The DNA here is from genome assembly GCA_964596775.1 of uncultured bacterium. Taxonomy (GTDB): domain Bacteria; phylum Eisenbacteria; class RBG-16-71-46; order JABDJR01; family JAWXBZ01; genus CAZQVN01. The sequence goes on from CAZQVN010000050.1 coordinate 5,834, forward strand.
CGCGTCTTCGAGATCGGCGGGCGGGATGTCGTGTCCTACGGCGAACTGATGCGCGAGTACGCCCGGCAGCGCGGCCTGTTCCGGTTGAAGATCCCGGTGCCCGTCCTCACGCCCCACCTTTCGAGCCTGTGGCTCGGCCTCGTGACCCCGCTGTACGCGCGGGTGGGCCGGAAGCTCATCGACAGCATCGTGCACCCGACCGTGGTCCGCGACGCGTCCGCGGCGCGCGAGCTCGGCGTGACGCCGATCGGAGCCTCGGAGGCGATCGCCCTGGCGCTGCGCAACGAGGACAGGGAGTTTGCCGAAACGCGCTGGTCCGACGCGCTCTCCGCGGCCGGCCCGGAACCATCGTGGGGCGGCCGGCGCTTCGGCAATCGTCTCGTCGACTCCCGCGCGCGGATTTCGGCGGCGCCGGCGGAACGCGCCTTCGCGGCCGTGGAACGCATCGGCGGAACGACCGGCTGGTATTACGCGCAGTGGCTGTGGACGCTGCGGGGCTGGCTGGACCTCCTGTTCGGCGGCATCGGCATGCGCCGCGGCCGTCGCGACCCCCACCATCTCGCGGCGGGCGACACGCTCGACTGCTGGCGCGTCGAAGCGGTCGACCGCCCCCGCCGGGTCCGGCTGTCCGCCGAAATGAAGCTTCCCGGCCGGGCCTGGCTGGAGTTCGAGGTCGAACCGACCGCGGGTGGCGGCAGCTCGATCCGCCAGACGGCCACGTTCGACCCCCAGGGGCTGTCCGGGCTGCTCTACTGGTACGGCGTGTGGCCGCTTCACCAGCTGATATTCCAGGGAATGCTCAGGAATCTGGCCCGCGCCGCGGAGTCCGGGGAGGGATCACGATGACCGTTTCACACCGTTCGACGGGCGACCTGGAAAACGGCCTGGCCGAGGTTCTTCAATCGGGGAAAGAGGTCGGCATCGTGATGATGATCGTCCGACGCCCCGAACCCGGCACCAGGGAGGTGCTCGACGAGGCCCGGCTGGACCCTCGGGTCGGCCTCGAGGGGGACAACTGGTCGACACGGGGCTCCCGGCACACCCCCGATGGTTCGGCCGAGCCGGGCAAGCAGATCACCCTGATGAGCGCCCGGGTCGCGGCGCTGGTGGCGGGGCCGAAGGAGTCCTGGCCGCTCGCCGGGGATCAGCTGTACGTGGACCTCGACCTGAGCGAGGAGAACCTCCCGATCGGGTCGCGGCTCAAGGTCGGTGAAGCGGTCGTGGAACTCACCGGTGTTCCGCACGGCGGCTGCCGGAAGTTCACGGATCGATTCGGCGTCGACGCGACCCGGTTCGTCAACTCCGAACGCGGAATGTCGTTGAGACTGCGGGGCGCCAACGCCCGGGTCGTGGAGGCGGGGGTCGTCCGCACGGGGGACACGGTTCGGAAGCACGCCTGACGGGTTGTTCCCGGGTTTCGACGGAACGATAATCCGCGGATGGATAGCCCTGTCCGGCCCCCGGGAGCCATACAGTTCCGACCGGCAACCGCCCGCGATGCCGCGAACGTCGCCGGCGTCTACCTGGCCTCGCGCCGGGCCTTCCTGCACTTTGCGCCGCCGGCTCACACGGACGACGAAGTCCGGCGATGGGTGGCGGACACGCTGATCGCTTCCGGCGGCGTCACGGTCGCCGTTGCCGACGGCGGAACGGGGCCTGTCGTGGGGATGATGGCCCTCCAGCGCCGGGATGACGTCGGCTGGCTGGACCAGCTCTACCTCCATCCCGATGCAGTGGGACAGGGACTCGGAACGCGACTCCTTGTGCAGGCCATGGTCGAACTGGGCCCCCCGATCCGGCTTTACACGTTCCAGGCGAACACCGGTGCCCGTCGTTTCTATGAACGTCACGGTTTTCGAGCGATCCGGTTCGGTGACGGTTCCGGCAACGAGGAAAACTGTCCCGACGTCCTTTACGAGTGGACCGGGGGGGATCCGCCGGCGGGCACGCGGCCGGCCGTCACGATCCGTCGGGCCGTTCCCGGCGATGAGTCGGCCCTGCGTGACCTCCGCATCCGGGCACTCACCGATTCTCCAAACGACTTCGGCTCCACGCTCGAGCGGGAACGAAACCGGACTCCGGAGGACTGGCGCCGCTGGCTGACCGAAGGTTCCGTCTACCTGGCGGAAACCGGCGACGGTCCGATCGGACTGGCCGCCGGGGTTCCGAACAGCGAGGATCCGTCCACGGCGTATCTCTGCGCCGTATGGGTACAGCCGGCGATCCGCGGAAGCGACGCCGCCAGGAACCTCATCTCCGCCGTCCAGGGCTGGGCACGGGACACGGGCTTCCGTGAACTCAAGCTCGACGTCGTGGAGGAGAACGGCCGCGCCCGGCGCGCCTACGAGCGGAACGGGTTCCGGGTCACCGGCCGGGTCACGATCCGGGAACGGGACGGGGTCAGAGAGATCGAGATGATCTGGAGGCCGGACGGGCCGCCACGGCCCCGCGATACGCTCACCGCAACGTCCACGTGACCGTGACGCCCTCGATCCGCCGCCCCGGCGACCCCGCGTATATTCCCATCAGCGCAGCGATCCTCCGCGCGCTCCCCGGCGCGGCCGCTTGTCCTCCCGGTCCGTATCGGGGATCATGGAGCCCATGTCCCTTCAACGCCCCGGGGATCCGGCGCTTCCCTCCCGCCTGATTCCGATCATTGGTCTCATCGCGGCGATCTGCGCCTGCGCCCTGGCCGACCGGGCCCTGTCCGGGCCCGCCGGCTCGAAATCCTATTTCGGCAGCACCCGCCCTCCGAAGGAGAACATCCTCCGCTACAACAACGGCGCCGAGCCGGAATTCGTGGACCCGGGCCTTTCCGTCGGCCAGCCGGACGGCCGAATCTGCAAGGCGATGTTCGAGGGGCTGACCGAGAACCACCCGAAGACGCTGGAGCCGGTGCCCGGAATGGCCGAACGCTGGGAGCTGGCTGACGACGGCATCACGTACACGTTTCATCTCCGCAAGACGGAGTGGAGCGACGGCCGGCCGGTCACGGCGCACGACTTCGTCTATTCCTGGCGCCGGGTTCTGAACCCGCTGACGGCGTCCCGCTATGCCAGCCTCCTCTACTACCTCAAGAACGGCGAGGCGTTCAACAAGGGTGAGATCACCGACGAGTCGGCGGTCGGGGTGGTGGCGGCCGACGAATCGACGCTCGTCGTCACGCTGGAGTACCCCACCCCCTACTGGATCGACCTGACCTCGTTCTACACGTACCGCCCGGTACCGCGCTGGTGCATCGAACAGTACGGCAACCGCTGGACCCGGCCGGAGAACGTGGTCGTGAACGGCGCGTTCCGGCTCGTGGACTGGAAGCCGAACAACCGTTTCATCTTCGACAAGAACCCGACCTACTGGGATGCCGCGAACGTGAAGCTGGACCGGATCATCGCCTACTCCGTGGACGACCTGAACACCTCCATCAACATGTACAAGTCGGGGATGACCGACTGGAACCCCTCCGGATACCTTCCGGTGCAGTTCATCCCCTACGTGCGGGACAAGGCCGACTACCGGGCGGCGCCGTACCTCGGCTCCTATTTCTACTCGATGAACGTCACCGATCCGCACCTGTCGAACAAGTGGCTCCGCAAGGCGCTGACCTACTCGATCGACCGGGTGCGCCTCTGCCGCGACCTTCTCAAGGATTCCAAGATACCGCTCGGCACGTACGCGCCGATGGGATTCGAGGGGTACCCGGCGCCGGAAGGGGTCCGGTACGACCCCGACTACGCCCGCGAGTGCCTGGCCAAGGCCGGCTACCCGGGGGGGAAGGGGCTGCCGAAACTCGACATCATTTTCAACACGAGCGAGGATCACAAGAAGATCGCCGAGGTGATCCAGGACATGTGGCAGCGTGAACTCGGCATTTCCGTGGAGCTGTCGAACCAGGAGTGGGCGTCCTACCTGAAGGCCACCACCCAGCTCAACTATCGAATAGCCCGGCGCAGCTGGATCGGCGACTACGCCGACCCGAACACGTTCCTGGCCACGATGATCTCGGGCGACGGCAACAACCGCACCGGCTGGTCGAACGCCGAGTACGACGCCCTGCTGGCCGAGGCGAACCGGGAGCAGGACAAGGCGGAGCGTTTCCGCATCATGGCCCGCGCGGAAGCCATCCTCCTCGAGGAGCTGCCGATCATCCCGATCTACAACTACATGCTGACCGAGCTCGTGAAGCCCTACGTGAAGGGGCTGTACCCGACGCTGCTCGACGATCACCCGGTCAAGGACATCTGGATCGACCGGGACTGGCAGGCGGAGGACCACGCCGGTCCATGATCCGCTTCATCGGCAAGCGCCTGCTCCTCATGATCCCCACGCTGTGGGTCGTGGCCACGATCACGTTCTTCCTGATGCGCCTGGCCCCCGGCGGACCGTTCATGTCGGAAAAGGAGATTCCGCCGGAGATCCAGGCGAACATCGCGGCCAAGTACGGCCTCGACAAGCCGCTCTCCGCGCAGTACCTCACGTTTCTCGGCAACATCGTGCGCTTCGATTTCGGCCCGTCCTACAAGCATCCGTCGCGGACCGTCCGCGAGATGATCGCCGGCGGTTTCCCGGTGTCGTTCGAACTCGGCAGCTACGCGCTGCTCATCGCACTCCTGATCGGCATTCCGATCGGAGTGATCGCCGGGCTGAAGCAGAACACGTTCGTGGACTACTCCACGATGTCGGTGGCCATGCTCGGCGTGTCGGTGCCGAACTTCGTCCTCGGCCCGCTGCTCATCTTCGTCTTTTCGCTCACGCTCTACTGGCTGCCGCCGGCGCTCTGGGAAGGGATGTCCGGGAAGATCCTGCCGTCGATCACGCTGTCGGCCATGTACGTGGCCTACATCGCCCGGTTGACCCGCGGCGGCATGCTCGAGGTGATCCGCCAGGACTACATCCGGACCGCCCGGGCCAAGGGGCTCCGCGAGAGCCTCGTGGTCACCCGGCATGCGCTCAAGGGCGCGCTGCTCCCGGTCGTGTCGTTCCTCGGTCCCGCCGCGGCGCGCATGGTCACCGGGTCGATCGTCGTCGAGAAGATCTTCGCGATCCCCGGCCTCGGCCGCTATTTCGTGGACGGGGCGTTCAACCGCGACTACACGCTGGTCATGGGCGTCGTGCTGTTCTACGCGTCGTTCCTGATCGTGTTCAACCTGATCGTGGACGTGATGTACTCCTTCCTCGATCCCCGGGTCAAGCTGTCATGAGCGCCACGACGGGGTTCACGCCGGTTCCGGACGCGGTCATCGAGGAGGGGTCGTCCCTGTGGAACGACGCCTGGAGGCGACTGCTCAAGAACCGGATGGCGGTGATGTCCGGGATCGTGCTGGCGGCGATCTCCCTGCTGGCCGCGTTCTCCCCGCTGATCCCGGGCCTCGCCGATCCGAACGTCCAGGACCTGCAGCTCGGCGCCGTGCCGCCGTCGGCCGGCCACTGGATGGGTACCGACATCCTCGGCCGCGACCTGCTGGCCCGCGTTCTCCACGGCGGCCGGATCAGCCTGATGGTCGGATTGATCGCCACGCTCGTGTCGTTCCTCATCGGCGTGACCTACGGCGCGGTGTCCGGCTACTTCGGCGGAAAACTGGACAACGCGATGATGCGCTTCGTCGACGTCCTCTACTCGCTCCCCTACATGTTCCTGGTGATCCTCCTTCTCGTGTTCTTCAGCCGGAGCCTCATCATGCTGTTCGTGGCTCTCGGGGCCGTGCAGTGGCTGACGATGGCCCGCATCGTGCGCGGGCAGGTCCTGTCGCTCAAGCACCAGGAGTTCGTGGAGGCGGCGCGGTCGATCGGCGTGTCGCATGCCGGCATCATCTTCCGCCACCTGATCCCGAACGCGCTCGGGCCGATCATCGTGTACGCCACGCTGACCGTGCCGGCCGTCATGCTCCAGGAGGCGTTCCTGTCGTTCCTGGGCCTCGGCGTCCAGCCGCCGGACGCGTCGTGGGGCGTGCTCGTCAACGAGGGGGCGGTGGTCATGGGCTTTTTCCCGTGGCTGGTGATCTTCCCCGGCCTGGCGCTGGCGGTCACGCTGTTCTGCCTCAATTTTCTCGGTGACGGTCTGCGGGATGCGCTCGATCCGCACCTGAGGAAGGACTGATGGGCGCACAAGACAACGGCATGCCGGTTCTCGACGTCCGCAACCTGAAGACGGTCTTCCGCACGCAGGACGGCCCGCTTCCCGCCGTGGACGGCGTTTCCCTGAAACTCGACGCCGGCGAAACGCTCGGCCTCGTCGGCGAGAGCGGCAGCGGCAAGAGTGTGACGAACCTCTCGATCCTCCGGCTCATCCCGAACCCGCCCGGCCGCATCGAGGAGGGCCAGGTCCGCCTCAAGGATGTGGACCTCCTCAAGCTGTCCGACGAAAAGATGCGGCAGGTCCGCGGCAAGCGGGTGGCGATGATCTTCCAGGATCCGATGACGTCCCTGAACCCGCTGCTCAAAGTCAGCCGCCAGATGACCGAGGTTCTGGAACTGCACGAAGGTGTGTCGAACCAGGAGGCCCGGAAGCGCTCCATCGAGATGCTGAAGCTGGTCGGCATCCCCGACGCGCCGGGCCGCTTCGACAACTACCCGCACCAGTTTTCGGGCGGCATGCGCCAGCGGGTGATGATCGCGATGGCCCTGCTCTGCCGCCCGGAGGTTCTCCTGGCCGACGAGCCGACGACCGCGCTCGATGTGACGATCCAGGCCCAGATCCTGACGCTGATCCGCACGCTGTCCTCGGAACTCGGCACCGCGGTGATCCTCGTGACCCACGATCTCGGCGTCGTGGCCGGGATGGCCCGGCGGACCGCGGTCATGTACGCCGGTCGGATCGTGGAACAGGCCACGACGGCGGAACTGTTCGCACGGCCGCGGCACCCCTACACGATCGGCCTGCTGCGGTCCTTGCCCGGACGACGGGCGGTGGAGGCGGCAGCGGCAGCGGCACCTGTGGCCGGTGGCATCGTCCGCCCCGGGCGTCTCGCTTCGATTCCGGGGCGGCCGCCGGACCTGACGAAGCTGGCCCCGGGCTGCCCGTTCGCGCCGCGCTGCCCGTGGGTCATCGAGAAATGCCTCGTCGACCGCCCCACCCTGCGCGACGTCGGCAACGGATCGCTGTCCGCCTGCTGGCTGGACGATCCGGGGCAGGACACGCCGACGAAGCCGGACCTCTGGCAGGGAGCCTCCTCATGACGACCACCGGCGTGACGACACCGCTCGTTTCTCTCCGTGGCCTGAGGATGCACTTTGAAACGGAGATCGGTAGTGCCCTGGCGAAGAAGAAGGCGCTCGTCCGGGCGGTGGACGGCGTGGATCTCGACATCTTCCCCGGCGAAACGCTGGGCCTGGTCGGCGAGAGCGGCTGCGGCAAATCCACGCTCGGGCGCTGCCTGATCCGTCTCTACGATCCGACGGCGGGAGCGATCCTGTTCCGCGAGAAGAATATCGCTCCGCTCAAGGGGGATGCGCTCCGATCCATGCGGCGCCACATCCAGATGATCTTCCAGGATCCCTACGCGAGCCTGAACCCGCGCATGACGGTCGAGGATATCGTGGCCGAGCCGATCCGGGTTCACAGGATCGTTCCGGGAGACCGGGTGAAGGCGCGCGTCCAGGAGCTGATGGCCACGGTCGGCCTCGATCCCCGGTTCATCCGCCGCTACCCGCACGAATTTTCCGGCGGCCAGCGGCAGCGGATCGGCATCGCCCGGGCGCTGGCGCTCGAGCCGGAGTTCATCGTGGCCGACGAGCCGATCTCCGCGCTCGACGTGTCGATCCAGGCGCAGATCCTGAACCTGATGGCCGACCTGCAGGCGCGGCTCGGCCTGACGATCCTGTTCATCAGCCACGACCTGTCCGCGGTGCGGCACATCTCGAACCGGATCGCGGTCATGTACCTGGGGAAGATCGCCGAGGTGGCGCCGGCGTCCGTGCTCTACGAATCGCCGAAGCACCCCTACACCGCCGCACTCGTGTCCGCCGCCCCGGTTCCGGATCCGGCGCTTCAGGCATCACGGCAGCAGATCCTGTTGACCGGCGATGTCCCGAGCCCGATCTCTCCCCCGTCCGGCTGCCGGTTTCACACGCGCTGCCCGATCGCGGAAGAACGCTGCAGGGTCGAGGAACCGGTGTTGCGCGAGGTGGCGCCGGGGCAATGGTCGGCGTGCCATTTCGCGGAGAAGGTGGAAGGGATGGCCGGGCGGGACCCTTCCGGGAGTTAGGCGTCCCGCTTCGTTCACAGGGCCCGGCTTACACGCCGCGCGCTTGTCCCACCCCCCTCCAGATCCGGCACGCTGCTGCAAATAGTGTGTGCTACAATTATCCCCTGCTCATCCCACGTGCGCGGCCCCGCACTTCCTCATCCTCGCGCGTGACATGTCCACGCATCTCAACACCGAGGAGGGACCTCCGTGAAATTCGCATCCTTGATCCTGAGCGCCGCACTGATCACCCTGCCGACCGCACCCACCCTGGCCGTGGAACCGGGAGACAGCCCGTTGACCCTCCTCTACCAGGACACCGGGACGTTCGCCATGGTCCACGACGTGGAAGGTCTCGCCGGGCCGGACAGCGTCGGCACGTTCGTGATCGGGGGCATTCCGGCGGGCGGAGTCGTGGAAAGAGCCTGGTTCATAACCGGGGTCTGGGACGAGCCGGGCGCCTCCTCCAACAGCCTGCACCTTCTCTTCGACGGCACGAACTACGGAACCATCCCGGCCGCCGTCGTCGACTTCGCGGTCGAGGTCGGCGGGCTCGACCTGGGCGGCTACGCCGTGGATGTGACCGCGGACGTTCCCGGAAACGGATCCTACCCCTTCGTGGTGGGTCCGGACCAGCCGGGCACCGGAACATCGGGCGCCCTGCTTGCGGTCGTGTACAGCCACGCCTCCAACCCGGTCCAGGAGGTCATCGTGAACTTCGGCGCCGAAGGGATCCGCTATGGCACATCGACGACGAACTTTCCGGGACTGACGGCCGGAGGTGGATCGCTCTACATCTTCACGGAGGCCGACAACGCTTTCTTCAGCGAACCGGTCGAGTCGATCGCCTTGAACAGCACGGTCATCCTCGGAGGCCCTTCCGCGGACATCTTCAACGCAAACCAGGGATGCTGCGCCTCATTCTTCGACATTCCGGTCGTCGTGGTCGGCGGTCTGAATACCGTGACGATCGAAAACGGGAACGACCTGTTCGGCTGGCACTATGCCGCACTGGTCGTGGAGCCGGGAGAGCCCACGCCGGTCGAGCCGGCCACCTGGGGCGGCGTGAAGAGCCGGTTCCGGTAGGAGCCGCGGGGCCGGCCGAGCCAGGGCAGTCGATCTAGGGCAGTCGATCTAGGGCCAGCCGATTCCGGGTTTCGCCCGATGGTTTTCGAAATCCCATTCGTTGTTCAGGACTCCGAAACCGTACGAATCGTAGTAGCCCGATGCTTCCGGTTTGTCCGGGCGTTCCAGGTAGGAGTCCTGACGCTCGCGGCTTTCCAGCCGAAGGCCCAGCTTTTCGCACACCCGGCGCGACGCGATGTTGTCGGCGGCGTTGTACACCACGATCCGGCGGAAACCCCAGCCGCCGTCGGCCTGTGCCGTGAGGGCGGCGGAGATCAGGACGCCGGCCGCTTCCGTGCAGATTCCCTGGCCATGGCGGTCGCCGCTGACCCAGTAGCCGACCTCCGCCTCATGACGGCCCGGGCGGATCCGGTGCAGTCCGGTGCCGCCGATGCAGACACCGGTTTCTCGATCGAAAATACCCAGCGCAAAATTCGTACTGTCCGGCTTCTCCACGGCGCGGCGGTTCTTTTCCACGTAGTGAATGCTGTCGTCCACGCTCAGGTGGTCGGTGATCGCCCAGGCCATCCAGGGTAGAAGGCCGTGCCGGCTCCGGTCGATGGCGGAATGCACCGCCGGCCCGTCCCCCGCTTCGTACAGGCGGACGATCAGCCGGGGCGTCGTGATCGGCCCCGGCAGCGGGCGCGGCGCCGCCCAGGGGTTCGGATCCTCGACCATGTTCATCCAGCGGTCGCTCATCGCGGGAGTGTAGGACATTCCCGAGCCATTTTCACGGTCCGGCGTCGGGCGGAGTTGCCGGGCGGCGCGATCGACCTGGGGCGTGGCCCCTTTCGTTTCGACGAGCGTCTGCTTCACTGGAGACATGCGCCGCATGCCCGTATACTGGGCGGCATGTTGAAGGGAACAACCACCGGAACGACGCGCCGGCAGGCGACCGCTCGGTGGGGGAACGCATGCCGCGCATCATTCTAGCCTCGAATCGCCTGCCGGTTCGCATCGACGCCTCGGGACAGTTTGTCCGCACCGCCGGCGGCCTGGCCTCGGCCCTGGCCGGCGCCGGTCTGCGTCGCGAAACGGTCTGGGTCGGCTGGCCCGGACGCCCCGTGGAAGAGATACCCGACCCGCGGGCCGAGCGAAGCCGGCTTGCCGAACTCAACCTGCGCCCGGTCTTTCTCACCCGCGACGACCTGGCCGGTTTCTACGAGGGCTTTTCCAACGCGACGCTCTGGCCGCTGCTGCACTACCTGCCCGACCGCGCCCGGTTCAACGATGAGTGGGCCGAGCGCTACCTCGCGGTCAACCGCACGTTTGCCGAGGAGATCCTCGCCGTGGCCGAGGACGGTGACATCGTCTGGATCCACGACTACCATCTGTTTGCGCTTCCGGCGATGCTGCGGGCTTCCGGGCGCCGGCTCAAACTCGGGTTCTTCCTGCACACGCCCTTCCCGAGCAGCGATGTCCTGCGCATCCTGCCCCGGCGGGTCGAATTGTTGACGGGGCTGCTCGGCGCCGACATCGTCGGCTTCCACACGTACAACTACCTGCGGCACTTTCGGTCGGCTCTCCTGCGCGTGCTCGGCATCGAGTCCGAGATCGATGCGCTGTGGCACGAGGGGCGCTCGGTGCGACTGCGGGTCCACCCGATCGGTCACGATCATCCCGGCTTTTCCCGGGCCATGGACGATCCGGAGTTTCAGCGGCTTCACGCATCGCACGCGGAGATCCTGGGAGGCCGCAAGCTGATCCTCAGCGTGGAGCGCCTCGACTACACCAAGGGGGTCCCCCAGAAACTCGCGGCGATCCGCCGGTTCCTGGCCACGCGGCCCGACATTCGGAACGAGGTCGCATTCGTCATCATCGCGGTGCCGTCGCGACAGGGTGTCGAGGAGTACGACACGCTCACCGAGGAGGTGCAGCGCCAGGTCGGCGCCATCAACGGCGAATTCGGCACCGTCGGCCACTCCCCGGTGCAGTTTCTGCACCGCAGCCTGGGCCAGGTCGAACTGGCGGCCCTCTACGCGCTGGCCGACGTCTGTCTCGTGACGCCGCTGATCGACGGCATGAACCTGGTGGCCAAGGAGTACGTCGGCTGCCAGCTGCGGGCGCCCGGCCGGCCCGCCGGGGCCCTCGTGCTCAGCGAGTTCGCCGGCGCCGCCCAGGAGCTGTCGCAGGCCCTGCTCGTCAACCCGTACGACGAAGCCGACGTGGCCGGTGCGATCGCCCAGGCGCTGGCCATGAGCGAAACGGAGCGGCGGGAAAGGATCGAAGCGATGGGCCCGCGCCTTGCGGCCAACGACGCCGGGACCTGGGCCCGGCGCTGCATCGATGAGCTCGACCGGGGCCCCGCGGTGGAAACCGGGGTTCAGCTGACGGATGTCCTGCCGCTCGCCAATCACCTGTCCGCGGCGCTCAGGGAGGGGCGGCGGGTCGCCGTCGTTCTCGATTACGACGGAACGCTCCGTGCCTTCACGGACCAGCCTCACGATGCGATCCCCGACGAAGACCTCGTTCCCCTGCTGACCCGGCTGGCCGGCATTCCGCGCCTGGAACTCGCGGTCGTCAGCGGTCGACCCCGCTCCTTCCTTCAGAGGCACCTGGGCGCCAGCGGGGCCACGCTCGTCGCCGAGCACGGTTACGCGTGGCGGCCGGGGGGTTCCCAGGAGTGGTCGCTGATCCATGGTGAAATCGAGACGGGCTGGAAGGAAGCGATCCGCGAACAGCTCGAAGCGGCCGTCCCGCTCACTCCGGGCTCGCACATCGAGGAGAAGAGGGTCTCCCTGGTCTGGCACTACCGCCGGGCGGACCCGGAGTTCGGTCCCTGGCGGGCCCACGGGCTGCTGTCCGAACTGACCGAGCTCGCGGCCAATCTGCCCGTTTCGGTTCATCACGGGAACAGGATCATCGAGGTATCCAGCGTGCTGGTCAGCAAGGGGCACGCGGTCGAGCAGCTCCTGCACCGCTGGCGCCCGGACGTGGCGCTGGTGGCCGGGGACGACCAGACCGACGAAACGATGTTCGCCCTCGAGCCTCAGGCCGAGTATCACACGATCAAGATCGGGCCCGGCTCGACCCGCGCCCGGCACCGCACCGACATCGGCGGGTTGCGACGACTGCTCGAAGCACTCGACCAGGGGGGCCACGGATGAATCCACAGAGCGACAACTACCACTTCGGCGTGATCGGCAACGGCCGGACCTGCGCACTCGTCGAACCCGACGGCACGATCGTCTTCTGTTGCCTGCCCGACTTCGATTCCGGCACCGTGTTCGCCTCGCTTCTGGATAGCGATCGTGGCGGGTCGTTCGGAATCGAGATGGTCGACGGCCGCGCGGTCGGGCAGGACTACGAGCGCAACACGAACCTCCTGATCACCCGTTTCGAGGGGAAAGATGGAGCGTTTCGCGTGATCGACTTCCTGCCCCGCTACGCGAGCGACCGGCGCGCCGGCCGGGAGGCAACGTCGGACATCGTCCGGGTGCTGGAGCCGCTGCGGGGAACTCCGCGGCTGAGGGTGCGCTACGACCCGAGACTGGAGTACGGGCGCTTCAAGACGGAAACCGGGCCGGTTCACGGGCGGATCAAGAGCACCACGCGGGGCACCACGGCGGACGGCCACGAAGTGTACGAATCGGTGTACCTGTACACCGATCTCGATCACGGCGCGGTGCTGGACGGCGCCGAGCTGGAACTGAAAGGGGAGCGCTTCCTGCTGCTCAGCTACCACGACAAGGTGCAGACGGTCGACCCGGACCTGGTGCGCCTGATGCTGGAGCGGACACGCACGTACTGGCTGCTGTGGTCGGCGCGCACGATCCTGCCCGATCACTACCGCGAGTGGACGATGCGCAGCGCTCTCACGCTGAAGATGCTGCAGTTCGACCCGACGGGGGCGATCGTGGCGGCGGGCACCACCTCGCTTCCCGAGACGATCGGGGAAACCCGCAACTGGGACTACCGTTTCTGCTGGATCCGCGATGCCTCCATGACGGTGTCGGTGCTGCGCAGCATCGGCCACCCCGAGATGGCGCACCAGTTCATCGACTGGATGCTCCACACCGTGCCGACGAAGGACGATTCCCTGCAGATCCTCTACGGCATCCGCGGGGAAAAGCAGCTCCCCGAGGAAACGCTGGACCACCTGTCCGGCTACCTGGACTCCCGGCCGGTGCGCGTCGGCAACGCGGCCTACCACCAGGCGCAGCACGACATTTACGGGGTTCTGCTCGACGTGATACTTCAGGACCTGGAAGCGCGGCACCGCACGCCCGAGAGCCTGGACCGGGTATGGACACGGGTGAGGTCGGTCGTGCGCACCGTGGAACGCACCTGGCGGCAGCCGGACCGCGGCATCTGGGAGATCCGCGGCGAGACCCGCCAGTTCGTTTTCTCGAAGGTTCTCTGCTGGGTTGCGATCGACCGGGGCATCCGGATCGGACGCATGCTGGGAAGGAAGGACTGGGCCGACGAACACGAGGCGCTGCTGCGCGAAATGCACGAGGAGATCTGCGCGAAAGGGTGGAACGACAAGGTGGGCAGCTTTGTCCAGGTGTACGAAGGAACCGACCTGGACGCGTCGAACCTGCTGCTCGCCGAGTACGGATTCATCGACGCGCACGATCCGCGCTTCATCGCCACGGTCGACCGCACCATCGAGCACCTGGCCCACAATGGGCTGCTCTATCGTTACCGCAACGAGGACGATTTCGGCACGCCGCAGAGCGCGTTCGGGGTCTGTTCGTTCTGGCTCGTTCTCGCGCTCTGCTCGATCGGGCGTCACGCCGAGGCGGAAAGGCGCTTCGACGAACTGCTCACCCTCGCCAACCGGCACGGGCTGTACGGCGAGGACTTCGACTTTTCCACGAAGCGCCAGCTCGGCAACTTTCCCCAGGCCTACAGCCACCTCGCTCTCATCCGGTGCGCCCTGGCCCTGTCCAGCGGGCGGCGCGGGGACGAGGAACTGATCAGCGTCTGAGCGGGCTCCGCGGGGACGGCGATCGGACCGGCGTCCGAACCCGTCCCGCTACTCCCTCCAGACCTGCAGCACGCGCATGTAGTTCGCCCGCTCGAACGCCGCGGGATCCGGGCAGCGGGCGAGGTTCATGGACCCCCTGAGCTGGGCCACGGACTCATACTGATGTTCCTCCAGCCAGGTGTCGAGGTCCATGACGAGGTCGGCGATGCGCTCCGGACCGTGTTCCAGGAGCGCCGCAACGACCTGGACGGCATCGGCGCCGGCCATGATCGACTTGATGACGTCGAGCCCGGTGTGCACGCCCCCGGTGACCGCCAGGGACAGCTCGAGCCGGCCGGACAGGATGGCCAGCCATCTCAATCGCAGGAGCAGCTCCGCGGAACTCGAGAGCCTGAGGCTCGAAACCACCTCGAGGGCCTCCACATCGATGTCCGGCTGGTAGAAGCGGTTGAACAGGACGAGGCCGTCCGCCCCCAGTTCCTCGAGGTGCCGGGCCACGTGCGCCATCGAGGAATAGAACGGGGAGAGCTTGACCGCGATCGGGATCTTCACCTGCGCCCGCACCGAGCGGAGCATGTCGAACAGCCGCCGCTCCACGGCCAGGCTCGATTCATCCGGATCGGTGGCCACGTGGTACACGTTCAACTCGAGCCCATCCGCGCCCGCCTGCTCGATCAGGCGCGCGTACTCCAGCCATCCGGAGGCGGTCGTGCCGTTCAGCGACCCGATCACGGGGATCTCCACCGTGTCCCTGATCCTGCGGATCCTCTCCAGGTACTGATCCGGACCGAGCGCAAAATCCGGCGGCGGCGGCAGGAACGAGCGTGCCTCGGCGAACGACTCCTCGAAAGCTTCCATGTGATGAAGCGGTGCCCGTCGCTCCCGTTCGATCTGCTCCTCGAACAGCGAATGCATGACGATGGCCGACGCGCCGCAGTCCTCGAGGCGGCGCACCATGCCGAGATCGTCGACCAGCGGCGAGGCGCCGGCCATCAGCGGGTGTTTCAAGGTCATTCCCATGTACCGCGTCGTCAGGTTCATCGGTTCACCCGGTCTTTCACCGGGGGCGCCCCCGGGGTTCCCGGCGAGTCGGCCGCGCCGTTCACGACGGGCTTGAGAAGCTCGGCCAGCTTTTCGTAGACGGAAAACCGGCTCACGGCCTGACCGCGGGCCCGGGCCAGCAACTCCTTGAACCGCGCGGGATCCTGATGCTCCACCATCAGGAACCGCGTCTCGTTGCGGGCGAACCTGCCAAGATCGATCCGGGGTTCCCCCGAGTCGAGGTGAAGCGGCGACCGGCCGAGCGCGATGTTGCGGGGGTCGTAACGGTAGAGCGGCCAGTAACCGGAGTCCACGGCCAGCTTCTGCTGCTCGGCGCCGTAGGCCATGTCGTAGCCGTGGGCGATGCAGTGGCTGTAGGCCAGGATCAGGGAAGGACCGTCGAACGAATCCGCTTCCTGGAACGCCTTGACGGTCTGGGCGTCCTTCGCTCCGAACGCCACCCGGGCCACGTACACGTTGCCGTAGGACAGCGCCATCAGGGCCAGGTCCTTTTTCGGGGTGTCCTTTCCGGACACCGCGAAGCGCGCCGCGGCGCCGAGCGGCGTGGCCTTGGACTGCTGACCTCCGGTGTTCGAATACACCTCGGTGTCCATGACGAGAATGTTCACGTTCTTGCCCGACGCCAGAACGTGGTCGAGACCGCCGAAACCGATGTCGTAGGCCCAGCCGTCCCCGCCGACGATCCACACGCTCTTCGGCACGAGATAGTCGGCGATCCGGTTCAGGCGGGCGGCCTCGGCGGTATCCAGCCCCGCAATCCTTCCGCGGAGCGCCTCCACCTGCCGGCGCCGTGCCGCGATCGACGCCTCGTCACCGGGAACCCTCTCCAGAAGCTCCGCGGTGAGCGCATCCCCGATCCGCGAGGAATGACTCCGCACCAGGTCCTCCGCCTGCGCGCGAACGGCGTCCACGGCCAGCCGGAACCCGAAACCGAATTCCGCGTTGTCCTCGAACAGCGAGTTGCTCCAGGCCGGGCCGCGGCCGTCGTCGTTCGTGCAGAACGGCGTGGTCGGCAGGTTGCCTCCGTAGATCGAGGAGCAGCCGGTGGCGTTGGCCACCAGTGACCGGTCTCCGAAGAGCTGGGTCATCAGCTTCACGTACGGGGTTTCGCCGCAGCCGGCGCAGGCGCCCGAGTACTCGAACAACGGCTCGAGAAACTGCGATCCCTTCACGTCGAGCTTCAGGTTCGTCCGGTCGAATTCCGGAAGGTCGAGGAAGAAGCCGTAGTTGTCCTTCTCGGCGGCGCGGATCGGTTCCATCGGAGCCATGTCGATGGCCTTGTGACGGGGATTCCCCTTGTCCTTCGCCGGGCAGACCATCACGCAGAGCGTGCATCCCGTGCAGTCCTCGGGAGCCACCTGGATCGTGTACCGGAGGCCGGGGTGGTCCGCGGAGCGGAAATCGTGCGCCTTGAACGTTTCCGGAGCGCCCTCGAGGTGTTCCGGCGCGTAGATCTTGGCCCGGATAGCGGCGTGCGGACAGACCATCGCGCACTTGTTGCACTGGATGCAGATCGACTCGTCCCAGACCGGGATGTCGATCGCGATCGCCCGCTTCTCCCAGCGGGCCGTGGACAGCGGCCAGGTGCCGTCCGGCGGGAACGCGCTGACCGGCAGGAGATCCCCCTTGCCGGCGAGCATCACGCCGTTGACCCGCTTCACGAAATCCGGGGCCTCCTCGGCGATGAGCGGGGGCCGGCGCCGCTTCGACGTGACGGTTTGCGGAACCTTCACCTCGTGCAGGCCGGCCAGCGCGGTGTCGACCGCCGCGTAGTTCTTGCGGACCACGGCTTCTCCGCGCTTGCCGTAGGTCTTGTCGATGGCTTTCTTGATCTGCGCGATCGCCGCGTCCCGCGGGAGAACGCCGGAGATGGCGAAGAAGCAGGTCTGCATGATCGTGTTGATGCGCCTCCCCATCTCCGCTTCGCCGGCCACCGAGTAGGCGTCGATCGTGTAGAAGCGGAGCTTCAGCTCGATGATCCTCTCCTGCACTTCCCGGGGAAGGCGGTCCCAGACCTCGTCCGGACCGTACGGCGCGTTGAGCAGGAACGTGCCGCCGGGGGCCGCGAATTCCAGGACGTCGTAGCGGTCAAGGAACGGGTACTGGTGGCAGGCCACGAAGCCGGCCCGGCGGATCAGGTAGGGGGCGTGGATCGGGTCGGGACCGAACCGGAGATGGGACACCGTGACCGCCCCGGCCTTCTTGGAGTCGTATACGAAATAGCCCTGCGCCGAGAGGTCGGTTTCCTCGCCGATGATCTTGATCGAGTTCTTGTTCGCGCCGACCGTGCCGTCCGATCCGAGGCCGTAGAAGATCGCGCGGACGACGGCGTCGGGCATGATCTCGAAGTCGTCGTCGAACCGAAGCGAGAGATGCGTCACGTCGTCCATGATGCCCACCGTGAACCGCCGCCGCGGCTTCGGCTGCTCCAGCTCGTCGAACACCGCCTTGACCATGACCGGCGTGAACTCCTTCGAAGAAAGCCCGTAGCGACCGCCGACGATCCGCGGAGACTTCCGGAACGCCGTCCACCCTTCTTCCTCCGCCTCGTGGAGCGCGGCCACGACATCGAGGAACAGCGGTTCCCCCGGGGCACCGGGCTCCTTCGTCCGGTCGAGGACGGCGATGGAACGCACCGTCTCCGGGAGAGCCTCGGCGAAGTCCCTTGCGGAAAACGGGCGGTACAGGCGGACCTGGACCACTCCGACCCGCTCGCCGCGGGCAGCCATCCATGCGGCCGTTTCCTTCGCCGTGAGGGCGCCGGACCCCATCACGACGATGACGCGCTCCGCCTCCGGATGTCCGTGGTAGTCGAACAGCCGGTAGCGCCGGCCGGTGAGGGCATGAAAGCGTTCCATCGTGTCGCGGACGATGCCCGGGCAGGCGTCGTAGAAGCCGTTCGCGGCTTCGCGGGCCTGGAAGAAGACGTCCGGGTTCTGGGCGGATCCGCGGAGGACCGGCCGGTCCGGGGTCAACGCCCGGGCCTTGTGGGCGGCCACGAGGTCCTCGTCGATCATCGTCCTCAGGTCCTCGTCGGTCAGGACCTCGACCCTGGTCAGTTCATGGCTGGTCCGGAAGCCGTCGAAGAAGTGGAGAAACGGCACGCGGGCCTCGAGCGTCGCGGCGTGGGCGATCATCGCCGAGTCGTGCGCTTCCTGGGCATCCGCGGAGGACAGCATCGCGAATCCGGTCTGCCGGCAGGCCATCACGTCGGAGTGATCGCCGAAGATGGACAGGGCGTGCGTGGCCACGGTCCGCGCCGAAACATGCATGCAGAATGCCGTCAGTTCCCCGGCGATCTTGTACAGGTTGGGAATCATCAGCAGGAGCCCCTGCGACGCCGTGAACGTCGTGGCCAGCGCTCCCGCCTGAAGGGCGCCGTGTACCGCGCCGGCGGCTCCCCCTTCCGACTGCATCTCGTGGACGCCGGGAGTGCATCCCCAGATGTTCTTCCGCCCCCGGGCCGACCATTCGTCCGCCAGTTCCCCCATGGTCGACGAGGGCGTAATCGGATAGATCGCCATGACTTCGCTGAGACGGTGCGCCACGGATACGGTGGCTTCGTTTCCGTCCAGAACGACATGTTTCCGGGCCGTCATGAAGTGCCTCCTTTCCGGACATGATCGTAAGGATTGGGCTTCATGCTCCATGACGAATGTCGGCCAGATTCGATAATTGTTCCGGCGTGCGCTGACATCGCCACCGTCCGGGCGGCGACAGCCCTTCTAGCGAAGGAAGAAGATGAGGAACACCACGGCGCCCCCCGCCAGGAGGGTCCAGTAGAGGAGGCGCAGCGAGTCGCCCCACTCCGGACTGCCGGCCACGCCGATCCGGTCCGCCACCTTGCTCGGGAAGAAGAACAGCCAGCCGAACCAGTACAGCGGGTTCAGTCCCCGGACGCCGCGGATCAGGTAGAGGCGGATCGCCTTGGACAGGGCTTCCCGGGTGCGGGCCATCCCTTTCGGGTGCTCGGAAAGCCAGTGCTCCAGGCTTTCCAGCGCGTAGAGATTCAGTTTCGTGGCCCGGCCGCCGTCGCTCGGGGACGGACCGTCCTCGTACTGCCCCGACTCGTAGAGCAGCGACTGGACCGTCCGGCGCTGCTTGCGCAGCCAGTTTTCGTGCCGGGAACGCCGGCGCTCCCGGACGGCCTCGTGATAATCCAGCACGGCCGACCGGACCCGAACCAGGTACAGTGATTTCGAGGCGAAGAACGCGAATCTCAGCAGGGCGAGACCGGCCCAGGAAGCCAGGGCGACCTGCCAGCCGGTCATGAGGCGCTCCTTGCGGGAAGCGGGAATGGCATGTTGGGCATAGCCTGATATATTAACGTCTTTTAAGCCCGTTCGGTGACATTCCCGAAATTTTCCCGGCGGCAGGCCCGTCGAACCCGGAGCACGGCGATGATCGGTCAAACCATCTCCAGATACCGCATTCTCGAGTTCCTCGGTTCGGGCAGCAGCGGGTCGGTCTACCGGGCGGAAGACCTGAAACGGCATCGTCTCGTGGCGATCAAGGTCCTCTACTCCGACGGCGACCGCTCCCCCGACTTCGCGGAGCGGCTGAACGAGGAACTGGGGATCGTGGAACTCGTGGATCACCCGGGCGTGCCGCGGATCTACGAACGAGGCACCGCCGATTCGTTCCGCTATGTCGTGATGCAGATCGCCGACGGCGACAGCGTGGAGAGCCGGATGCGACAGGGGCCCGTTCCCCTGACCTGGGCCGTCCGGGTGATCGCCGAGGCGACCGAAGCGCTGCATGAAGCCCACGACAACAACCTCCTGCACCGGCACCTGAAACCCTCGAACCTGCACGCGGGGTCCTCGGTGGTGCGGATTTCGGGATTCGGGATGCACCCGCACCCGTCCGACGCCGAGCGCCGCATCATGGCCGCATCGAAGGAGCGACGCCCCTACCTGAGCCCCGAGCAGCTGTCCGGAGAAGCTCCCGACGCCCGGAGCGACATCTACGCGCTCGGGGTGATCCTCTACCAGCTCGTCACCGGGCGCCTGCCGTTCAACGGCGAAAACTCCGCGGAGATCCGGCGCTCCATCCTCGAGGACCATCCGGAAACACCCTCGGTGCTTCGACCCGGCACCCCGGCCAGCCTGGACAGGGCGATCCTGGCCTCCCTGTCCCGCCGGCCCGAAGATCGCCCGCAAACGGCGCGGGACTTCCTGGCCGGCCTCTACGAAGCCGGGCGCGACCTCAACCTGCTGACGCTGGCCCATGCCCCGCTGGCCCGGCGCCGGCGGCGCCACTTCGGAACGTGGATGCCCATGGCTTCGGCGGTACTCGTTCTCGTGATCATCTGGCTGCTCTGGAAGGCGGTGCGCCACACGCTCTGAAGGGCCGCAGGGGCCCGCGCCTTCCGAGTTCTCGGGGCGGGAGGGAAACTACTGCTTCAGGAAATAATCGATCGTGGACACCACACGCACGGTCTTGAACA
>CAZQVN010000051.1:0-25647 GCA_964596775.1 uncultured bacterium
CCTCATCACGATGAAGGGGCCGATTCCTTCCACCGCGCGGCGGCGTCCCTGATCTCCTCCGGAAGCGCCGGGCAGGCTTCCCCCCTGGCGCAGGCGGGGGGTTCCGGCCCCTTGTTCCAGTCGATCCGCGCGGCCCGCATCACCTGGAACGACGCGGCGCAGAGCAGGACGGACGTGACGACCGATCCTTCCGGGCCGAACGATCCGCCGGTGAGCCAGGCCGGACCGCCGGCGGGGATCGCGATGAAGCCGCCGAGTTCGAGGCCCGACACCGGCAGCGACAGGACGACCCCCTGGAACAGGTTCCAGACCCAGTGGAACGCCACCGCGTACCAGAGCGACCCCCAGAGGAAGACGGTGAGCGACAGGAACGCCCCGGCCAGGAAAATGTTGAGCGCGCCGATCGGCGTGATGTTCGGATTCGTCGCGTGGAACGCCGCGAACACCAGCGACCCCGCGAGCACGACGATCCACGGCCGGGCCATGAGCAGCAGGTTCCGCAGGACATAGCCGCGGAACGCCGCTTCCTCGTTCAACCCGAGCAGGAACAGCGCCGCGCCGTACACCGCGAGATTCCGGAACGCGGCGCCCGCACCGGCGGGGAAGAACGCGAGATCGCTTCCGTGGTAGACGAGCGCCGGCAGCGAGGCCAGCGACACCAGCCACAGCGCGCCGAGCGCGCCGCGCAGCAGCTCTCCGGGAACGCCGCGGTGGGCGGTCAGTCCGAGAGCGTCGAGCGGCCGGCGGTCGATCCACTTCCAGAGAAGCAGCGTGACCGAGAGACCCGCGACCCCGCTGACCGCCGCGTATCCGGCCAGGCCGGCCGCGTCGAACACCCCCGCCGACAGGAGCGCCGAGCCGGCGAACACGGCGAGGAACAGGACGATTCGGAGCGCGTCCGGACGTATCCGCGGCAGCTCGGCGTAGGGGCAGCCCGGAGGCGGGTTGTCCTCGGCGGAACAGTGCTGTCCCGCCGCGTGGTCGTGATGATGCGTCATCCCTCTCCCCTGCCGTCCGCGGTCCGGCGCCTCATGCGTCCCCCACCCGGACCACGATCAGCGTGATGTCGTCCGCCTGGTCCTGCCCGGCGTAGGCGGTCACGTCCGCCAGGATCGAATCGGTGATGTCGCCGGGCGCGTCGCCGGCCCGGGCGCACAGGTGTTCCTGGAAGCGCCGCTCGCCGTACTCCTCCTCGAGATGCGGCGGCCGCGCCTCAGTGACGCCGTCGGTATACATCACCAGGAGGTCGCCCGCAACGAGGTCCAGCCGGTTTTCCGGCCATTCCGCCCCGGGGAACGCCCCGAGGAGCAGCCCCCCCTCCTCGAGGTGCAGCAGCTCCCCCCCCTTCCGGAGGAGAAACGGATAGTTGTGACCGGCGTTCGCGTAGACGAGCTGATTCCTCGTCCCGTCGAGAACGCCGAGGAAGAACGTGGCGAACTGGTCCGCCGCCGTGAACTGGTAGGTCAGCGCGTTCAGGTTCCGGAGGATCGCCGCCGGGCCCGCGTCCGAAACGATCTGCGTGCGGAGCGAAGACTGGAGCATCGAGGTGAGGAGCGCCGCCGGCACCCCCTTTCCGGCCACGTCGGCGATCGCGAACAGGACGCGGCCGTCCTTGAGGTCCACGAGGTCGTAGAAGTCGCCGCCGACCTGCTTGCTCGGCACGTTGCGGGCGGAAATCAGGAACGGCGGTACGACGGGAGCGGTGGCCGGCAGGAGCCGCTGCTGGATCTTCCGGGCCAGCGACAGCTCCTCCTCGAGGACCGCCTTTTCCAGCGACTCGCGGTAGAGGCTCGCGTTCTGCAGCGCCACGCCCATCTGGTTGGCGAGCGTGACGAGCAGCGAGACCTCCTCGCCGGTGTAGGACACGCCGCTTTCCTTGCGGCCGAGCAGCAGCACCCCGTTCAGCTCCGTCCCGTGGCGGATCGGCAGCAGGTACTCGAGCTGCAGGCGCTCCAGCGGCTCGAGGACCGGGGACCCCCAGGGGAGCGCCGCGCCGCCCAGCTGGTCGCGATGGAGGAACTCGCGATCCAGCGGAAGCCCGCGGAACGCGTCGCCGGCGGCCTCGAACAGCGCGCTGTCCGCCTCCGTCAGGTGCGCCCCGGACACCCGGCGCCCGGGCTCGGCGTTGAAGTCGATGAACGTGGCGTTGCGCACGAGGAACCCCTCGCTGAGCGTCGTCACGATCCGGCCGGTCAGTTCGCCGCGGTCGAGGATCGTGATGATGTCCCGCGAAAGGTTCCGCAGGATGTTCCGGTGGTCGTGGCGGTCGCGCAGGAAGAAGCGGTCGATCATCTCCTCGAGGCTCATCAGGACGGGCTGGAACAGGATCAGCGCGAGGACGAGGAAGACGGGTTCGACGACGGACACGCCGACCCCGAACACGCCGGCCAGGAACTGCTGGAGCTGCCGGATGATCGTCAGGTAGATGCCGACGAGCACGGCGGTGACCGCCGCGTAGAGGATCGAGCGCCGGGCGAGGAGCTGGGTGTCGAGAAAGCGGTAGCGGACGATCGAGTAGGCGATCGAGCCGGCCCCGAGCGTCAGCGCGCCGACGACGAGCGCCTGGCGCACGGCGCCGGACAGCTGGGTCCCGAGCAGCGTCGGCACGGGTTCGGCCAGCGTGTACAGGCCGACGCAGGTTCCGAGCCCCCAGGTGATGATCCGCAGCTGGCCGCGCAGGCGCTGGTTCGAGGACGCGCGGAAGGAGGCGAGGAGCAGAAGCACCGCCGCGGCCACGTAGCCGATGTTCACCAGGGAAAAGAGGGACAGCTGGATCGAGACGAGCAGGTTCAGCGCGGTGATGCCGAGGCGGACGATCACCCGGAGCGCGTCGATCCGCACGGCCGTCTCCGGGAGCGTGAACGAGCGGTCGCCGAAGACGCTGAGGAACACCAGCAGCAGGAAGTGGAACGAGTGCGGCAGGTAGAGCAGCGGCACCGAGAAGCGGATCCGCCGGAGATACGGGTGCTCGGCGGGGAAGATCGAGGCGAACAGCAGCAGCGTCGGGAAGAAGAACTCCCAGAGAAAACCGACGGAGTTCAGGAACACGTACCGCGGTATCGCCGCGCCGACGGCCGGGTTCGAGAAGAGGATCCCCTCGTAGGCCGCCTTGAAACCGACGAGGATCAGCATCACGGCCGTCACCCGGTGGATGCGCTCCCGCGCGTTCTCGCGGAGGATGACGGCGCCGAGCAGGATGGCGAGAGCCCCGACCAGGAGATAGGCCGTGGCGGGAAGCGTTCTCGGATCGGGCATGCTCAGGCCGGGTCGGGCTTGAGTTCGGCCAGGATGTAGCGGTCGAGGTCGAAGTAGCGCGCGGCCGCGTCACGCACCTGGCGGGGCGTGACGGCGCGGACATGGTCCAGGTAGACGAGCGCCTCCTCGAACCCGAGGCCGGACGCCTCCTCCTGCGCGAACAGCGAAGCCCGCGCCCCCCGCCGCTGCAGGTCGATCACGTATCCCCCGGCGATCGTGTTGCGCGCCCGCTCCATTTCCTCGGGCGTCGGCTCCGTCTCGCGGGCCCTCAGGAGTTCGCGGCGCATCCCCTCGTGGGCCTGGTCGAGGCTGGCCGGGTCGGTGCCGATGTAGGCGGCCACCATGCCGCCGGCCCGCATCGAACGGCTGAACATACCGGTCGAGTAGCAGAGATGGAGGCGGTCGCGCAGCTCGGTGAACAGCCGGTTGCCCATTCCGGACAGGACCGACATCAGGACGTCGACCGCGTAGCGATCCTCGCTCCCGCGCGCGGCGCCGGGCCACCCCATGATGAGCACCGCCTCGGAGACGTCCTTGGCCAGGTTGACGCGGCGCGACTCGGGGGGACGGGAAAACGGCGGGACTTCGGGAAGCGGCGCACCCGGCTCGGCGAAGCCGAAATGGGCGCGGACCATGTCCAGCGCCTCCGCCTCTTCAATGTCGCCGACGACCGACACGACCATCCGCTCCGGCCGGTAGTGGCCGGCGTGCCATGCCGACAGGTCCGCGGCGCCGAGAGTCGGCACCGACGCCGGGCTGCCGATCATCGGCATGCCGTAGGCGTGACCTTCGAACAGGCACTCGGTGAACTTGAGCATCGTGAACTGGAGGGACTGGTCGGCCAGCGCCGCGATGTCCCCGAGCAGCTTCGTTTTTTCCCGCTCCAGCGGTTCCCCGGGAAAGTCGGGCCGGAAGACGATGTCGCGGAAGACGGGCATCGCCTCGGGCAGCTTGTCCTTGAGAACGGACAGGGACAGGCCGGATTCGTCGCGGCCGCCGAACGGGCTGACGTGCGCCCCCATCCCCTCGAGGAGGGTCGCCAGGTCCCCCGCGTCGCGGCCGCCGGCGCCCTTCATCAGCATCGTCTGCATCAGGTTCGTGATGCCGCTCGTTTCCGGCGTTTCCTCGCCGCTGCCGCAGCGTACATACACGGCCACCGCCACGATGGGCAGCGAAGGCTGGCGCTCGTGCAGGACGGTGATCCCGTTGTCCAGCCGGGTCCGGCGCACCGAGAATCGGCTCACGCTGCCCCTTCCGGCCCCATGGCGGCCTCGAGGCGTCGCTCGAGATCGGCGGGGTCGGCGATGACGGTCGATCCCTCGGGCACATGAAGGACGAGGCTCGCGCGGTCGACGCCGAGATACCGCCGGGCCGCGCCGAGGACCTGCTCCGCGGTGATCGCCGCCACCCGGTCGGGATACGAGCCGGCCAGGCCGACATCGCCGAGCGTGGCGTAGTGGCCGAGAATCGACGCCTGTTCCTCCATCGTCTCGAGACCGAACACGAAATCGCTGCGGACCATCGTCTTCGTGCGCTCGAGCTCGGCGGGCGTCACCGGATCGCGCCGGAACCGCCCGAGCTCGGTGAAGATCGCCTCGAGGGCCTCGACGGTCCGGTCCGGCTGGGCCGTGAAGTCGACGACCAGGTAGCCCGGATCGAACCCGGTGACGTTCATCACGCTGATCGAGGACACGAGCGACCGGCGCTCGCGGAGTTCGCGGTAGAGCCGGCTGGAGCGCCCCACTCCGAGAATGTGGGCGAGCACGTGCAGCACGTCGTTGTCCGGGGCGAGTTCGCCCGGAACGTGGAACCCCATCTTGCCGTAGACCCGGTTGACCGCCCCGCCGAACTCCTTGAACCGGAACTGCGTCTGGGCGGGCTCGGGCGGCGACAGGTCGAGCGACACGGGACCGCCGTCGAATCCCGCGAACGCCTTCTCGACCATGGCGAAGATCTCGTCGGCGTTCACGTCGCCGACGACCACGTAGACGATGTTCGACGCGCGGTAGTAGCGGTCGCGGTAGCCGAGGATCGACTCGCGCGACGTCTCGCGGAGATTGCCGTCCGGCCCGCCGATCGGGTTCCGGTAGCGGTGCGTCGTGAAACCGAGGCGGAACAGTTCCTCCCAGGTGATCCCGTAGCCGGACGGACGGTCGCGGTACATCCGGTTTTCCTGGATCAGCACCTGGCGCTCGTTCTCGAGCTCGCCCGGATCGAACGTGGAGTTCATGATGACGTCGGCGTGGATGTCGAGCGCGACGTGCACCTGGTTGGAGGGAACCACGATGTAGTAGTTCGTCGTCTCGTAGCCGGTGCCGGCGTTGACCTCGCCCCCGGCGTTCAGGATCTCGCGGGCGATCGCCCCGGGCGGGCGGCGCGGGGTGCCCTTGAACATCATGTGCTCGATGCCGTGCGACCACCCCATGACGTCGCCCTCTTCGTTGTTCGATCCCACGCGCACCCAGAAGTTGAGCGCGGCCACCGGCGCCGCGTGATCCTCGCGGACGACGATGCGGAGCCCGCTGGGGAGCGTCTTCTGGCGAATGTCGGACAGCGTTGCGGACATCTCTGGTTTTTCTCCGGTGAAGGTCGCCGGTGATGTTAGTGGCGCGTCGGCGGACCGGTCAAGGAGCGCCCTGCCGCGACCCGGTGGCGCGGAACTGGTCGATGACGCGGGAGAGATTGAGGATTCGCGCCGACGCGGAGTCGGCGCGGGCGAACGCCTCGAGAACGTCGGCGGCCGCGTGGAGGTCGCCCTTCTGCTGGTGGATCGTGGCCAGGTTGATGTACGGCTGCGGCAGGACCGGGTCGATGGTGATCGCCTTGTTGAACGCCTCGATCGCCTCGTCCATCCGCTGCAGGCTGGCGTAGGCGATGCCGAGGTTGACCACCGCCTCCGCGTCGCCCGGAGTGAGGTGGATCAGCCTTTCGAGATGTCCCGCGGCCACTTCGAACTTCTCCGACTCGAGCTCGATCCGCGAGGCGTTGAACAGGGCCTGCGCGTTGTCCGGCGATGTCTCGAGAATCGTGTTGTAGACGGTCAGCGCCTCCTCGCGGCGCCCCATGCGCTCGAGCGCCCCGCCGCGGATCAGCAGGAGGTCCGGGTCGCCCGGGAAGCGGGCGAGCCCCGCGCCGGCCACGGAATCCGCCACGGCCGGACGGTTCAGCTGGTTCTCCGAGGTCCCCCAGCCGGTCCACCCGGGCAGCAGGTCGGGATTTCCCCTCACCGCCTCCCGGAACTCCGCGGCGGCTTCCTCCCACTGCCCGGCGGCGGCCAGGGCCGCGGCGAGATTGTAGTGGGTCATCGCGAGTTCCGGCCGCTGGCGCACCGCTTCCCGCAGGAGGGGCATCGCCTCGTCGCCGCGGCCGAGCGCCATGTACATGGTGCCGAGGGTGCCCACCGCCCGGATGTTGCCCGGGTCCACGTTGGCCGCCTCCTCGAAGAACGGCAGCGCCAGGTCGCCGTTCCCCGTATCCACGTAGTGCTGCCCCACTTCCTCCAGGGCGTAGGACCGCGCGAACCGCGACACCGGCGCCTCCGGCTCGGCCAGGACGATGAAGTTCCGGATGGCGGACACCGGGCGCGCGTCCACGAGAACGATCCCGACCAGGTGAAACGCGGACACCGCGACGAGCGCCAGCCCGGCGCCCGACAGGACCGGCTTCTTCCGGGCCTCGAGGAGCGCGATCCCGACCAGGTACAGCGCGGGCACCGCGAGGTTGGCGAGGAGGTCCCAGTCGC
Source organism: uncultured bacterium (assembly GCA_964596775.1). GTDB lineage: Bacteria > Eisenbacteria > RBG-16-71-46 > JABDJR01 > JAWXBZ01 > CAZQVN01. Next base: position 6,998 of record CAZQVN010000051.1, read on the forward strand.
GGGCGCCGCCCAGCTTCCGGTTGAAGACGATCGACAGCAGCAGGAACGGCAGGAGCGCCCACAGGAAGAACCGGCGCGGCGCCGCGCTCCCGGGATCGCCCCGGAACCGGGTCAGAAGGAGAACGCCGAGCGCGAGGAGCGCGAACGGTCCGATGAACAGCTGCTCGTTGAGGAATTCGGTGAGCCGCGGCAGGGAGAACAGGGTGAACGGCTGCTTCGCGTCGAGCGGTCCGGCCAGCGGGATGAACTCGGCGAAGTAGGGGCGGTAGGAGTTCCACACCCGCTCCAGCGTGCCTCCCTGGCTGAACCAGAACAGCATGTACGCGGCCACCGGCAGCAGCAGCAGAGGCAGGGCGCGCCCGAGGCGCTTCATGTCCCCGCCGGACCAGGCAACGAGCAGGAACAGGTACGAGGGAAACAGCAGGAGCCCGGTGACGTGCATCGCCGCCACGACCAGGAACGACAGCGTGGCCGCCAGTATCCCCTTCCCGTCCTGGACCAGGCGGACGGCGGACCAGATGTACACGCCGATCGCCGCGGCCAGGAGCGGCCCCGTCTCGGCGTAGCCGAAGAACAGCTTCGTGATGCCCGCCGTGGCCAGCAGGCCGGCGAGGATGAAACGCCCGCCGCCGTCCTTGACGAGGCGGCCGACGGTGGCGAAGGCGGCCGCCAGCCATATGACGCCGCAGGCAATCGAGATGATCCGGAACGAGGCGGTCCAGGAGGTCACGCCGAACAGCTGCGCGAGCCCGTAGTGGAACCACAGCTGGATGACCGCGGCGAGCGTGTCGGCGGCAAAGTTGACGAATCCCTGGTTGACGCTGCGGATCAGGAGCATGCTGTCGGACAGGAGGAAGGAGCGGGTGCGCAGGAGGAAGTAGACGACCGCGAGGAGAACGATCGTGACCGCCGCCGCCGCGCGCGCCGCGCCCGGCGACTCGAGGCGCCGGACCGCCGGCGCGAGGGCTCCCGCCACCGGCGGCAGGCAGAAGAGGAGGGCCGCGCCCGCGGCAACCCAGAGCAGCGCCTGCGGCAGGAACGCATAGTGATGGAATCCCCAGGCATTCGGGCCGGCCATGAACGCGCCGGCCACGTGAAGAGCCAGAACCGCCAGGCCGAAACCCCACAGACTTCTTTCCGTTCGTGACATCAGACCTTCCCTTTCGCCGCCAGCAGCTCGCGGTACAGCGCGTCGGTGGACGCGACGGCGGCGGCGGTGGTGAATTCCGCGCGGCGGATGAACGCCGTGTTTCCCTTGTACATGTCCGTGATCAGGTTCGGGGCGCGGAACAGCCGCACGCACATCGCCGTGAGCTCGTCGACATCGCCGGGGTCGCGGACGTAGCCGGTCACGTTGTCCTCGATGACGTCGAGAACGCCGTCGACCTGGGTGGCCACGATCGCCTTCCCCATGGCCATGGCCTCGATCATCGTGCGCGGCAGTCCCTCCCACCGCGACGTCAGCAGGAAGACGTCGGCGGCGGCGAGGATCGTCGGGATGTCCGAACGATTGCCGAGCCAGCTGAAGTGCCCGTCCAGCCCGAGCTGCTCGGCGCGGGCCAGCACGTCGTTGCGCAGCGGGCCGTCGCCGACGAGGAGATAGCGCAGTTCCGGGAAGGACACCTTCGTCTTCGCCACGACCTCGAGAGCCTCGAGGGGATTCTTCTGGTCGGTCAGCGCCCCGACGCTGACGATGATCGGCGCCTTTTCCGGCAGGTCCAGCGCGGCCCGCGCGGCCGCCTTGTCGATGGCGGCCGGGTCGAACCGGTCGAAATCGATGCCGCTGCGGATCAGGGTGAACTTGTCCGGCGGCGCCACGCCCTGGGCGAGCCCCTTGCCGCGGTCCTTCTCGCTGGTGACGATCAGCCGGTCCGTGTGTTCGGCCGCGCGCCTTTCGTAACCCACGTAGCGTTCCTTCGTCTTGCGGTCGATGAAGTTGTGCCACGGCCAGCCGTGAACCGTGTGCACGACGACCGGCACCTTGGCGAAACCCGCGGCGATGCGCCCGATGACGCCGGCCTTGGCCATGTGCGTGTGCAGGATGTCGTAGCGGCCGCGGCGCAGGAATCCGACCGCGCGCCACAGCGCGGCGAGGTCGCTGGCGGTGGACTCCTCGCGGTGCAGTCCGGGCAGGATGTGCACCGGGATCCCCCGGTCGGTGAACTCGGCCTGGATGCCCTGCTCGGCGCCGACGTCCGGGCCGGCCAGGACTTCCACGTCGTAGCGGTCGGCCGGAAGGTGCACGGCCAGGTCCAGCGTGTTGCGCTGGGCCCCGCCGAGCGCGAGGCGCGTGAGCATGTGCAGAACCCGTGTTTTCGCCACGAGCGTCAACCTCCTAGTTGCGGGTCACCTGGTCGACGACGAGAATGACCGTGGCCACCTGGGCGATGATGAGGAACGCGTCACGCGCGATCTCCAGCGTGTTGCGCGGGGTCTTTTCCGGAACCCAGACCTGGTCGCCCGGTTCCGGCGGGCCGGCGTCCCGTGCCGTCCGGAAATTGTCGCCGGGGCCGCCGCCGACCCGCGTCTGCCCCTTGTCGGCGCGATCCGCCCAGCCGCCGGCGCCGGCCACGTAATCGCGGGCCGACCACCCTTCCCGGTACGGATAGAAACCGGGGGACTTCACGCGGCCGGTCACTTCCACCCAGCCTCCGTTGCGCGGCACGAACACCCGGTCGCCCGGCTCGAGCGCGGGCCCGGTTTCGTCGTTCTCGAGATTCACCTGGACGGCCCGGTATCCGGAAACGCCCCGGGAACGGAGGACTTCGCGCTCGGTCATCGTGAGCGGCACGGACCCGAACGGCGCGAGCCGCCGGATCGGCGCGGCGAGCGTGTCGCCGGCCACCGGGCGGACGAGCCGGACGCGGGCCGGGACGGCCTCCGCGGAAAAGCCGCCGGCCGACGTCACGAGATCGCGGAGCGTCGTCCGCTCCGCGGTGATCGCATACGGACCGGGGAAGGCGACCTCCCCCGCGATCTCCACGAATTTCGTCACGAGGAAATCGCCGCGGCGCGGGACGAACAGCACCATGCCGTCGGTCACCGTTTCTCCGGACAGGGCGCTCCGGTCGAGCGTCATGACCTCGCTCCGGCCGTCCGCGGAAAAGCGGCCGACCTCGATCCGGTCGGCGACGGCATCTGGCGCCGGCCTGAGCAGGTCGAGCAGCGCGGCGGCCGTTTCGTTGCCGGGGCGCAGGTCGTAGGTGCCGGGATACTGGACGGCCCCGAGCACGGTCACGCCGGCGGCGCGGCGCGGCACGAAGAGCGCCCGGCCGGCGCTGACGTTCGGGTTCAGGTCCGCCCCCGCGGCGCCGAGCAGCAACGGCAGCAGGTCGATCGAGCGGACCACGGCGCCGTCGGCGCCGAGCAGGCGGATGTCGCGGACGGCCGCGGAATCGGTGATCCCGCCGGCGAGCCGGATGAGTTCGAAGACGCGCGTGGAGCCGTCGGCCGTGTACACCCCCGGCCGCGCGACCTCGCCGCCGACGGTCACCTTGAACGCGCGGACGCGGGTGAGATGGATGTCCACCGACACGTCGCGGAGAACGCGCGCGACCCTGTCGCGGATCATCGTCCGGGCCGCGGCCAGCGTGCGCCCGCCCACGTCCATGCCGCCGGCGTCCGGCAGGTAGATCGACCCTTCCGGATTGACGGAAACGCGCTGCGTGGCGGCGGTCTTGCCGCGGTAGTACACGGTCAGTTCGTCTCCCGGCCCCAGGTGGTAGCGTTCCGGATCGACCGGGCCGTCCTGAAGCGTGGCCAGCGGCGCCGCCTGGTATGCGGCTCCGGTTTCGTAGGGGGAGGGATCGCCGAACGCCCGGCGGACGGCGTCGGGAAGCGCCGAGGGAGCGGCGGCCGGGCCGGTACCGCGCCCGAGCATCTCGCGCAGGGCGTCCGGACTCGGCGTCTGCGCCCCGGCGACCGCGGAGATCGCGAGAGCCGGCACCAGGGCAAGGAAGATCAGGCGGCGCCGGATCATGAAGCGCGCTCCGCGAGGATCGCGGCGATCCGTTCCGCGGCATGGCCGTCCCAGAGCGGCGGAACCTTCCCCGCCGGCGGCGGGGAAGCCAGCGCCTCGAGGCCGGCCGCGAGGATGTCGGCGGGTTCGGTACCAACGAGGCGGTTCGTGCCGTGGGTGATCGTGATCGGCCGCTCCGTGTTCGGCCGGAGCGTCAGGCACGGCACGCCGAGCACCGTCGTTTCCTCCTGGATTCCGCCCGAGTCGGTCAACACGAGCTCAGAATCGTCGAGGAGGCGCATGAAGTCAAGGTAACCGAGCGGATCCGCCGGCCTGAGGCCCGGGTACGCGGCCAGCGCGTCCTCGAGGCCGAACTCGGTGATCCGGGCCCGGGTCCGCGGATGCATCGGAAACAGCACCGCGCGCTCCCGCGACAGCCGGCCGAGAACGTGGACCAGGGGTTCCAGCGCCCCCCTTTCGTCCACGTTGGACGGGCGGTGCAGCGTCACCAGCACGTACTTCTTCGGCGTCAGGCCGAACTGTTCCACCGATTGCGACCGCCGCGCCGCCTCGCGATGCGTGAGCAGCGAGTCGATCATCACGTTGCCGACGAAACGGATCTTCGCCCGGTCCACCCCTTCCCGGAGAAGGTTCTCCTCGGCGTCCTCCGAGGTCGTGAACAGCAGGTCGGACAGGATGTCGGTGACCATGCGGTTGATCTCCTCGGGCATCGTGCGGTCGAAGGAGCGGAGACCGGCCTCGACGTGACCGAGCGGTACCAGGTGCTTGGCGGCCACCAGCGAGGCGGCCAGCGTGGAGTTGACGTCGCCGACGACGAGGATGAAGTCGGGCCTTTCGGCGACGACCACCTTGTCGAATTCCACCATGACCCGGGCCGTCTGTTCGCTGTGCGAGCCGGACCCGACGCCGAGGAACAGGTCGGGCACCGGCATGCCGAGATCCTCGAAGAACACCTTCGACATGGCCGCGTCGTAGTGCTGCCCGGTGTGGACGAGCAGCGGTGTCACGGTCCTGTGCGCCTTCAGCGCGTCGATGATGGGCGCCATCTTCATGAAGTTCGGGCGGGCGCCGACCACGCAGGCGATCTTCATGCGATCAGGATTTCTTCCCGGACGTCTTCGTGTAGTACTCGCGGAACTCGCCGGACTTGATCGGACGCCACCACGCCTCGTTGTTCAGGTACCACTGGACGGTGGCGTGCAGCCCTTCCGGAAACGTGACCTTCGGAGCCCAGCCGGTGGCCTTCTTCAGCTTGGCCGGATCGAGCGCGTAGCGCCGGTCGTGACCGGGCCGGTCGGTCACATAGTTGAGCAGCGACTTCGGCTTGCCGACCGCCTCGAGGATCATGTCGGTGATCTCGAGAACGTCGAGCTCGTTTTCGGCGGCGATGTTGAAGATCTCCCCCTCGACGTCCGGGGCGAGCAGTATCGACTCGATCGCCCGGCAGTGGTCGGACACGTGGATCCAGTCGCGGGTGTTCTTTCCGTTGCCGTAGACGGGCAGCGGCTTGTCCTCGAGCGCGTTCGTGACGAACAGCGGGATCAGCTTTTCCGGGTACTGGTACGGCCCGTAGTTGTTGCTGCAGCGGGTGATGACGACCGGCAGCCCGTAGGTGGAAAAGAAGGAGAAGGCCAGGCAGTCGCCGCCGGCCTTCGAAGCCGCGTAGGGGTTGCGGGGCAGGAGCGGAAACGTCTCGGTGGCGGCGTCGCCGAAGATCTCGCCGTACACCTCGTCGGTGGACACCTGGAGAAAGCGCTTGATCCCGTGACGCCGGCAGGCGTCGAGCAGGACCAGCGGGCCCTCCACGTTGGAGCGCAGGAACGGGCGGGCGTCCTCGATGGCCCGGTCCACGAACGACTCGGCCGCGAAATTGACCACGTAGTCGGCCGCCTCCACCAGCGGGCCGGCCACGTCCGGGTCGGCGATGTCGCCCTGGACGAACCGGTAGTTCTTCCGTCCCTCGAGGGGCTTGAGATTGGCCGGGTTGCCGGCGTAGGTGAGCCGGTCGAGAATCGTCAGGTGAACGCCGGGATGTTCCGCCGTCAGGTGATGCACGAAGTTCGCGCCGATGAAGCCGGCGGCGCCGGTCACCAGGACGTGCGCGCCGGAAAGCCGGTCAGCCATCCTTGCGGCTCCAGTCGTAGGGGATGTCGTTCTCGTGCGGATGCACCCGGAATTCGTCGGGCTCCTTGTAGTTGTACGCGTGGGTCGGCGTGTTGATGAGCAGCGCCGGCTCCGGGGAAACCCCCTTCATGCCGTGGAGCACTCCGGGCGGGATGACGAGCAGCGTGCGGTTGTTGTCGCCGAGGAAATGTTCCTCGACCTGCCCCTTCGTCTTCGATCCGTCGCGGCGGTCGTAGAGAACGACCTTGGCCATCCCCTTGACGACGCAGAAGTGGTCCGTCTGCAGCTTGTGGTAGTGCCATCCCTTGACGACGCCCGGATAGACCACGGTCATGTAGACCTGCCCGAACTGCTGGAACAGCGGGTCGTCGTTGCGCAGGATCTCCATGAGGAAACCGCGCTCGTCCGGGATCACCTTGAGTGCCTTGGTGACGACGCCTTCGATCATGATGTCATCCTTCCGACTTGTGGTTCAGGGCGATGCCCCGGCCGACGCCCCGGTAGGTGAACCCCATCTGGGCCATGGCCACCGGATCGTAGATGTTCTTGCAGTCGATGACGATGGGCTTCTTGAGATTCCGCTTGAGGCGCGGCATGTCGAGCCGGCGGAACTCGTTCCACTCGGTGGCGAGCACGACCGCGTCCGCTCCGTCCACCGCCCCCCAGACGTCCTCCGTGTACGTGATGCCGGTCAGCGCCCGCCGCGCGTTGGGCATGGCCACGGGATCGAACGCCCGGATCTTCGCTCCCTTCCGCTTCAGCGTCCGGATCAGGTCCATCGGGACGGCGTCGCGCACGTCGTCGGTGTTCGGCTTGAAGGAGAGGCCGAGGACGGCGATCGTCTTTCCCTTGACGGTGCCGACCGTGGACTCGATCTTGGCCATGACCCGCTCGCGCTGGCGCCTGTTCACGTCGATCGTGGCCTTGACGATCTTCAGCGGCACGCCGGCGCGCCGGGAGAAACTCTCGAGCGCCATCGTGTCCTTGGGAAAGCAGGAGCCGCCGTAGCCGGCGCCGGCGTGGAGAAACTTGCCGCCGATCCGGTTGTCGAGGCCCATGCCGCGGGCCACCGTCTTGACGTCGGCGCCGACGACCTCGCAGAGGTTGGCCATCTCGTTGATGAACGAGATCTTCGTGGCCAGGAACGCGTTGGCGGCGTACTTGATCAGCTCCGCCGTTTCCACGTTCGTCTTGATCATCGGCGTTTCGTTGAGATAGAGCGGCGCGTAGATGCCGGTGAGCATCTCCTCCGCCTTGCGCGACTCGACGCCGACCACGACCCGGTCGGGGCGCATGAAGTCCTCGATGGCGCTCCCCTCGCGGAGGAACTCGGGGTTTGAAGCCACGTCGTACGGCGTCTTCTTTTTCTTCAGCGTTTTCGCGATCAGTTCGCGGATCTTCGCCCCGGTTCCGACCGGCACGGTGCTCTTCTGCACCACGAGCTTGTAGTCGGTCATGTTGGCGGCGATCTCCCTGGCCGCGCCCCACACGTAGGACAGGTCGGCCTCCCCCGTCTTCCCCTGCGGGGTGCCCACGGCGATGAAGATCACCTGGCACTTCCGGACCGCGGCGGCGAGGTCGGTGGAGAACGACAGGCGCCCCTCCTTCATGTTCCGGGCGACGATCGCGTCCAGGCCGATTTCGTAGAACGGGATCTCCCCCGCCTTGAGCCGGGCGATCTTGTCCGCGTCCTTGTCGACGCAGACGACGGTATTGCCGAAATCGGCAAAACAGGCTCCGGAAACCAGGCCGACGTAGCCGGTTCCGACCATGCAGATTTTGTACATGAACCCTCCGCGGGCGGATCAGGGGGGCGGGATGAACGACAGTGTCCGGCGCCCGTAAGTGAATGAGACGCGCGAAAGTATACGATATGGCTCAAGGCGTCTCAAGGGAAATTACCGCGACGCCATCCCCGACCCGGGCTCCGGAATGGTGCGGATCGGGCACCCGGGATGCCGGCGGACAATGGCGACGGGCGTTCGTGCCCGGAATGGCGGCCGGATCAGAGCCCGCGCCGGAGCCCCAGGTTCAGGATCTTCTGCAGCAGGTCCGGATAGGCATATCCGGCGGAGAGCGCCGCCTCGGCGAACTCCTCCCGCTGAGCGATCTCCGGGTTCGGGTTCGCCTCGAGAAAATAGAGATCCCCGTTGGTGTCCAGGCGGTAGTCGATGCGGGCATATCCGTCGAGGTACAGCAGCTTGAAGATCCGCTTGCTCGTCTTCGCGATGTGGCGCTCGAGCTCGTCGGAGATCCCCTGGGCCTTCTGCTGAAAGATCCCCCGCTTTTCCTGGTACACGGTGTCGTGCTTCACCTTTTCCGTGGCGATGGAAATGCTGCCCGCCGGCATGTTCTCGAACAGGAGTTCCCAGGTGGGCAGGACCTCGGGGCGCTGGTTGCCGAGCATCGGCACGTAGAGCTCGCGCCCCTCGATGAACTGTTCGGCGATCGCGTCCGTCTCCACGTTCTCGTGAATGAACCGGACGCGCTCGATCAGCTTTTCCGGCGTGTCCACGACGGACGCCTGCGAGATGCCCACGGACGCCTCGCTGGTCAGGCTCTTGACGATGGCCGGGTACTTGAACCCGGCCGGCGGCTTGATCTTCCGGCCGCGCGGGAACACCCCGAACATCGGCACCTTGATCCGGTGGTAGTGGAGGATCTTCTTGGACAGCGCCTTGTCCCGGGCCACCACGAGGCCGCGCGGATTGCATCCCGAGTACTTCGCCTTCATCAGCTCGAGGTAGGTGACCACGTGGTAGTCGAATTCGACCATCCAGTGGAACTCCTCGAGCAGGTTGTACACGATGTGCGGCTTCCACTCCGTCAGTTCCTCGCGGATCGGCCGCAGCTCGTCCTGGACGCCGAGCGGGCGAACGTCGTGGCCGAGCTTCCGGAGCGTCGTCACCACGTCGTATTCCGTCTTCCAGACGTATATTTCCTTTTCCGTGTATCCGTCGAGGCTGTCCGGCGGAACGAGCGTCGGGTGCATGAGAACGAGGACGCGCAGTTTCTTCATTTTAGATCACGATCCGGCTGCGGCCGGGCGGTCGAGTTTCGCATCACATCGCGATCCAGCTGCGGCCGGAATAGAGATAGTGCATGACCTTGACGGTCAGCAGAACGGCGAAGTCCATGCGCAGTTTCCTTTCCGATCCCACCGCCCGGAGCTTCAGTTCCCGGCACCGGCCGATCATGTCCGAGAGAACCTGGTCGAGGGTGAACTGGTGCTCCCCCGTCCACTGCGAAACGAGCTGGCGGATCTCCGAGCGGTTGCGGCGGAGAAACTTCGAGGCGAGTTCCTTGCCGCGGTGGCGCGGATTGTCCGAGAACAGGCGCTTGAGGTCGCGATCGTAGATGTCGGGGTAGGTGATCGCATAGTGGCCGTGTCGCTCCTCGTAGTGGGCGCGCAGCGTCTTGCGAAGGGACTTCAGCGGCTCCACGTGCCGGCGGGTGCGGACCACGGGGGGCTCGCCGGCCAGTTCGGCCATCAGTTCGTCCACGTACTCGAGCTTCTTGAGCGCGGGCCACCCCGCGTACCGCTTGCGCCACAGCGCCCTGGGCTGCAGCCACACGGCGAACGTTTCGGCGAAGTCCTCGGCCGGATGGCTCTGCGCGTAGTAGAGCCGCAGGTGCTGGACGAACTTGCGGCTGGCCGGGTTGGGGCGGTAGTAGTCCGGGTAGCGCCGGGAGGACAGGCCGAACATCTTCTGCCAGGCGCGGCGGCGCTGGAACTCGTAGGCATGCTGGATGGCGTGCCCCGCCTCGTGACGGAGGATCCGGAGACAGTCGTCCCAGTTTCCTCCCTCGACTTCCAGCATCTGGCTCCGCTCGAGCCGCGACAGACGCGGGTGGGCCAGGTAGAACGGCACGGCGATCCCCGGAACGCCGTCGGGGGAAAACCACTCCGACGACAGCCACACGTGAGGTTTCACGCGGAGTCCGCGCCCCTCGAGTTCGCGGTGCAGTTCGGCCACGCACTTTTCGACCCAGGTTCCCTTGAGGCTGACGCCGAGGTCGCAGAGGCGCAGATCGAGCAGCTTTTCATCGGACCATTGTGTCCAGGCTTTGCGTGGCATAGGGGCAGCAGTGTGCAGTGTCCCGGGCCGCCGATCAAGTGAGGCGGGCGAGGATCTCCCGGCACAGCGCGGTCAGGGACGGGTCGCGCGCCCCCATGACGAGGACGAGGTCCCCCGGCTCGGCCACGGCCGCGATCTCCGCGGCCAGCGCCCCGCGGTCGTCGGCTCGTCCGGCGGCCACCCCGCGGGCGGCCAGGTCGGCCGCGAGATCCGCCGAGGAGATGTCCTTCTGCGCCGTTCCCCCCGCGTAGAAGATGTCGAGGAGCCACAGCCGGTCGGCCGGCTGCAGCGACCCGGCAAAGGCGTCCACGAGGTCGTTCCGCAGGAACCGCGTCGGGCCGAAGCCGTGCGGCTGGAACACCGCGAGAACCCGGCGCGGGCGGCGCAGGTGCGCCGTGTCCAGCGACGCCCGGATCTTGGCCGGGTTGTGGCCGAAGTCGTCGACCACGCTCACGCCGCGGGCCGTGCCGATCACCTGGAAGCGCCGCCCGACCCCCTTGAACCGGGACAGCGGGTCGACGAGGTCCGCGAGAGCCACGCCGGCGGCCCGGCAGCCGGCCACGGCCGCGAGCGCGTTCTCCACGTTGTGCCGCCCCGGCACCGGAAGCCGGAAGCGCAGACCGTCCACCGTGAACGCGCTGCCGTCGGGGCCGAGTTCCACCCGTTCCCCGCGCACCGCGGCGGCGTCCGAGAAACCGAACACGACCGCCCCCGGACGCTGGTGCGCCAGGTTGTCCCGCTCCCCCACGATGCACGTCTCCCGCGTCCGCGACCGGAACGTGTCGAACAGCGCGGACACCTCGCTCTCCTCCTTGTGATCCTTGTCGAGGTTCAGCACGACGCCGATCGCCGGTTCGTAGCGGACCAGCGACCCGTCGCTCTCGTCCGCCTCGACGACCAGGAGGTCCGAGCCGCCGACCCAGGCGTTGCCGAGGTATCCGAGCGCGGCCAGATCGAGGAGGTCGCCGCCGGTGACCAGGGACGGGTCGCGACCGGCGCCGCGGAGCATCTCGAAGATCATCGCCACGACCGTCGACTTTCCGCTCGTTCCGGCCACCGCGATCGTCCGCCGCGCCGCGACGAGCGCGGCCAGCAGTTCCGAACGGTGGAAGACGGGCACCCCCGCATCCAGCGCGGCGCGGACGTCGGGCACCGACCTCTCCACGGCGGTGGACACGATGAGCGCGTCGGTGCCGGCTCCGATGCCGCTCCCGTCCTGGGGGACGATCCGGACGCCCGTCTTTTCGAGGGCCGCGCGGATGGCCGCCCCGCCCCCCTGGTCGAACATCCGGTCGCTCCCGGTGGCCGTGCCGCCGAGCAGCGCCTGGAACTGGGCCAGCGCGCTCATGCCGCTGCCGGCCACGCCCGCGTAGTGAAAGCGGGAGCGGGCCGGATCGGGAAGTGGAGGGCCGGCCGGCGTGTTGACGGACGTCGCGGCCGGTGCCGCGCCGGGGGCCGCGGCTGAACGACCTCCCGCCTGCTCCTCCGGTTCGAGGATCACCACGGCATCCCCGGGACGCACGCCGGCGTGGATCCGGATCGCATCGGCGTTCGACACCCGGATGCACCCGTGCGAAACCGGCCTTCCGAGATCCTCTTCGTGATTCGTGCCGTGGATGTACACGTAACGGGCGAGCGAATCGCAGCCGGGGCCGCGGTTGATCCCGTCTTCCCGGCCGTCGAGCGTGAGGACGCGGGTCAGGATGAGGTCGGCGTCGGCGACCTCGCCCTTCCAGACGGCGCCCGTCAATTCCCGGCTTTCGAAGACGGCTCCGGTCGGCGCGCCCTCGCCGATCCGCGCCGCGATCACGTGCACGCCGGGCGGCGTCCGCAGCGATCCCTCGGCGCCGCCGAGGCCGGCGGCGGCCGTGGATACCGGGGCTTCGAGGGTCACCCGGTCGTCGTCGACGAGGAACAGCCGCTGCCCGGCGACGTCCACGGCGACGAGCCGCGCGGGCGCCGCGCCGAGCACGGCGGCGGCGCGGGTGCGCGCCCGGGTCACGATGCGGTCGGTGTCGCGCGGGGTCATTCCGCCATCTCGCGGATCGCCCGCTCCGCCTCGCCCCGCGGGTCCGACGCCTGCGTCACCGGGCGCCCCATCACGATGAAGTCCGCGCCGCGGCGGACCGCGGCGCCCGGCGTGGCGATCCTCTTCTGGTCCCCCGCCTCCCCGCCGGCGAAGCGGATGCCCGGCGTCAGGATGATGAACTCCGGGCCGAGCGCCGCGCGCAGGGGTTCGATCTCCTGCGGTGACGCGACCACGCCGTCGAGCCCGGCGTTCCGGGCGGCCCGGGCCAGCAGGAGGACCCGTTCGGCCACCGGCGACGCCGCATAGTAGCCGGGGAGTTCCTGACCGGTCAGGCTCGTGAGGACGGTCACCGCCAGGACCTTCGGCGCCGGTTTCCCCGCCGCCCATGCCCCGGCCTGTGCCCCCCGCGCCGCCGCTTCCATCATCGCCTCGCCGCCGCCGGCGTGCACGTTGATCAGCCCCGCCCCGGTGGCCGCGGCCCTGCGGCAGGCGCCCTCCACCGTGTTCGGGATGTCGTGGAACTTGAGGTCGAGGAAGACGTCGAAGCCCCTTGAAGTGATGCTTGAAACGACCGCAGGTCCTTCGGAAACATAGAGTTCCAGCCCGACCTTCACCCAACGCACGACACCTTCCAGGCGGGTGGCCATGGTGACCGCGGACTGCCGGTCGGGAAAATCCAGGGCCACGATCAGGCGGTCGCGCGGGGTCGTCATGGGGCCTCCTTGAGATGCTTGAGAATCGAGTCGGTCACCGCCTTCTTCTCCTCGAAGCGGGCGGTCAGGCCGAGCGTCCGGAGCTTGATGAGGCGGGCCCGCTCGCTGGCCAGGAAGTCCGACAGGCTCAGGCGGGTGTCGGCGGGCAGGTCGGCCAGGGCGGCGAGCACCGGGCCGGCGTCCCCGGTTTCCGCGGCGCGCTTGTACAGGTTCACCAGCGTTTCCAGCGACGTCATCACCCGACCTCACGCAGTCCGGACCCGGCGGGCACCCCGCGCTGCGTCATCCCGGCTGCCCCGGCAGCCGGAGCGTGCCCACGAGATCGGCGATCCGGGGCGTCCCCTTCCGCTCGAGGAACGCCTCGAGGTCGCGGGCCACCGACACCGGGGCCGCGGGATCCACGTAGAGAACGGTGCCGAGCTGGACGGCCGCCGCGCCGGTGATCAGGAACTCGAGAACGTCGCGCGCGGTGGCGATCCCGCCGATGCCGACGACGGGGATCGACACGGCCCCGACGAGTTCCCGGACCTTGGCCAGCGCCAGCGGCCGGATGGCCGGCCCGGACACGCCGCCGGTGCCGCGCGGAAGGACGGCGGTTCCGGTTTCCACGTTCACGGCCAGGCCGCTGAACGTGTTCACCGCACACAGTGCGTCCGCACCCGCCTCCTCGCAGGCCTTGCCGATGATCCCGATCCGGGTGACCCCCGGGGTCAGCTTGACCCAGACCGGCTTCCGCGTCGTCTTCCGGACGGCGGACACCACTTCGTGGGCGAGCTTCGGATCGGTGGAGAGGTCCGTGCCGCCGTCCACGTTCGGACAGGAAATGTTGATCTCCAGCGCATCGACGCGGGGGATCGGATCCAGCCGTTCCGCGAGCCGGACGAACTCGCCGACATCGTGGCCGCCGATCGACACGATGAGGGCCGTGTCCGCGCCCTCGAGCTTCGGAATCTTTTCCGTGATGTAGCGGTCGATCCCCGGCCCTTCCAGGCCGATGGAATTGATCAGCCCCGACGACGATTCCACGATCCGCGGCGGGGCGTTGCCAGGGCGCGGCGCCTCCATGATCGTCTTGGTGACGATCCCGCCGAACGCGGACACGGGCACGAGGTCCGTGAGCTCCGACCCGTAGCCGAAGCAGCCGGACGCGGCGAGGAGCGGATTCCGGAGCTTCAGGCTCCCGACGGTAACGGAGAGATCGGCGCTCATGCCGCACCCGTCGTGGACGCGGACGGCGCGCGACCGGCGCTCACGCCGGGCTCCCGCCGGGCCGCGGCGTCATCGGGGTGCGCCCGGACACCCGGTCCCAGTCGATGCGGACGGCGTCGAACACCGGTCCGTCGCTGCAGCACATGAGGTATCCCGGGCCGCCGGCGGCGGGCACGGCGCAGCCGCGGCAGATCCCCACGCCGCAGGCGAACGGCGTTTCCATCGACACCTGGCAGGGAATCCCCCGCTCGATGGCGAACTCCGCCGTTTTCTCCAGGAGGATCTCCGGGCCGCAGGCGTAGAGCGTCGAGGATTCGAGGAGATCGGCGGGAAGCGTCTTCAGGACATCCAGCGCGTTCCCCTTCCGCCCCAGCGAACCGTCGTCGGTGGCCAGGTGACGGTCGGGGCCGGCGATCCGGTCCATGCCGAAGTTGAGCCGGGCAGTGCGGAACCCGTAGACGAACGGCACGGAGGAACGACGCTTCCTTTCCTCGGCGTAGACCATGAGCAGCGGCGCCACGCCGCGACCTCCGGCCACGAGGATCGCGCCCCGGTCGGGATCCACCCGGTAACCCCGCCCGAGCGGACCGAGACAGCGGCACTCCTCCCCTTCGCGCATCGCCGCCAGAAGGCGGGTGGCCGATCCGACGACGCCGTAGTAGAGCTCGAAGTACGCCTCATCGGCGGTGCGGCGGAAGTCGACGATCCCGTACGGGCGCGGCAGGAGAGGGTCGCTCGACTTCGAGAGGCTCAGGTGGACGAACTGCCCGGGGGTCGGGTCCGGAAACTCCTTCGGTACGCGAAACAGGATCCGGTAGAACCCCGGTTCCGTCTGGATGTGCTCGGCCACTACGGCGCGGCAGGAAAGCGGTGCCGGCATCAGCGGTCGCCGCCTCCCGTTCCGCTCTTCCGCGCAACCGGCCGGGGCAGCCCGGTCCGCTCCTCGGGAACGAGGCGGCTCTTCGCCCGGATCGGTCCGGCGGCTTCCGCGGCGGCTTCCGCGGCGGCGCCGGTGTCCAGGGAGTCCTCCGGCGCCTCGAAGGACGGCCACTCCCGCAGCACCCCCTCCGGCAGCGGGCCGACGAACCCCTCGGCGAGGGTGGTGTCCACGACGACGGGCGGCTCGTCGGGTAGCACCTCGCCGGTGAGGATCTGGTGGACGAGCCGGTACTGCTCCGTGTCCGGATACTTTTCCAGGATCGATTCGTAGACGAAGCGGCCGGCCGTCGTGTCCCGCATCACGTTCGTGAAGATCCAGGCCCGGGCCATCGCCGCCCGCGCGGCAAACGGGGATCCCGGATACTTCTCCTCCACGATTTCATACTGCTCCAGCGCCTTGTCCGGCTTGTCCTGCTGAAAGTAGGCGAGCTCGGCGGCCAGGAAGTCCTTTTCCGCCTCCTTGTCCCGGAGGTCGCCGCCGGTCTTCAGCGAATCGGCGGCATCGAGGGCCCGGAGCTGGGCCAGCCCGGAGGCGCGGCGGCTGGCCTGGTCGGCGTAGATCGACTGCCCCTGCTGGCGGACCGCGTCGTACGAACTGTGAGCCTCGTCGTAATCCTCCAGGTACACCTCCTGGATGTAACCGATGCGGAACAGCGCTTCCGCGGACTCCGAGGTGCGCGGCCACGCCGCATTGACGGCCTTGAGCAGGTCGATGGCCTGTTCATACTCGCCGAGCTGGGACAGCACCTGTCCCTGGCGGAGCATCACCCGCGGCAGTTCCACCGACAGCGGATTCGCGGCCAGGGCCTGTGACGCCGCCTGGCGGCTCCCGTCGTTTCCGGAGAGATACTGGCCCGCCGTGCGCGCCGCGGCCACCCGGGCCCGGGCCTCCGCCTCGGACACGTTCGGGTCGTAGTTCGGGCTGTTCGGGTTCCGCGGATCGTTCAGGTTGTTCGGATCGTAGTTCGGGGTCGTGGACATGCCCGGAGGGTTCTGGGCGGCGAACGCCGGGTTGCGGATCACCTCGACGCCGTTTTCGTCTATGTAACGCAGCTGATCGAGCGCGGTCTCGTCGCCGGGCTGGTGGCTGCCGGGCGCGAGCGGAATGACCTCGGTTCCGTGGAGGATCCGGTCCAGCAGTTCCGCGCTCACGAGCTCCGTGGTCATCGCCTGGTAATTGTCCAGCGCCTCGTCGAAGCGATCCTGCTGCTCGAGGCAGCGAGCCGCCTTGATGCGGGCGTCGAAACGGACGCGCGGCTCGCGCGACGCGAGTACAGCCCGGCGAAACGTCTCCCCGGCTTCCTCGTACTGCCGGGCCTCGTACTGGGCATCCCCCAGGCCAAGAAGCCCCGCCGTCCGGAATTCGCTCCGCGGATAGCGGTCGAGCATGTCGCCATAGGCGGCGGCCGCCGCGGCATAATTTTCCTCGCGGAAATAGCTGTCGCCCGTATAGAGCAGGATCTGGTCACCCTGCGGAAAATTCGGCGCCTCGACCATGATCTGGGCAAACTCGGCCCGGGCCCGCTCGTACTCCCCGTCGGCCAGCCAGGTGCGGGCCATCCAGAAGCGCCCCTCGGTCACGAACGGGCTCTTCGGGTAGTTCGTGACGAGGGTATTGAGATGACGGCGGGCTTCCGCGAAGGACTCCTTGCCGTAGTACGCCTTGCCGAGAAGGAACAGCGCATCGTCCACCCACTTGGAATCGGGGTAGCGCTTGAGGATCTTTGCGCACTGGGTGATCGACTTGTCGAAGTTGCCGACCGCCGAGGGAGACACCTTTCCGGTCGTGTTCAGCTTCTCTTCGGTCAAGGCCTGGTTGTAGTACTTCTTGGCGAGGAAGAACGTGTTGTAGTAGGCGCAGCCGGACGCGCCGAGGAGGAGCAGCAGCGTCGCGACCGCGGCGCCGCGCACGATGGCCGCGGCCGATCCTCGCGCGGTCCCCAGGTTATCGGCGTTCCGCATCATTGCGCGACCACGTCCTCCAGGAGCGCCAGTTCCTGCAGCGGGGCCACGGTCAGTCCCGAAAGGAGCAGCGACTCGATCCCGGACACGGCGGCCATGGCGCCGGGCACCGTGGTCACGACGGGAATCCCCCGGGCCACCGCGGCCATGCGGATCGCCTGGTCGTCGTGCTGGGAGGGACCGCCCTGCGGCGTGTTGATCACGAGCTGGATCTCGCCGGACTCGATCAGGTCCATGATGTTCGGCGGATCCTCGACGACTTTCCGCACCGCGTCCACGACGATCCCGTTCATCTTGAGAAAGCGGGCCGTTCCGCGGGTGGCGGTGATGGCGAATCCCATCTCCACGAGTTTCTTGGTGAGGAACACGATGGCGCGCTTGTCGGCGTCGCGCACGGAGAGGAAGACGCGGCCGGAGACGGGGAGCCCTTCGCCGCTGCCGAGCTGGGCCTTGGCGTAGGCCCGGCCGAAATCGCGGCCGATCCCCATGACCTCGCCGGTGGACTTCATCTCCGGGCCGAGCAGCGTGTCCTCGCCGGGGAAGCGCTCGAACGGGAGGACCGCCTTCTTGACGCTGACCTGGATCGGCACGGGGGTGTCGACGGCGTTCAGCTCCCGGAGCTTCCGCCCCACCATGACCCGGGTGGCCAGGCGGGCCAGCGGCAGGCCGATGGCCTTGCTGGCGAACGGAACGGTGCGGGAACCGCGGGGATTCACCTCGAGGATGTAGATGATGCCGCTGCGGATCGCAAACTGGATGTTGAGCAGTCCGACCACCTGGAGCTCCAGGGCGATGGCCCGGGTGAGGGCGTCGATGCGCCGGATCATGGCGTCACCGACCGAGTACGGGGGGATCACGCAGGAGGAGTCGCCGGAGTGGATACCGGCCTCCTCGATGTGTTCCATGATCGCCCCGACGAGCACGTCCGTTCCGTCCGAAACCGCGTCCACATCGAGTTCCACCGCGTCTTCGAGGAACTGGTCGATGAGCAGAGGCGATTCGGGGGACAGTTTTACCCCCTGGTCCAGCAGTTGTTCCAGCGACGCCGTGTCGTAGAGGATCTTCATCCCCCGCCCGCCGAGGACGTAGGACGGCCGGACGAGGACCGGAAAACCGAGCCGCTCGGCGGCGCGGATCGCGTCCCGGCGGCTCCGGGCGATGAGGCTCGAGGGTTGGGTCAGTCCCAGCTTGTCCACGAGCGCCTTGAAGCGGTCGCGGTTTTCCGCCCGGTCGATGGCATCGGGCTGGGTGCCGAGGATCGGAACGCCGGCCCGGTACAGGGCGTCCGCGAGTTTCAGCGGCGTCTGCCCGCCGAGCTGGAGGATCACGCCGAGCGGCTTTTCCCGGTCGATGACGTTCAGCACGTGCTCCACCGAGAGCGGCTCGAAATAGAGGCGGTCCGACGTGTCGTAGTCGGTGGACACGGTTTCCGGGTTGGAGTTGAGCATGATGACCTTGTACCCCTCCTCGCGGAGGGCCCGGCAGGCCTGGACGCAGCAGTAGTCGAACTCGATCCCCTGGCCGATCCGGTTCGGCCCGGAGCCGAGGATCATCACCGCCTGCTTTCCGAGCGGCTCCCCTTCGTCCTCGAACTCGTAGGTGGAGTAGTAGTACGG
>CAZQVN010000052.1:0-25580 GCA_964596775.1 uncultured bacterium
CGAGCAGGATGAAGAACCCGGAGATGACGTCCTTGACGAGGCTCTGCGCGCCGAAACCCACCGCGAGGCTGAGCACGCCGGCGCCGGCGATGATCGGGGTGATGTCGACCTTGAACTCGCGCAGCAGCATCATGAACGCCACCGCCGAAACGCCGATCACCGTCATCTGCTTGAGGATGGCCACGAGCGTGTTGGCCCGCTTCTCCATTTCCAGGCGGGCGTTCGGGTCCTCCTCGTCCTCCGGCAGTTTTTTCATGCGGTTGATCAGCATGAACAGCACGCGGATCAGGATGAGGGCGCCCGCGATGATGAACGGGACCTTGATCCCCGCGGAGATGATCCAGCCCCAGGACTGGTTGAGGATGTCGTTCAGGAGATTGCTCATTGCAGAATGGACTTTCTGTCCGGCGCGGCGTGGCCCGTCCTCATCGCGACGGCTTCCGGGTCAGCGCCGTCCGGGCCATCATCTCGACGAGATCCGGGTAGTCGATGCCGGCGGCCCGCGCGCCCATCGGAACGAGGGACAGCTCCGTCATGCCGGGCATCGTGTTGATCTCCAGGCAGAAGAGCTCGCCTTCGGGCGTCATCCGGAAGTCGATGCGGATCATGCCCGCGCAGCCGAACAGGCCGAACGCGACCTCGGCGAGGCGGCGGATCTCCTGCGACCGGTCGGCCGGAATCTCGGCGGGCGTCGTGTAGCGGGTGTGCCCCTTCTGGTACTTGCGTTCATAGTCGTAGAAGCCGGAGTCGGCCACGATCTCGGTGACCGGGTAGGACTTCCCCTCGAACACCGCCACCGTCAGCTCGTGGCCGGGGATGAATTTTTCGACGAGGATTCCCCCGTCGAACCGGCCGGCCAGTTCCAGCGCCTTCGGAAGGCCGGCGGCGTCGGCGAGCTTGGTGACGCCGATCGTCGATCCCTGCGCGTTCGGCTTGACGATGACCGGCCAGCCGAACTCCTGGTCGATCCACGCGGCCACGGTTTTCGCATCCGTCGGGGCCCCCGCGAAACCGACAAGAAATCCGGGCGCCACCGGAACGCCGCCCGCGGCGAGGATCCGCCGGGTGACCTCCTTGTCCCAGGTCAGCGCGCAGGCGCGCGTGTCGGACCCGGAGTAGGGGATGTCCATGAGCTCGAGGAACGCGGCCAGCGTGCCGTCCTCCCCCTCGCCGCCGTGAACGGCGATGAACGCGATGTCGGCATCGAGCAGTTCGCGGCAGACGGCCAGCGGCCGCCGCGACCCCCTCATCGGCGCCGGCGCCGTCACCTCGATCCGGGCCACTTCATCCAGCCGGGCGTCGGTGAACACCTCGGCGTTCGCCGCGTCGATCGCGGCCACCGCGTGCCCCTTCGAGCGCAGGGCCTTCACGATCCCCCGTCCGCTCACGAGACTCACCTGTCGTTCCGCGGACATCCCCCCCATCAGCACGGCGATCTTCACGTTCCCTCCAGTTCCATGAGCACGACCGCGTGCGCCGCGGCCCCTTCGCCCCTGCCCAGCGATCCCAGCGTTTCGTTCGTGGTGGCCTTGATCGACACGAGCGCGGCGTCGATGCCGAGCGCCTTCCCGAGCGCGTCGCGCATCGCCTCGGCGTGCGGCGCGATCTTCGGAGCCTCGAGAATCAGCGTGGCGTCCACGTTCACGACCCGGGCGTTCCGGCGCGCGGCGATCTCCATCACCTTGCCGAGGAGCACGATGCTGTCGGCGTCCTTCCAGGCGGGGTCGCCGGGCGGAAAGTGACGCCCGATGTCCCCCTCGCCGAGCGCGCCGAGGACGGCATCGCAGACGGCGTGGGCCAGGACGTCGGCGTCGGAGTGACCGTCGAGTCCCTTCTCGAACGGAATGGCCACCCCGCCGAGCACGAGCTTCCGTCCCGCCGCGAAGCGGTGGATGTCGTACCCCAGGCCGATCCGGAAACTCATGACGCCCTTTCGTCGAGAAGCGCTTCCGCGATCCGGAAGTCCGCCTCGGTGGTCAGCTTGATGTTGCCCGCGTGCCCCTCGACCAGGGCCACCGGGTGTCCGGCGAGGATCAGGAGACTCGCGTCGTCCGTGCCCTCCCAGCGTTCGCGGGCCGCCCGCTCGTGCGCCTCGGCGAGCCAGTCGCGCCGGAACAGCTGCGGCGTCTGGACGGCGCGCAGGCGCTCGCGGTCGATCGCGGCCACCATGCGCGGGCCCGGCCCGGCGGAGACGATCGTGTCCACCAGCGGAACCGCCGGAACCGCCGCGCCGTCCTTCGCGGCGCGGTCGATGAGCCGGGCCAGGACGTCGCCCCGGTGGAGCGGTCGCGCCGCGTCGTGGACGGCCACGAGTTCCGCGTCCGCTTCCAGCGCCGCCAGTCCGGCGGCCACTGAATCCTGGCGACGATCGCCGCCCGCCGTGGCCGTCACCCGGATCCGCTTCGGAAGGCCGGACGGGAACGCGGCGCCCAGGAATTCCTCCTCGCGGCCGGCCGGTGCAACCAGGACGATCTCGACGACGCGCGCTTCGGACAGGAACGGAAGGAGTGTCCGCTGCAGCACCGTGGAACCGCCGAGCGGCTGCAGTACCTTGTCCGATTTTCCTCCCGCCCGCACTCCCCGGCCGGCGGCGACGATGATAACGGCGGTTTTCATTCCTCTTCAACCTTCCGCCTGGAGCGGCGGCCGCGCGGATTGCGGTCGGGTCCGAGGACCTCGTCCAGTGCATCCTTGAGTGTCTTCACGGGCAGGACGTCCATCAGTTCCGCGGCGGCGCCGCACTCGGCGCGGTTCGAGGCGGGGATCACGCCGAGCTTGAATCCGAGCCGCGCCGCCTCGTTCAGCCGGAGATCGGCGCGGCGGATGCGGCGGACTTCGCCGCCGAGGCCGACCTCGCCGATGTACACGGTCTGGCCGTCGAGCGGAAGTCCCGCGGCGGCCCCGGCGATCGCCACCGCCATGCCGAGATCCACCGCCGGATCGTCGAGACGGAACCCGCCGGCCACGCTCACGAACACATCCTTTTCGGTGAGATCGAGGCCGGCCCGCTGATCGAGCACGGCAAGCAGCAGCGTGAGCCGCCGCGCCTCGAAACCGGTGGCCACCCTCTGCGGATACGAAAAGGACTTCGGGGCCACCAGCGCCTGGACCTCCACGAGCAGCGGTCGCGTGCCCTCGAGGCTCGACACGACGGCGCAGCCGGTACTCACGGCGCTCCGCTCGGACAGCAGCGCCTCGGACGGATTCGGCACTTCGGCCAGGCCGTGGTCCTTCATCTCGAAGACTCCGACCTCGTGGGTGGCGCCGAAGCGGTTCTTGGCGGCGCGGAGCATCCGGTAGTGATGAAAGCGATCCCCCTCGAGATGGAGCACGGCGTCGACCATATGCTCGAGCGTCTTCGGACCGGCCACGGTGCCGTCCTTCGTGACATGACCGACGAGCAGCACGGCGGTTCCGGTGGCCTTGGCCTGCTCGATGAGAAACAAGGCGCACTCCCGCACCTGCACGACGCTCCCGGGCGCCGACGGAATTTCGGCGTGACGGACGGTCTGGATGGAGTCGATGACGGCCATCCGCGGCTTGTGGGTGGCGATCAGGTCGAGGATCCGCTCCACGTCCGTTTCAGCGGCCACGAGGAGCCCCTTCGGCACCCGGCCGAGCCGCGAGGCGCGCATGTGGATCTGCCCCTCCGACTCCTCCCCCGACACGTAGAGGATCGGCTCGCCGGCCTCGACGAGCGCGCGGGTCACCTGGAGCAGCAGCGTGGACTTGCCGATGCCCGGGTCGCCGCCGAGCAGGACAACCTCGCCGGGGACGAATCCTCCGCCGAGGACCCGGTCGAACTCGCCGATCCCGGTTTCGGTGCGGACGAGCGGACCCGAGTTGAGCCGGGACAGGTCGGTGGGCCGGCTGTCGACGCGGTGCCCGGAACCGGGGCGCGCGCTGCCGCTGCCGATGCCGCGCCCCGCGGATCGCCCGGCGCGGGCCGGCGCCTTCTGGCGGACTTCTTCTTCCAGGCTGTTCCACTCGTTGCAGGCCGGGCACTGGCCGAACCAGCGCGGCTGTTCCGAGCGACAGGACTTGCAGACGAAGATGGTCTTTACGGTCACGATGACTCTGCCTTCCGGGGGCGGTTGCCTGTCAAAAAACCGAAAACTTGAAATACTTCCTCGGGTGCCGCTTGATGTCCAGCAGCAGCGAATCGGTCCGGGACACCGTGGACAGGAGATTTTCGTACAGCTCGCGATCCTCGAGCAGGGCCCCGACGCTGCTCTCCTTCGATGACGCCTTGTCGAGCAGCGTGCGCGCTTCGCGCGACAGGTCGGTCAGCACCGCGGTCAGCGAATCCACCCGGGCCGAGGCGGAGTTGAAGTTATCCAGCGTGGTCCGCAGTTCCGGTCCCTTGTCGTCGAGGATCGACTTCAGGCCGGCGGAGGCTTCGTTGAAGTTCCGGATCGACGCCTTGAGGTCCGTCTTCGTCGTCGCGGCCACATCGGCGAGGTCGGCGGTGAGTCGGTCGGCATTGTTCAGCGTCCGCGACACGGTCTTCGCCCCGCCGGCCGAATCCACCACGGCCAGGAACGCGTCGATCCGGGTGATGAGCCGGTTCACGCTTTCCAGCGACTGTCCGGCCATCACCATCATGTCGGCGGGACCGGCTTCGTAGCGGCCCTGGAGCGGCACGCTCCCATCGAGGACCGGATTGCCGTGCGTGCCGGGATTGATGGACACGAACTTCTGGCCCATCAGGCCGAAATTCGTTACGGAGACAACCGCGTCGGAATAGATCTCGGCGCTGTTGTTGATCGACAGGACGAGGTGGGCCTGCCCCTTGTCGTAGGTGATCGCGTCGACCTTCCCCTGGACGACGCCGGCCACTTCCACGCCGTCCCCCTTCGACAGGCCGGAGGCCTGGGGCAGGTAAACGTCGATCGTGTAGGTGTCGTGGCCGACGGTGAACCCCTTGAACCAGAGAACGCCGCCGATGAGAACGATCAGGGACAGGATGACCGTGACCCCCACCTGCAGCTCGCTGTATTTTTTCATCGCGTCTCCCGTTTCGCTCTTTTTTCGCCGGGCAGGCCGTCGGTCAACGGTCCGTGGGACGAACCGGTGATGAACTGCCGCACGATCGGATCCGGAGTGGTCTTGACCTCCTCGAACGTGCCGTCGAAGATGATGTTCCCGTCGTGCAGCATGCAGATCCGGTCGGAAATGTACTCCGCGCTCTTCATGTCGTGCGTGACGATGATCGAGGTGATCCCCAGCTTTTCCTGGAGGTCCCGGATCAGGACGTTGATGGAATCGGACGTGACCGGATCGAGCCCGGTCGTCGGCTCATCATACAGGACGTAGCGCGGCTGCATGGCCACGGCCCTGGCCAGGCCGACCCGCTTCCGCATGCCGCCGGACAGGCTGGCCGGCTTCATCTCCTCGATTCCGGACAGGCCGACCATCCCCAGCTTTTCCGCCACCACGGCGGCGATCTCGGCCCGTTTCATTTTCGTGTGTTCCTTGAGGCCGAGGCCGACGTTTTCGCCGACCGTCATCGAATCGAACAGCGCCGCCATCTGGAACAGCATGCCGAAGCTGCGGCGGACCTCCGCGAGTTCGTCGTACGGAAGCCGGGACAGGTCCTTGCCGTCGACGATGACCGTTCCCCGGTCCGGCTCGATCAGGCCGATCAGGTGCTTGAGGATCACGCTCTTGCCCGAACCGGACCGGCCGATGATCGTCAGAGCCTCGCCGTCCCGGATCGTGAGGTCGACGCCGGAGAGCACGACCTTGGAGCCGAAGCTCTTCCAGACCCCCTTCATCTCGATCACTTGAACAGCACCGTGAAGATGACCTCGGCCAGGAAGTAGTCGGAGACGAGGATCATCACGCAGGAGGCCACCACGGCCCGGGTGGTGGCGAGGCCCACGCCTTCCGCGCCCCCCTCCGTCCGAAAACCGTAGAAGCAGCCCATGATCGCGATGATCATCCCGAAGACGAGCGACTTGATCAGGCCGCCGTAGATGTCGTGCACCTCGAAGAACAGGCGCATCCCCTTGAAATAGAGATGGGCGTCCATGCCGATCCGTCCGACCGCCACCGCGAGTCCGCCGAGGATCGCCAGGAGGTTCGCGAAGATCGTGACGACCGGCACCATGAGCGTGGCCGCCAGGAACCGCGGCACCGCGAGGTAGCGCACCGGGTTCAGGGCGAGCGTTTCCAGGGCATCGATCTGCTCGGTGACCTTCATCGTGCCGAGTTCCGCGGCGATCGACGCGCCCACGCGGCCGCCGATCACCAGGGCGGTGAGCACCGGACCGACCTCGATGACCACGGAGCGGGCCACCACCGATCCGAGCCAGAGGAGCGGCACGTTGTTCTCGAACTGGTAGGCGGCCTGGATGGCCGCCACCGCGCCGACGAAGATCGACGTGAGGATCACCAGCGGCAGCGATCCGATGCCGATGTAGATGCACTGCTCGATGAACAGGTGGAAGTAGCGGAGCCCGGGCCCGGTTTCCCTGAGGAGCCGGCCGACGAAGATCGAAAAGCGGCCGACTTCGGAGATCGCGTCGAGGATCGCCGTGGCCGCTCCTTCGACGGGGTTGAACGTTTCGCGTTCGGCCACGATCAGTAGGGATCCTCGAGAGGGTCGACCGGCGGACCGAACGGTTCGGGCGCCGCATGGCGGTGATCGAGGTTGCCGAACCGCGTCTGGTCGCGGAGGAACGTGAGCGAGATCGTGTCGGTGGGGCCGTTGCGCTGCTTGGCCACGATGATTTCGGCCATGTTCTCGTTTTCGTCCGTCTTTTCGTACATGGCCTGGCGGAAGACGAACATGACGACGTCGGCGTCCTGCTCGATGGCGCCGGATTCCCTCAAGTCCGACAGCATCGGCCGCTTGTCCCCGCCGCGCGACTCCACGGCGCGCGACAGCTGCGACAGCGCCACCACCGGCACGTTGAGTTCCTTGGCCAGCGCCTTCAGCGACCGCGAGATCTGGCTGATTTCCTGCTGGCGGTTTTCCACGTTGCCGGAGCCGCGGACGAGCTGGAGGTAGTCGATGACGATCATCCCGAGGTTGACCTCGGCCTTCAGGCGGCGCGCCTTGGCCCGCATCTCCAGAACGGTCGGCGAGGCCGTGTCGTCGATGTAGATCGGCGCCTCGGCCAGGCGGCTGGCGGCGGCGGCCAGGGCCGGCCAGTCGGAATCGCGGAGGAATCCGGTGCGCAGGCGATGCCCGGACACCCGGGCCTGCGAGCAGAGCAGGCGGCGGATCAGCTGCTCCTTGGACATTTCGAGCGAGAACACGGCCACCGGCAGCTTGTTCTTGAGAGCCGCGTTCTCCGCGATGTTGAGGCAGAACGCGGTCTTTCCCATCGACGGACGTCCGGCCACGATGATCAGGTCGGATTTCTGGAAGCCCGAGGTGCACATGTCGAGATCGGCGAAACCCGTTTCCACGCCGGTGATCGGGCTCTTCCGCGCCGCCTGTTCCTCGATCTTGATGAACGTTTCCTTCATCATGTCGCGGAGCGCGGTGAACGATTTCTTGTCGCGCTGGTCCGCGATCCGGAAGATCATCTCCTCGGCCTTGTCCACGAGTTCGCCGGCCGGGAGCCGCCCCTCGTACGCGGTCGTGATGATCTGGGTGGCGGAATCGATCAGGTTCCGGGACACCGCCTTTTCCAGGACGATGCGGGCGTGATGCTCCACGTGGGCCGACGTGGCCGTCTCCTCGAGGATCCCGCCGACGTAGGCCGTTCCGCCGACCTCCTCGAGCCAGCCGCGGCGCGTCAGCTCGTCGGGCACGGTCACGAAATCCGCGGCCTCGCCCCGCTCGTAGAGCGACACGATGGAGGAAAACAGGCGCTGGTGGGCGCGCCGGTAGAACGAGCGCTCGTCGAGAAGTTCAACGGCCCGGCCGATCGCCTCCTGGTCCAGCATCATTGCGCCGAGCACGGCGCGCTCCGCCTCGAGCGCCTGCGGCGGCAGGCGGACGGTCGAGCCGTCCCTGGTGTCCGATATCGTGCTCATGCTTCAGGCTCCCTCAGCTCCCCTCCGCGGAGAGGTAGATGTTGCGGACGAGCTGCACGTCTTCCCAGGTGGCCCGCTTGTTCGACGGGCTCCGGAGCAGGAACGCCGGATGGTACGTGGGGACGACGGGGATCCCATTATAGTCGTGAACCTTGCCGCGGAGCACGCCGATCGTGGCCTTCGGATTTCCGGTCAGCAGCTGCGCCGAATACTTCCCGAGCGTGCAGATCACGCGGGGCCGGATGATTTCGATCTGGCGCTCGAGCCACGGACGGCAGGCCTCGATTTCGTGGGGCAGCGGATCCCGGTTTTCCGGGGGGCGGCACTTGAGAAGGTTGGCGATGTACACATCGCTCCGCTCGAAACCGGCCGCCGCGATGATGTCGGTGAGCAGTTTCCCGGCCCGCCCGACGAACGGCAGCCCCTGCTGGTCCTCGTTGAACCCCGGCGCCTCTCCGACGAACAGGAGCGGCTGCCGGGCGGTGCCCGACCCGTACACGACCTTCGTGCGCGTCTTGCACAGACCGCACTTCATGCATTCCGCGGCTTCCGCGCTGAACGCGGCGAGTTCCGCGGCGAGCTTCTGGAGGTCGCGGCCGTCGTTCTTCGGCAGGCCGACCGGGGGAAGCGCCCTGGCCGCCTTTTCGGCGGGGGCGGGCGCGTCCGCGGGGGGCGGCGGAACGGCCCGCCTGGCCCGGGGCGGAGCGTCGCCGGCGGCGGGCCTGGAGGACGCTCCGGGCCCGGTCGAAGGAACTCCCGCGGATCCCGGAGCCGCAGGTGTCGCGGCCGGTCCGCCGGTTCCGGCGGATGGGGCTGCCGACCTCGAAACGTCCGGTTTTCCCCGGGGCGGGGTGGCGCCTCCCCCTGTGCCGGAGGTCCCAGGTGTGAGCCTCCCGGACGGACGGCCGACCGGCGGCGCGTCGCCGGAGGAGGTGGCCGTTCTCCGACCCGGCGCCGGAGGATCGCTGCGCGCCCACGCGACCAGTTCGGGCTCGGCGCTGAACCGTCGCCCGTCGCGGCGCTCCCGTTCCAGCTCCGCCCGCACCTGGCCGGCGAGATACTTCAGTTCACTCCGCGGATCGCGGGTCATGCCTGTGTCCCTTCCAGCAGCGTGCGGATTCTGTCGAAGATCACTTCCGCAACCGCCCGTTTCGTGATGACGGGGTGTTCTTCGGGCTCACCGCCGTTTCCGATCAGCGTGACCCGGTTCGTGTTGCCCCCGAACCCGGACCCCGGCTCGGTGGGATTGTTCAGCACGATCATGTCGAGCCCCTTGTCCGCCAGCTTCTTCCGCGCGGCGGCGAGCCCGTCGTTCGTTTCCAGCGCGAACCCGACCACGACCTGTCCGTTCCGTCGCGCGGCGGCGGCCGCCTTCACGATGTCCTCGGTCGGTTCCAGTTCCAGCGACTTCCCGCCGGGCGTCCGCTTGATCTTCTTTTCCTCGACGTCCTTCGGCCGGTAATCCGCAACGGCGGCGGCCATGACGAGCACGTCGGCGTCGGCGAACCGGTCGAGCACGGCGTCGCGCATGGCGGCGGCGGTCACGGCACTGACGACTGTAACACCGGACGGCGCCGGAACCGAGAGAACTCCGGCCACGAGCGTGACGACGGCGCCGCGGTCGCGCGCTTCCTCGGCGAGGGCCACGCCCATCCGGCCGCTGCTCCGGTTGGAGAGGACGCGGACCGGGTCGATCGGTTCCTCGGTCCGCCCGGCGGAGATCACGATGCGCTTTCCGGCGAGGTCCGTCCGGCGGGCCAGCAGGGCCCTGGCCGCGGCGAAGATCTCCGCCGGCTCGGCCATCCGTCCGACCCCCGTTTCGCCGCAGGCCTGGTATCCGGCCCCCGGCTCCACGAAGTGAAAGCCGCGCTCCCTGAGCAGGGCCACGTTGTCCACGGTAGCCGGGTGACTCCACATGCGGTGATTCATGGCGGGGGCGAACAGAACGTTCCGGCCGGCGGCGAGAAGAACCGTGGTCAGGGCGTCGCGGGCGATTCCGTGGGCGGAGGACGCGAGGAGATCGGCGGTGGCGGGAGCCACGACCGTGAGGGCGGCGTCCTTGATGATGTCGATGTGCTCGATCCCGGAAACATCCGGGCCGTCGTCACGATACGCGCGGGCCTGCGCTCCGGCCTCCGGCGCGTCGTCCGGCGCCCAGCTTTCCACGCCGGCATCGGATTCGAACATGTGCAGGAGAACGGGGTTGCCGGAGAGCGTCTGCAGGGTCAGCGGGGTGATGAACTGGGTGGCGGCCTGGGTCATCACGACCCGCACGTCGATTCCGTCCTTGACGAAGAGGCGAACCAGCTCGGCGGCCTTGTACGCGGCGATGCCGCCGCTGACGCCGAGCACGATGCGGGGTGTGCTATTCACCGTGAACTCCGATCCGGTTGTCCCGAATCGAATCGGGAACTAGGCCTCCTCGTACTTGAACTTGACCTTCCCGTCGAGGAATCGCTTCATGGCCACATGGGTGATGCGGCCCTTGATCTCGCGCTGCTGCTGGTTGGCCAGTTCGTTGATCCGCCGGGCTTCCTTGGCGGCCACGATCACCATTTCGTACTTGTTCAACCGCTCTTCCGGCGGGCTTGTCAGGTAGTTCTTGGCTTCCACTCGATCCTCCTCGCCGCTGGGGCGCTAAAAGAAGCGGCGAGCACTTTAGCACAGGACGGGAACCGCTGTCGACCCGTTCGGAATCACGCGGACGGAGCCCCCTACCGGCTCCGTTCCCGCCGGATGATCGATTCCATGACCCCGGCGGCCCGTTCCACGTCGTCGTTGACCACGAAATAGTCGAACTGTCCGGCGGCCGAGATCTCGACCCGGGCGTTCCGGAGGCGCACCGCGATCTCCTCCTCCGTGTTCATCCCCCGCTTGCGCAGCCGCGACTCCAGTTCCTCCATGGACGGTGGGAGGACGAAGATGAGCACGGATCCCGGGCGCAGTTTCCGCAGGTTCGCGGCGCCCTGCACGTCGATGTTCAGGAGAACCCACTTGCCGGCCTTGAGGTTCAGGTCGAGGGGAGCCAGCGGCGTTCCGTAGTAGAACCCGTGGACCTGGGCCCACTCGAGCAGCCCGTCCTCGGCGATCAGCCCCTCGAAACCCGTCTTGTCCTGGAAATAATAGTGGACGCCGTCCTCCTCCCCGGCGCGCGGCGCGCGGGTCGTGGCGGACACGGACTCGATCAGGGACGGATCGCGGGCGAGGAGCCGGTCGACGAGAACGGTCTTGCCGACGCCGGACGGGCCGCAGATCGCGATGGGAAACGGGGGACGGGTCATTCGACGTTCTGCACCTGCTCGCGCAGCACCTCGATCTCCTCCTTGACGGAGATCACGTGACGCCCGATTTCGAGATCGTTGGCCTTGGAGCCGATCGTGTTCACCTCGCGGTTCATCTCCTGGACCAGGAAATTGAGCTTTCGTCCGGCCGGTTCGGGGCTCCGGATGAGGTCGAGAAACTGCGCGCAGTGCGAGCGCAGCCGCACCGATTCCTCGGTGCAGTCCAGCTTGTCGGCCAGGAACGACGCTTCGACGACGATGCGCTCCTCCGGAACCTCCGCCTCCCCCTGCAGGAGCTGGGTGATGCGGGCCCGGAGTCGTTCCCTTGCCTCGGCGACCCGGTTGGGCGCCCGCGTCTCCACGTGAACGAGATGCGAGAGCACCCCGGCGATCCTCGCTTCGAAGTCGGCGCGGATCGCCTTTCCCTCCTCTTCCCGCATCCGGACCAGGTCGGCCAGGGTGCGGTCGAGCAGGTCGTCCAGCAGCGCCCAGCCCGCCTCCTCGTCGACCGACTCCTCCTTCCACCGGAAAATGTCGGGAAGGCCGACCAGCGTCTTCATGTCGAGCCCCTCGGCCAGGGCGAACCGCTGCTTGAGGCGCTCGATGCCCGCGATGTACTGCTCGGCGAGCGCCTCGTCGAGGACGAGACTGCCTTCGCTGTCGCGCCCGTCCTTCCAGTTGACGTTGACGTTGACCTTGCCGCGGGTCAGGACCTCCTGGACCTTCAGCCGGGCCCGGTTCTCAAGGAACGACAGGGAACGCGGAAGCCGCACGGACACTTCGCAGAACTTGTGATTGACGGTTCGGATTTCGGCGGAGAGGGCGCGGCCGTCGCGCTCCACTTCCGCCCGTCCGAACCCGGTCATGCTACGGATCATGTATTCCTCCTCGGGGCTTCAGAGTATGCCACGCCGCGCGCGTCCGGTAGTATGAAATGATGGAAAGTCTCACGCTCAGGGCCGCACTCCGCGAATGCGCCGTCTTTTTCGGCAGAACCGTGTCCGCCGTGCGCGCCGCCGCGGACGAATCCGCGATCACGATCCACTGCGCCACCGCGAACGACGGCATCCTCCTCGACATGTCGGCGGGGCGCCCCGGTGTCTGCCGGGTCGACGCGCCGGACGGACCGCTTCCGCCCGCCGGGCGCGCCGGCGCGGAAGGAGGCCGGATGACGGCCCTCGCCGCCCTCGCCGAGGAAAGGCTCCGCGGAGCGCGGGCCGTGTCGTTCGACCAGGCCGGGCTCGACCGGGTGGCCGTACTCCGGTTCGCGCGCCGGGACCGCCTCGGTGATCCCGTTCCCCTGACGGTGATCGTCGAACTGTTCGGCGCCTGGGGCAACATCATCCTCCTCGACGGCCCGCCGGAAACCGGGAAGATCCTCGACAGGCTGAGACTCGACAACCGCAAGGACGCGCCGCGGGCTCTCGGCCGCGGCCGGAACTGGGAGCCGCTTCCCCGCGAGCGGGTGGACATCACCACGGACGGCGACGAGGAACTGCTCCGGCGTCTTTCCGCGGACCCGCCGGCGGACGCGAGGGACTGGGCCGCCCGCCTGTGCCGGGACGCCGAGGGGATGAGCCCGTTCACCGCGCGGGAAGTCGTGCGCCGCGCCGGCGATCCGCCGACCGCGGAAACGCTGACCCTGGCCTGGCGGACGTTCGTGGACGAAGCCGGGGCGGGCGGCCCGGCCTGGACGTGGCGGACACCCACCGGCGCCGCCCGGGTGCTCACCTGGGAGCCGCGAGCCCACGCGGAAAACGCGAAGCCCGGCGCGCCTCCGACCGTGGAGCGGTTCCCCGGCGTCGCCGCCGCCTGCGCGGCGCTCCGCACCGCGCCGGCCGCCGCCCCCGCCGGCGACCCGAAGATGGACCTCGACGCCCATCTCAGAAAGAAGAGGGACGACGCGCAGCGGCTGCTCGGCCGGCTGCACGGCGAACGGGAGCGCCGCTCGGACGGAACCGAGTACCGCCGGCGGGCCGAAGCGCTGCTGGCGCATGCGGGAGAGGTGCCGCGGGGCGCCTCCTCCGTCACGCTTCCCGATCCGCGCGGCGGCGACGACGTGACGATCGCGCTCGATCCGGCCCGCACGGTGATGGAAAACGCGGACCGCTGTTTCAAGGAGGCGCGGAAGGCCGACCAGGCCGAGCTGCGGCTGCCGAAGAAGATCGCGGCGGCGGAAGAGGGGCTGCGGAAGATCGAGGCGCTCCTGGAAAAACTTGCGGCACTGGACCCGCTCGACGAACGGGCGCTCAGGCGGATGGAAGACGACGTGTACGGGCGAAGCGGCGGCCCGGCGAACCGGGGCGGCCCGCCGGCGGGCGGCGGCGGGAAGCCGAAGGCCCCGGACATTCCGGCGGCGATGCGGCCGCGCCGGTACGAGATGCCGGGAGGGTGGGTCATCCTCGTCGGGCGGAGCAACACCGGCAACGACTACCTGACCCACAAGCTCGCGGCGCCCCGCGATCTCTGGTTCCACGCGCACGGAGCGGCGGGGTCGCACGTGGTGCTCAAGGCCCCCAACTCGAAGATCGAGCCGGACCGCGCCATCATCACCGCCGCCGCCGCGCTGGCCGCGCTGAACAGCAAGGCGCGGCACGCGTCGCGGGTCCCGGTCATCTACACGGAAAAGCGCTACGTGCGCAAGCCGCGCGGCGGCAAGCCGGGGCTGGCCAGCGTGACCCGCGAAAAATCGGTCATGGTGAAACCGGCCGCACCGCAGGTAGAATCGGAGGAATGATGAAACTCAAGCGACCCGGGCGGATCGCCCTGGTCATCGGCGCGACCCTGATGCTGTCCGGCCCGACCGGCTGCGGCGGCGACAACCCGGTGTCCTCCGGCAACCGCAAGCCCTCGATCCGCGAACTCGTGGCCGTTCCGGCCGTCGTCCCGCGGGGCGGCACGGCGCAGATCACCACGCTGGCCTCCGACGACGACGACGATCCGCTGACCTACTCGTGGACCGCGAGCAGCGGCACGTTTTCCGGGGCCAACGGCCCGCGCGTGCGCTGGCACGCGCCGATGGAGCCCGGCACCTTCCGGATCACCGGAACGGTGTCCGACGGCACGGCCGCGGATTCCGCGATGATCCAGGTCACGGTGGCCTCCGCGTCGATCCGGGTCGACAGCACCCCGCCGGGCGCCGACATCTACCTGAACGGCGTACCGACCGGGCTGGCCACGCCGGCGGAGATCGGCGGAGTGTCCGCCACCGCGTACAACGTCCAGCTGGTGAGTTCCTACTTCAACTATCTCCCGGCCGACACCGCCGTCTTCCTGAACGACGGCGACCTCGCCGTGGTGAACTTCCGCATTCCGACGGCCGAACTCGAGCAGGTCGACACCGGACCCGGGCTCATGGACGAGATCGGCGGCCTGACCTACTCCGCGGGCGGCATCGGCGTGCTGTGGACCGCGCGCACCGACGGCACGACGTCGCTCCGCTCCGCGAGCCTCGTGCCGACGCACAGCGGCATCAACGGCCGGACGCTCTTCCAGGGGCTGCACTTCGACGAAACGCTGACCATCCGGGTCCGCCCGTTCCAGCCGGCCGATCTTGCGTTCGTCTTCGACAACTCGATCTTCATCGGCCGCCTCATCGACACCGACGTGGACGGCCTGATCGAATCGATGCCCACCCCGACAAGGCTCGCCGGCGTCGTCGGCGAATCGTACGCGCCGGCGTTCAGCCCGGGCGGCACGCTGCTGGCCATGGGGTTGTCGCCCTCCACCCGGCCGAACACGACCGACATCATGCTGGCCGGGACCTACGACACGCTGACCGTTTCCAACCGCGTCAGGGTGTCCACGCGGGGAGGCAACTCCCCGCACTTCGGGCCGGACCGCACGGTGGTGTTCGAATCCGGCGGAGAGCTGTACCGGACGACAGTCGATTCGATCGGGGTCGGCACCGCGGTCAAGCTGACCGACACGGGAGGGCATGCGATGGCGCCGGCCGTTTCCCCGAACGGCCGCTACGTGGCTTACATCGACGACCGGGGCACGCTCGACGTGCTGATTCCCGCCCTGGGCGTGACGACGACGATCCGGAGCGGCGTCACCAGCGGCCGGGTGGCCTGGGCGCCGAACGGACGCGAACTGCTGATCGCCGACAACTCGGTGCCGGGGAACGCCCGGCTGTTCCTCGTCATCCGCCTGCCCATCCGGTGACGGCAACCACCGGTCACGATCCGGCGGCGGAGTCCCCGCGGCGGCGCCGTCCGCGCGCCGGCGCCGCGCTCTCCCGGCGCAGGTGGCTCACGCGATTCCTGCTCCTCCTCGCGCCCCTGGCCGTGCCGCCGGCTCTCGCTCCGGCTCTCGCGGCGGACGGCGTCGATACGCTCGAGGTCCGCATGGAGCCCGGAGTCCGGGACCCAGTGTGGGCCGTCCTGCTGGGCCTGTCGTTCGCGGACCGCTACGGAACGCTCACGGTGGACCGCCTCACCCGCGAGGTGGAGCTGTCCGGGCGCCGGTCCGCGCTCCCCTACCGGATGATGGAGGTCACGGAAAGGTCGCGCGGCGCGCGGCCCCGCGAGTCCGTGGTGACGACCCGGTTCCGCACCGCGATCGACCTTCCCGTTCCCTACGACATCCTCGGCTATCACCCCGGATCGTTCCGCGGTACCGACCGCCTCGTCTTCCGCGAAGTCCGGCTCGGCACCGTGTCGATCGCGCACCATGTCCGGGTGAACGGAAAAGACCGCACCGTCCCGTTCGACCTCGAGGACGTGCACCTGTTCATCCTTCAGGACGGGCGGCTGGACATCGACATCGACGGCTGGCTGGACGCGCTGGCCGGGGACAAGCTCGACGACACGTCGGTGGCGGGGATCGCGGTCTTCCGGCGGAACGGCGGCTGCTTCGGCATGGCGCTCGGCTACACGAAGGAGGGGGACGGCCGCTCCGGAACTCTTTCGTTCAGCGAGGACCGGATCCTCTATCCGAACCCGCCGGACTTCAAGTCCGCGGCCCGCCAGCTCCGCCGCACGCTCGAGTATTACGAACCGCGCTACCGATCGCCGGTCCGCGACGAACGATAGGCTCGCATCCGTTCGAGGAACGCCCGGCAGGCGGCTTCGCCGGCCAGGCCGTCCTCCTCGACGACCGGCAGGTCCGGGCAGCGGGCCCGGAGCAGCCCGGCGAACAGCCCGGAAGCGCGGCCGCCGACCGCATCACCCTGATGGACGGGCACGCCGGACACGCCGCAGGACGGCGAGTCCTTCTTGAGGATGAAACCGCAGAGCCCTTCCCCGAGCAGAGTTCCGATCCGGTCGTCCGCGTAGTCGGTCATGACCGCCGTCAGGTCCCGGCGGGCGTCGATCATCACCAGCCGCGGCGACGCCGGGTCCCCCTCGAGGCGGATCGGCGGGCGCGGCACGCCGAGCCCGACTTCCAGCTCCGGGCAGACGGGAATCCAGGCGACATGTGGGCCGAGCGCGGTTTCGATCAGCGGAGCGTGCTTGTGACCCCCGTCGTAGCGGACGGCCCGGCCCAGCAGGCAGGAGGAGATGCCGACCGGAAGCCGGTCGTCCATTACCGGCGGAGGATCATGCGGTTCACTTCGCGCACCGCGCCGGACTCGAACACGTAGAAATAGACGCCGGCGGGAAGGGGTCGGCCCTGATCGTCGGCGCCGTTCCAGAGGACGCGCGCGGGTCCGGCGGGATGCTCCCCGTCATGAAGGGCGCGGACGAGCGCCCCGCCGATCGAGTAGATGTCGATCCGCACCCGGGCCGGCGCCGGCAGGACGAACCCGATGCTCGTTTCCGGAGTGAACGGATTCGGGCTGTTCTGGAGAACCACCGGCCGGGAGACCCCCTCCGGAAGGGGTGCGCCGGTCTGCGCGCAGGGCACCGTGGACGTCGTCGCGCCGGCGAAGTTCCGCGGCGTCGGCGTGCCGAGGAGGAACGTGGCCGTCGAGGAACGGAAGTTCGCGGCCTGGTCCGGACCGGGAGCCGGATCGGCCCCCTGATCGCCGTAGCGCACCTCGTGGATCGTCCCCCAGTTCGTGTTCGGCTCGCATCCGGAATCGGCGGCGAGCCGGATGACGCCGCCGGCCGGATCGAGGACGCCGTCCGGAATGAGAAGGTCGGGCACGATGCCGGTGGACGTCTGGAAGGACGGCGTGGCGAGGAGGAACGTCTGGGTGGTCGTGTACGTTTCGCCGTTCCCGTGCCCGACGAAAACGGGTTTGGCGAAGAACGTGTGCGTGCCGCCGACGGTGCGCTGAATCGACAGCGACGTGCACTGCCGGAAGAACTGGTTGATGAAGTAGGGTTTCAGCTCGATGTACTGGGCATCCGTCGAACCGGTGGCGCACTGGGTGAAGTACTCGTTGATACGCACCGTGTGGACATCGGCCCGGGCTTCGGTGGCGCCGGCGATCAGGGCGAGGACTCCGAGGCAGGCGGAAATTCCAGCACGAGGTTTCATGAAGGGCTCCCTGGTGTCGGCCTGGACAGGAACATGGGACTCGGAGCGGCCGGCGGTCTGAACTGGCCCCGATGCCGGGGCCCTGCCGTCGAGGCCTTGAGTTTACCACTCATCGGCGCGGGTCGCGACAGGTGATTCGGGGAGCGTGATTCCGGGGGGCGGTCCGGCGGAAAATCAGCCGGCGAGGTCTTCCAGCGCGCGGCGGACCCAGACCCGGACCATCTGCTTCCGCCAGTAGCGGTCATGATCCGTGTTGTCCATCGGCCGCGCCGGAATGTAGGCCTTGTCGGCGGCGGCCTCGATGGTCGCCGCGGCGAGCGGCTTCCCTTCCAGTTCGGCTTCCGCGTCCAGGCAGCGCAGGGGCGCGGACGACACTCCGCCGAGAAAGATCCGGGCCGATTCCACGACGGATCCCGTTCCGAACTTCAGGTGCGCGGCGGCGCCGAGCACGGGAAAGTCGAACGCGCCGCGCCGGCGGAGTTTCCGGTAGGACGCCTTCCAGCCGTTGACCGCCGGGAGGCGGATACCGGTGATCAGTTCATCCGGCTTCTTGTGCAGGTAGTCGATGCCGTCGTTGTTGTAGAGTTCCTCGGCCCGGACCGTCCGCTCCCCCCGGATGGACCTGAGAATCACCACGGCGTCCATGGCGCAGAGAACCGGCACGGCATCGCTGGACTGCACCGCCAGGCACTTCGAGCTCCCCGGCGCCACCCAGCACACGCTGCCGTCCTTCTTGAGGCAGAAGTTGATCCCCTTTCGCCACTCGTAGTTCTGGTCCCAGTAGTTGCAGCGCGTGTCGAGACAGAGATTTCCGCCGATCGTTCCCATGTTCCGGAGCTGCGGCGTGGAAATCGTCCGGATGGCGTACGCGAGGCCCGGATAGGCGGCGGCCACGTCCGGGTTGCGCTCGATGTCGGTCAGGGTCACTCCGGACCCGATCGTCATTCCCGTGTCCGGCGAGCCGGTTATGCCGGAGATCTCCCGGACGCGGCGAAGGCCGACGACCGTCTTCGGCGTCATCTGCCGCCGCTTCATGTTCGGATAGAGGTCGGTGCCGCCGGCCACGAGCATGGCCGAGGGGCCCTCTCCGGAGAGTATGGTCACGGCTTCATCGGCGGTGACCGGCTGGCGGTAGGTGAATTTCGGGAGTCGCATCATGGCCGGGGCAGTTTAAGGGCCGCCGGGGGAGGGTGGCAAGGCGCACCGGCGGCGCGATTCGCCGGAGAAGCCCGATCGCGCTACACTCCGGCCATGAAGCCCGCCTCCGACAGGAAGAAGAGCGTGGACCTCAAGGCGATCTGGCCCGAGGTCTGGAAGCTCGTGAAGCCGCGCCGCGGCATCCTGCTCCTCGGCTTCGTGCTCATGCTCGTCAACCGCCTCGCCGGCCTCGTCCTTCCCGCCTCGACGAAATTCGTCATCGACGACGTCATCGGGGCCCGGAACGTGGCCCTCCTCCTCCCCATCGTCCTCGGCGTCGTCACCGCCACGCTGATCCAGGGGGTCACCTCCTACTCGCTGACCCAGCTCCTGTCCAAGGCGGCGCAGCGCCTCATCACGGAAATGCGCGAGAAGGTCCAGCACCACGTGGGGCGTCTGCAGGTGGCGTACTACGACGACACCACGTCCGGGGCGCTCGTGTCGCGGATCATGAGCGACGTCGAGGGGATCCGGAACCTGATCGGCACCGGCCTCGTGCAGTTCGCCGGAGGACTCGTCACCGCGGTGATCGCGCTCGTCGTGCTTCTCCGGATCAGCCCGGTGATGACGCTCCTCGCGTTCGGCGTCCTCCTCGTCTTCGGCGTCGTGCTGCAGCGGGCGTTCACGGTGATCCGCCCGATCTTCCGGGAGCGCGGAAAGATCAACGCCGAGGTGACCGGGCGGCTGACGGAATCGCTCGGCGCCGTGCGCGTGGTCAAGGGATACCACGCCGAGGAACGGGAGCACTCGGTGTTCGCCGCCGGGGTGAAGCGCCTGCTCGACAACGTGCTGAAGACGATCACCGCCACGTCGCTCATGGGCCTGTCGTCCACGATGCTGCTCGGCCTGGTCGGGGCACTCGTGATGTTCTTCGGGGCGCGCCAGGTCCTGTCCGGGTCGATGACGCTCGGCGGACTGATGACGTACACGATGTTCCTCGGCTACCTCGTGGCGCCGGTCTTCCAGATCGTGGCCATCGGCACCCAGATCACCGAGGCGCTGGCCGGCCTCGAGCGCACGCGCGAGGTCCTCTCGGAGCGCCCCGAGGACGAGGATCCGAAGCGCACGGTCCGGCTCGACCGGCTCGGCGGCGACATCCGGTTCGACACCGTCCGCTTCGCCTACTCCGAAGGGGAAACCGTCCTCCACGACATCTCCTTCCACGCCCCGCCCGGCACGGTGACCGCCCTCGTCGGACCGTCCGGCGCGGGCAAGTCGACGATCATCGGCCTCGTGTCCGCCTTCCACTCCCCCGCAGCCGGCACGGTGACGGTCGACGGCATCGACCTGTCGACGATCCGCCTCGATTCGTACCGCACGAAGCTCGGCGTCGTGCTTCAGGACACGTTCCTGTTCGCCGGGTCGATCCGCGAGAACGTGGCGTTCTCCCGGCCGGACGCCTCCGGGGAAGCGATCCGGGAGGCCTGCCGGATCGCCCGGGTGGACGAGTTCGCCGAGCGCTTTCCGGACGGCTACGACACGGTTGTCGGCGAGCGGGGCGTCAAGCTGTCCGGCGGCCAGAAACAGCGCGTGTCGATCGCGCGGGCGCTGCTGGCCGACCCGCGGATCCTCATACTCGACGAGGCCACCTCGAGCCTCGACTCGGAATCGGAGGCGCTGATCCAGGCCGGTTTGTCACGGCTCATGGAAGGGCGGACCACGTTCGTGATCGCGCACCGCCTGTCCACGATCCGCAAGGCGGACCAGATCCTCGTCGTCGAGGGGGGGCGGATCGCCGAGCGGGGCAACCACGAACACTTGTACAACCTCGGCGGGCGGTACTACGATCTGTACACGCGACAACATGGGCTGGAGAAGAACCTGTTCCTGGCACCCGGTGAAGGGGACCGGGTCGACTCCGAGGGAAAGCCGACCGCCGGCCGCGCAGCGCGCGAACCGGGTGCGGTGGATCTGTTGCGACGTCCTGGAGGGTGACATGCGCGTTCTGACCGCCGGCGATGTGATCCGCAAGCTCGGCCTCAAGCCGCTCGACCGGGAGGGCGGTTTCTTCCGCGAAACCTACCGATCCGAGATCGCCTTTCCGCAGGAGGTGCTTCCCGACGGGTACATCGGGCCCCGGGCCGTTTCCAGCGCCATCTACTACCTGCTCACGCCGGAGTCGTTTTCGGCGCTGCACCGCCTCCCCGGAGACGAGATCTTCCACTTCTATATGGGCGACCCCGTGGAGATGCTCCAGCTCGGACCGGATGGAACCGGGCGGAAAGTCGTGATGGGTCACGACCTGACCGTCGGAATGCTGCCCCAGCTTCTCGTTCCGGCCGGTGTCTGGCAGGGGACCCGTCTCAGGGAAGACGGGCGGTTTGCCCTGTTCGGCACGACGATGGCCCCCGGGTTCGACTTCCAGGACCTGGAGATCGGGACCAGGGCGGCGCTCATCGAAATGTATCCGACCTTCGCGCGGGACATCGTGGCCCTGACGCGATCGTGACCGGAGCGCTCCCCGATGCGGAGCGCATCCGGTTCCGGCACCTCGTCCCCGGCGACCTCGACGCGCTCTTCCATCTCTACGGCGACCCCGAAATCCGTCGCCACTTTCCCGACGGCGTCCGGACCCGCGAGGAAACGCGGGAGGAACTCGAGTGGTTCCGGAACGGCCACCCGCGCCGCCCCGAACTCGGCCTCTGGGCCACCGAACTCAAGGAAGACGGTACGTTCCTCGGCCGTTCCGGGCTGCTGCCGTGGACGATCGAAGGCGTGGAGGAAGTGGAGATCGCCTACATGGTGGCGAAGGAGCACTGGCGGCGCGGCTACGGTGCGGAGGTCGCGCGGGCGCTGGTCCGCCACGGGTTCGCGACACTCGGCCTGCCGCGATTGATCGCGCTGATCGACCCGGGTCACGCGGCGTCGATCCGCACGGCGGTGAGCGCCGGACTCGCCTTCGAGAAGCGGGTGGTCATGGACGGAGTGGCGAGTGATGTCTATGCTGTCCTGAACAGCACCCGATGAGAGCAGGCGGCACGCGAGGTGCCGATCTCGTGTCGTCTCCGGAATCTTCCGCGCGCCGGGAGCCTCCGCCACCGTCATACCCGAAAGGACATCACATTGAAATTCTTCAAGGTCATCGGAGCGGCGCTGGCCCTCCTCACCACGACCGTTCCCGCGTTTGGCCAGGCCTGAGCGGCCTGAAGCAACCCCTCGATCCCCAGAACCGGGGATCCGGGGGACGGGGCCGGTCTGGCCTCGCGCGCTGGAACACTCCGTGTCGGCCTGAACATCGGCGGCGGACTGAACTATGACGGAGGGCACGAGGAGACGCACGGGCTCGATGCCGGGGGGGTGCCGGTGCACGTTCCCCTGCACCGGCACGAGGTGTCGCTGGATTTTCTGCGGGTCGAAGCGGAGGCTTCATACGGGCTGTCCACGGCCTGGGACGTGACGGCCCGGGTTCCGTTCGACATCCGGAAACAGGATGCGTCCATCCGGTTTCTCGAACCGGTGACCGAAGCGGAGAGGGAGGCGATCCTGCGCAACAGCCGTGTGCACCACCGGGACGAAACCTACTCCGGGGTCAGCGATCCGACGCTCCTGGTCGTGCACCGCTGGACGGGACTCTTCGGCTCTTCGGATGCGCTCCGGGTGGCCGTGGGCACATCGCTCCCGCTCGGGGCCACCGAGCCGGACCCGTACGACCTCGGCGACCGCGGCCTCGAGCATCTCCACATCCAGTTCGGCACCGGCACGTTCAACCCGGTGATCGAGGCGAACTGGCTCACCCCGGTCGGGGGAGGCCTGAGCGTGGGGGCATCGCTGCGGGGACGGGTCTCGTTCTACGAGAACAGCCACGGCTTCCGCGCCCCGTCCGAGGGCGGGGTCGGTCTGACCGCCGGGTTCCAGGCCGCGGACCTGTTCACCTACGCGTCGGGAAGCTTCGACTACCAGGGATTCGGCGCATGGAGCGGTGCGCGGGACGAAAACACCGGCCTGGCCTCGACGGCGCTGACGCTCGGAGGCCAGTACCGGATCTCCGAGCGGATGAGCGTCGGCGGGGATGTCCGCTGGTCGCTGTCGCAGAGAACGCTCGTCGCCTCCGGCGACACGTTCAAGCCGGGTCCCGGACTGTCGGTACGGCTCCTCCGCGTGTTCACGCTGAAGAGCGGTTCGCATCACCATGGCCTGAAGCCGGGGCCCTGACCGCATGATGAAGACCATGGACGACCTGACGACCCGCGAGCGCTACGCGCTGATGATCGCGAGCATCCTCCCCCGGCCGATCGCGTTCGTGTCGACGCTGTCCCGGGACGGCGTGGAAAACCTGGCGCCGTTTTCGTTCTTCAACGGCGTCTGCGCAAGCCCGCCGCTCGTGTCGCTGGCGATCGCCCGGAAAGCCCGCGGGGTGGCCAAGGACACGTTCCGGAACATCGAGGACACCGGCGAACTTGTGGTCAACCTGGTGACGGAGGCGATGGCCGAGCGCATGGTCGTGGCCTCGGGAGACTGGCCTCCCGAGGTCAGCGAGTTCGACCGGGCCGGTTTCGGCCGCGCGCCGTCCTCCGTCGTGAAACCGCCGCGCGTCCTCGAATCGCCGCTGTCGATGGAGTGCCGCCTGCACACGATCGTGCCGGTCGGCGCGCCGCTCGCCACGGAGGGGGGCGGCGAGGTCAGCGGAACCGCCCTGATCCTCGCGGAAATCCTCGTGATGCACGTGGACGACGCCGTGCTGGGAGACCGCGGCCTCCCCGACCCGGACAAACTCAAGCCCCTGGCGCGGCTCGGCGGTCTCGGCTACGCGGGGATTTCGGCGGTCCGGAACATCGCCAGACCGGAGGTTTGACATGGCCATCACACTGGACCGGGAAACCCGGGAGAGGGCGCAGAAGGCGCTCCGGGAGTACCTGGAGGACGAACACGAACTCGAAGTCGGAGACCTCCGGGCGGCCCTGTTCCTCGACTTCATCGTGAGGACGATCGGCCCGGGGATCTACAACCAGGCGATCGCCGACGCCCAGGCGTTCCTGGCGGACAAGCTGGTCGACCTGGAAGCGAGCCTGTACGAGCCGGAGCCGGGGCCGGAGGAGTCCTGACGGTCGCGCCTTGACCTCCTCCGATCGAAGGCATAGGCTGATCGTGACAGGCGCATCCCCGCGCCCGACGATGGGCGGACGAGGAACGCTCACGGTCATTCCCGGGAAAGGTATCCTTCGAGAAACATGGCAAACGCCACGAAAGCACGCGGCCTGTACTCGGATGAGTGC
Organism: uncultured bacterium; assembly: GCA_964596775.1. Taxonomy (GTDB): domain Bacteria; phylum Eisenbacteria; class RBG-16-71-46; order JABDJR01; family JAWXBZ01; genus CAZQVN01. The sequence goes on from CAZQVN010000052.1 coordinate 24,113, forward strand.
ATCGAGGCCCTGGAACGCTGGGACGGCATCGACGGCCCCCCGCACGCGGACAGCCGCCAGAAGAAGGAGGGGATCCGCATCTTCCGGAGCGGCCTGCTCGAAATGGGGCTGACGAAGGCGCCGCCGATCCTTCCCTGGATCTTCAGTCTTCCGATCATCGCGGGGGGCCTGTTCTGGGGTCACACGAGGCACGGGCTGGGGTTCGGCACGCTGGGCGTCCTGCTGGTCGTCGGCATCCTGCTCTGGACGTTCATCGAGTACATGCTGCACCGGTACATGTTCCACTACGTGCCGAAGAACCCGATGCTCAAGACGTTCTTCTTCCTGACGCACGGGTATCACCACGAGTTTCCCGACGACAAGCTGCGGCTGGTGGCCCCGCCGCTCATGTACTGGTCGCTGTTCCTCGTCTTTTCGACGACCTACTTCCTGCTGTTCGGCCAGCGCTTCTGGGCGCCGCTGTTTTCCGGCACGGTCATCGGCTATCTCGGCTACGACATGGTCCACTACTACTCGCACCATGCCCGGCCGAAGTCGCGGATCGGCAAGTGGTTGCGCAGCTACCACCTGCTGCACCATTTCAACGATTCGGAAACGCGCTACGGCATCTCCACACCCCTGTGGGATTTCGTGTTCGGAACGTTCCGGCCGCCGACGAAGGCGGGCCGGGAGGAGTAGGCCACACCCCCGGGGTTGTCACCCCGCAGCATCGGAGGGATCATGACGCACCGCTCGAACCTCCCCCTCTGCTGCGCCTGCGTACCGCTGCTCTTCATCCCCGCCCCGACGTTTTCCGTCGTCCCCGACTTCCAGCCGACCTACAGGGCCTTTGCCATCGCTTCCGGTCCACCGGAGCTCCAGGTGCTCGACATGAACGGCGACGGCCACATGGACATCGTGGCGGGGGGCTGGCAGGCGGCATCGATCCTTCTCGGGAATGCGGACGGACTGTTCAGCGGCAGCGTCCTGCCGGCAGGATCCCAGCCCCGCTCGCTGGCCGCCGCCGACTTCGACGGGGACGGACAACTCGATCTCGCGGCTGCCGAAGCAGGCACCGCAACGATCTGGGTGCTGTTCGGCAACGGCGGCCTGTTCACGGCGGGGCCGACGCGGGGCGGCTTCACCGGGGTCGACGACGTGCGGGCGGCGGACTTCAACGGGGACGGGCACGCGGACCTGGCGGTGACGAACGGTCAATCCACGGGGAAGGTCGCGATCGTGCTCGGCAACGGCGACGGGACGTTCTCCGAGCCGGTGAATCACGATGCCGGCAACACCCCGCGCGACCTCGAGACGGCCGACCTCAACGGCGACGGGCATCTGGACGTCGTGGCCGGCAGTTCAGTGACCGGCATCCCGGCGATCACCGTACTGCTGGGCGACGGAAACGGCTTCTTCGCCCCACCCGCGGCGATCCTCACCGGTTACCGCACGTTCGAGCTCGTCCTGGCCGACTTCGACGGCGACG
>CAZQVN010000053.1:0-24561 GCA_964596775.1 uncultured bacterium
ACTACACCGGGGCCGGACAGTGCACCGTCAAGCTCACGGTCACCGACCCCAACGACCCCACCGACTGCGTGTCCAGCTGCGAGTTCGTCGTTACCGTGAATCCGCAGCCGCCCTGCAACATCGAGGGCGCGCTCTCGGCCTGTGTCGGCAATTCCAAGACCTACTCCACCACGGCGGGAGCCGCGTACACCAAGAGCTGGTCCGTCGTTTCGACGCCGGCCAACATCTGCAATATCGTCGGTGCCACCAACGGGGGCTCGATCCAGGTCAACTTCACCGGGGCCGGACAGTGCACCGTCAAGCTCACGGTCACCGACCCCAACGATCCCACCGACTGCGTGACGACCTGTGAGCAGATCGTCAACGTGGCTCCTCTGCCGCCCTGCAATGTTTCGGGCGACCAGAATGTCTGCGTCGGCAACACCAAGACCTATTCGACAAACGTGGGAGCCGGGTACAACAAGCAGTGGACCTTCAGCTCGACTCCCGGCGGGATCTGCAGCGTCGTCGGCGCCGCCGACGGCGACCAGGTTCAGGTCACCTTCACCGGTGCCGGTCAGTGCACGCTCGAGCTGACCGTCAGCGACGTGAACGATCCTGAAAACTGCCGCAACTCCTGCACCTACATCATCAATGTGAACCCGCAGCCGCCGTGCAACATCGACGGCGATCGGAATGTTTGCGTCGGCAACACCAAGAACTACACCACCACGGTCGGTGCCGAGTACACGAAGAGCTGGTCCGTCGTTTCCACGCCGGCCAACATCTGCAACATCGTCGGCGCCACCGACGGCGCTTCCGTCCAGGTCAACTACACCGGGGCCGGACAGTGCACCGTCAAGCTCACGGTCACCGATCCCAACGATCCCACCGACTGCGTCACGTCTTGCGAGTTCATTGTGAACGTGAATCCGCAGCCGCCCTGCAACATCGGCGGAAACGGCGGACCGGCGGACCTGAATGCCTGCATCGGCAACACCAAGACGTACACGACAACGGTCGGCGCCGAGTACACGCGGACCTGGTCGGCAACGTCGACACCGGGCGGCATCTGCGAGTTCGTGGGCGGCAATACCGGCGGATCGGTCCAGGTCAAGTTCACGGGTGCGGGTCAGTGCACCCTGAAGCTCACGGTCACCGATCCTAACGATCCGGACGACTGCATGAGCATGTGCAGCATCGTCATCAATGTCAGCGCGCAGCCGCCGGCGAACATTTCCGGGGATCCGCACACCTGTGTCGGAAACTGCAAGACCTACACCACCACGGTTACCGAAGCCTACGACCGGAACTGGTCGGTCACGTCCACCCCGGCCAACATCTGCAACATCGATGGAAGCACGTCGGGTGGCTCCGTGAAGGTCTGTTTCACGGGCGCGGGTCAGTGCACCGTCAAGCTCGTGGTTACCGACCCCAATGATCCGATCGACTGCATGAGCATGACCACGTTCCTGGTCAACGTGGATTCGCAGCCCTTCGGCGGCAACCCGTTCGTCATCAGCGGACCCGTCGAGGCCTGCATTACCGAAGCCCATGCCTTCTCCATCACCGGTGCCGAGGCCCTGGCAAAGGCGTGGACGGTCACTTCGACGCCGGCCAACATCTGCACCATCGATGGAGCCACGAACGGCAATTCGATCAACGTCCAGTTCACCGGCGTCGGCACGTGCACGGTCAAGGTGGTCGTCACCGATCCGAACGATCCGGATGACTGCATGGCCATGTCCACGAAGATCGTCACGGTCGAGGATTGCGCCGGTTTCGCCTGTCCGCACACGATCGGATTCTGGCGTTCGCAGTGTGCACAGCGGGGGAACGGGTCCACCAAGGTCTGCAAGACCGGCATGGAACTTCTCTGGCGCTGCGTCATCACGGAAACCAACGTGATCCAGTGGCGCAAGAACGACGGTTCGTACGAATCGACGGCCACGCTGGCGGGTCTCAGCAATTCGAACCTGTTCACGAGGCTCTGCGACCAGCTCCAGGGGCCGCGGCCGATGACCAGCCGTGACATGTGCGAAATCCAGTATCTCGGTCTGATGCTCAACGTCTGTTCGGGAGCTCTTCCCCTGAATATCCCGATCACGAACAGCTTCAACGGCAATGTGGCTGCCGCGATCGCGGGCATCGAGAACGCCCTGAACACGAACACTGACCTGAACTACTGGAAGACCGTTGCCGACGAAATCAACAACCGGATCGGGGTCAATGCCCAGGACTGCCCGGATGGAGGAGATTTCTTCCGGCACCTCCCTGGCTGTGAAACCCAGGATGCCAGCGCCAACCTCTTCACGAAGGGTGTGGGCGATCCGGAAGTTCTTCAGACCAGGGCTTTCCCGAACCCGATTCAGGGTGGAGGAACGGCCATTTTCTTCACGGTCCCGTCGAAACTGGACAACAGCTTCGTGGACCTCGTGATTTTCGATGTGGCGGGACGGGTCGTCCGGACCCTGGTTTCGGAGAACAAGCCTTCCGGTGTCTACACATCGGATTGGGATCTCCGCGATGAGTCCGGCACTCCGGTCACGTCGGGCATCTTCTTCTACCGGCTGAGCGTCGGCGGCGAGAAGGTGACGCAGAAGATCATGGTCATGAACCGCTGATTTCGGACAGACAAGGACGGGGGTCGGTCGAAAGACCGGCCCCCGTTTTTTTGTGCTCCCCGCCGAAACCCAGTCGCCGGACTGCGACTCCTGCCAGGCCCGGGTTCGTTGGTTTTTCCACTTCAGGGCTTCGGGGGATTGCCGCCACGGCAGGGTGGGGCCATCCGGGCTTGATCACCCCCCCTGGCTCCGATAGTCTTTTGAACACCTCAAGCAATTGTGGTATAGTCTTTTACCAGTCCAGTTAAGCCCCGGTGCAGTTTCCCCTGATGCTCCTTCACGCTCAGGGCGCGCGAAGTCTTCCGCGATTCGATCCCGGGTGAGTCGGACAAAAGGAAAGCATGGACCCTGTCATTGTTCCGCGTTCGGAACATTCCGTATCCCGCAAACTCATAGACGCCGATGCCGTAAAGGTCCTGTATCGCCTTCACAGGGCCGGATACCACGGTTATCTCGTCGGCGGCGGTGTTCGCGACCTGCTCCTGGACCGCCAGCCCAAGGATTTCGACATCTCCACCGACGCCAACCCCCAGGAAGTGAAGCAGTTGTTCCGCAACTGCCGGCTGATCGGCAGAAGGTTCCGCCTGGCGCACGTGCATTTCGGGGGGAAGATCGTGGAGGTCGCCACGTTTCGGCGACGCAGTGAGCCGGAAGAGGGGGAGGACAACGAGGACATCCTCATCCGGTCGGACAACACGTTCGGCACCGCGGAAGAAGATGCTCTCCGCCGTGATTTCACGATCAACGGGCTGTTTTACGATATCGGCACATTTTCCCTGATCGACTATGTGGGCGGCCTCGAAGACCTCAAACAGAGGACCGTTCGCACGATCGGCGATCCGGACATCCGCTTCCGGGAAGACCCGGTTCGCATGATCCGGGCCATCAAGTTCGCGGCCCGGCTCGACTTCACGATCGAGCCGGAAACGTGGAATGCCATTCTGCGCCAGCGCGAGGAGATCCGTAAGAGTGCGCGGCCCAGGGTGCTGGAGGAGATCTTCCGCCTGCTGACGGGCGGGGCTTCCGAAACCTCCTTCCGTCTGCTGGCCCGATCGGGCCTGCTCTCCATCCTGCTGCCCGAACTGGGAGTGCTCATCGAACCCGACGGGGACGACTCGGACGCGGAAGGTCACCGGACGTGGCTGTGGCTCCGTGAACTGGACAAGAGGCGTGAACAGGAGGAGTTTCAGGGGGCGAACGCACTGGCCGTTCTTCTGGCGGAGATGACCTTCGGTGATGACGAGGCCGACGACGACGAGGCTTTCCGGCTTTCTCCGGACACGGAAGAGCGCCTGCGGAGCATCTTCACCAGCCTCAGCCTTCCCCGCCGTGACGCCGAAAAGATCTTTCAGATCTACCGTGCCCAACGCAGGCTGGTCGGCCAGAGGGGCCGGAGGTTCTCACCGAAGGCGTTTCTCCACAAGCACTACTTCCGTGATGTATTTCAGCTTTTTTCGATCAGCGTGGCCGTCACGGGCCGCCATGAAGAGGCACTGGCCCGCTGGGAACAACTTGCAGAAGGAGTATCGATGACCGAACGCCCCCCATCGCCCGCCCGCCGGAGGAGGCGCAGAAGGCGTCGCGACTCCGACATGGAAGCCGTGGATCGCGGCCAGCCCCACACGAACAACGACTCCACGGTGGCCCAGGAGTCGGCAACCAGGCCCGCGGCCGGACACCGGCCTCCTCCCCCCCCGAGACCGGCGGAAGAGGACGAGGACAGCCAGATTCGCTTTCTCGGCTGGTCCGACGAGCCGGAAATCCTGAGATCGCCGACACGGCAGGCCGTGCCGATCCCGAACCCCTACCATCGCAACTCCGGACGCTCAGGATCTCAGCGTCCCTCCCGCCCGTCCGGCGGTTTTTCGAATGGGCGGCGGTTCGAACGCGATTCGGGCGGATCGAATCGTCCCCCCGGATCGAGACGCGACGGCGGGCGGCGCGGCGGCAGACGGAAGCCCCGCAGCCGGCAGGACTGAGCTACCTCTGGTTGGGTCGCCCCGCACAGCCGATCACGTCACCGGGAACGTTCCCGGAAAAGCGATCCGTCGAAATGTCCGGCTGTGAACTGCCCTGACAGGCGAACCCGCCGCCGCTTCGGGCCGAGTTGCGAAGGTAGGAATTCGAACGGAAAGTCCCGTAGTCGGCCATGAACGCCACGCCTCCGCCATCCTGGTCGGCCCTGTTGCCGATGAACGAGTTCCCGGTCAGGGACACTTCGCCGCCGATAAACCGGGCCCCCCCTCCGTCCTGACGTGCCCGGTTGTTCCGGACGGTGTTTCCGGCCATCGTTAACGTTGAGCCGTTGGAAAATACCCCGCCGCCCTGCCGGGCACTGTTCGCCGAGATCGTGTTCTTCCAGAGCAGCGCCCAGGAGTCATAGAACGCCAGAGCGCCGCCATCTCCCCGGCTCTCGTTGGCGGTGAACTCGCAATTCGAAATCAGAACGGTCGAACGGTATGCGTAGAGGGCACCGCCGTCGAACTGCGGATCGCCGCCGCGCAGCGTGAACCCGGAAATCTCGGTGAGCGTATCGACTTCGTCGAACGTGATGATGCGGGCTCCGGCCGTCCCTTCCAGAATCGTCTTGCGGAACCCGCCGACACTTCTGAGAACCATGCCGCGCTGCCGGCGGGTGATGACAAGTCCTTCATGATAGGTCCCGTCATGAACGAGGACGGTGTCCCGCGGTCCGGCCGCATCAATGGCCTGCTGGATCGAGGGGAAGTGTGCCGGCACCTGGATGGTCCCGGCCCGTGCGGTCGCTGTTCCGGCGCCGGCAAGGACAACAGCGGAACAGACAAGGAAGCGGAATGCGCTCGGGAGGATATTTTTCAACGTTGCCGGGCCTCTCCGGTCATGGGCACGAACCGAACCGGAAGGATGCGCTCCCTGCGGACCCCCTCTTCGGTTCGCGTGATGCGGATCAGTTCCTGGTCCGTATCCCCGACGGGAATGACCAGCCTCCCACCGATCTTGAGCTGGTCCACGAGGGCGCCGGGAACGTGGTCGGGAGCGGCGGTAACAATGGCCGCATCGAACTGGATCCTTTCGGGCCAGCCGCGATAACCGTCGCCGACGCGAATCTCGACGTTCCGGTAGCACAGGCGATCCAGCCGGTCCACCGCGGAGGCAGCCAGTTCCTCGATGATCTCCAGCGAGCAGACCCGATCGACGATTTCAGCGAGAACCGCGGACTGGTAGGCCGACCCGGTTCCGATCTCGAGCACGGTTTCGCCACCGGACAGGAGCAGGGCCTCCGTCATCAGGGCGACGATGTATGGCTGGGAAATCGTCTGGTCATGACCGATCGGAAGCGCGCTGTCGGCATAGGCATCCCGGACGAGGGCGGCCGGCACGAAAAGTTGCCGGGGAACGCTCCGCATCGCGCCCAGAACCAGTCGATCGCGGATCCCCCGCTCCATGAGTTGCTGTTCGATCATCGAAGTCTCCGCGTTCACCGGTTGTTGTCATCCACGTGCATCGTTGTCGCAGGGCCGGACCGCGAACGGAGCTCCTCAATACGGGACTCGATGAGAACCGCGGCATCCCGGGCACGGGAAAAACCCATCAACACCTTGTCCCGCTGTACTTTGGCTTGACGATAATACCAGATCGACAGCGCCGAGACCGCCAGGATCGCGCCGGCCATCAGCCAGGGGGCTCGCCCCCCCTGGGTCCGGCCGAACGTCCAGTAGAGATGGACTGCTTCGATCGAGAGAACGATGGGAATCACGATGCGAAACCCGATCCGGATCGGGCGCCGGGACCTCTCCCACTCCTCGTGTGCGTCGAGCCTCCGGCGGATCGCGTCCAGTTTGCGCTCGAGATCCCGAATCTGCCGCTCGGTGTCCGTACCCGCAATGTCTTCGCGATTCAACGTCGTCTCCCGCGATCGGTCGTGATTCGCGCCGTATGCCGAACGGAGCAATTGTGCATGGTCACCCGGGGTTCCCTCGCTTTCGGACAACAGAAAGGGCGGGCCATGTCCCGCCCGCCCTTTCTCGAAAACCGATCTCGGAGGCTTGTCAGTTCACGGTCATCGGAGCGAACTTGACCGCTCCGACCAGTGCTCCATCCCGAAAGTGGCGCGCTTCACCCTTCAGCCACCAGATGTACGTGAGGGTCGTCCGGTTGTCCTCCTCCACGGCGCGAATCTCCTCCGGATTGCCGAGTTCATCGGCGGCCCGGACCTGATCCGACCCCGCATGAAGATTGCGGGCCGTGTTCATGGCCTCGGTGATGTCCTTCTTGTCCGCTTCAAGGGACAGTGACAGGAGGTAGTAGGCAACCGCATCCGCGTGCTGTCCCATTTCCGACATGCACTTGGCAACTCTTCGGTACGTGTCTCCATCCTTCACATCCAGGTCGATGTACCGCTTCAGGAGGGGCAGTGCGCCCTGCCAGTCGCTCGCCGCGTAGAGCGCCGAACCGGCGTTGTACAGGGCATCGCGCCGCGTATCTGCGTCCACCGAGTCCGCGTTGGCGAGCGAGGCGAATATCGCCGCGGCCTTCCTGTACTGCGGGTAAGCCCGGGACGTATCCGGCGATTCCCCGTCAAAGGTACGCGCCCGGTTGAAGAACACGTTGCCGTAGCTGAATCGCACACCTTCAAGGCTCGGGTCCTGCTCGAGGGCCTTTTCGAAAAACATCTGCGCCTCATCCAGGCTCGGGCGTTTCGCAACCGGGTCCTTTTCGGCCTGAGCCGCATCCAGTGCGTTGTATCCCAGATCCGCATACTTGCTGCGGGTAAAGCTGTCCACGTTCGTCACGATCTTCTCGAGCTCCCGGATTTTCTTCCGGCACTCGGACTTGGCTTTCGAACTCTTGAACTGACCGCAGTCGCCGAGCTGCCCGATGCGGTCCAGGGCCATCACCTTCGACTCGCCGGCCTTGATCACGCTTTGCTTGGCTTCTCCCAGTCGATCCATCGTGTAGGCAACCCGGAAGAAGCCTTCGGGCTCCTCGGGGTTCAGCACGGTCAGTATCTTGTAGAGCTCGAGGGCGTCCTCGTAGCGGCTTTCGCGAAACAGTCCGTCGGCCTGCTTGTAGATGTCCACCCAGAAGTGAGCCCTGTTGTCACCGCTCCAGTCCGTCTGCTTCTTGGGGTCCATGGCTATGGCGAGAGCGAACTGCTCGCCGGCCGCCTTGAAGACATCCGAGGTGGCGCGAATCGCGGCCAGCCGCTCGTTCAAATCCGATATCCCGCTTGTCTTCTGGAGTTTTTCCTCACCAAGATAGGCGAGGGCGGTTGCCCAGTAGGCCCGGTATTCCGCACTGGCCGTATCGCCGGCAACAGCAAGACGGAGCTGGCTTTCCGCCTTGTCGTAAACCTGTTGTTTCAGATAGAGCTTGCCGCTCATGAATCGCGCGTTCGGCGTCAGCTGCTCTGTCTCATCCTGGGCGAACGCAACGCCGTGGACCAGGATGCTCATGATCAGAAGAACCCAAATGGGTCGACGTACTTTGTTTTCCACGGGTTTTCCTTTCTCTTCTCTGGAAACTCGGAACATGGAGAAATCGATCTTGGGTCAAGACTCCCGAAGCAGGAATGGCCAGGAATGATAACGCAGCACTTGAGCGTCGACCAGCCCTCGAGTCTCTAAGGGTGTTACACAAGGAAGCTGGAAAAATGCCACATCGTTTTGCCGCAAGTCACACAAAATCAAGACAATTGGCGATCAAACACCAACAACCGGATGCGGTAGGGCTGTTTCTGGGGATAATTAAGATATTCCGGACACCGGCTGTTCCGGAGATGGGGAGGGGGTTGGAAAGTCCCGTTGCCTCGAACTGCGCCCGGCAGTGCCGGACACCGGCCCGTGAATCAGCCGGCGGGTTCGGGAAGGGGGGGCACAGGTGAAACTTCGAAAACCCGGATGTCCAGAATGGACTCCTTGTTGACATGACAGGGGCCAGAGGGGGTCAGGATCGTGAAGAACGGAGCTTCATTGTTGATGAAGTCCGAGGCCCGGGCACAGGGTTCATCGAGGTCCAGCTGGAGAAGGCCTTCTATTTCCCCGCCCCCGGCGAACCGGACCCTGACCAGTTCTTCCCGGCTGTGGCGGGATTCCATGACCGGTCCGGAAGCGCTCTCCCCGGAGGAGAGAGGCCTGACCCATTCGACCTGGCGACGTGAGACAAGGAGCATGGCTCCGTCCGTCTGACGCTCAAAGGGAATCATCCGCTCGGAGTTCCGCTGCAGGAAGTCCGGGAGTGACTCCGGAAGAGAACTGGAACGGCCACGTGACGCAAGAAAGAGCGACCCGAGAAGAATCGGGTGGTGGCCGACGAGACTTAACTCGACCTGGATTGCGGACTTGCGAACAATTCTTTTCATGAGGGGACTCCGGGAGCCTGATGGTGCTTATATCGGCGCCCGCGCGGGCATTCTGGAGAAAAAACACGTCATGGGCTGGTGTCGAGAAGATCCTTCATGAGGCGGGCGCTTCGAACGGCTCTCCCCATGTAGCAATTGTTGAAGAAGACGTATGTTCTGGTAACCCCCCTGGACATGTTCCTGATTTTCTCGACCCAGACTTCGAGTTCTGCCCGGGAGTAATCCCAGTCATAACGATCCGTTCCCGACTTTCCCCACCACGCCGAGGCGTTTCTGCCGTGAAACCGGATATAGGCGGTCTTGCCCGTTACCCTGGCGATCGGGGGAAACAGGCCGGGCAGATCCGGTTCATCGACCGCAATGAACCCGAGATCCTGTCCGCCCAGAAATGGGAAAACAGGATCGATCGCCCAGCTGTCGTGGCGGAACTCGACCCACATGGGAAGCCCGGGGAGAGCAGACCTCAGAAACGCCAGATGAGCACGGTTTCGGGCTTCATTGCGAAACCGCCAGGGGAACTGAAGGACAACTCCGTGGAATTTCCCTGCCTCACGCAGCGGATCCAGGCACTTCAGAAACAGTCGATAGGTTTCAGGGTCCCGGCTGCACTCGTGGGTCATGGCCTTGTTGGCCTTGACCGTGAACTCGAAACCGGGAGGGGTTCGGTCAGCCATCCCTTTCAGGACCGCCGGCCGGGGAATCCCGTAATAGGTCGCGTTGATTTCCACGCAGGGGAAACACCCCGAATAATGCTGGAGCATCTGATCAGGCCTGGTTCGTTCCGGATAAAAGGGGCCGACCCAATCCTTGAACGAGTATCCTGAGGTTCCAACGAGAATGGGTCCGCAGGAATCCTGTTTTCCGATCATCCTGGCCTCGTTTTCGCTCGCGGCTCCACGACCGGTGGTGACCCGTCGGCGCGCACTTCATCCATGGAAACCAGCGGCAGGACACCGGCGGGAATGAGCGAAGCTTCCCCGAACCGGTTTCTCAACCTGTCCATGGCTTCGATCACCGCTCTCCTCCGGACATCCTCGGCCAGGAGCGGCAGCGGAGCGCCGTCCCGGACAAGCTGATCCACGGTCACCCCCAGAAGCCGAACCGGCCGGCCGCCGTGAACTTCCCTCAGGAGATTCCGGGCGCAGTTCAGGATGACCCTTTCGTCGTCGGTGGGAGTGGGCCGTGACGTCTGCCGCGTGATGGATGAACCATCTTCCCACTTCAGCTTCAGCCGAATGGTATGTCCCGAGTCTCTTTCGCGCCGCAGACGACGCGAGAGGCGATCACACAGGAGAAGCAACTGCATTTCGAGAACACGGGTTTGCGACTCGGCCCGGACCAGCGTGACTTCATGACCCATGGATCGGGCCGGAGTTTCCCTGTTTCGGGGGACGACCGGTCCACCGCCCTCGCCATGCGCCATTTTCCGAAGAACGCGCCCGTGAATTCCCAGAAGCCCCTCCAGAAGCGAGACGGGCGCATGCGCGATCTCGCCGATGGTCCTGATCCCGGACTGGTCCAGAAGCCGGGTCGTTCGGGGGCCGACTCCCCACAGGTCCCCGCAGGGCCGGTCCCAGAAGAGCCTCGGGAAGTCACCGGGCAGAAGAGGCGTCAGGCCACCGGGCTTGTGGATCCCCGAGGCCATTTTCGCCTGAAGCTTGGACGGTCCGAGCCCGATGGAGCAGGTCAGGTGTTCCGCTTCGTGGATTCTGGACTGGATCCCTCGGGCCATCTCCATGCATCCGTTCTCGGTCAGATCGAAACCGGAAAAGTCCAGGAACGCCTCGTCGATGGACGCGGGTTCAACGAGTGGGGTGAACGACTCGAAGATCGCGAGGAGCGCCTCGAACGCCGCCACGTACCTGGGCGGATCCACGGGACGAAAACGAGCCTCCGGGCAGCGCTGGAAAGCTTCCCGGAGGGACATCCCGGACCGGATCCCGTATTTCCTGGCCGCGTAGGACGCCGTGGTGACGACCTCCCTCCGGGGAGGGCCGCCTCCAACCAGCAGCGGTTGACCCTTGAGCCTGGGGTCGGCACGTTCCTCAACGGAAGCGAAGAAAGCGTCCATGTCGACATGGGCGATCCGAAGGTGCATGCCCCAGAATACTATGATTATGTTTAGCTTTTCAACGGGATCTTCGCGGGGGCTTTTCTTCGAGCCTGCTCCCGTGTATCCTTCACCCGCAACGCACTTTCCAAGGATCGACCAGCGCGATCGCCCGCTCCGCAGCCACTTTACGAGCGAGGCGATCTTATCGTGCCGGGCCGACAGGTTTGTCCTGCCGCCCGATCTTACGGAATTCAAAGCGGGAGACGGACGTGCCCAAAGTAGTCGGCCCACCTACTGTCGTGACACGCAGCATCGACCTCAAGAAGGAACCCGAAGAGGTTTTTGCCCTGTTCTCCCGCCGCCCCGGTTGTTTCTATCTCGACTCGGCGCTTTCCAGCCATGAACTATCCCGGTTTTCCTACATAGGGTCCGATCCGTTCTACACGATCAAGAGCCGGGGTCAGGTCATGGATATCGTCGAGGGAAAGACGGTCCGGCACCAGAAGGGAGATCCCCTGGCCGCGCTCGAGGCAACGATCCGCCGGTACCAGATTCCCGCCGGATCGCCCCTTGTTCCGTTCATCGGCGGCGCTGTCGGCTACATGTCCTACGAGATCGGCCGGTTGAGCGTGGGAGTCCCCCTGCAGGCCGAAGACGATCTCGGTCTTCCCGAGATGAACTTCAATTTCTATCGCAGCCTGCTTGCCTACGAGCACAAGTCCCGCAGGTGGTTCGCCGCCGCCGCCGACTTCTCCGGAGGCCGGGGACCGTCAGTTCGGAAAAGGCTCGGCGCCGACATCGAAAAGCTGTCGGCACTGGCGGCCGGAACGGAAAAGCCTGCCCCGGCCTCCCGGGACAGCGCTCCCCCACCGGTAGAAGAGGCCCCGTCACCGGGTGACGAGGCGGGACCGGCACAGGAAACGGAGATCAACCGGGAAGGCGCGCATCCTTTTTCCTCGAGTCTTTCGCGCGAGCAGTTCATGGCCGGCGTCCTCAGGATCAAGGAACACATCGGACGCGGGGACATCTACCAGGCCAACCTGACGCAGCGGCTCAAGGCGGAGCTTCCCTCGACTCCGGTCGACCTCTATCTGGCCCTGCGCAAGGTCAATCCCGCCCCGTACGGCTGCTATATCGACATGGGCGACTGCATCCTGGCCGGCCAGTCACCGGAACTTCTTCTGTCCGTCCGGGGACGAAGCGTGGAAACGCGGCCGATCAAGGGCACGCGTCCCCGAGGAAAGACGGTCGACGAGGACGAACGGCTTATCCGTGAGTTGCGGGAGAGCGGCAAGGACATGGCGGAACTCATCATGATCGCCGACCTCGAGCGCAACGACCTGGGACGTGTCTGCCGTGCGGGCACCGTCGAAGTCGTCGATTCCGCAAGGCTGGAGTCCTTCAGCACGGTGCATCACCTCGTGTCCTTGATCCGGGGGGAACTGGACCCGGACAAGGGTCTCGCCGATGTGCTGAGGGCCGTCGTTCCCGGCGGTTCGATCACCGGGGCGCCGAAGATGAAGGCGATGGAAATCGTGGACTCGATCGAACCGGTGGCGCGCGGCCCCTACACCGGTGCGATCGGCCTGTTCGGCATGGACGGCACCGTGGACCTGAACGTGGGAATCCGGACGTTCGTCATCCGCGGGCGGGACGCGTACTTCGGTGTCGGTGGAGGGATCGTCGCGGATTCCGACCCCGCCGCCGAGTATGAAGAGACCATGGCCAAGGCCCGGGGGCTCCTGGAGGCGCTTGCCGCCGCGTCCCGGGGTGGTTGAGCACCGAAATTGTCCTCCGTGTACCTGAACGGCCGGATCGTTCCGGCATCCGCGGCGCGGATATCACCGTATGATCGCGGGCTGCTCCTCGGCGACGGCGTTTTTGAAACTCTCCGTGCCTACTCCGGCTGCGTCTTTCGGCTCGACCGGCATCTCGATCGACTGAGAACATCGCTCCGGGGTATCCGGGCCGAGTGGACGTTCAGCCGGGACGAAGTGGCTGCGGCCATGCGGGAGCTGCTCCAGGCGAACTCATTGAGCGATGCCCGGATTCGCCTGACGGTGACCGGCGGAGAGTTTGACGGCCGTCTGCGCCTCGCCCGATCGAACCCGTCGACCGTCCTGATCACCGCGGGCCCCCTGACCATTCCTTCACCCGGGGAATACGCCCGCGGCATTGCGCTGCGAACGGCGTCGATGCGGCAGCCCTGGAATTCACCTCTCGCCCGGATCAAGACGATCCATCGCCTCGAGTACCTGATGGCCAGGGAGGAAGCCATCGAACAGGGCGCCGATGACGCACTGATCCTCGACGACCGGGGTGGCGTTGCGGAAGGATCCGCCTGCAATGTATTTCTCGTTACGGGGAAGGGAGTGGCAACACCATCGCTCGATGGACCGATCCTTCCCGGCGTGACCCGGGAAGCCGCCATCGAGGCCGCGAGGGCGGCCGGCCTTTCCGTTGAAGAGAGATTCGTTCCGGCCGAAGAACTCGCGTCGGCCGAGGAGATTTTTGTGACCGCGACATCCTGGGAGGTCCTGTCCGTGAATTCCGTGGATGGACTGAACATCCGGTCCGGAGGAAGGGGTCCGGTGACCGCCGCGATTCATGAGTCCTTTCGGAAACTGGTGCGGAGCGAATGCGGAGGAGATCCGCCGGAGCCGCGCCCGGAACCGACGTCATGAAAAAATGGACGCTGATCCTGTTTCCAGCGCTCGTTCTGCTGGGGATGATCGGCTGGTTTCAGTTCACCGGGGTGGCGCCGGGAGAAGGGTTGACCTTCCTCGTCGACGGAGACCGTGTCGAGCCGGTCAGGGCCGGCGCCCGCTATCTGAAGAGACCGGGCGTGTCCGCGCGGACCGTGCCGCAGTCCGGGCGGCTCCTCTTTCCGGAGGACGACTCCTACAGGCTGTTCAGCCGGGACGGAGCCGAGATCCCCGCCGTGTTCGAGATCACCTGGTCGATCGTCGATCCGAACGCCGCCGTCGACTTTCTGCGGACGGGCGGGGAATCCTTCGAACACGACGTGATCGTGGCCGCGCTCAAGGAGACGGGCCGTCCGGCGGCCGCAGCGTTCGATGCCGCGGCGATCTACGACGCGCGCGGCTCCAACCTGCTCGACGCGCTCGGACGGGAGCTTGTTCTTCCGCGCGGCGTGGATCTCGAAATCGTCCTGAACTCCCTGACGATGAGTGCTTCCGGACAGCAGAAGATCGTGTCGGCGGTCGCCCGCCGGAGCGGGCGCCGCGTGCTGTTCGTCGGTGTCGACGCCCTGGACTGGCAGATCCTGGACCCGCTGCGGACCGAGGGACGGGTGCCCGCATTCGATCGCCTGATCCGCCGCGGCGTGCGCGGCGATCTCAAGACGCTGACCCCGATGCTCTCTCCGCTGATCTGGACGTCCATGGCAACCGGCGTCGGCCCGGAAACGCACGGCATCCTGGATTTCGTCACGACCGATCCGTCCACCGGAAAGACGATTCCGGTGACGAGCCTGAACCGCAACGTGCCGGCGTTCTGGAACATCGCCACGTTCTTCCAGCGCCGCGTCGACGTGATCGGCTGGCTGGCCACCTGGCCCGCGGAGTCGATTTCCGGGCACATGGTTTCCGACCGGTTCGGCTTTCTGGCCTACGCCGCGGGAGTCCGCACGGAGTCCCGGACGCCGGACGTCGTCCATCCTCCGGCCTATCTCGACTCCGCGCTGGCGCTCGTGCAGCGCCCCGAGGACGTCCGTTTCGAGAAGGTAACCCGGTTTCTCGACATCACCCGGGAGGAGATGAACGCGGCCCGCGGAGCGGGATTCAAGAAGGGCAACCTGATCAACAATTTCATCCTGACCTACGCCACGGCGGAGAGTTACCGGAGGATCGCCGTCGACCTGCTCAAGGACGGCGCCGATGTGCATGCGGTGTACTTCGAGTTCATCGACGCCGTGTGCCACCTGTTCATGCCGTATGCCCCGCCCAGGCGACCCGATGTTTCCGTGGAGGACTTCGACCGCTACCGCGATGCCGTGAAGATTTCCTACATCGAAATGGATCGCATGCTCGGCAGCCTGATCGACGCGGCGGACGACTCCACGATCGTCATCGTGGCCAGCGATCACGGGTTTCTGTCGGGTGCCCGAAGACCTCCGGGCTCGGCGGCCATCGAAGGCGGGCAGGCGGGACGCTGGCATCGCGATCCCGGGGTGCTGATCATGGCCGGCCCCGGGATCAGGCGGGGAGCGTCTGTCAGCGGTGCGTCCGTCATGGACATGGCGCCCACGCTGCTTCATCTCATGGGACTTCCCGTGTCCGCCCAGTTCGAGGGAAAGGTGCTGAAGGGGGCCCTCGTGGACGAGGAACTCACGGCGCACCCGGTGCGGACCGTGGAACGCTACGTTCTGCCGCCGGACATCTGGTCGAAGCGGGACGCTCCGAAGGGCGCGGCCGCCACGCCCGGAAGCGAAGCGACCCAGAGCGTGAATCTCGGCCTTGTTCTCGAGCAGAAAGGGCAGTTCAAGGAAGCCGAAGCGGAATACCGGAAGGCCATTGCCGCCGACCCGGACAATGCCGGCGCCGTGAACAACCTCGGCAACGTCTTGCACAAGACCGGCCGGATCGACGAAGCGATCACCCTGTTCAAGGAACTGCTCGCGAAACACCCCGACTATGCGCCGGTCTACCAGAACCTGGGCGTCTGCTATCTCAAGAAGAACGATCCGGCCGGTGCCCTGACCTGGCTCGACAAGGCCGTGGAACGGGAACCGGGCAACGTGGCCGCCCTGATCAACCGCGGCCATGCCCGACTCAGGCTGCGGAAATCCGCGGAAGCGAAGGCCGACTTCGACCGGGCCGTTCAACTCGACCCGAAAGCCGCGAATGCGTGGTTCGGCATCGGCCTGGTCGCCGCCGAAAAGGGGGACTACCCGGCGGCCCGGACGGCTTTTGAAAAGGCACTGGCCCTGGATCCGAAGCACGCCTCGGCGCGGGAAAACCTGGAACGCCTGCGGAACCTGTGAGCCGGCGTGGCCGGTCAGCGGCCGCGTTCGGACGGCCGGAGCGGAACCCGGACCAGCGGAACCAGCGTCGCATCGCCGGCCTCGACGACATCGAGGAGTTCGCGCAGTGTCCCGAAGTCCCCGACCGGCACATGCGCCCTGTTCAGGACCAGGACACGCTGATGAACGAGGCTCGTTCCGTCGAACGACCAGATCGACCGGTAGCGGCCGGCCGAGTTCTGAAAGTCGACGAGGTCCGGAACACTGTCGATCCTCCACTCCCGTGGAATGCCAAGCGTCACATTGTCGGTTTCGGAGCGCGCGTAGGGAAAGAACACCGGTTCGCGGCGATTTCCCGGCGGCGGCCACCGGTCCTCTCCGCGGGTCATGGCTCCGGGGTTGACGAGAAGACGTTCGTCGGCCCTCTGCCCGATGCGCGCCGCGCTGACATCCATCTCCACGGACAGGTTCCGGTCCATGTTGTCGCGATTGATCGGAGAGAAACCCGTGATGGCGAGACCGGGAATCGTCCGGCGGAATGAATCGTTCAGCGCGCTCTTCAGCGCGTCGTCCCCGGCGGACAGCGTGGTCCGGGCGGCGATCTCGGCCTGGCCGGCATAGTCGATCCGGACGTTGCCGTCGATCCCTCCATCCGGCGTGAGGCTCAGCTTCGCCGATCGCATGACGGTATTGACCCCGGCTTCGTCCATCGGCGTGCGCGTGAACCGGGCGCCGCGCGGATCCGCCACGAGCGCGGTGATCCCCTGGACGTACCAGGGCAGGGCACCGGGCGGCGCAAACGGCGTTCCCGGCGAAAAGAAGAAGGCCCGGCTCGTATCCGGGCTGACCGCGACGACCGTCCTGCTGAACTGGGCCGGCGACTGCAGTTCGTGGTGGAAGAACGCGCGATCGCGGTCGACGACGAAGGCGCGGTGCGCCTCGATCCCCTGGGCGCGTAGGGCGGCCACGAACAGGAGGTGAACTCCCTCATGGTTCGTGACGCCCGCGGCCAGAACCGAGTCGGCCGTGGCGGAGCCGCCGAGAGGGGGACCATCGGTTCCGGAGGCGATCCCCGGCGCAAGATGACTCGATGCGAGGACATAGGCGCGGCGGATGCGCCCCTCGAAATCGTCCGGCAGGCCGCCGACCGACGCGAGCGCATCCCGGAGAAGGTCGCTGCCGGCGGAAAAACGCTCCTCCCGGGCCGCGGCTTCTGCCGCGAAAACATCCCAGTAGTCCTGCGGCGCGGCGGCGATGGTCGTATAAGTCGTCACGAGTCTCGGGCGCGTTTCGACCACCGGCGGACCGAACGGCTCCGCGGGCCGCCCGGGAAGGTTGCGGATTTCGAACCGCACGGCATCCAGGCTGTCCGAGCCTTCCGGGACCAGCGGTAGGACGAGCGGGTCCCAGGTTTCCGCGCCGACCAGCGTCCAGTGCGAGGTGAGCGCAAGCCCGGGCCTCCATTCGAAACGGGAGACGAGACAGGGAATGTCGTGCTGGAAAACCCATCCCGACAGGGGTGGAACCGCCCCTCCGACGATTTCATAGCGGTACTCGATGATGTCCCCGGCGGAAACATCCGGAATCCGGACCCGGATTTCGGTCATGCCGTCGGCGTTACTGCGCCTGTCCAGGGATTCCATGTTCGTGAGTTCCGCTTCGCGTCCGTTCGGCTTGACGGATCGGGCCTCGAGCGATTCCAGCCGCTGGGCCGGATCGGCAAGGACAATCCTCAGGTCCCTCCAGTCGATCCCCTCGGCGGTAAGAATCTTGATCCGGCGGTGCAGGGTCTGGCGGCGCACGCTCCCCCGGTCATCGGCCCCGCCCTGCTCGAACAGGATGACGGCAGGCTGCGACCCCAGGGGATCCGGCTCCATCTGCAGTTCCTCCCGGGCGATCGGGGGCCAGTCACCGCCGGCCGCCTCCCCGATCGGGAGCCCGAGCAGAAGGGCCGCGAAGACCCCGGCCGCAGAAACCGCTTGCAATCCGCCGTACGATAATCTAAACAAATGCTTAGCTGAACAGGGAGGCTTCACCTTGATCCTTTCATCCGATGAACCCGCGGGGATTGGCCCCGCTTTCCCGGTTTCGAAGCCCGGAATCGACATGGAGTCGTTTCTGGGCGCCCTGGCGGGCGATCCCGCCACCGGAGACAGTATCCGTCACATCGAGCGGCTTCCCGCCCGGGAAGCCCGCTTTTCCGGCCTTGAAAGGCCCCTGCCGGCCCGCCTCGTTCAGGCCCTGGATCGAATCGGCATCCGGAGACTGTACACGCATCAGGCCCAGTCCATCGAGGCGGCCCGAAAAGGGCTGAACCTCGTTCTCGTCACCGGTACCGCCAGCGGCAAGACCCTGGCCTACAACCTTCCGACACTCGAGCGGCTGCTCGCCGAGGAACAGGGTACCGCCCTGTACCTGTTCCCCACGAAGGCGCTGGCCCAGGATCAGCTCAAGGGACTGACCCGCCTGCTCGAAAACGATCCGGACCTCGCCCGATCCGTCCATCCCGGCGTCTTCGACGGGGACACATCGCAGTCGGCGCGCCGTTCGATCCGGGATCGCTCGCGGCTCATCCTCTCCAATCCCGACATGCTGCACCGGGCGATACTCCCCTACCACGGACGCTGGAGCCGGTTCTTCGAAAACCTCCGCGTCGTGGTCATCGACGAGGTTCATACCTACCGGGGGATCTTCGGGTCCAACGTGGCCAACGTGATCCGGCGCCTGAGGCGCGTGGCCGCCCACTACGGGGCCGACCCGATTTTCATTTCCTCCTCGGCCACGATCCGGAATCCGCTGTCCCTCGCCCGGGAGATCACCGGACTCGACACGGTGGAGATCAGCGACGACGGGTCGCCGCGCGGACCGAAATGGTTCGTGTTCTGGAATCCGCCGTTCGTCGATGAGGCGCGCGTGGAGCGCCGGAGCAGCAACGTGGAGGCCATGAATCTGCTGGTCCGCCTCGTCCGGAGCGGGGTGCAGTCGATCGTCTTCACGAAGGCGCGGGTCACGGCGGAACTCATCTTCAAGTACGCCCGCGATATTCTTCTGAAGGACGGCCGCGGACTGGCCGCCGGGCTTTCCCCCTACCGGGGCGGCTACCTTCCGTCCGAGCGGCGCGACATCGAGCGTCGCCTGTTTTCCGGCGAGCTGCTCGGAGTCGTCAGCACGAACGCGCTCGAACTCGGCATCGACATCGGCGGACTGGATGCCTCGGTACTCGTCGGTTTTCCGGGCACGATCGCCTCCATGTGGCAGCAGGCGGGACGGGCCGGACGTGGAGAGCGTGCGGCCCTGACTCTCTGGGTGGCCTACAACGACCCGATCGACCAGTACCTGGTGCGTCATCCGGAGTACGTGTTCGGCACGCCCCCCGAAGCGGCGGTCGTCGACCCGGAAAATCCCTACATCCTGGCCGGACACCTCTCCGCCGCGGCATTTGAACTGCCCCTGGGGCCGGCCGACGGGGCGCTGTTCGGGGCCACCGCCTCCGGCGTCATCGAGGCGCTCGAGGAATCGGAGAAGCTGACCGCCATCGACGATCGCCACTACTGGGGCACGACCGATTTTCCCGCCGCACTCGTCAACCTGCGCACGATCTCCGACGACACGTTCACGATCGTGGACGTTTCCAGGGACAACACGGTGATCGGCAACGTGGATGCGATCAGCGCACCGGAACTCGTGTATCCGGAGGCCATCTATCTCCACGAGGGGGAAACGTTCTTCGTCCAGAAACTGGATCTGGCGGAGCACGTGGCGTACGTCCGCCCGATTGCGGTGGACTACTACACGCAGCCCGTGCTCGACACGTCGATCCGCGTGGAGTCCCTGAAGGAGGAACGTGCGCTGCGCGGCGAACGGCTGACGCTGCACGACGGCGTCGTGACCTGGGCCACGACCATGTTCAAGAAGATCCGTTTCGGAAGCACGGACTCCATCGGATACAAGAACCTCGACCTTCCACCCCAGCACCTGAGGACCGTGTGCATGGGATGGTCGCCTTCCCCGGACGTGAAACGCACGGTCCGCGACCAGGGACGGAATCCGGCGGAAGGGCTTTCGGGGATCCGCAATCTCCTCATCACGGTGCTCCCCCTGTTCGCGATGTGCGACCGGTCCGATGTCGGCGGCATCATCGACTCGTCCAACCTCGGCACGCCCACCCTGTTCCTCTACGACCGCTTTGCCGGTGGACTCGGTTTTTCCGAAACGGGATACGTGCGTTTCGAGGAACTCGTCGGCGAGTCCCTGCGGATTCTCGAAGAGTGCCCCTGCGCGGAGGGATGTCCGTCCTGCGTGGGACTGCCGGTGCTCAGGCCGGCCCAGCACCAGGACCCGGACCTGATGAACGGCTTTCCGATCCCCGACAAGGCGGCGGCGCGGGTCATGCTCCTGGCCCTGGTTCATGAACTCCAGTCTGTCTGAACGGCTGGCCCGGCTGGCCCGCCGGAGATCCGGATCCTCCCCCGAACGGGACCGCCGGCCGGGCGGGCCGGTGAGTTTGCCGGAAGGTCGCGCGGCGTCGCATCGATCCATGGAGACGATGCTCTCGGGAATCGAGATCGTGACGCCGGCGGGCGCCTGCTTTCTTCACGAGCGACACCTTGCCCGGCTGCCCGGTACGGATCCCGCCATCGCGAGCCGGCTGCGACTGCGACTCGGCGCCCCGCTGCCGGAGGATCTCGAGCGCGACCCCGCGGTTCGGCTGTGGCGGGAGCAGGGAGTCGAATCGGCGGCGTTCCTGGATCTCGAAACGACCGGTTTCGGCACGGGACCGATCATTCTCGCCGGCGTCCTGGCTTTCTACGAAGGGGAGTATCGATTCCGCATTTACCTTGCCCGGAACTACGCGGAAGAAGGGCCGATGATCGAAGCACTGGCCGCGGATCTCCGCCGGCGCCCGGTCCTGATCACCTATAACGGAAAGTCGTATGACCTTCCCTTCCTGCGCGAGCGGCGGGGGCGCCTCCGGCTCGGGAGCGAACCGCCCAGGGCCGTCTTCGACGTTCTCCACGCGGCGCGCCGCAGGTGGAAGGGGCGCTTTTCCGATCTCCGCCTGTCCACGCTGGAGCATCACCTCTTCCGGCGCCCCCGAATCCTGGACATCCCGGGACGGGACATTCCGGCCGTGTACCACCGTTTCGTGCGCAGCGGAAACGCGGCTGCGCTCGTGCCGATCCTCCAGCACAACCTCGTGGACCTCTACTCCCTCTGCGAGGTGACCGAACGGGTCCTCGCCACCCATCCACAGGCCCGGACTTGAGCCGAAAAACTGTCCGGAAACAGCCAGTCAAAAGAGTAGTATTGGGGCATCCGGACCGTTTTCGCGCGATTTTGGGTAAGAGGGCGCAAAGAGCGGGAGGAAGGACGACGAATCGTGTATGATTGTGCTGTTCATTTTGATTCCCGGCTCATTGACGGCGCTGGAGTGTCGAAAATACTATTAACGGGATACGCGTCGTCAGCCTTTTGTCTGGAACCCGGAATGAATTCCTGTCCGGGCTTTACCCTGGCTGGATGGCTTGTCCTCTTGCTTGGTCGTATGGTTCTGGACTCACCTGGCTTTCGCTATCAGCGCGGGCGGTGAGGCCGGGCGCAAAAGTGCATCTGAAGGAGGAATCGATGAAGAAGGCTACACTGGCCGCGGGTTTTCTGGCGCTCGGCGCCCTGGCGTTTGGAGTACCGTCCGCGGAGGCCACACCGGGGGCTACACCGAAGATCCTGCTGCATGTGGGTCCGACGACCACGAAGAATGCGTGCACAACGAACTTTTCCGCCTCAGCGCCGAACTGCGCGGGCGCTGTGACCACCGGTGGGCTCTACACGCCGAACCTCTACTACCTGTACGTAGCCACTTACACGCCGAATTTCGGCCCCGGTGTCGGCGTTACGGGCCTGCAGTTCGGAATCCAGTACAACAACGCCGCGGGAGCCGGCGTCGATGTTTTCGGCTGGACCCTGTGCGCGACGCTGGAGTTTGCGACTCCGAGCCCGGTATGGCCCGCATCCGGGGGCGGCAACCTGATCACGTGGAGTGGTTGCCAGGTTGCTGCCGAAATGGCTCCGGCCGGTTATTTCTACATGGGGTCCTATACGCCGGACACGATGAGGCTGACTGCGCGCCCGGTGGATGGCAAAGCCAAGACATCGAACTGTTCGAACGTGGAAACCGAAATCGTGGCCGGCGACCTGGGCTTCGCGGCCTTCGGCGGATCCTCCGGGTGCAACCCCTGCATTGCCGATTGCGCCCCGGTTCCGGTCGAGTCCACAACCTGGAGCAACGTCAAGACACTGTTGCGATAGCAGTCCCCGAAACGGGCTCAACGAGCTTCAAGGAAACGTCCCCCTTCTATCCTGAAGGGGGACGTTTTTTTTGCCTTGACCCGGAAGTTCGCCACCGTGGCCACCGGAGGATGGGCAGACGGTTTTCCGGTCCAGGGCGGTTTCCAGCGGCAATTCACATATGGGGTTGACAGGTTTTTGAGGGACGCTTAGCTTCTAGGGGCTCCATTAGCCTCAGTAACTATCCCCTCTTCCGGGGATGTAACGGGTCTGCTCGCAAGGGTCCACCAAGGGAGGATTTCAATGAACAAGGCTAAATTCGTCGCCGGGCTGTTGCTTGTCGGCATCACCGCAGTCACGGCTGTGCCGGCGTTCGCGGTGCCGTTCGACAATCGGCCCAAGATTCTCGTGCACGTCAAGAGCACGACCACCAAGAACGCCTGTACTTTCGGCAGCGCCGGAATCACGAACTGCGCCGACCCGGCTCAGGTGACGGTCAAGGGAACCCTGACGCCCCTGAACGGCCCCGGTTACTACTATATTTACCTCCTCGTGGCCAAGGGCTCCCTGGACAACCTCGCCGGGCTCCAGTGCGGCATCGCGTACCAGAACAACAATGCCGCCGACAACGGCGACCGGGAAAAGATCGACGTCTTCGGGTGGACGCTCTGCGCGAAGCTGGAGTTCATTTCGCCGGGCACGAACGCGTGGCCGAAGCCGGGCGGCGGCAACCTCATCACCTGGGACTCCTCGACCGAATGCCAGACCGGTGAAGTGGCTGTGGCCGGCTACTTCTATGCCGCAGCCTACAACAATCCGGACTTTTTCGCGGTCACGCCGCGGCCGGTCGACGGCGTCGCAAAAGTAGCCCGCTGCAACAATGCGGAGACGACCCTGGCGGCCAGTGATCTCGGCTGGGCACAGTTTTCCGCCGGCGCCACGACCGCCGGCTGCAACCCGTGCATCATGCTCTGCCCCCCCGTCGCCGTTGAAGAGACGACCTGGGGCGGCATCAAGTCTCTATACAGCAACTAAGCGCCTTTTCAGTTCCTGGTGGATTCTGGAGGGAGGTGGCCCGGTGGCTGCCTCCCTCATTTTTTCAGCCGCGTTCTTGCCCCTCGAAAGGGAACAATGACGGCCCCCCATCCCGGGCAACGCTCCTCCATGAAGCAGCTGCTTCGGCTTCCGACGTTACTGGCCGCTCTGGTCGTCCCCAACGCATTACCGTCCCATGCCGCGGACGCCCCCCGGATTCTTCTGCATGCCCAGTCGTCCACCGCGGGTGGAAGTTGCGCCCCGGGCCTTCAACAGTGCGCATCGGCGAATGTGAGCGGATTCCTTCAAAACCAGGTCGGTTTCTATTATCTCTACATTGTGGCCTGCTCTCCCGCGTCGTCAGCGGGACTGCAGGAGATCCACACCGGCATCGACTATGACCAGCGTACGGTTTCCGGAGTCGACGTTTTTCGCTGGACCCTCTGCGCGGATTCGGAAACAACCGGGCCCGGGTGGTTTCAGGCCGGCGGGTCGAACCGCATCCGGTGGAACTCCTGTCCGACCGCTCCGCTTGTTGTCGCGGGGTATTTTTACGTCACGGCCTACGATCCTTCCTACTTTGCCCTTGTGCCTCCTCCCGCCGATTCGACGAGCATGACCGCGTGCGAAAACCAGCCCGTGAAGCTGGCCACGACATCCCTGGGGTACATCGGGTTCGGAGGCGAGCCCGGGTGCAACCCCTGCCTGGGGGACTGCTTCTACACCCCGACCGAACCGGTCACCTGGAGCGGAATCAAGTCGCTGTTCCGATCCGGTCGGCCGTCCATGGCTCCGGTTTCCGTGACTCGGAATCCCTCGAAGCGAACCGTCCTCGCGCCGACGGCCGGGCCACCGGCCCGTCTGAACCGGCACCCCGGAAGCCGATGACTTCCGACAAGGCCTCTCCGGACGGCATCCGGCCTTCCCTGCACCCGGACACCCTTGCGGTTCATGGGGCCGGATACCGGGAAGATTCCGATCGCGCCCTGGTTCCACCCATCCACCTCAGTACGGTTTTCGACTTTGCCAACGTCGAAGACATGGTCGGGACGTTTCGCGGAGAGCGACCGGGGTATGTGTATACCCGGTACGGAAACCCGACGCTGACGGTGGTGGAGAGGCACCTCGCCCTCCTCGAGGGAGCGGAAGCCGCACTTCTCACCGCCTCGGGCATGTCCGCAATATCCACGGCACTTCTCGCGGTCCTCAAGGCCGGCGATCGTATCGCTTCGGCCGCGGACGTCTACGGTGGATCGCGGAA
>CAZQVN010000054.1:0-24474 GCA_964596775.1 uncultured bacterium
GGTCGAGGGTCAGGTTCGTCTTGTCCAGGATGCGCATCACGATCTTCTCGCCGAACAGCGTCGGCAGGCAGGACACGCGCAGGTCAATCATCTTGTTGAAGATCTTGAGCTTGATGCGACCGTCCTGGGGAACCCGGCGCTCGGCGATGTCCAGCTCGGCCATGATCTTGAGACGCGAGAGGATGGCCGCCTTCATCCGGTTCGGCGGGCTCATCATCTCCTGGAGCACGCCGTCGATGCGGTAGCGGACGCGCAGGGTCTTTTCGTACGGTTCGATGTGAATGTCCGAGGCGCCCTTGCGGACGGCGTCGGCGAGCAGCGAATTGACGAGCTTGACCACCGGCGCCTGGTCGGACGCGGCGGCCAGTTCCGCGGCCACGGACTCGGCGGGCTCGTCCGACTCCTCGACGATCTCCAGGTCCGGATCGAGATCCTTCATCACCGAGGCCAGCGACTCCGCGTGATCGTACAGCCGGTCGATGGCCTTCTTGATCTCCGGTTCCGGGGCCACGTTCACGTCGACCTCGTAACCGGTGATGAACTTGATGTCGTCGATCGCGAAGATGTTGGACGGGTTGGACATCGCCACCGTCAGCCGGCGGCCGACCCGCTTGACCGGGACCACCTGGAAGCGCGTGGCCACGTCGGACGGCACGAGACGGGCCACCCCCGGATCGATGTCGGCCTTGCCGAGATCCGCGAGCGGCACGTTGTAGTACGTCGAAAGAAACTCGCCGTACTCGGCTTCGGTGAGCGCTCCGAGGCGCACGAGCGAAAGCGCCACGTTGCCGCCGTTGTTCCGGGCAAGCTTCTGCGCCTCGTTCACCTGCTGGGTCGTGATGTTCCTGGCTTCAATGAGCCGCTTGGTGAGAACGTCCTGCAACGGGAGGCCTCCCGAAATCGATCTGGCCGGTCCATGTGATCAACGGAAAGACGGATGTCCCTCCGCACCATCAGCAATCCTCGTGCCTCCGGCTGTCGGCCGGCGGCGATCAGGGGTGATTCCTGAACACCTTCTAAATCGGCACGGCGTCGTCATCTATGAGCCGATTGCGCCTCGATGCGCGAAAAAAACAGGTTCTTCTCCAATTGCGAGACGGCGGCCGGGCATATCGCCCGGCAAATCGTTCAATTTGCACGATTCCGGGTGCATTGTGCGCGACGTCGCCCGCCACCGGTCGGGGCACGTAAAGTTCGCCCGCGCCCCCCTACCCGATCGTGATCATCGGTCTGAGCCGGTTCACGGTGGCCGGGCCGATCCCCTTGACCCGGGACAGATCGTCGACGGACCGGAACGGCCCGTTCGCGGAACGGTCCGCGGTGATCCGCGCCGCCAGCCGCGGGCCGATCCCGGGCAGGGCGGTCAGGGTGTTTTCGTCGGCCCCGTTGATGTCGATGGGAAACGAAACGGACGGCGCCGCGCCGCGGGAGCGTCGTTCCGCGCCGCCGGGTCGCACGGACGCCCCTGGTTTATCGACGCCGGAAACGCCGGACAGGGACAGCACCCCGGACTCCGGATCGGCCGTCTCCACCGGGGGATCGGCTGCGCTGTCCGGAACCGTCGCGATCGCGGGGGCCGGTTCGGCCGGGATCGAGTCCGGGGAGGAAGCACCCGAACCTCCGCTTCCGCCGGCCGGCAGCAGGCCCGGAAAATACACGGGAAAGCGACGTCCGGCCTCGATCAGAAGCCCGCCGCCCCCGGTGAACAGGAGGAGGGCGAGGACGGCCTTTCGTTCATGGGGGGTGAACTGCATGAATCCGGGGAGTTTCATGAAGACTCCTTCCGGACGGGTGGCTCAGGGCGGGCGGACAACCAGGGATCGGATCGGGCCGGCGATCGCGGTGATCACGGCGGATCGCCGTCACGGGGGTGGGCGGTCACGGCGGTGGACGCGCACCGGGAACCGACCGCGGCGTTCAGTCCAGCAGGTGCAGCGTGGCCCCGATCCGATTGTGGAGGCCCGGCATGTACACCGGGATGTCCCCGTTCAAAAAGTCCGATTCCACGACGATGCCGGCGGCGTTCTCGATCCGGTAGAACAGCGTGAGCGTCCGGATCCTCCCTGTCAAGCTGAAGCCTCCGGTGAGGAGCGTGGGGTACGTGTCGCCGAGCGTGTTGACGCGCGATCCCGCCACGCGGAGAAATCCCGTGGCGGACAGATCGAGTTCATTTTCAAAATAGCGCCGTCGCACCGTCAGCGATCCTTCGCCGCGGAGCCGCGCCCGGAACGGGTGCCGTTCCGGATCGAACCCGTGCCAGCCCGCCCACATCTCCATGCCGAACCCGGACGAGGGGCGCCAGGCCAGGGCTCCGGTGGCGAGCCCGGTCCACTCCGGTTCCGCGGCGACCCGGAAGGACACCGGTTCCGGTCCGGGGTTGAGCAGCAGCGGCCGGTTCGCGGTCCGGACCACGCCGGCCCGGACCCCGGCGCGCAGCCGCGATCCCGCCTCCGCGGAAGCCAGGGCCGTCCAGTGGTCCTCCGGCGACTCGAGCGATTCGAGGCCCGCGAGGATGCGCTCCAGGGCATCGCGGTCCGGACGCGCCGCCCCTTCATGAAAGCGGATCTCCGGAATCGTGGACACCCGCCCCGCGCTGAAGCGGAACCGCCCCGTCGAGCCGAACCCGCGGTGCAGCACCAGCGACGGATCGAGGATCCAGCCGACCGGCTCGCGATAGCCGGAGATCATCCGGACATCGGCGCGGAACGCGCCGGCGGGCAGGTTCCTCACGGCCGCGCGCCCCTCCAGCGCGAGGAAATCGGCGTCTTCGGCGCGGACGCCGGCCCGCGTTTCCCGCGCCGCCGAGACGCCGAGCGTCCACCGGCTCCGCCGGGGCGCGGCCTCCACCCCGATCCGGGTGATCCCGCTGGACAGCGCAAACGGATCGGGGGCGTCCAGCACCTCGAGGCGGCTCAGGTGATGCAGGAACGTCGCGGTCACGACGCCACCGGGGCGGCGGACCTTTACGGCCAGGCGGCGCTCGTCGGTTTCCTCCATCCCCTCGGGCAGGAACGACTCGAGGTATGTGAGCCGGCCGGAGTTCAGCACTCCGTCCAGCGACCACCCCAGTCCGGCCATCGGAAAATCCAGGCGGAGAAACCCGCGGGTGGATTCCACGTCGGAAAACGCGCCGAACCCCTCATGGGTGAGCTGGGCCACGTCGGCGTGAAAGTCGGTCTTCCCGAAACGGCGTTCGAAATCCAGTTCCGCGAGGCGGTGGCCGTAGCTCCCCCCCGTGAGCCCCACCGTACTGGTCGGGCGGTCTCCCGGGCGGAACGTGTCCATGCGGAGGGCACCGGCGCTGCCGGGCTCCTCCCCCTCGACGCCGGGGAGGATCTCCAGGCGGTCGAGCGCCCGGACGGGGATCCACGACCGGTTGCCCCAGTGGATCACCCGGGGGCCGCCGGGAAGGCCGTCGAACGTCAGGGGCAGCCCGCCACGACCGGACGAGCCGAAATCGAGCGGCCGGAAGACACCCTCGACCCCCGTGCGCCCGTTGTCGAACCCGGCGGCATGATTCAGGAGCTCGGGCTGGGTCACGAAGCCGCGATCGGCCCACGCCCGCGCGTTCAGCGTGTCGAACGGCACCGACGCGGCCAGCGAATCGGGAGGGGGCGCGTCGCCGGTCAGGCGTCGGAACAGCGACGCGCCCCGGCCCGTGCCGCACCAGAGAATCGAGAGCGCCGCCGCCAGGAGCAGCGCCCGGCCCCGGTGCCGCGACGTCACAGCCGGGCGCGGAGTTCGGCGAGCGCCGACTCCGGCACGTCGGAGGCGCCGATCGCCACCGTGCCGACCGAAGCGCCGTGGAAGTCGGAACCGCCGGTGGCGGCCAGGCCCAGCTCCCGGGCGAGGCGCCGGTAGCCGAGCGACTTCTGCGGCGAGTGTTTCGGATGCCAGACCTCGATCCCGGCCAGCCCCATCTCCTTGAAGTCCTCGATCAGGTCGTCGCGCGACGCGGTCCCGGGGTGCGCGAACACGGCCGCCCCTCCCGCGTTGCGGATCAGCGCGATCGCTTCGGCGGGCGTGAGCGAGGGCTTCGGAACGAACGCCGGAGCATAGTGTCCGAGGTAGGCCCGGAACGCCTCGTCGAACGACGTCACGTGGCCAAGGTCGAGCAGGGCCCGCGCCACGTGCGGCCGGCCGTAGGCGCCGCCGCGGACATGAAGGTCCACATCCTCGATCGTGATCTCGAGACCGAGTTCGTTCAGCTTCCGCACCATCTCCACCGCGCGGTCGCGCCGACCGGCCCGGAAGCGGACCAGCGCCGCGCTCAGGGCGGGATCCGCCGGGTCGACGAAGTAGCCGAGGATATGGATGTCGCGCGGGCCGACGGACGTGGACAGTTCGACGCCGTTCACGACCTCGAGACCCGTGCCCCGGGCCGCCTCGTGCAGTTCGGGCAGCCCGTCCATCGTGTCGTGATCGGTCAGCGCGATCGCGGACAGCCGGGCGGCCAGCGCCATGGGCACGAGTTCCGCGGGGCGGTGCTCCCCGTCCGAATGCACGGAGTGCATGTGGAGATCCACGCAGCGGGGCTCGAAATTCATGGAAGAAAACCCTCGAAGAGACGTTCCGGCAGCAACTAACGTTTGAAGGTCGGACTATAGCGGAGGGGAGGCGGGGAATCCACCGGGTGCTATGGGTCTTCCGTGGGGCGACGTCTTCTCCAGGTGGGTCGCGGTCCGGCTTCCGCCGCGTTCACGCAAGCCGGAATCCGATCGGCGCCGGGCAACCCGTCAGGCGGCGTCGGCGTTCTTCAGTCTTCTCAGACCTTCCACCGCGGCCTCGAGTCCGGCATCCAGCGAGAGCGCCGTCCGGTACGCGGAGACCGCCTCCTCGGAGCGCTTCAGGGCCTCGAAGGCCGCCCCGCGAAACGCATGCAGGCCGGCCAGCCGGTCGGCGGGAATCTCCGTGTCGCTCACGATCTCCTCGGTGGCCTCGAGGGCTCTTTCCGGGTTTCCGGATTCGATGTGGCTGCGGGCCATCATCTCCACGGCGCGGGGCCGGTGCCCCGGCGAGCGGGCGGCGATTTCGAACTCGGTCATCGCCTGCTCGTGCATTTCCATCTCGAGATAGGTCATCCCGAGGTCGTAGTGACTCTGGGCATCGTCGTCGCTCATCTGCCCGGCCACGGCGGTCTGGAACTCGCTCAGGATCTCGGAAAGGTCCATGATCGACTGGGTCCGCGCCGGCTCTCCGCGCACGCTGACCATGGCGCCTTTCATTTCGCTGGCCACCGGGGCGAGCGGGGTCGCGGTCACCTGGTCCATGCCGTCGATCGAATTGAGACGGGACACGCGGGAGCGGGCCTTGTCGTTCTTCGGATCGAACTGCAGAACACGCTCGAACTCGAGCTTGGCGAGGGCGTACTTTTCCAGGGACAGGTAGACGTCGCCGAGTTCGCAGCCGTAGCGGACCATCTTGGCCCGCTCCCCGTTGATGTGCGCGATCTCGGTCAGCCCCTTCAGCGCGCCCAGGTGATTCGGATCCTGCCGGACCATGTTCACATAGATGTCTTCCGCGCGGCGGCTCTCCCCGACCTCGAAGCACTTGCGGCCCGCGGCCAGCCACGCGTCCATCGCGGCGGGATCGCCGGCCTCCGTCAGTTCCTCAGCCTGGCGGACGATCTCGTCCGGCTCGAGCGCCATCAGCGCCTCGTCGACCGGAATGTCCACTTCCTCGGCATCCACGACCGACCGGGCGTTTCCGGAATCGTCGTCCGACTCCATCCCGTCCGCCGGCCGGGCGGGTTCCGCCGTCTCCGCGGAGTCCTCCTCGACCGTCGAGGCCAGGCGCAGGCCGCGCGGCGGCGACGGCGCGACCTCCTCCTCCACTGTCGGTTCCTCGGGAATCTCGATGACGTTTTCGCCGGGAAGGCTGATCGATCCGAAGTCCATGGAGATGCCGTCGGCTCCGACCATCGAGGAATCCTCGTCGTCGGAACCCCTGAGGCGCAGGCCGCCGCTCTCCGGCGCCCTGTTGAAACGGTCGGGATCGATGGTCGGCGCGAACACCGCGGAGGGGTCGTAGTCCTCTTTCGGAGACGGCGATTCTCCGGCACCGGACGCGACTTCGGGGTCCAGTTCGATGGCCTTCTTCCGCAGCACCTCGGCGTCGTCGGTTTCGCCGCGCTCCTCGAACTCGGAGGCCAACGCCAGCAGCGGGCGGGATGCCGATGTCCCGCGGTCCGCGGCAACCATGGCGTCCACGACGCGGAGCGCCACCTCGGCGCTGGGGAGAGGCATGGTCAGAAGTCGGACACCGGTCTCGCCGATGGCCGCCCCTTCCCTGTCCGGCGGGGCCGCCGACAGGTACTGCATGTAGTAGAACAGGGAGTCGGTGTAGAGCCCCTCCATGTAGTAGAGGCTGCCGACCATCCGGTGCATGTCGAACGCTTCGGGCTTGATGCGGAGGATCTTCTTGCCGACGGCGATCGCGTTCTTGTACAGGCTCACCCGCTCGTAGGCGGCAATGGCCTCGCGGTAGCGCTCGACCGCGCTGTCGGTGCTGTTCGTGCGGACCAGCAGGTCGCCGAGGTACACGTAATCGTAGGGATCCAGGTCGCCGGTTTCGAGAAGGCGTTCGTATTCAGCCACGGCCTTGTCGTACTGCCCCGCCTGAACACACCGTTGCGCCTTACGCTTGATGCTGACAATCTTGTCCAACGGTCCCGCTCCCTTGGCGAAAACTGTATTTTCGGTTAGACAATTCCGCTCGACTCTTCCCGACCGGGTCCGCCACATCTCCGCAGGAGAACCCAATCCGAAACAGGTCAATGCGTTGATGGCCCACGGGGCTATCATCGGCCCGCCGGGGGAAAACTCCACTTTCGAAAGACACGAGAGCACTATTTTTCGATCGTTGACGCGATCGCGCGGCCATACGCGTCCAGTCATCGGCAGGGGGGGCGATTCCTTTGGCACTAGTTGACGGGCGCGGACCGGATTCATGGGCCTGAACGCGTTCCAGTCCCGCGATGTCTCGAAAATAAGACATCACGCATCGCATTTTGTATCAATGGATTGCGGGACATATCTGCAGAAGCACTCGAAGCGCTGATCCGCCTGGTGTCTGTTGAGCGCTTCTGTTCCGTGCCGCGGGAACTATCCGGAAACGGTTCCGATGAGCATCATCTCGCCGCTCGGCGCGGGAACGCCGCCGGCAGGCTCGAGCGTGACGGCAAAGGCACCCACCGGGGCGTCCGCCGGGAACCGATCCAGCGGGATCAGCGCGCTGCCCTCGGCGGACACGGAGAAGACACCCGCGGAGACCGGCGTGCCCCCGGCGATGGCCCAGAGCTGGTAGTCCTTGCCGTCCGGATCCTGCGGCAGGTTGGACACCCAGAGATAACCCCGATCCCCCTTGCGGTCCCAGAGGACCTTTCCGGAGGCGTTCGGCGCGGGCTTGAGGGAAGCGAGCGTCACGAGTCCGGACTCCGGATCCTCGAGCAGCCGGATGAGCCGGGCCTGCTCGTCGGAGCGTGTCTGCAGTGTGCCGAGATCGTCGCGCAGCGCCGCGATCTCCTCACGGGCGGTCTTCTCCCGGTCGACCGCTTCCGTGAGCCGGCCGTTCAACGAGATCGTCTGCCACACCGCGAAGGCCAGCGCCGCGGCCGCGGCGAGGGCGAAGAACAACGTGGCGCCTCCGGAACGCCGCGGCGGAACCTCGGTGAGCCGGGGCGCCGGCGGCGGCGCCGGAGCCGGAGCCGCGGTGTCCACACCGGCGGCCTTGAGAACCCGGTTCCGCAGGTCGGGAGGCGGCGTCACGGCGTCGCCGGCGAGAAGCAGCAGATCCGCGGTTTCCTTGAACTGGGGATAGAGGACATGGCACAGGTCGCAGCCCTCCTCGAGATGGGCCTGGAATTCCGCGAGATCCTCACCGTCCAGGGCGCCGAGCACGTAGGCCCAGGCCATTTCCTCGAAGTGCTTGTGATCGAGAGGCGGCTTGTTCACAGGGCCTCTCCTTCCAGGTGGGGGGACATGACGGTTCGCAGGTTAATCATCCCCTGCCGAATGCGCGTCTTGATCGTGCCGAGGGGGGTATTGAGGCGTTCGGCGATCTCAGACTGGGACAGCCCTTCGAAATAGGCGATCTCGATGACCTGCCGCTGCTCCGGAGAGAGCGTGTCCAGGGCGCCCTTGACGAGACCGCGCATTTCGCCGAGGGCGGCATCCTGTTCCGGACTGTTGTCCGCCGCGTTCGGCTCCGGCTGGAGGCGACCCAGCGCCTCGACCCGCCGCGTCTGGCTGGCCATCTTCCTGAGCCGGTCGATCCCGCGCGTCCGGGCCATCGTGCACAGCCAGTTGGCCAGCGACCCGCGCGTTTCATCGAACATCGAAGCCTTCTCCCACGCATACAGGAAAACCTCCTGCGTCACCTCTTCGGCATCGCCGGGCACCCGCACGACCTTGAGGGCCAGCGCGTAAACCAGTGCGCCGTACCGATCGTAGAGTTCGGCGAGCGCGGAGCCGTCCCGGGCTTTCAGCGCTGTGGCCAGCTTCCGGTCGTCCTCCGCCTGAGGGGCGGCCGTTTTCCTGTCGGACACTCGGGGATTCCTCCAAGATGATTCAATGAAGGTACGAGACTAACCGCTCACCGGATGGGTGTCGAGAGGACCGGCGGGACGAGCGGCCGGCAGGGCGCCGGCGCCCCGGTATCACGCAGGGACCGGTGCCGACCGACAGGCTGAGTAGAGAATCGCGCAATCCGGGCGGCGGCCCGGAACCGTAGAGTCCCCGAACCGGAGGCCGTCACTCAGACGGATCGCGCCGCGGGCTCTTTCGGGGAGACGCTCGCGGTGTCCTCCGGTTCACGTTTTCAGCCCCTCCGCACACCGCCTCCGCAATCCGATGCCCCGCGCCCCGCGTACACATCATGAACAGGCGGCCGGCCCCCCCGAAACCTGCCGTTGCCGCGGAAACCCTTCCGCGGCCGTCATCACCACCAGCGCGACAGCGCATCCGGAAAGGAACACCATGCACCTGAAACAGTACTTCCGCACGTCCGCCGCGGCGCTCGGGATCGCGGCCCTGCTGGCCGCGACCGCCTCGGCGTCGAGCCACAGCGAAGCTCCGGGAACCGTGCGCGACCGGCTCGCCGACGACACCGACCTCTACGCCTGGGTCAGCCCCGACGCGCCGAACGCCGTGACGTTCGTGGCGAACTGGGTGCCGCTCATCGAACCGAACTCCGGCCCGAACTTCGCGGGCTTCGACGACGAGGCCACCTACTACATCAACATCGACAACGTGGGCGACGCCCTCGATCACATCCGCTACGAGTTCCGCTTCACGACGACGCGCCGGACCGGCGGAACGTTCCTCTACAACACCGGCGTCGTCACGTCGCTCGACGATCCCGACCTGAACGTCCGCCAGACGTATTCGGTGACCCGCTACGACAACGGATCGCCCACCATCCTCGCCACCGGGCTGCCGGTGGCGCCGTACTTCGTCGGACCCGTCTCGATGCCCGACTACGCGGCCCTCGCGGCCCAGGCCGTCATGACCCTGCCCGACGGCAGCACGGTGTTCGTCGGCCCGCGCGACGACCCGTTCTTCGTGGACCTCGCCGCCGTGTTCGACCTGCTGACGATCCGCAAGCTCCCCGGCGACAAGGGGAAAGGCGTGGACGGCGTCGGCGGGTACAACGTGATGAGCGTGGTGCTGCAGGTTCCGAAGACCCGCCTGACGAAGGACGGCCTCTCCCCGTCCACCGACAACGCCATCCTCGGCATCTACGCCTCCACGGAACGACCGGCCACCCGCACCCTGAACGCGGACGGCACCGTGATGCTCTCCGGTGCCGGCGTGCAGGTATCGCGGCTCGGCATGCCGCTCGTCAACGAAGTCGTCATCGCGCTC
This sequence comes from uncultured bacterium, assembly GCA_964596775.1. Lineage (GTDB taxonomy): Bacteria > Eisenbacteria > RBG-16-71-46 > JABDJR01 > JAWXBZ01 > CAZQVN01. The sequence goes on from CAZQVN010000054.1 coordinate 9,864, forward strand.
CAGGACAAGGACCGGTTCAACGCGTCCAGGCCGACCGGTGACGGCGCGTTCCTGAACTACGTGACGAACCCCGAACTCGCGGTGCTCCTGAACGCCCTCTACGGCATCTCCGTGCCGCCCCCGCCGCGGAACGATCTCGTGGCCGTGTTCCTGACCGGCGTGCCCGGCCTGAACCAGCCGGCCAACGTGACGCCGGCGGAACTGCTCCGCCTCAACATGTCGATCGCCCCGAGTTCCAGCCCGAAGCGCCTCGGCGTCCTCGCCGGCGACGTGGCCGGATTCCCGAACGGACGCCGCCTCGGCGACGACGTGGTGGACATCGCGGAACGGGTCGTGGCCGGCGTGCTGGTCCCCGGTTTCAACATCGCGCCGAACAACCGTCTCGGCGACGGCATCGACGCCAACGACCGGCCGTTCCTTCCGGCGTTCCCCTACGTGGCGCCTCCGCACAATCCGCTGTCGCACGGCCATCACCCGGAGCAGCACGGGGTGAGCGCCATGAGCCTCAACGCGGCGGGCGGGACGCGGAGCCAGGATGCGGAAGAACGGATCGAGGGGGCGAAGGACAAGGGCGGGAACCCGGCTGAAGCCGGGTTGAAACTGGCCGGCGCCAACCCGGCCACCCGGTCGGTTCTCGAGTATTCGCTGCCGGCTCCGGCGCGGGTGTCGCTCCAGGTCTTCGACGTGAACGGCCGCCTGGTGCGGACGCTCGTGGACCAGGACGCCGCCGCCGGCGAGTTCCGGGCCCAGTGGGACGGTCGCACCGAGGATGGCGGCCGCGCCCGGACCGGGCTCTACTTTGCAAGGCTGGCCACGGACGGCAAGGTCGTTGAAACTAGGAAGATCACGCTTCAGTAGATTCCCTTTGCGCCGCCGGCAGTGGCCGGCGGCGTACTCTCAACGAAGCGCCCGGTCGATCGCGGTGGAACCGCCGCGGCGACCGACGGCGCCCCGAGGAAGCCCCGAAATGCACACGCTGAAATCCATGTTCGCCGCCGCGCTTGCCGTCTCGTCCCTCGTCCTGTTCCCGTCACCCGGAGCCGCCCACGAATACTGGCTGACGCCGTCCGCACACCGGGCCCGCTCCGGCGATGTCGTCACGATCGGCGCCTGGAACGGCGAAAGTTTCGCCGGGGAGCCGCAGCGCTATGGATCGAGCCGCGTCGTGTCGTTCCGTCTGCACGCCGCCCGCGAGGTCGACCTGACCCGCGCGGCCCGGGACGGGGATACCGTGTTCGCCCGGTTTGCCGCGCCCGACGACAGCGGCGCCGTCGTGTCCCTGGTCACCACGTTCTCGTCGATCACGCTTCCCGCCGACCGCTTCGACGCCTATCTCGAAAGCGACGGCCTGGACGGACCGCGCGCCGCGCGGGCGAAACTCGGCGACGCGGCGGGCCCCGGCCGCGAGCGGTTCCGCCGCTGCTGCAAGACCTGGATCGCCGGCGTGTCGTCGAAGCGCATCACCCGGGATCTCGGACTGCCCATGGAGATCACCCCTCTCGCCGATCCCGCGAAAGCGAAGGTTCTCAGGCTCCGCGTGACGTTCGAAGGGCGTCCGCTGGCCGGAGCGCTGGTCAACGCGTGGTGGCGCCCGGCTCGTGCCGCCTCAGGCGACCTCCCGGTCGTCGGCCCGCTTCATTCCGTGCGCAGCGGTCCGGACGGAACGCTCGAACTCCCGCTGACCCGCAGCGGCGAGTGGCTCGTGTCCGCCGTGCACATGGTTCCGTCGCGGACGGAGGGGGCGGACTGGGAAAGCAGCTGGGCGTCGCTGACGTTCGAGCGGCCGTAGCCGTCCGTCACGCGGAAACGGCCCCGGCTCCGACAAGGCCCCGGACCCGCCTCATCCACGCCACGAGCAGGAACACGGCCACGGAGATGAGCCCGACGCAGAGCCCCGCCCACAGGCCGTAGAGCCCCGCTCCGGCGCCGAACGCCAGGAACGCGCCGAGCGGCAGGCCGATCATCCAGTGGCCGACGAGGTTCGCGAGCATCGGCACCTTCGTGTCGCCGGTGCCGCGGAGAATCCCCGAGGCCACGACCTGCACGCCGTCGAACAGCTGGAACAGGGCGGCGATGCGCAGCAGGGTGACGCCGGTCGTGATGACCGCCTCGTCGTCGGTGAACCCCATCAGGATCAGCCGGGGCAGGAACGTGAACGTGAGCGCGGAGATCGCCATGAACCCCACGCCGACCTTGAGCGCCGACCAGCCGGATGCGGCGGCCTGGCGGGGATCGCCGCGGCCGAGCGCCTGCCCCACGAGCACCGCGCCCGCCGACGAGATGCCGAGCGGGACCATGAACATGAGGCTGGCGATCACCAGCGCGATCTGGTGCGCGGCCAGCGGCACGGCGCCGAGGCGGCCGGCCAGCATCGTGGCCGTGGCAAACACGCCGACCTCGAGCGTCACCTGCACCGCGGCCGGAAATCCGAGGGTGACGATCCGGCGGATCCGCGTCCGGTCCACCCGCGGACGGTCGCCGAACAGGTCGGCCTTGCGTTTTCTCTCATGGCGGGCCAGCGCGACGAGCACGAACAGCAGCATGTACGCGCGGGATACGCAGGTGGCCCAACCCGCCCCGAGCGTTCCGAGCGCGGGCGCGCCCAGGTTCCCGAAGATGAACACCCAGTCCGCCAGGGCGTTGATGGCGTTCGCCGAAACGAGCGCGAACATGATCGGCCGCACCAGGCCGATCGCCTGCATGTAGCGGCGGACGGCGATGAACACGAGCAGCGGCGGAAATCCCCACGTCAGCGCCCGGAGGTATGGCCCGGCCTCGAGGGTCACCAGCGGATCGATCCCGAAGACATCGAGATGCGGGATGGCGACCAGGATGAGCGCCCCGAGCACCACGGACAGCCCCAGGGCCAGGTAGACTCCCTGGTAGAGCGAGCTCCGGGCGTCGTCGTGATGCCCCCCGCCGTGGGCGTGAGACACGATGTAATCGAGGCCGAGGAGCATGCCGAGGCCGAAAACGCTCACGGCCATGAACAGCGACCCGCCGATCGACACGCCGCCGAGCGCAGTGGCCCCCAGCCGGCCGACCATGAGCGTGTCCACGAGCCCCATGGCCATCCAGCCGAGTTCCGCGGCCACCACCGGGCCGGACAGCCGGAGCAGGGCCATGATATCGGGGCCGGGACGGCCCATGAGGGGTCTGCGCGCCGCTTGTGTGTGCATGGGAACCGGTGACCTTACCGAAAACGGAGGCGGCGGCGCAATTAATCGTTGCCGATTCCGCCCAACAATCCTAGGTTTGGCTCGTAAGGGTCACTGTTGCGGGTCTCGGGATGCCCGGGGCTGGTCCCGAACGGATGCCCCACGGGGCGGGAGGAAAGTGAAACATGGGATTTCTGATATTCCTGGGGATCGTCGCACTGATCATCTTCTGGGTGATCGGGATGTACAACCGTCTCGTCGTTCTCCGGAACCGGATCGACAACGCGTGGAGCCAGATCGACGTGCAGCTGAAGCGGCGGGTCGACCTGATTCCGAATCTCGTGGAAACGGTGAAGGGGTACGCGAAGCATGAGCAGGGAACGCTGGAAAAGGTGATCCAGGCCCGCAACATGCTCGTCAACGCCGGCGGCGACGTGAAGGCGCAGGCCGCCGCGGACAACATGCTGACCGGAGCGCTCAAAAGCGTCTTCGCGCTGGCCGAGTCCTACCCCGACCTGAAGGCAAACCAGAATTTCATGATGCTCCAGGAGGAGCTGACCGGCACCGAGAGCAAGATCGCCTACGCGCGCCAGTTCTACAACGACTCGGTGCTCCAGTACGACAACGGCATCGAGATGTTCCCGACGAACCTGCTCGCCGGCATGTTCGGCTTCCAGCCGAAGCCGTACTTCGAGGTTCCGGAAGGCGAGCGTGAAGCCGTGAAGGTGCAGTTCTAGCAATGAGCGCCGGAGCCCCGGGGCAGCCCGGGGTGCCTCCGGCTCCCGGCCCGGGCGCGCCGCCCGGCCGGGATGCCGGCGTTCCGGCCGGGCCGGCGCCGGGCGACCCGCGGCGTTTCGATGCGCGGCGCCCGGTCTGGGACGAGGTGGAGGCGAACAAGCGGCGGACGATCGTCCTCATCGGCGCCGTCGTGCTGATCCTCGTCGTGCTCGGCTACCTGTTCGGCGAATACACCGGCGCGGGTCCGATCGCGCCGGTGTTCGCGCTTCTGCTCGCGGGCGGGCTGTCGTTCACCTCCTACTTCTACAGCGACCGGATCGTCCTCGCCGCCAGCGGCGCCCGCAAGGCCGACCCCGTCCGCGACCAGCGCCTGATCAACCTCGTCGAGGGGCTGTCGATCGCCGCCGGCCTTCCGGTCCCCGGCATCTACACGATCGACGACACCGCGCCGAACGCGTTCGCCACCGGGCGCAACCCGGAGAACGCGGCGATCGCCGTCACGACGGGGCTCGTGGACAAGCTGAACCGCGCGGAGCTCGAAGGGGTCATCGCGCACGAGATGGCCCACATCAAGAACTACGACATCCGGATGACCACGCTCGCCGCGGTGCTCGTGGGCACGATCGCGCTGATCAGCGACTGGGCGCTCCGCAGCATGCGCTGGGGGATGTGGGGCGGCCGCGGGCGGCGCCGGAGCAACGACGGCGGGGGCGGCGCGGTCATCGTCATCGCGCTCCTGATGCTCGTGTTCGCGATCCTCGCCCCGATCGCGGCGCGGATGCTGCAGTTTGCCATTTCCCGCCGGCGCGAGTTCCTGGCGGACGCGAACGGCGCCCTGCTCACCCGCCATCCGGAAGGGCTGGCCTCGGCGCTGGAAAAGATCGCCGGCGACACGGAACCGCTCGAGGTGGCCAACCGCGCCACTGCCCCCCTCTACATCGTGAACCCGCTGCTCGATTTCAAGGGGCGGCGGACCGGGCTGTTCGATACGCACCCGCCGACCGACGAGAGGATCCGCCGGCTGCGGAGCATGTGACCGCGGTTCGCCGGCCCGCCGTCGACTACTCCGGATCCGTGCCGCCGCGACCCTCCTCCGCGGCGTCCAGGGCGAGCCCGATGGCGCGGGCCACCGCCCGGTGCCCCGCCGGCGCCAGGAACGGGCGCCGCGGCAGGTAGACCCTCTCCCGGTTCTCCCTGGCCCGCATCAGTTCCTCGAGCGGATCCACGCAGAGGAATCCCTTGCGGGCGCAGATCTCGTGGATCCGTGACTGGTAGTGGGCGCGCGGATAGGCGCGGCGCACCTGGTCCGGAAACGGCAGGATGATGACGCAGACCCGGCTCCCCGCCCGCTCCGCCGCGCGGGCCAGTTCGTCGAACTCCATGCTCACGACGTTCCAGGCGCTCGTCACCGCCGGCGTATCCCGCCCGACGAGGAGGTCGATCGTGCGGACGCCGGAGTCCGGGGCGGCGGCGGGAGGACTCCCCACCCGGAGGAAACCGCGAATCCGGGCGTCCATGAAGTGCACGAAGCGGCTGTTCTGCTTGAGCGTTTCCCAGGGATTCTCGGGATTCGGCGTCCGGTTGATCCAGGGGGACAGGCGGGCGAACCGCTCGGCCGAATGCAGCGAATCCCGCGCGCTCCCGGGCTGAAGGTCCTCCGGTTCGAACGTGACGAGCAGGAGGTCCGGGGAGAGCCGGGCCGTTTTCTTCTCGAAGATCCTCACGCTCTGCGACAGGTTGTACCCCTCGCAGCCGGCGTTCACCGGCACGGCCGGCGGCGTGCGGCCGTGCGCCGCGAGCGCGAGAAACGTGTCCGAGGCGTCCACGCCGACGCCGAACGCGTTGCCGCCGCCCAGCAGCAGCCAGCGTCCGCCCCCGGCCGCCTCCGGGTCCGTCGCGGCGGGCATCTCCCGGAATCCGTCCGGGCCGATAGGAGCCGGACGATCGAGCGTGTGGGCGGCCGGATCCAGCATCATCACCCAGCCGAAGTCGGCCGAGAACTCGAACCGGACCTGCGGAGCGAGCAGAACCGGTGACGGGACGTAGAACGGCCGCACGCTGAATTCGAGCGCCAGGAACCCGGCGGTCACAAGGAGAAGGAGGACGATCCCGTCCAGAAATCGTGAAACGACCCGCCTCAGATCAAAACTTCCGGACCCGCTCGCCATGTCCGGCAGTATACGTTCCGTTGCCGTTCTTGACACCTTCGTCAGAAGGTCCGTAGCATCACGGCTTCTAAGCTGAACTCGCATCATCACTTGTCCAACAGTTGCGGCCCCCTGGGGGACCGCAGGGAGGAAAGCCCGCGTGAACCGCGCCACCCCGTCGAGAGTCGCCTTCCTGCTTCTGTCCTGTCTGGCGCTGGCCGGGTACTCCCCCGCCGGAGCCACGACCCGGCAGGAGTTCGACGCCTTCGCGGAGCGGTACCTGGACGCCTGGTACGCCGCCAATCCGGTTCGCGCCACGCGGGACGGCATCCACGCCCACGACTCGATGGTCAGCGGGTACACGCGGGAGCAGATCGGTCAGGAAGTGGATCGCCTGCGGAGCGCCCTGCGGACGCTGGAAGCGATGCGCCCGTCCGCCCTCGACAGCCTGCGCCAGCATGATCACGCCATGCTGACGGCCCGGGTCCAGGCCGACCTCCTCGAACTCGACGTCATCCGGCCATGGCAGAAGAATCCGGCCTGGTACATCGATCTCATCCTGGACGGGCTGCGCCCCCTGGCCACGCGGTCTTTTGCCCCCGAAAGCGAACGGCTCCGCAGCGTCATCGCCAGGCAGAAGCAGGCCGGCGCGATCCTCGCCGCGGCGGTCGAGAACGTGTCCGTGCCCCCGCGGGTCATGACCGAGGCGGCCATCGAGCGCGCCGCGGAACTGGCCGCATTCCTCGACAACGAGCTGCCCGCCGCGTTTGCCGGGGTCGCGGATACCGCGCTCGTCGGCGAATGGAGGACGGTCAACGCCTCCGTCCGGCGCGACCTCCAGAGCTATCGCGGATACCTCGACGACCTGCTGCCGGGGTCGACGGGGGACTTCAAGCTCGGCCAGGAGGCGTTCGAGCAGAAACTCCGGTTCGAGGAGATGTGCGATATCCCCGCCTACCGCATCGAGCGGCACGCCGACCAGGAACTGCGGCGGATCAAGCTGTCGATCATGAGCACCACGGCGGCCATCGACCGCGAGAAGACGCCGGTCCAGCTCAACCGGGTCCTCTCCATCGATCATCCGCGGGCCGACCGGCTGCTGGACGAGGTCGACCGCGTGTCGACGCGGCTCCGCGAGTTCTGTGCGACAAAGGAACTGCTGGTGACCCCCGCCGGAGCCGCATGCCGGGCGGTCGGCGCCCCGGAGCGGTCGCCGGCGCCGCTGACGCTCGACGCGGCCGGACCGTTCGAAAAGTCGGCGCGCGATGCGCGTCTCCTGGTGGCCCTCCCCGGCCCGAAACGCCGGGGGATCGAGATCGACGACTTTCTCCGCGCCTACAACCGCTACCAGCTCCCGCTGCTGACCGCGGCGGAAACATGGCCGGGCGGGCTGGCCGCCGGAGAGCTGCGGGTGAAGGCGCCGTCCCGGATCCGGAAGGCGCTGGCGTTCCGCACGATGACGGAGGGCTGGAAATCGTACGTCCGCGGGATGGTGCTGGACGAAGGGTTCGCCGGGAATGCCCCGGAATACGAATTCTACCGGCTCAACCTCGAGATGATGGACGCGGCACGCTGCATCGTCGCGATCCGCCTGCACACAAGCGTGATGTCGCTGGAGGACGCGGCCCGGTTCTTCGAGACGGAAGCCTCGCTGCCGCGCGACGAGGCGCTCCGGGAGGCGTGGCGCGCCGCCCTCGACCCGATGTCGGTGGCGCCGCTCATCGGCCGGCTCCAGCTGGCCAAGCTGCGCGAGGACTACCGGCGCAACCTGGGCCCCGCGTACACCGTGGCGCGGTTTCACGACAGGGCGCTCTCCTTCGGCGCCCCCCCGCCGCGCCTCCTGCGCCAGATGCTCATGCCCGGGGACAAGGGATCGGTGCTCTGATATAGTTTCCCGCTGGTGTTTTGGCCGGACCGGGGCCCCGCCCCGCTGCAGAACCGCATCGTTGAAGGAGCATTCCATGAGTGAAGTCGACCGGTTCCTCGACCGGCACGTCGCCGAGGTCGAGCCCCTTTATCTCGATTACAACAGGAGCTACTGGACCGCCTCCATTTCGGGCAAGCCCGAGGACGCGGCCGTGGCCGCGAAGGCCAAGGAAAAGCTGATGAGCGTCTACGCGCGGCCCGACGAGTGCGCCGAGGTCGGCCGGCTGGCCGCATCCGGCGATCCGGATCCCGTCAAGGCGCGCCAGCTCGAACTGCTCCGCCTCGAGTACGATTTCCGGCGGCTCGACCCCGCCGTCCTCGCCGACATCGTCCGCCGCGAGGAGGAGATCGAGACGACGTTCAACACGTTCCGCGCCGAGCTCGACGGCCGCAAGGTCACCGAGAACGACATCAAGATGATGCTCCGCGAGGAAACCGACGTTCCGCGCCGGAAGGCGGCCTGGGAGGCGTCCAAGCAGATCGGCGCGGCGCTGCGCGACCGGATCGTGGCGCTCGTCGAAGTCCGGAACCGCGAGGCGCGCCGGCTCGGTCACCGGGATTTCTACGCCATGTCGCTGGCCCACCAGGAACTCGACGAAACGGAACTGTTCGGTGTCCTCGACCGCCTGAAGACGCTGTCCGAGGAGCCGTTCACGCGGCTCAAGGCCGAAATCGACGCCGCGCTCGCCGCCCGGTACGGCCTGGCGGAGTTCACCCCCCACCCGTGGATGTACTCGGACCCGTTCTTCCAGGAGACGCCGCCGGGCCTCGCCCGGATCGACCTGAACGGCGTGTTCAAGGACAAGGACATCGAGGCGCTGACGCTCCGCACGTTCGCCGACGTGGGGCTTCCGGTGGACGACCTGTTCCCGAGGTCCGACTTCTACGAGAAGGACGGCAAGTGCCAGCACGCGTTCTGCATGGACGTCGACCGCAAGGGGGATGTCCGGGTGCTGTGCAACGTCAAGCCGGACGCCATGTGGATGAGCACGATGCTCCACGAGTTCGGCCACGCCGTCTACGACCGCTACACGGACCCGGCCATGCCGTTCCTCCTCCGCCAGCCGGCCCACATCATGACCACCGAGGCCATCGCCATGCTGTTCGGGCGGATGACCCACGATCCGGGCTGGCTGCATCACACGGCGGGCGTTTCCGAGGAAGAGGCGAAGAAGCTGCACGCGGACATCGCGCGGGCGCTGCGGTTCTCGCAGATCATCTTCGTCCGCTGGGGGCTTCTGCTCGTGCACTTCGAGCGGGAGATGTACCGGGATCCGGCCCAGGACCTGAACGCGCTGTGGTGGCGCATGGTTGCGGAATACCAGCACGTGACGCCGCCCCCGGGTCGCGACAGCGCGGACTGGGCCAGCAAGATCCACCTGAGCATCGCGCCGGTCTACTACCAGAACTACCTGTTCGGCGAGATGACCGCCTCCCAGCTCGAGGCCGCGATCCGGAAGAGGATCGGCGGCAACGGGAGCCTGGCCACGATCTCCGGACAGGCGGAAACCGGGGCGTTCCTCAGGGAAAGGATCTTCGAACCCGGCGCCGCCGCGAACTGGCAGGACACGCTGAAGGCGGCCACCGGCGAACCCCTCGATCCGGAGCACTTCCTCCGCCAGTTCGTGTACGCGTCGTGAAGAAGAACTACGTCCTGGACACGAACGTCCTGCTGCACGACCCGGACTCGCTGCTCTCGTTCGACGACAACATGGTCATCATTCCGATCAAGGTCATCGAGGAGATCGACACGTTCAAGAAACAGCTGTCGGAGCTCGGCCGGAACGCCCGCGAGGTGAGCCGGCGGCTCGACCAGTACCGGCTGGCCGGCAAGCTGTCGCAGGGGGTCGAGCTGGAAAACGGCGGCCGCCTGCGCGTGTACCTGGCCAACGGCGACCGGGTGCCGCAGAGCGCCGACAACTCCATTCTCGAGGCCGCGCGCCGCCTCCAGGCGGAAGCGCCCGACGTGCCGGTGGTCCTCGTCACGAAGGACACGAACCTCCGGATCAAGGCGGACGCGGTGGACCTGACCGCGCAGGACTACGAGGCGGACCGGGTGTCGCTGACGGACGTCACCTCCCCGGCCACGGAAATCCGGGTACCACTGTCCTCCATCGAGGAGTTCCAGAAGTCGGGCGCGGTGCCGATTCCGGAGTCGGTCAACGGGCGCGGCCGCTACGTGAACCTGCTCGACGAGGAGTCCGGGCAGCGCTCCGTCCTCGGCCGGGTCAACCGCCGGGAGAACGTGGTCCAGCGCCTGAAGCCGACGCGGGAGGAGATCTTCGGCCTCCGCCCGCGGAACCGCGAGCAGTACTACGCGCTCGACGCCCTGCTCGACGACGACCTGAAGCTGGTGACGCTGATGGGCAAGGCCGGCACCGGCAAGACGCTGCTGGCGCTCGCCGCCGGCCTGTTCAAGACGCGGAACGAGGGCACCTATCTCCGGATGCAGGTGTCCCGCCCGATCTTTCCGCTGGGGCGCGATGTCGGCTACCTGCCCGGCCGGATCGAGGAGAAGCTCGACCCCTGGATGCAGCCGATCTACGACAACATCGAGTTCCTGCTGGAAACGCATCCCGGCAAGAAGCAGCCCCCGTCGATCGACAAGCTGATCTCCTCCGGCGTCCTCGGCATCGAGCCGCTCACCTACATCCGCGGGCGCAGCATGCCGAACCAGTTCATCCTCGTGGACGAGGCGCAGAACCTGACGCCGCTCGAGGTCAAGACGATCCTCACCCGCGTCGGCGAGGGCACGAAGATCGTGCTCACCGGCGACCCGACCCAGATCGACAACCCCTACGTGGACGCGGCCAGCAACGGCTTCATCCACCTGATCCAGCGCTTCCGCGGTCACGAGATCGCGGCGCACGTGGAACTGTACAAGGGGGAGAGGTCGCACCTGGCCGAGCTGGCGTCGGATATCCTTTAGGCGTCGACTCCGCACCTCGGCAGCGAGCGCGGGAGCCGTTTTCGATTCCCCGCGCGGCAGGAACGCCTTCGCGACACGAAACCGCTAAACTCCCGGCTGGGAATTCGCGTTTTTCGCCCGTTTCGGGCGTCCCGCTCCCCTGTTTTTCCCTTCTCCACAAATCCCCAGATGATGCTCACACTCTTCCACACGGGGCGCGCATCTCATCACCATGAAAGACGCTGCCGACTTGTCCACACCTGTGGAGAAGCAGCTCCGGCATTCGGAAATCACGGGCGCGGACGCGCATCACAAAAAAAGTGCGCACAGTGACGAAAATCATTGACCGTTTTTTCACTGCGGCGCGATAGTGACAGCGGTGACGGGACGAGCCCGAAGCCGGCGCCACCGGCGCGGCGATCGCAAGACCGCCGATGCGCGAGGCGCGGATGGAAACCCGGGGAGAACGGAGCCGGGGTCGGCGGTAACCCCGCCGGCCGTGCGCCACCGACTTCCGGAGGGATGAAAACCGGGAAGCCGGGCGAGGTGATCGGGGGAACCCGACACCGTTCGAGCCAACGAGCAGGCCGGCAGGGGCGGCATCGAAAGACGCCGCCGATCTCCGGAAGGAATGTTCTTCGAAGGGCCAACCCCAGGAGCGTCACCGGCATGAAACAAGGCCGGAGGGTTCCGGGAGGATCAAACCGTCAGGAGGGTGCGAAACCCTGAAGGCGGATGGACCGGAGGTGGAAGCCCGGTCCGGATTCCCGGTTCCGCGAACGCTGTAGGGGCGTCAAACCCCACGGGAGTGGCCTGGAGCAGAGATGTTCCGGGCGGCCTTTCCGGCCATACTCTGAAGGGGCACCGAAGTTCACGAGAGGCTCAAGCCGACACATCAAAAGGTCGGTGGAAGCGGAGGCACGGAACACCTCATGAGCCGGCCCGCAAGGGCAAGGCTGAAGAGGGATCGCCGAACCAATGACGGCGGTACGTCCTCCGACCCAATCCTCTGAAGGACACGGCAACCCCATGAGAGGAGGCCGCAGCACCGGCAACGGGGCGGCGGTGTCCGGAAATGCGCGGAAGCTCCGAAGGGGAAACGGCCGGGCTCACCCGTCGCCGCTTTTTTGAATCAGACATCCTCGCCGAACGAAGGGGCCGGAAGCGGAGACGCTTGCGGCCTTTTTGTGTTTCCGGGTTGTCGGAATGGAAACGGACGAACGGCCTATCGAGCCGGGCGCGGGGACTTGCGGAGCGGAATGCCGAGGCGTTCCATGCGGGACGTCAGGGTCGTGCGGGTCGTGCCGAGCTGGCGGGCCGCCGCCGCCTTGTTCCAGTGGGTGTCCTCGAGGGCCCGGATGATCCGGCGCTTCTCCAGCTCAGTCAGGTCCTCGCCAATGGTCCTGGCTCCAGGTTCAATCGCGTCCTGTAGAAACGAAAAGTGGGCGGGAGACAATTCTCCATCCGGATCGGCCAGGGTCACGGCCCGGTGGATCTCCTGGCGGAGTTCGCGGACGTTTCCGGGCCAGTCGTGACTCATCAGGTGGTTCATCACGACGGAGGGCACACCCACCTTCTTGCCGAGCGACTCGCGAAACACCTCGACAAAGTGCCGGACGAGAAGCGGAATGTCGCCCCGGCGGTCGCGGAGCGGCGGGATGCGGAGCCTGAGCCCCTTGAGTCGGAAGTAGAGGTCGGACCGGAAGTCGCCGGAGGCCGCCGCCTGGTCGAGGTTCACGTTCGTGGCGGCCACGTAGCGCACGTCGATCCGCCTGAGACGCGTTTCGCCGACGCGGCAGAACTCCCCGTTCTCGATCACGCGCAGAAGCCGCACCTGTGCACCGGGCGACATCTCCCCGATTTCGTCGAGGAACAGGGTGCCCTTGTCGGCGGCCTCGAAGTAGCCGACCTTGTCCTGGATGGCGCCGGTAAAGGCCCCCTTGGCGTGGCCGAACAGTTCCGATTCCTGCATGTCGCGCGGGATCGCGCCGCAGTTCAGGGCCACGAAGGCGTTCCCGGAGCGGGCGCTCATCGCGTGGATGGCCCGGGCGAAGAGTTCCTTGCCGGTGCCGCTCTCCCCCTCCAGGATGACGGAAAGGTCGCCGCCGGCGATCTTGGAAAGGTCGCCGAACATGGAGATGATCCGCTCATCCTGCGTGATGATGCCGTGATCGTTGGGTGAAGGCAGATCCTGCCTTGAGGCGGCGGCTCCGGCGAGCCTGGATTCCGTCCTGCCGGCCAGAACGTCCTGCGCTCTCCGGGACCAGAAATCGAGCCCCATGGAATCGAAGAGTCGCCGCGCCTCGTCCGCGATCTGCATCCCCTCCGCAGGGGATCGCTCTATCCGGACAAGATCGGAGAGATGGAGCAGCGTTCGCGCGAGTTCGAACCTGTCGCCGATGGAACGGAGAGACCGGGCGGCGGATTCGATGTCCGCGAGGGCTTTCTCGCGTTTGCCAAGGGCCATCTGCACGATCCCTCTCGCCCGGATCGCCAATGCGATTTCGTACGGCTCCTCGATCTTGCGGCTGACCTTGACCGCTTCCCGTGCGGCCCGGCGCGCTCTTTCGATCTCCCCCATTTCAACGAGGAGTTCGGCGCGCCGGCGCTGGACTTCGCAGATCATGTCCGTATCCGGATATTTTTCGCGACCGAGGCGAAGGGCCTTGTTGAAGGCCCGGAGGGCACGGTCCTGCTCGCCGTCGTCGGCCCAGGCGTCGCCGAGATATTCATGGCAGAGGATCTCGGTGCGGACGAAATTGTTTTCCCTGGCCCAGGCACGCACCTCGCGGATGGTCAGGCGGGATTCGTGGAAACGGCCGTGCATGCGGGAGTGGATGGAAAGGGCGAGGCGGGCGTTGGCAGTGACCCATTTTATTTGCGACGGTTCCCGTTCGAGAACTCTATGAAGTAAATCTACCCCTTCTTTCAGCATCCCGAGTCGAATCCTTAGTGATCCTAAGTTGGCTTCAAATCGTGATTGGGCCGAGTGAAGTTCATGTTCCTCTGCAATCGAAAGTGATCGCTCCATCAGGTCTTCTGCAATTAACCATTTACCTCTCTTCTTATGTATGAGGGATGTGATCGTTCGCGTTCTCAATGCGCCTGATGTATCTCCGAGTTCCCACTCGTATATGTGCTGAGCGGCGGACAACGATGCAAGCGCCTTCTCAATGAGACAAACCGAAAAATACAACTGTCCTTCTACGAGTAGCCCCTCAGCTAAATCCTTTCTAAGGGTAGACCCTCTTAGTTGTTTTATTGCCGAGGCTGAACTGTCTAAGCCCTGTGCCACATCGCCTGAAAGCAAGGCGATTCTTGCCTTCAGCACGTCTATGCATCCACCATCGACTACGGACTGTCCTTGCATCGTCTTTAAGAGCCCTAACGATTCGCTTGCTTCGGCCAGGTTGCCGCTTGCCAAATCGGCCTTGGTCTTGCTAAGTAGCTCCTCGAAAGGATTCAATGGCAACTCCTGAACAAGGGCCTCGCCGGAGATCACTTCTGAGACTTCATTGAAGTCGATGTTGACCCTCATGCCGTCCAAGTCATGCGGAAGGTTCTTCTTCTCTGAAGTCACCGTCTCCCTCCATAAAACAGCTTACCTAGGTAAGCACGAAGCCTTGTTAGGAGAGAGTCGATTCTAGACACCAGATCTGGCTGGGGAACGACTTACCGATTGGACGGGGATATACGAGGTGCAACAACCCAAGTAAACGGATAACCCAAAGTCT
>CAZQVN010000055.1:0-24201 GCA_964596775.1 uncultured bacterium
CGGCGGAACGTGCCGCGGACGGGCGGACGGCTTCCGCACCGGGCCAAGCCGAGCACAAAAGCGCCGGCTCAGGAAAGAAAAAAACGCCCCCGGCTTGCGCCGGAGGCGTTCTGGTCGGAATCGAGACTGTGGGGAAACAGTCTTTCGAGAACTTACCTCTTGACCACCACGAACTCGATGCGGCGATTGCGCGCCCGACCGAGATCGGTGTCGTTGGTGTCGATCGGCTTGCCCTCACCGAATCCCCGGGTCGTGAGACGGTCCGCGGCGATACCGCGCTTGGTGATGTAGTTCTTCACCGCGACGGCGCGCTTCTCGGACAGCGACTGGTTCGAAGCATCCGAACCGATGTTGTCCGTGTGACCCTGGACTTCAACGGTGATACCCGGGTGCTCCTTCATGATGCGGACCACTTCTTCAAGGACGGGGATCGGATCCGCGCCGGAAATTTCGGCGGTGCCGAACTTGAAGTTGATGTGGGCCAGCGGGAAATTGATCGGAGCGTCATCAGGACATCCGTCGGTGTCCTCGAAGCCGTTGAAGGTCTCGGCGGCGTTCGGGCACTTGTCGTCCTTGTCGAGGATGCCGTCCTTGTCGTTGTCCAGATCCGGGCAGCCGTCCGAGTCCTCGAAACCGTCGAGGTCCTCGTTCTGGCCCGGGCACTGATCCTGGACGTCCGGAATGCCGTCACCGTCGTTGTCGAGGTCCGGGCACCCGTCGGTGTCCTGGTAGCCGTCGAAGTCCTCGGCCTGATCAGGGCACTTGTCCACGTCGTCGGGAATGCCGTCACGATCGCGGTCGGCAATGCCGTGTCCGCGATGAGCCACGGCATCGTCACCGAACTTCAGCATGACGCCGAGCCGATGGTTGTTGCCGAGGAAATTCTCCGGCTCCACGACATAGGCGTAGTCGAAGTTGAACCAGTTGAGACCGATTCCGAGACCGCCCGAGAAACGGGTCTGGTCGAGGCCGGCACGAACGGCAGCGTTTACGTCGTCGTTCAGCCAGAACATGTACTCGGCACCGCCGCGGAACTTGAAGTCATCCTCGTTCCGGACCTTGTCGAGATCCATGGCCAGGGTGAAACCGTCGGCCGGGAACAGCGTGGCACCGAAACGGAGCTGCGAAGGCACTTCGTTCGCCTGCTCGTCGTCCCCGACGACCGAATAGATGTCCTGGGCCACGGCGGCGAAATTCACGTAACGATTGAGACGGAACGAGGCGCCAATGTCGAGGCCCCAGCCCGTCACGTTGTCGTTGTCGACGCCGGCGGCCGCGCCGACGTCCTGGTTGATCATCTTGCCGCTGACGCCGAAGGAGAAGTCTTCCCACCCCTTGGCCAGCGAAAGCTGAACGGCGTTTTCCTTGAAATCGAACTCACCGGTGGGGTTGCCGCTGGCATCCCGACCCGTCAGTTCGCTCGTTCCGGCGTTGATCCAGTTCAAGGCGATCGATCCGCCTTCGGCACCGTAAGCCACGCCCACATGATTGTGATTGCGGTCAAAGTCCAGACCGCCGGTGTACATGCCAGCAAGCTGCCATCCGCGCATCCACGCGAGCCCGGCAGGATTCCAGTAGCCGGCGTTCACGTCGGTGGCTGATGCCGTCCCCGCTTTGCCCATTCCAAGATACCGGGGCCCGACACCAGCGCGCAGGAAGGCCGCGGCGTCGTTGCTCTGGTTCTGGGCCTCGGAGGCGGCAAGCGGCAACAAGCAGGCCGTCACGACACCGACGACAGCGAGGACCGCTCCTCTCTTCCGACCAAACATCAGTTTACCTCCTTGAAACAGTTTCCCCACTTCCACTCGCTTCCCAAGTTTGTCTGTTGTCATTGTTTTTATATGGAACCCGGTGGAGGAGCCTCGCGGCTCCTCCACCGAAAGTTCACCTAGTCGCGCCAGATGGCGACCTTGATGGTCTGCGCTTCGGTACGGCGACCGTCCTTGGCTTCGATACGCGCCAGGTAGGCACCGTTGGCGAGAGGCGTGCCGTCCTCGGCATCGCCGCCCCACTTGATGGACTGGCGGCCGACGCCGAGCTGTCCGGCGTTGATGGTCCGCACCTTCTCACCGTTGAAGTCGTAGATCGTGATCGTCACGCTGGCTTCCCGATCGTTGATGAACGACATGGTCACGTCCGTCTCCCGCGGATTGAACGGGTTCGGGTACGCCTTCATGTCGGTCAGCGTCAGGCGGGACCCGCCGACGTACAGGCGGCAACTCTTGTCGAACTTGTTGCCGAGCTTGTCGGAGCCCCGGAGGCGGATCGTGTACTGACCCACCAGGAGCTGGTCCGCCGGGATGGTGAAGGAGATCCCGCCCTCGGTCACTTCGAGGTTCGTGATCGTCACAGCACCGTCCTTGTCGCCTTCAGCCACCGGGCCACTGACTGCAACCGTCACCGTGGAAACTTTGACGCCGGAACCGGTCTCGTCGAAGTTCGCGGTGAACGTGTAGTCCGTGGTCGGTTCGATCGGTGTCACCTGGCTTCCGTCGCAGGACACGCCGGCGGAAGTCACGTTGATCTCCGGAGCCGTCTTGTCGACGATGAAACGCTGCTCCACGAAACGCGACCCGGCGTTGCAGACGTTGTCCTGGATGCTGGAGGCATACTGGACAAGCCGCTTCGTCGAGAAGTCGATCCACCAGCCGTAGTCACTGTCTCCGCCCGTATGGCAACCCATCGCGCAGATTTCATCCAGGTACTCGTTGAGCTGGTTGATCGGGGCCGTCTCGTACCGCTTGCTGTAGATGACGACCTCGAGGACGTCGCCGTCCTTGATCTGTCCGCCGCCCAGGATGTACAGGGGCACGGTCAGGGTGTCGCCGTTCAGGCTCGTGGTGACGTTGGGCCACACTTCATCGGCGGTTCCGGTGTGCAGCAACGTCCGTTCCTCGATCGTGTCGATCGAAGTCTGGTTGTCGTGATCCGGATTGTTCACCCGCCACAGGTCGTACTTGAAGCTGTTGTCGTCGTCGAACTGGATCGGAATGTAATTCTCGTAGAACCAGCTGTCGTACAGGAGGCCGTAGCGGGCGATCTTGCAATCGTCCTCGATGTTGGTCCACCAGTACGCGCTGTACTCGTCGTCGTCGATCCGGTCTTCACGGAACAGCACTCCGGAGCCGGTATCGATGAGCTTCACCGTGATGGCGTTGGCATCGGTACCGACGTACGCGGGCGTGTTGTTCTGACGCGGGTCACCGACGAAAGCGCCGTTCATCACGACCGTCGGCGCCGTCTTGTCGACGGTGAACACCCAGGGCTGGTCGACACCGAAGTACTGGACGCGACCTGCGTCGCTGAACCAGACCTCGAGTTCGTGCTGACCTTCCTTGAGACCCAGAGCGTTGTCGCAGGGCCAGGCGAACTTGATCTGGTACTGACGACCGTCCGGATCCATCTGGTCGACGTCCATCCACGAGCCGCTCCAACGGAGCCAGTTCTGTCCGTTGCGAACCGCCGCAACCTCGACCTTGTCCACGAAGATGCGGATGTCGTTCGTGTTGATCGGCGTGCCGTAGATGTTCGTCAGCGTCATCGAGAAGATCGGATCCTGGTCCGTATAGCCGCGGCTGTACGGATAGGCGTCGACCTGGACCGGCGAGAAACGATCCGTGGCGATGAGGCTGAACACGGAGGTGTTCTCGTCGAGCTGCGTGGCGTCGAAACGGAACTTCACCACGTTGGCCAGCGTGTCGACTTCGATCTGCTGAATCGCGTTTCCGATCGCCCAGCCGGTGGTGGTGCTTCCCGACCAGTAACGGACCGAAATCTGCGACTCGTTCTTGATGGCCGGATCCTTGTCGTTGTAACGGATCCACCCAGTCGCCATCCATCCCTGTCCGAGGTCGTTGTAAGCCGCATTCCACCCGCTGTTCATGAAGCGGACGGAGTACGTCGGACCGAAGGACGAGATGTACAGGTCCTGGGCTGCCGGGGTCACCGGACGGGCCACGCGTTCAAGGAGCATACCGGAGTTGCTGGCGACACCGCCCGGCGGGACTTCGACTGCGAAGTTGTCCGTCGGATAGTTGTCAACCGCGCGCCGGCCATTGCCGTCGATACCCGCCACACCGTTCGAGCCGGCATTCGGCGTGACGCGATGGATCCACCACGTCTTCCACTTCATGTCGGTACGGGGCGTGAGGGCCGTTTCATTGGCCCGCTTCAGGTGCGCGGAGGCGAACAGGCCAACGCGGGCACCCAGAGTCGGGTTGACACTGGTGAAGTTGCCGGTGTTGCCGAGGATGTCGCCCGTCCAGACGGTTCCGTCATCGATCCGACGGCTCATCAGGGGGAGGGACTCGTCGACAGCACCGCTGCCGTCCTCGGCGACCATGACCACGAAGGGCGACACGCGCGCATCCGTCGTCTGGACCGTGAACAGGCCGTTGCTCGAGAAGTTGACGCTCTGGGTCGAGAGACCGGAGATCAGGTTCGGACCGGAGTTGAACTCCAGCCAGGCCTGACCCGACGCCGTGCTCCGCTTCACCATCTGGAGAATCGGAGTGTTGGCCAGGTCGTAGAGCCCGCTGAAATCGCCGGGTTCGTGATTCTGGGTTTCAAGACCCTTGCCGGCTTCGCGACCGTAGTAAGCCGTCTCCGTCTGGCTGGCCGGTTCCGTTTCCGGAGTTCCGTCCGCCAGGGGAGTGATGGTCGACGAGCCAACCGCAACGGACCGGAAATCCATGACCGTGCCGTCCGCGAACTCGCTGATTCTCATGTTGCTGAACCAGAGAGACTGCGGGAGCAGACCGGCTTCCCTCGAGGAGTTGGTTTCATCCGTCTTCGTGGCGGAACCGATGTTCACCCAGTCGGAGGGGCTGCCCGAAGACGGCACCGTCCGGTACTGGAAGAACACGGTGTTGGCCAGTTTCTCACCGAACGTCAGGCCGTAGATCCGGCTGTTCGTTCCCTTCGTCACCTCGGAGAGGAGATCCGGGTTGAACGCCGACACCTGAGCGAGCGGCTTCGCCGGATTCGTGACGTTACCCGTCACGTTCTGGCTGGTGCCGAAGTTGCGCACGTCGTCCTGACCCTTGGCGTAGATCACGTAATTGCCGTCGGGCAGTCCGGTCGTGTTCCAGTTGATGAAGTACTGGTCCCGTCCGGCGTCGTAGCCGGCGGTGCCCAGAGTCTGCGGATAAGTGCCGCTGCCGCCGGGACCCGAGGACAGGAAGAACTGCACCTCGTGGAGCCGGGTGTGCCACGGACTCTCCTGCGGAATCTGGGGCTCGTTGTCCGAACCGGTGACGAACAGCTTCACGAGTTCGCCGGCCGAGATGTCGGGCAGGATCCCGTTGTTCACGGGCTGCACCGTCAGGTCGGAACGGTTCGGGAACTGGACGTTGGTGATTTCGACGACCGGGGGCGTGTTGTCGACCACGGTCTTCGTGGCCCACACGAACTTCGTCGTGTTGCCGGCCACGTCGGTCGCGTACACGCGCCAGTCATAGAGACCGTCGCCCTGGAGGTTACGGAGATTGATGGCCGCTGCGAACGTGGGCTGCACCGGTCCCGTGCCGGAGCCGTTGTCCTTCAGCTCCTGCGACGTGATGGTCGTCCAGTTGTCTTCGCGGTCTGCCGTCTCCGACTTCTTGTACTGGAACATGATCGCGTTGTTCGAGAACGTCGTGTAATCCACGTCGTTATCCGTGTTGCGCACGATCAGGTCGTAAATCCGGGCTCCGGACTCTGAAGTGATCTGAGCCTTGAGCTGAGCGTTCGTCACAGGACTGACGGCCGTGAACACCGGACCGGTCCGGTCGATGATCAGGACGATGGTCGGCGGGGCGGCATCACGATTGTTGTAGCAATCTTCAGCCACCGCCGCGAACCAGTACTCGCCTTCCGCCAGCGGACTGGAATCCCAGTTCGTCAGACGCCAGGTCTCAGCACCGACCGGTGCAACGTCGCCGTCTGCGAGAGTCCAGGTGCCCGTCGAGAAGGCCGGTGCCGTGGCACCCGTCTTCGGCGTGTACCAGAACTGGACGCTTTCGACGTCCCGATGACCGTTGAGGATCGTGCCCTGGAGGTATTCCAGACCGCGAACCCGCGTGCCGTTCGGGAATTCGACCGGGTTGGTGTTACCCACGTTGCGACGGAGCTCGGTGATGTGAGCCCGCGGTGCATTCGTGTCGACAACGTGCATTCTCATCGAGTAGCCGGCGTCATGGGCCGCCACGCGGCTGAGCGTGTTGCCGACGAGATCCGTGGCTTCCGCCACGATGTCGTAGGTTTCGCCGGGGATGAGGACCTGATCGCAGTCGGCGATCGCGTTCACATCCCAGTCGAACGAGTAGGGACGGTTGTTGTCGGGGTTCACGTCCGTGGCATCGAAGCCGGGACCGACCATCTGCCACGCCGAAGCGATGTTCAGGTCGGTGCTCAGCTTGTACCAGTAGGACATGACCACGTCTTCATCATTGGTCGGCGTACGGACCAGGAAGGTGTAGCCGGCGGGGTTGTTGCGCTCCACCGTCGCTTCCTTCTCCACTCCCGAGGTAACCGGGTTCGCATCGACGTCGGCAATGGGCGCCGAGTTGTCGATGGTGACCAGGACCATCCGCGGAGCTTCCGCACCCGTCAGGATTTCCGTATTGCCCCAGGCATCGCGGCCGTAGGCACGAACGTCGTACTGACCGTCGGACCACATGCGGTTGCCCGCGCCGTTCAGCTGGTTGGTGTTCCACGAGACAGACCAGATCGGACCCTGGTGGCTCTGCAGCTGCGTCACGCCCGGGGCGGAGATGATTCCACCGCCGCTTCCGTTCGTGCTGCTTCCGATAAGGAGCCAGTTGTCGGTTCCGCGACGCTTCGCCTCGAAGAAGACGGTCGGAACGAAGACATCAGAACCGCTCTGGCTGCCTCCGGAGATCATGGACGCGTCGCCGTACTGCGTTGCCGCAAGCAGGCTGACTTCTCCGGCCACCCAGGTGCCGCCCGCATCGCGAACGGTTTCCTCGTTCGTGACCGGCGGATA
The DNA here is from genome assembly GCA_964596775.1 of uncultured bacterium. Classification (GTDB taxonomy): domain Bacteria; phylum Eisenbacteria; class RBG-16-71-46; order JABDJR01; family JAWXBZ01; genus CAZQVN01. The sequence continues at coordinate 6,986 of CAZQVN010000055.1, forward strand.
GGTGCGGCCATTGATGTCCACGATTTCCGTGTCATCCGGCGGAGTGATGTCCTGCACCGAAACTGCGTCGCTGCGCTCACCGGTGCCGTAGTTTCCGGCGGAGTCGACGGCCACAGCGCGGACCGCGTACAGGGAGTCCGTGCTGCTGGATCCCTGGCCGGCCTGCGGGCCCGTCCGGGACAGGTTGTTCGGGGTCTTCCAGGTGATCTCCCAGAGACCGTTTTCGGGGTTGTAGGTGCCGAGACCGATCGTCGTCCAGCTCGGAGAGGAGCCGGTCAGGATCGGGCCGACCGTCTTGTCGTCATAGTAGTGCGGGCTGTAGTCGAACCGCACGCCGTGGATTCCGGACGATTCGCTGATCGTGCCGGGGAGATCCGGGTCGAACCCGTTCGGAGCGGTCAGCCCCTTGTTGGGCTCGCGGAGCAGGTCCACCGCGTAGTCGTCGATCACGAGCGCCGCCAGCGGCACATCGTCGCCACCGGCAACGAGCACCGTTTCGGACGGATTGCCGAGGCCGCCGCCGCCGCCGCCTTCGATCTCACGGTTGCCGGCGAAGATCTCTTCGACCGTCGGATCCGTGGCATCGATGCGCAGCGTGTGACCCGGGTAACCCGTGTTGGCGTTACCGGCGTAGTCCACTGCGAGGGCGCGGAACTGGTACTCCTTGTCCGGCAGCAGACTGATGCTGTTGGTGACGTTGGTCCCGACCTTGCTGAAGCCTCCGCCCATGGCCGACTTCAACGAGTAGATGCTGCCGAAGGTCAGGTACCAGTTTCCGTCGGAAGCCGGTCCGGCCGGGCCGTTGTTTCCGGCCGCGTCGCGGAAGCTGAACTTCCAGTTGCTGTTGCTGTCCCGATAGCTTTCCAGATCGTCGAGGTAGTCGTCCAGGTTGCTGAACCACGAGCCGAGTTCACTGGAATCGATGACGTGATTCTGGTCCGCGTCGAGTTCCGGGATGCTCGGCAGGCCGGGCACCCAGCGCGGGTGCTCGGGATCCGAGAAATCGTCATAGAACTGCAGGTAGACGTGGTCGAGAACGTCGACCGATCCATCCTGCGGATCAGCGGCCTTGAAGGTCAGGTCGTCGGAGAGACGGAGCGACGTGTTGTCCACTTCGAACTCGCCGCCGCGCAGGACCTCGCGGGGCCAGAGGTCGTACTGAATGAGCGTGTGATCCGGCAGCGGTGCCGCGGACACGGGACCGACCTGCGTCAGCCACATGGCCGGCGCGCTGTTGTCCACGTGCACCTTGACCGTTCCGGTCACGACTTCGCTGTTGTCGAGCTTGCCGTTTCCGTTCGTATCGCCCTGGAGGTTGCCGTCGTGATCCATGGCGGCGGTACGCAGCCACACGGGACCGTCGGGCAGGCCGAGCGCCTTCGTGTCGAAATAGATGCCGAAGTAGCTCTGGGTGGCGTTGACCTGGAAGAGGGCGTTGGAAATTCCGCCGTCCAGCCAGTTCGTGCCGTCCAGGGAGTACTGCATGATCACCGTGGCCACGTCGCCGTTGAGGCCGCCGGAAGCCACACCGATCATGATCGCCTGATCGCTGATCGCCAGCGTCGGGTCGACCACGGACTTCATCAGGTACGCAAGACCGTTACCGACCGCCTGGGTGAGCGCGGCAAACGGAGCGGTCTGGTCGTTGATCAGGATGGTGATGTACTCGATCGTCGGATCGCTCGATCCCGGGGTCCCGAACGGATCGCTCAGGTTGCCGCTGAAGTTGCCGGCACGGTCACGAGCCACGCAGCGCAGCCGGACGTAGAAGTCGGCCTCGGCCAGGAACGACGTGTTCCAGTTGACCGAGAACGCTCCGTCGACCGGGAAGGCCGGCGTCTGGTTGCCGTTGAACGAGTCCACCGGGTCATTGTTGTTGCCCGGCGTGGCATCGATCGCCTTCCAGCCGCTTCCGGTGTTGTACTGGAAGGACACGTAGAGAACGTCCGTGTCCAGCCCGGTGGCCTGGATGTTGATCGTCGAGCCGTGCGGAAAGATGTCGCCGTTTGCCGGCGCCGAAACGACGCAGGCGGGGGCGGTGGCATCCACCGAGACTTCCACGAACACCGGGGGCGCCTGCAGATTGCTGTAGCCCACGTTGTAGCAGTCGTCGGTCGGAACCGCACGGATCTGGTAGACGAACGCGCTCTCGTCGGCTTCGTCAAAGATGCCGTCGAGGTCGTTGTCGATGTTGTCGGTCAGCGGGTTGAAGCCCCAGCCCGTAACACCGCCCCAGCCGTTGCTGGGATCGGAGTCCGTGAACCAGTCGATCCACACGCTGCGGGCGGCGTCCGGAGACACCTGGAACAGGACCGAAGGCACCGAGATGATGTTGATGTTCGTCGGTGTCGTGTCGGTGATGATCGCGAACACTTCGACTTCGCTGCCCGGCGCAACCTGCGGCCGGTCGATCGTCATGTTGGCAACGACCGGAGCTTCGCGATCGACGATGACGTCGATCTGGCCCTGGTTGTTCTCCGAGATGTTCGTGGCAACGTTGCCTTCGTGGTCGGTCACGACGACCTTCACGTGGTTGATGTCGTTCTCGTGGAACAGGCTGTTGTCATCCAGGCGAGTCGAGCACCACCAATACGGCAGGGCCGGAATCCGGATGAAAGATCCGTCGTTGCGCGGGTCGTAGGTGTTGATGAAATCCGCGCCGACCAGGTCGATCTTGAACATGTAGCTGTAATCGATGCTGGAGACGGAGCCCTGACGCGGGTCGAGATGGAGGTCGATGGTGTAGACACCGTCGCCGGCGACCACGTCATCGTGCGTTCCATCGTCGTACATCGCGTAGGTCCGCGTGGCCGGAGCCGTCTGGAAACCGGACACCGTGATGGTGACGTTTTCCACACGCGCCGGATCCAGCGTCGGGAAGTCGGACAGGTGAAGCTGCTTGTGCACGAGCTGCGGCGGATCGTCGACAATCGGCATCTTCTGGAAGACGCAGGTGTCGGCGCTGGCGCCGTCGAACGTGTGCGTGACGACCATGATGACCGAATGGAAGTCGTCGTCCTCGCCCAGACCGATTTCATCCGAGCGGAGGAAGAATTCAGCCCAGTCGCTGGACAGTTTCATCGTCCTCTGGCCGATGCCCGAGTTCTCGTAATCGAGACCCCGGCTCACGCAGAGGGCGTTACCCGGCCAGTTGTCGTCCGAGGTGTTGATTTCGTTGTCGTCGTCCACGTCGTCGATACCGTAGACCGTGAACTCGGGATCCTGAACATCCAGGACCCGGAGCGACCGACCTTCGGACACGATGTTCTCTTCGCAGAGATTATCGATGGAGAACGACGACGCGAGATCGATGTGCGTCGTGTTCGAGTTCATCGGAGTCGGTATGGTCCACTCGGTGGTGTACGGGAATTCCGTGTCGCACGCGATGGAGTTGAACGATCCGATGTTGTAGCTGACGACAACCTCCTGTCCGGCCGGGATTGCCGAGCCGAACTCAAGGCGGTCACCGCTCCGCACCGTGTAGTGCAGGAACGTCTTTCCGGGGTAGGCATTGAACTGGGCCGGAGCGATGTAGATACCGTCCACACCGCCGATCGTCACCACTTCATTGATCCCGTTGCCGGTGGCAGGAACCATGTCCTCCACGAGCGCACCTGAAATGTAGGGGAACGTCGTCGAGATGTTGCGGACGACCTCACCCTCGATTCTCGGGGCGTAGTAGAAGCAGACCTGTCCGTCGAGGGACGGGTCCGTCACATCGGCGGAGATCACAACCACGTCGCCGGGCGCCACCGGGCCGGCCGGCAGGCCGGAACCGAGGAACGCAACGGTCGAGATCGTGGCCGTCTCCCGCATGATGGAGAAGCGGTACGGGTTCGTCGGCGGGTGCGTGAAGTTGCCGTTGGCATCTTCGGCGCGCGCGAAGAACTCGTACGTTCCGTCAGCGAGGGTGGTGATATCCCAGTTGAACTCGTAGGGATACGTGGCGTCGGTGAGGCCGGCGGCCGTCCAGGCCACTTCCGGATCCCACGGGTCGAAGTTTTCGTCGACGACACGATAGTAGATGTCGATTCCGAGGATTTCCGCCTGATCTTCGGCGGTGACCAGCAGGTACATCGGCGCGATCGAATCGTCGTCGAGGCAGAGCGGGTTCACGGTGCCGCGGAGGACCGTCTCGATGTCGAGAGAGTCTCCGTCGATCACGGCGACCACGACGTCCGTTTCCGGAGCCTTGTTGTCGCCCACGACCACGCTGACGATTTCCGGATCGCAGTCCGTGTTGCCGGCGTTGTCCATGGCGATGGCGCGGAAGTTGACGTTCGTTTCCGTCGGGAACATGAGATTGTGGAACATGAACGGAACCGAGTACGGAGCGAAGTAGTCGTCCGGGCTCTGTCCCCCGAGCGTGGAAGCGGCGCCGAAATCGTCCTCGTCCACCTTGCCGTCTCCGTCGTTGTCCACGCTGTCGTTCGGGTCTTCACCGACGAGCGGGAACAGGGCGGCGTACGGTCCGGACAGCGGCGTGTCGATGACCCCGTTGCTGCCCTTGGAAAGAACGATGTCGCCTGCCGAATAGGTGCAGCTGCCGTCGACGTCGATGAAGATTTCATCGATGCCGGCGTCAAACTGCCAGTTCTGGTTCAGGTCGGAGTACATGTCCTGGTCGTCGTTGACGTCCAGGTTCGTCCAGGTGACCCCGCCGTTGGTGCTGTACTGGAACAGGACCTTCTTGATGTCCGTGTCCGTCGTGGTGGCGTTCACATGGAAGAAGGAGTTCGACGCGGAGATGTACTGACCCTGCGGCGGGATGTTGAACGTCGTCTTGTCCTGCAGCGTGATCGACGTGATCTGCGCGGAAGGAATGGACGAGTCGATCTCGATTTCCGCTGTCGGGATGTTGCCGCTGTCCGTGTTACCGAGCTGATCCGTGGCCACCGCGCGAACGAGGTGGTTTCCGGACAGGCCGGTCACGTCCCACAGGGCGCGCCAGACGTCCGTCTGCTCGGCGCCCGCGTTCAGCGGGTTGTCCTGCATGATGTAGTCGTCTTCGTCGATCCCGATGGTGACGACCGCCAGGTACTCGTTGTCCGGGAACGTCTTGAGCGGGCTGCCGAGCGGCGGCTGGCTCGAGGTCATCGTCCCCTGGTAGATCGTGTAGTCCGGAGCGTCGTAGACGTTGTTGTTGTTCGAGTCGCCGACGACCGGGTCGATGGAGCTGTAGCCGTCTCCATCCGGATCCCAGTATTTCACGAGACCGCCGCCGATGGTGTTCATCGGAACGTGGGGAGCGCCGTCCACGCGCTGGAACGGAACCCGCCCCGCGCGAAGCGTCACGTCACCCTTGCGCTCGCTGACGTCGTCACCCTGGATGAAGATCGTGTGCCAGGTGTTGCCGTCGTCAGCCGCTCCGTTGCCGTCGGTGTCCGCGTAGTACTGGAACTCGACCTTGGCCACCGAGCGATCGTGGATGAAGACCTGGGCGTACAGCGTGTCAACCGCCGCGATGCCGCAGGTGTCGAGCGAGTTGGAACCGACCACCACCGGCTGGATGTAGGCCCGGAGCGGCGAGTTGTCGAGCGTGACCGTGAAGACGCAGGACGTCAGGACGCTCGTGTTGCCTTCGATATCGACCGCCACCGCGCGGATCTCGTAGGAGCCGGCTGCGAGGAGTCGCGTATCCCAGGTCACGGTCGTCTTGAGCGTGTCCGGTCCGGTCGCGATCACCGGATGCTGAATGCCCGAAGGATCCCTGAGGAATCCGTCCGCCGGAACGCCGGTCAGGCTGGCGAAAGGCGTCCAGGCGTTGAGGCCGATCGGCGTGTGCTCGAAGTAGACGTGGATCACGTCGTTCGTGCCGACCACACCGTCGTTGTCGGTGAACCATGCGGAAACGTCCACGGCCGATTCGACCGGCACCTGGGCGCCGTCCGAGAGGTCGTAGTCGCTGCCGACCTGGCAGAGACAGGCCTGCGGAGCCGTTCCGTCGATGACGATGACCTGGAGTTCCCAGACGCGGGCATCGTCGACGCAGGTGGCGCCGGCGGGACCGTTCGCGGGAGTCGGCTCGTCATTGAGCAGGAACTGCGCTTCGGTGTTGCCGTGGATGTCGACGGCGTAGGCGCGGAAGTAGAACGTATCCGCGTTGGCCGGCGGCATGTTGTTGAGAAGCGGAGCGTCCCAGAACAGCGTGTAGGGGAACGACTCGTCGGGGTTGGCGGGAACCGCGGGCATGTTCACCCACGCCGCACCGTCCCACATCTGGAAGTAGACTTCCTTGATGTCGTTGCCGCTGACCACGTCGGCCTGCAGCGTGTACGGACCCGGGTGTGCACCCTTGTCGTACACCTGGAGACCGGGGACCGCCGGCTTCACGTCCACGAATCCGTCAAACTCGGGGGCCGCACCGGTTCCGGGCGTTGCCGAGTTGTGGGCCGGCGGAATGCAGACCACCGGGGCCGTGGAATCGAGCGTGAACCGGAACGGAACCGCCCAGTTCGGATTGTGATTGTAGGCCTCGTCCACGGCCACGGCGCGGATCCGGTACTCGGAGCCGTCGACGAGGTTGTAGAGAGCCTTCACACGGGACAGGTCGATGTTCCGGCCGACCCGGGCGCGATAGTCGAACGCGAAGGCGTTCGTTCCGGGGCCGTTGCGGAGACCGACCGGGTAGCCGTTGGTCGTCGAGATGATGTTGCGGGCGCCGTAGGCGAACGCGGTGTTGGCAAAGTCGTCCTTGCCGCCACCCTGCGCGAACGCCGTGGACACGTTACCGATGACATCCGACGTCTTGTCGAGATAGCTCATCAGGTAGCTGCCCGGCGTCATGCCGACTCCGCTCGGAACCGGCTTCGTCGACACCGAACCCGCGTACTTGGCCAGAATGGCCGGGTTCTCGAACGCGCGGACGCCGATGATGCCGGCTCCGCCGACGGCGTTCGTCACGTCCGCGATCGTGCGCGCGGAGTAACCGCCGGCCAGCGCACCCAGGGAGAGGGTGGCCACCGTGCCGTCCTGCATGCCGTCTTCGTCGTCGTCGAGCGCCGCATTGTAGTTTTCGACTTCGTCCGCTTCGTCGACGAGGCCGTCACCATCGTCGTCAACGCCGTTCGTGATCGATTCATCAATGTTGAACCAGATGATCTCGCCCGTGAACGCGTTGTAACGGAAGAAGGCGTCGTTGTCGTTGTCGATGCGGTCGTTTGTCCGGTGGATGCCGTCGCCGCCGCCGAGTGCCGCAGCGTCCGCGGCCGCATCGGCCTGCATGGCGTCGGTCACCTGGGCGTCGGAGAAGTCGACACCTTCACCGTCCTCGTCGATCAGACCGTCCTCGTCGTCGTCCAGACCGTTGGTCTTGGCGAGCGTCGAGTCATAGTCGTCGTCGACGAGCGGAATGCCCGGGGATCCGGCGGCACCGCCACCGTTGTCGCCGGGAGGATCCGCCGAGAGATACTTCCACACGTCATCAGCCGAGTTCGGTGTGTCGTCGATCTGGAGGGCGACGAAGATCACGTCGTCGTCCGAGAGCGTCGAGTCGACCAGGTTGATGTACGGCGTGGCCATGCCTGCCGGAAGCTGATAGGCCCGATCACCCGGCGTGATGATGTTTCCGGCCGGGTAGGTCGAAGCCTGGAGCAGGCTGGTCATCTTGGCCACGTAGCTGATCTCGGACACCGTCGGCGCCAGGGCGTCGATGGAGGCCACGAAGGCGCTGTCCCCTGCGGCGTTCGTCAGGTGCGACATCGACAGGTTCGCGCCGGGGTAGGTCATCGTCTGGCGGTCCGCCTGGCCGGGGAGCTCGCTCGACAGAAGGTCGAGGGAGGCCTGGCTGGTGATGGCGTTGTCCAGAATCCTGACCGGAATATTGACGTTCTCGAAAACCGCGAAGTTGTCCCCGCCGTCCGGATCCGGAACCAGCGTGGCATCGTTCGGGTCGATCCAGTACTCGGCGTAGTACCAGCCGTGTTCTTCCGGATCGTTCGAGTCGAGGTTGCTGTCGCCGTAGTCGTAGATGTTGGCGGTGTAACCGGGGCCGGAGTAGTCGACGAACGTTTCGCCGCAGTCATACTGGCCGTTGCCGTTTTCGTCCACGTACGGTTCCGGATAGTCCTTGATGCCGTTTCCGGAGATGACCGTGCCGTCGAACCGGGTGGGTCCGTTATCGAGCCAGTCGTTGTCCTCGTCGTTCTTGTTGGCGCCGAGGCTGATGAACACGACGCTGTCCGAGCCGGCCCGCGTGCTGAAGCCGCGGAAGTCCGCGGACAGGGCCAGCAGGTCGCTCTTGAACGTCATGGACGGAACAACGATACCGTCCGACTGGGGACCGGCCGTGTCCACGGCCGCGCCGAGAATCCGAACCGTGTCGCCCGGGGAGTAGCGCTGGAGGGCGTTGAGCGGGTCGCGGAACGTTGCGGCGTAGAGATTGTCGAGGTCACGGTCGTTCCGGATGGCGGTGGCTCCGCTCTCCGAAGCGATGGCGCCGACCAGGTCGACCGCGGTGACGTAGACGAAATCGCCCGACGGCACGCCGATCGAGAAAATGGCGAAGGAGCCGGTGGCCGGGTTGGCCGGTCCGGATCCGAGGAGCGTCGTCAACCCGGCATCGTCGTAGACGCGGATCGAATCGGCGCCGATTGCGGAACCGGCATCACCGAAGATGAAATGCTCCTCGGGGTTGCGCGTTCCGGTGATGTGGATCATGTCCGTGTCGGTCGTCGTGCCGGGAACGGCAACGCCGGCTACGCAGTCGTGATCGCGGGGCGCGGGAACGACACCGGAGATGAGTCCGCCGAAGAACAGGCGGGACGTGGTGTCGAGCGCGATGTTTCCGTCCTGGTCCACGGCAACCACACCGAACCGGACGATGTCGCCCGCGTTGATGGTTTCACCGTTGGAGGTCAGGCCGACACCGGGCGTGATGATGTAGGTCGTGATCAGGTTCCGGTCCAGCGTGGCGGAACCGGCCTTGGGATTCATGACGAACACCGCGTTGTTCAGGTGGTCGCGCATGAACTGCGGGGTGACGTCGGCGTTCTTGCGCGCGAACAGCGCGTAGTAGCAGGCGTCGTCGATATCGACTTCGTTGAACGCGATGAAGGCCGTGTCGGCGACAGCCGCCACCGGGCCCTGCGTGTCACGCGAATAGGTGACGTTTTCCACGAAGTGAAGCGTCCGGGGCTGCGAGCCGTCCCGGGCCCAGCGGATCGAGGCGAAACCGGTCTGGGAAACCACTGCGCCGTTGCCGCCGTTCGCAGTGTTGACGGACTGGAGGTCGCTGCCCGCGGCGATTCCGACACGGCTTCCGCGCTTCCACGGGTTGCCGACGGTGAAGCCGATCAGGGTCAGAAGACTGTCGTTGTCCGAATTCTCGGTGACGGTGAGCGTCGCCTTGTCGAATCCGTACGTGTCGAAGTCGGCCAGGCCGGCAAAGGAGCCGATGACCGGCGTGTCGAAGAACATCTGGAGTTCGTCGGTGGCCGGATCGGCGTCGCCACCGTCCTGGTACCGCGCGTACACCAGAATCGGCGAGGCCGCGATGGTGATGGTGTTCGCGGCAGCCGGGGGATTGTTCGACCCCTGGAAGTCGCTGATGGAACCGGAAACGGCAATGTTGCCGCCGACAATGGCGGCCGCGCCGGTGAAGTCGGTCATCCGGATGATGTGGCTGCCGTCCGCGGTGATGACGGGGGGGTTCGTCGGCGCAGTCGCGCCGCCGCCGAAGGTGAAGTCGCCGTACGCCACGGTCGAGGGATCGACGTCCTTGCTGAAGACCAGCGTCAGGACGTCATCCGTGCCGAAACCGTTGCCGCGATCGTTGAATCCGACCGCGATCAGGTAGGGGCCCACGTTCGCCGAGTTCGGCGTGTCCCAGTGCACATTGACGATGTGACCCGGGGCCACCGAGGGCGACGATGTTTCGGAGGTCGCGTCGCCGGCAGTGGCGAAGTTGCCGGTGATTCCCGCCGTCAGCTGCAAAGCGATCTTGGAAATCTGGGCCAGGACCTTGCCGTGCGAGGCCGGGCCGGTGGCTTCCTGGTTTCCGAAAGTGACGTCGACATAACGGTTGGCGGGAACGACGGCCGCGGTCGTCAGGTTCGCCGCGCCGGTCCCGAATTCCGGCATGTTGAAGTCGAGGCGGGGGTTCGCAACGTCGATGCCGCCGGTGATCTCGTGCGTGAAGTAGATGCGCATCGTGTCGTTGTTCGGCGACATGTCGAAGACGTCGCTCCGCAGTTCCACGCGCCAGATGGCGGGGCCGGTGCGGATCTGGACGAGCGAAACGTCTTCATTCTCGCCGCCCGACAGGTCGGTGACCACGCCGCGCTCGGCCAGTGAGATCGAATCGCCGGCCGCGTACGCCGTCGTGAATCCGGTCAGAACGGCAAGATTGCGATCGACGCGGGCAATGCTTCCGCCGGCGATCGCGCCCTTGAACCGGAAATCGGTGATTGCGTTCACCGATGCCGGGGTCAGGTCCTTGTTGAAAATGACAAAGAGACTGTCATTTCCGGCCCCGGCCGGCGTCGTCGCCCGATACACGGCGTCGATGATCGACGGTCCGAGACCTCTCGGGGTTCCGTCTGCCAGCTTGAACGGGCTCAACTGTCCCAGGTCATAGGACGGCGGAAGAGGTGCCGCCCCGGCCATCGTCGCCATACCCAACCACGCGGCGACGCTCACCAGAACGACCGTGAGCGAAAGCCTTCCTCTCCAACTCATACCTGAACCCTCCTTTGGTGACACCCGACTTCTCGAAATCCCTTCGTCATCTGTTTTTTCATTGGCTCTACTTTCGTAAAAACACTTTTTTACAGTCCTTAGCAAGGGCAACACGTTCGGCTCCTCCCTGCACGAGGCGCCAGGATCGGCGCCCTCGCGTGGTCTGTTTTTTCGCTCTCTACTCTTCGTCTCAGGTTGCTCATTTTTCTTTCGGACAAAAGAAAATCTGCAGAACTCTCGTTCTTTGGCTTCCGCCCTGTTTAAAGCCTCAAACTACTCGTCTTGCAGATCTCGACATGTCTTGAAGGTCTGGCCTACTTCAGCTGCTTGTCTCGTTGCGTCCTCTCAGGCCGTGTTGTCCCGGGGGCGCTGAATCGCCGTGATGCTCATCCGGACTCATCATCGTTCAGCAGAGTGCTTTCAGTTCACACACCTCCAGGCACGAACTCATGTTCGTAGTCGGGCGCCAATATGGCACAGGTTGAAAAAGCTCGTCAATATCATTTCGTTTAGGGTTAGTCCGTCTTTTTTCTCGACTTAGTTGACCACCTTGAAGTGTCGGTTGAGGTGCAACCGCCCCGTCTCGCGTGTCTGACAAAATCGCGCGTACGCTATCACGGGGTCTGAAAAGGTGTCAACTCGAATTCCTGCACAGCAGTAGGCGTGCGGAAATGTTCCCCCATTTCCTCAGAGATGGATCGGCAGACACGCTTCCAGACTTGAGAAATTAATCACGAAGGGTCGCTTGCTCCTCTGCAAACAACTGCAAGTGAACCAGTTAGACGCTGAAACGAATATTCAGAATGTCGCCGTCCTCGACGGGATACTCTTTTCCTTCCACCCTGAGGCGCCCCTTGTCCCTCAGTTCGCTGTAACCACCGCATTCGAGCAATTCGTCCCACCGGGACACCTCGGCGCGGATGAATCCGCGCGAAAGGTCGGAGTGGATGACCCCGGCCGCGTCCACCGCCCTGGTATTCTTTTCGATCGTCCACGCCCGTACTTCGTCAGGGCCGACCGTGAAGAACGAACAGAGTCCAAGCAGGTCGTATGACATGCGAATCATCCGGTGAAGGCTCGACTCGCGGATACCGAGAAGGTTCATGAACTCCTCCCTCTCCTGCCCCTCGAGCCCGGCGATCTCCATTTCCGTCCGGGCCGCAACCTGCACAAACGCCTTCCCGGGGCCTTCCGCGGCAGTTCTGAGCTTTTCGAAGTCCGGGCTCCCGTCGGGCAGATCGCTCTCCCCGATGTTGAGGACGGTGAGCAGAGGCTTGGCGGTGAGGAACTGAAACCCCTTCAAACGGCGGCGATCCTCGTCGGAAAGGTCGATCTCGCGGAGCGGCTGTTCCGCCTCCAGAGCCTCCCGGCAGCGCTTCAGGAGCGCCATCTCGGTGGCCTCCTCCTTTCCGGCCCCGACGCGCGAGTTCTTCTCGAGGCGGGTGAGCCGGTTCTCGATGACGCCGAGGTCGCGAAGCAGCAGTTCGTCGGCGAAGCGGCGGATGTCCCGGGCGGGATCCACGCTGTCGAAAGGATGGGCCACGGCGTCGTCCTCGAACGCGCGGATCGGGCACACGATGAGTTCCGCGGACGTCAGCTGCGGCGGATAGAGACTGTCCTTCCCCTGCTGGCGCGCGGTCTGGGCGCCGCCGGCAAGATCCACGTATTCCACCTGTGCCGGCGTGTATTTCTTCGGGGAGAAGAGTTCGCGCAGCTTTTCCAGGCGCTCGTCCGGCACGGATACGGTGCCGATGTTGAGACCGCCCGCGGCGCCCGCGAACGCGCCCGTTTTCGCCTGGGCACGGGCCAGGACGTTGAACAGTGTCGTCTTTCCGCTCTGCGGAAAGCCCAGAATCGCGATTCTCATGCTGCCTCTCGGTGAAAAGTGGTGACCCGTGCTGGGATCGAACCAGCGACACCCTGATTAAAAGTCAGGTGCTCTACCAACTGAGCTAACGGGTCCCCTGGAAAACTCAGGGTTTCAAAGCACGATCGTCTGGTCGCGGGCGGCGCCCACGGAGACCCAGCCGATCGGCGTGTCGGTGATTTCCGCGATCCGTTCGAGGTAGGCCCGCGCGGCGCCGGGGAGATCGCTCCACGTGCGGCAGCCGGACAGGTCCTCGCTCCAGCCCGCGTGATCCTCGTAGACCGGAGTGCAGGTCGACAGGACCCGTTCCGAGGACGGAAATTCGGTGATGAAATCTCCGCCCGACTCGTACCCGGTGGCTACCCGCAGCGTATCGATCCCGGACAGGACGTCGATCTTGGTGATCGCGAGCTTCGTCAGCCCGTTGACCCGCGTCGCGTGCCGGAGCCCGGCCCCGTCCAGCCAGCCGCAGCGCCGCGGGCGGCCGGTCGTTGCTCCGAATTCGGCGCCCTGGTCACGCAGGGTGGCGGCCATGTCCGGCGGCATCTCCGTGGGAAACGGGCCGAGTCCCACCCGCGTCGTGTAGGCCTTGGCCACGCCGATCACCTCGTCGATCCACCGCGGCCCGATGCCGGTTCCGGTCAGAGCCCCACCGGCGGTGGAACTGGAGGACGTCACGAAGGGATAAGTGCCCTGGTCGAGGTCCAGCAGGGTGCCCTGGGCCCCCTCGAGAAGCACCGACCGCCCCTCCTTGAGGGCCCGGTTCACGAGAAGGGAACAGTCCGTGAGCATCGGCTTCAGCCGGTCCGCAAAGGCGCGATAGTGCTCGACGAGCGCGTCCGGGTTCAGGTCCGGCCGCTCGCCCCCGTCCCGGGAGATCCAGTGATGCGCCCAGTCCACGTTGGCCCGGATCTTTTCCGCCAGTGCGTCCGCGTCGTAGAGATCCACGACCCGGATTCCGGTCCGGCCGGCCTTGTCGCGGTAGGCCGGTCCGATTCCGCGCCGCGTCGTCCCGAAACTCCCGATTCCGCCGTCACGATCCTCTTCGAACGCCTCGACCGTCTTGTGGTACGGGAATATCAGGTGCGCCCGTTCGCTGACCCGGATCCTCCCGGTCACGTCGACTCCGCGCCGCGTGAGCTCGTCGATCTCCCGGAGAAACGCGTCCGGATCGATGACCACGCCGTTGCCGATCACGCAGATCTTGTCGGGGTGAAGAATGCCCGAGGGGACGAGGTGGAGGATGAACGTTTCGGACCCGACGACGATCGTATGCCCCGCGTTTGACCCCCCCTGGTACCGGACGACGTAATCCGCGTCATCCGACAGGAGATCGACGAGCTTTCCCTTCCCTTCGTCGCCCCACTGGGCGCCGAGGATGACTCGAGCGGGCAAGAATCCACCTTTCCGCCGGCCCGGCCGGCCAGCGTCTGCGGGTTTGTGATACGAAAGCACGGGGAAAAAGCGCTCGGGAGGGTAGCAACTCGGCGCTTCCCGCGTCAAATTGGGTGCTTCGCTGAGCCGGCGTTTTTTGTTGCTCGGCTTGGCCCGGCAAAAGCGCGAGATCGCTTCGATTTGTGGGGGGAAACCGCAAACCGGGGTTGCCTCAACGGTAGTGCCGGGCGGCGCTGCCAGCATGCAGGGCGCCCCTCAAACCGGGACGTTCCCACCCCCTGAAGCGAATGCGTACAAGCGGGGGTTCGGCGTCCCGTTCCCTTCCGAAGGGCCGTCGGGAGCTTGTGGAGCCATGGATGGCGGAACAAGCGGACGCCGAGCCGCCGGCACAGGATGTGCCGGCGAAGCGTGCCCTGAGCGAAGGGAACGGGATGCCGGAGCCCCGCGCACAGCGTCAATGAGAGAACGATCTACGAAAGCGAGATGGCTCGAACCCAGCGGACCCGGGGATCCGCGGCGATCGACGCCACGAGCGCGGCGGATGGCGCCGCGTCGACATGGATCACCGTCAGCGCGTGCCCGCCGGACTGATCCCTGCCCCAGTTGATCCGGGCGATGTTCACGCCGGCGTTGCCGAGCAGGGTCCCGATGGCTCCCACGACCCCCGGAACGTCGTCGTTCTTGAGGATCACGAGGTGACCTCCAGGGATCGCGTCGATCTCGAATCCGTCCAGTTCGACGAGGCGCGGCTGCGACCCGCGCAGAATCGTGCCGGACAGTCGGAGCGCGCCCGTGTCCGTCTCAACGCACACCTCCATCAGGTTCGCGTAGTCGCGGGCGATCGGCTGAGCCGACTCCGTCACCTCGATCCCCTGCTCGGCGGCGGTCATGCGGGCGTTCACGAAATTGACGGAGTCACCGCCCCGGCTGCCCAGGACCCCCTTGAGGCCGCCGAGCGTGATCGCCGGCAGGGGCAGTTCCGAAGCTTCGCCGCTGTAGGTGAATGTCACCTTCCTGAGCGTGCCGTCCCTGAGCGAACCCGCCAGAAGGCCGAGCCGCTCGGCCAGGTCCAGGTAGGGTGCGGCCTGCTGGTAGGCCTCCGCGGTCAGCGAGGGCATGTTCACCGCGTTCCGCACCGCGCCGGTGAGGAAATGATCGCGCACCTGTTTCGCGAGTTCCACGGCCACGTTTTCCTGGGCTTCACGGGTCGAGGCGCCGAGATGGGGCGTGGCCAGGACATCGGGTCGCCCGATGAGGGGGGATTCCTGCGGCGGCTCCTGCTCGAAGACATCCAGCGCCGCCCCGGCCAGTTTTCCGCTCTCCAGAGCGGCGAGCAGGGCCGTTTCGTCCACGAGCCCCCCGCGGGCGCAGTTCACGATCCTGGCCCCCGGCTTCATGAGGCCGATCTCGCGCGCTCCGATCATGTGCCGCGTCGACTTCGTCAGCGGGGCGTGCAGGGTGATGATGTCGGCGGCGGCCAGCAGTTCGTCCGTGGACACCGCGGTGGCCTCGTGGCTCCGCGCGATCTCGGTGGTGATGAACGGATCGTGAACGAGGACCGTCATGTCGAACGCGAGCGCCCGCCGGGTCACCTCGCGGCCGATGCGGCCGAAGCCGAACACCCCGAGCGTCTTTCCGGAAAGTTCCGTGCCGAGAAACTTCGTGCGCTCCCAGCGGCCACCGGCCAGGGACTCCGCGGCCGGGGCAAGGTTCCGCACCAGGCCGAGGATCAGGGCCAGCGTCTGTTCCGCGGCGGCGATGGAGTTCGCGTCGGGCGTGTTCATCACCACGAGGCCGCGGCGGGTCGACGCGGGGAGGTCGATGTTGTCCACCCCGGTGCCGGCGCGGCCGACGAGTTTCAGGCGCGGCGCCGCGTCGATCAGCTCTGCGGTCACCTTCGTGCCGCTCCGCACGAGGAGCGCATCCGCGTCGGCCAGTGCGGTCTTCAGCGCGGCGGCATCGGCCCCGTTCACGACAACCACGTCGAACGCGGCGGCGTCACGCAGGACGGCCAGCCCTTCGTCCGACAGCGGATCGGAGACGACGACCTTGAACCGGGCGCCGCTCACGCCGCGCCTCCGGAGAGAACGCTGCGCGCCGCCGCGCCCGCCGCCCCGCGGGACACATCATGGCCGAGCGCGGCCCAGGTGTCCTCGAGCGCCTCCACCACATCGACGATGTCCTGGTCGCGGTAATGGCCCATGTGCCCGATGCGGAAAATCTTCCCCTTCATCGTCCCCTGCCCCCCGGCGATCCGCATGCCGTGCGCTTCGCGCAGGCGCTTCACCACGCCGTCCACCGGTTCGTCGAACGGCCCGACGGCGGTGACGCCGTTCGACGGGTTCGCCGCGAACAGAGGCAGCCCCATGGCGGTGACCGCGGCACGCACGGCCGCCGCATGCCGGGCGTGGCGCGCCCACACGTTGTCCATCCCCTCCTCGAGGAGCAGCGACAGCGAGACTTTCAGCCCGATGATCAGCGAGATGGCGGGCGTGTAGGGTGTGCTCGCCTTTTCGATGTTCTTCAGCGCCGTGTCCAGGTCGAAATAGAACCGCGGGAGATCGCCGTCGGCCATGGCCGCGTGCCCCGCTTTCGACAGCGACACGAACGCCAGTCCCGGAGGCAGCATCAGTCCCTTCTGCGACCCGCTGACCACCGCGTCGAGGCCCCAGTCGTCCGGCCGCAGCTCATGGACGGCCAGCGAGGTGATCGCGTCAACGAGAACGAGAGCACCGCGATCCCGGGCCACCGCGGCGAGTTCCGCCACGTCGTGCAGCGCGCCGGTCGAGGTTTCGCTGTGGGTCAGGCAGACGGCGTGCACCGTGTGCGGATCGTTGTCCATGAACTCCGCAAGGCGCTCAGGCGTGCAGACGTCACCGTAGGGCAGGGCCAGTTCGTCCACCTCGAGCCCGTAGGCCCGGGCCAGCGCCGTCCAGCGTTCGCCGAACTTCCCCGCCGAAACGGTCACCACACGCCGGTCGCGCCGGCAGAGGTTGACGAGCGCCGCCTCCAGCCCGCCCGTCCCCGACGCGGCCAGCGTGACGACCGGCTCCTTCGTTCCGAACACCTTGGAGAGGTCGCAGGTCACGCTCTTCAGGATCTCGGTGAACTCCGCCGTCCGGTGATGAATGATCGGTGCGGCCATGGCGGCGAGTACGGCGTCCGGAATCGGTGTGGGGCCCGGGGTGAACAGGCGTTCGGTATTCAACGTTCCTCCTCGATGGATGCGTGCCGTTTGACAGCCGGGGACAATAACATAGATCGCAATCCGCTCATT
>CAZQVN010000056.1:0-16544 GCA_964596775.1 uncultured bacterium
GGAGGCGCGGAGGACCGACTCGATCGACCCGGTGGACAGGACGGCCACGTCGACCGGAACGGCTTCTTCCTTCTTCTCCTCGCCGTCCTTCCCCTTCTTCTTCTTCGACTTCCCGTCCTTCTTCGCTCCGGCCGCCGAATCGGCCCCGGCCACCGCGGTGGAATCTCCGGCGGACGCGTCCGCGCCGCCTCCGTTCTTTCCGCATCCTCCCGCGGCCAGGAAAAGGACGAGGAGGGCGGTGGACAGCAGGGCATTCGATCTCACTGGAACCTCCGGTATCGGGCTGTGATTCCCCGGGGGGAAGCGGAATGGCGCACGGGAACGACATGATGGGGTACGGGACAGGGACGACCAGGGTTGCGAAAAATGACCCGGATGGGGCGACCTGCTTCGACAGCGAAGTCGGAAATGCTCCCCGGCGCGCGGCTCCGGTCCGCCGCGGCCCTGTCGTCCGGCAGGCGGAGAACCGATCACAGACTACATCACTCCGTGCATCCAATGCGCGTGTTTGCACTATTTTAGCGAATCGGGCCACGTGGAGGGCCGGAGCGGGAAGACGGAGCGCTCTTCTGTTATCATGCGCCCCGCTCGAAACCGTGACGCCCCCTTCCCCGGACGAGAAGTCGATCCCGATCCGGGGAGATGCACGGTCCTGCACCGCTTCGGAAGGACGGAACGATGGCTGAAGACAAAACAGGCCCCCAGACGCCCGCCGGCGGGCAGCTCGGCACCTTCGCCGGCGTCTTCACGCCGAGCGTTCTCACCATCCTCGGCATCATCCTCTTCCTCCGGCTGGGCTATGTCGTCGGGGCGGCCGGCCTGACCCAGGCCCTCGTCATCATACTGCTCGCCAACCTGGTGTCGGTGCTGACCTCGCTGTCCCTCTCCGCGATCGCCACGAACTACCGGGTCAAGGGGGGCGGTGACTACTACCTCATTTCCCGCACGCTCGGCGCCGAGCACGGCGGCTCCATCGGCATCGTTCTCTTTCTCGCCCAGTCGGTGTCGATCGCGTTCTACGCGATCGGTTTCGGCGAGGCGATCGCCGCCGTCAGCGGTCACGAGGCGACCTGGTTCCCCCAGGCGGTGGCCGCGGCGGCGGTGGCCGTGCTCTTTGTCCTCGCCTGGATAGGAGCCGACGCCGCGACGCGGTTCCAGTTCGTCATCATGGGCGTCCTCGGCGTGGCGCTCGGCGCGTTCTTCATCGGCGGATTCCTGGGCTGGGATCCCGCGGTGCTCCGGTCGAACTGGGCGCGGCAGGAAGGCGTCCCGGAAATCCCGTTCTGGGCGATCTTCGCGATCTTCTTCCCCGCCGTCACCGGTTTCACCCAGGGCGTCAGCATGTCCGGGGATCTCAAGGACCCCGGAAAGAGCCTCCCGGTGGGCACGTTCCTCGCGGTGGGCATCTCCGCGGTCGTCTATTTCGGCGCCGCGATCCTCTTTGCCGGCAACCTCCCGGGCACCGACCTCGTGTCCGACTACGGGGCGATGCAGCGGGTGTCGATCGCCGGCTGGCTGATCCACGCCGGGGTGATCGCGGCCACGATCTCCTCGGCCCTCGCGTCGTTTCTCGGCGCTCCGCGCATCCTCCAGTCGCTGGCCCGCGACCGCCTGTTCCCGGCACTCAACCCGTTCGGCAAGGGGTACGGGGCCGCGGACAACCCCCGGCGCGGCGTCCTTCTTTCGCTGGTGATCGCCTTCGCCACGATCGCGCTCGGCGACCTGAACCTCATCGCGCCGGTCGTCTCGATGTTCTTCCTGATCTCGTACGGCCTGCTCAACTACGCCACCTACTTCGAGGCGAGCGGCAAGAGCCCGTCGTTCCGCCCGCGCTTCAAGTGGTTTCATCACCGGCTGAGCCTGATCGGCGCGCTCGGCTGCGCCGGGGCGATGATCGCCATCCATCCGCTGGCCGGCGGGGCGTCCATCGTCATCCTGCTGCTGATCCAGCAGTACATCCGGAAGACGGTGGCGGTGGCCCGCTGGGCCGACGGCAGCCGCTCGAACCGCCTGCAGCAGGTGCGCGACAACCTGCACTTCGTCCGCTCCGAACTGGACCATCCGCGGGACTGGCGTCCGGTGATCCTCGCGTTCTCCGACAACCCGGACCGCCGCGAGCGGATCATCCGCTTCGCGTCCTGGATCGAGGGGGGCAGCGGTTTCACCACGGCGGTCAAGATCATGGTCGGCGAGGGCGCGGTCGTCCGCAAGGCCCGCGACCGGATGATCCTCGACATGCGCGCCGACATCCGGAAGCGGGGGCTCGAGGCGTTCACGCTCGTGGTGGCCACGCCGGACTTCGACTCGGCGCTGCCGATCATCATGCAGGCCCACGGAATGGGACCGGTCAGGCCGAACACGGTCCTCATGAACTGGTTCGACCGGAGCGACGGCACGAGCAACCTCCCGGGCCTCCAGTCCTACGGGCGTTACGTCCGGATGGCGCTCCGCTTCGGCCAGAACGTGATCATGCTCGCGGTGGGACCGAAGGAACTCGAGGCGCTCGAGGAGCGCGATCCGCGGGACCGCCGCATCGACGTGTGGTACCGCGACGATGCCACGGGACGGCTCATGCTGATGGCCGCGTACCTGATGACCCGCACGCCGGACTGGCGCGGCGCCCCGATCCGGCTGCTGGTTCCGGTCACGCCCGCGGACACGGTCACGCCGACGGCCGAGAGCATCGAGCAGATGCTGGACGACGTGCGGATCGAGGCCCGGTTCGAGTTCGTGGAAGTGGACGGGCCGCTGAACGTGGCCGCCCGCTCCAGCCAGGCCTCCGTCGTCTTCTTTCCCTTCGATCTCGTGAACGATGCGCCGAGCGGGTATCTCGGCTGCTCCATGGAAGACCTGGCCCAGGCCTGGATGATAACCGCATTCGTTCTCGCCGCCCAGGACCTCGACCTCGAGGCGGAACCCGAAGAAGGCACGCACGGACTGATCGCCGAGGCGCGGGATGCCGCGGACAAGCTGATGGCGGCCGCGAAGACGGCCCAGGCCGAAGCGGAGCGGGCGCAGGCCGTCGTGGACAAGCTGGAACAGGAACTGGTGAAGGCCCGCGAGGAGGAATCGTCGGAGGAAGCGGTCCAATCCCTCGCCGACGCCCTGGCCGAAGCGCGCGAAGAAGCCGAGGAACTGCGGCGCCGGGCGGCGAAGAACATGGCCAAGGCGGAGGCGGCGGAGCGGGAGGCGAAGGAAAAGGTGGGGGCGGTGACGGCGGATTCAGAGGGGGACGAGAAGGAGTAGTGCCGCCCCACCACCCTTCCCGCCCGCGCCTCGTTCTCGAACGAGGCGCGGGTATCGGAACGAGGCGCGGGGATCCTTACCGGTTCTCCGGAAAGCCCAGGTTCACACCGCGGTGCCGGGGATCCGGCCAGCGGCTCGTGATGACCTTGCCGCGGGTGTAGAAGTTCACCCCTTCGCGGCCGTGCACGTGCTGGTCGCCGAACAGCGAACTCTTCCAGCCGCCGAACGAGTAGTAGGCCATCGGCACCGGGATCGGCACGTTGATGCCGACCATCCCCACCTGGACCTCGTTCTGGAACTCGCGGGCCACCCCGCCGTCGTTCGTGAACACCGCCACGCCGTTCGCGTAGGGGTTCCGGTTCACGAGGCCGATCGCCTCGTCGTAATCGCCGGCCCGAACGACCGAGAGGACCGGGCCGAAGATCTCGTCGGTGTAGATCGTCATGTCCGGTTTCACGTTGTCGAACAGGCAGGGGCCGAGGAAGAAGCCCTTGTCACGGCCGGAAACCGAAAGTTTCCGGCCGTCCTCGAGCAGTGTCGCCCCTTCCTTCTCCCCGGCGTCCACGTACCCCTTCACGCGATCCCGGTGGGCCCCGGTGACCAGCGGTCCCATCTCGGAGCCCTCGCTCATGCCGTCGCCGACCTTGAGCTTCGCGATCCGCTCGCGGATCTTCGGCAGGAGCCGGTCGCCGGAATCGCCGACGGCCACGAGGACGGAGATGGCCATGCACCGCTCCCCCGCCGACCCGTACGCCGCCGACACCGCGGAGTCGGCGGCCAGGTCCATGTCCGCATCGGGCAGGACGACCATGTGATTCTTGGCCCCGCCGAGCGCCTGGACCCGCTTGCCGTGTTTCGTGCCCGTCTCGTAGATGTAGCGGGCGATCGGCGTCGAGCCGACGAACGACACCGCGGCGATGTCGGGATGCTCGAGGATCCGGTCCACCGCGACCTTGTCGCCGTGCACCACGTTGAACACGCCGGCGGGAAGCCCCGCCTCCGCGAGGAGCCGCGCGCAGTACAGCGGCGCCGACGGATCCTTCTCCGAGGGTTTCAGGACGAACGTGTTGCCGCAGGCGATCGCGATCGGGTACATCCACATCGGGACCATCGCCGGAAAGTTGAACGGGGTGATCCCGGCCACCACGCCGAGCGGCTGGCGGATCGAGTAGCTGTCGACGTCGGTGGACACCCCCTCGGAAAACTCCCCCTTGATGAGCTGCGGGATGCCGCAGGCGAACTCGATGACCTCGAGGCCGCGGTTCACCTCGCCCAGGGCGTCGGAGAGGACCTTGCCGTGCTCGGCGGTCAGGAGCTGCGCGATCTCCTTCTTGTTCCTCTCGACGAGTTCGCGGAACGCGAACATCACCCGGGCGCGCTGGGCCAGGGAGGCGTCGCGCCAACCGGGAAACGCGCCCTTCGCGGCGGCGACAGCCCGGTCGACATCGGAGGCGGAGGCGAAGGCCACCCGGCCGGCCACCTGGCCGGTGGCGGGGTTGTAGACGTCGCCATGGCGCTCGGAGGGCGTGTCGTCCTCCCGGCCGGCGATCCAGTGATGGATCTGTTTCATGAAGTGCTCCGCGGTGATCCCGTGCAGCATCCCGTCGACTGCACGCAGCGACAGACCGGCACGGCAAGAAGCGCCCCGGCGACCGGGGCGGTGAGGTAGAGCCAGAGCGAGTCCAGCTGCCAGGAGACGAGCGCCGGCCCCAGCGAGCGGGCCGGGTTCATGGACGCGCCGCAGACCGGCCCGGCGAACAGCGCCGACAGGCCGACCGCGGCGCCGATGGCCAGGCCGGCGGTGATCCCCTTTTCGCGCGCGCCGGTCGAGACCCCGAGGATGACGACCATGAGACCGGCGGTCAGGAGGACTTCCAGGAACCAGGACTGGTAGATTGGTCCGGACGGAGCCGTGCCGCCCAGACCCGGGGCGGCCGGGAAGAGGAAACGGACGGCAAGGCTCGCGAAGACGGCGCCGGCGCACTGGCTCAGGACGTACGGAAGAACAAACCGCCCGGGAACCCGGCGGGCCACCCAGAAACCGAGCGTCACCGCCGGATTGATGTGGGCGCCGGACACGTCGCCGATGGCGGCGACCATCGCGAACACGATCAGGCCGAACGTGAGCGCCACACCGACGTGGGACACGGCGCCGCCGTCGTGGACGACGATCGCGGCGGTACCGGCAAACACGAGACAGAAGGTGCCGAACGCCTCGGCGGCGAGCTTTCGGGACAGCGGAACGTTCACGGGTCGATCTCCTCTTTCAGCGTTGACGCATCATGATGCGGAAGGATAGCACGACCCGGGATCGGGGCGATCGTCGCTCCACGCCGTCAGGAGCGTCCAGTCATCCTGTCCCGCCCTCATTCCGGACGCACTCGCCGCGTCCGCGAGGATCCGGTCGAGCAGCGGAAGGCCGCTGTCCGCCCGCGACCCGAACAGCTCAGCGATCCGCTCGTCGCCGTAGAAACCGTCCCCGACCCGCGCCTCGGAAATGCCGTCGGAGTAGACGAGCAGCCGGCTTCCTTTTGGAAACGGCACGGTGACCGCCGGCCGCGGGAACCCGGTGAGCGCCGAGGAAACGAGCGGGCCCGTGGACTCCAGCAGCCGCACCGCTCCCGGCGATGCCGGGGTGCCGCCGGAGGGCTTTCCGGAACCGGGCAGGCCGAGCAGGCCCGGCGGATGGCCGGCGTTCACGTACTTCAGTTCCCCGGCCGCGGCGTCGAGGCGGCCGCAGAACACCGTCACGAAGCGCTCCACGCCGAACGGGGCGATCGAATCTGAAATCCGGCGGATCACCGTTTCCGGGTCGAACTCCTCGTCGCGGGAGGCGTGGAACGACGACTTGACGAGCGCGGTCATCATGGCCGCGCCGACGCCGTGACCGGACACATCGGCCAGCACGACGCCGATCCTTCCGGGCCCGGCGGGAGCGTAGTCGCAGAAGTCGCCGCCGAGTTCGGACGACGGGTCGTAGCGGAACGCCGCGGACACGCCGTCGAAGCTCCGGACGGGAGCGGGCAGCAGCCCCTGCTGGAACGCCCGGGCCTGGGCGAGTTCCTTCTCCATGCGGGCCGTGTGCCGGCGGTTTTCCGTTTCCAGCCGCCGCAGGTCGAGACAGCGGTCCACGAGCGCCGTCAGCACCGCGCTGTCGAACGGTTTCTGGATGTAGTAGAACGCCTTCTCCCGGAGCGCCCGGACGAGCTTCCTGTCCGGGTCGGTGATGCTGCCGGTCATCAGGATCACGTCGATGTCCGGCTGGATCTCCTTGAGCCGGGCCATCAGCTCGAAGCCGTCCATGTCCGGCATCCGGATGTCGAGCAGCGCCAGGTCCGGACGGAGTTGCGGCGCGCGCTCGAGCGCCTCCTGCGGATGAGCAAAGACGGTCACGTCGTGCCGCGGGGCGAGAACCCGTTCCGCGGCGCGGAGCATTCCGTACTCGTCGTCGACGATCAGGATCCGCGCCTTCACGACGGCGCCCCCCCTTCGGTTTTCAGACCCGGCAGCGTCACGGTGACCGTCGTGCCGCGGCCGGGCGCGCTGTCGAACCGCATGCTGCCCCCCATCTCCCAGACGAGCGAGCGGCAGATGGACAGGCCGAGGCCGCTTCCGCCCGACTTCGTGGTGTAGAACGCCTCCTGGATCTGGACGAGCTGCTCCGGCGTCATGCCGACCCCGGTGTCGCGGATGACGAGGCGCACGCCGCCGCCCGCGGCCTCGGCGGCGATCGCCAGCACGCCGCCGTCGGGCATGGCGTCGCGCGCGTTCGTCACCAGGTTCAGCGTGATCTGCTCGATGTTGTTCTGGCTCCCCGAGAGTGCCGGGAGCCCCTCGGGCACCTCCATCTCCAGGCGGATGGCCCGGCGTTCGAGGCTGTCCCGGAGGATGGCCAGCGTGCCGTCGATGGCCCGCCGGAGGTCGCCGTGGCCCGTTTCGCGCACGCGGCCGCGGGCGAACGCCACCATGCCCCCGAAGATCCGCCGGCACACCTGGAGCGACTTGTGGATCTGTTCCAGGTCGTCCCGGAACACGGACGGATCGGCGCCCCCGCTCCGGATGTCGGCCTGCATCTGCTGGACGATCGGCAGGACGGCGCCGAGCGCGTTGTTCACGTCGTGCGAGACACCGCGGGCCAGGTCGGCCATCGCGTGCTTCTTCTCGGCGTCGAGCATCCGCGAGTGCAGCGACTCCGCCCGCTGCGAGTTCTGGATCGCGATCGCCGCCTGCGAGCGGAACCGTTCCACGAGTTCCAGGTCGTAGGGGCCGAACTGCCCCGGGTGGCGCGCCGCGATCTTCAGGACCCCGAACACGCCGCCGCGCCCGGCCAGCGGCGCCGCGATCATCGCCCCCTCGCAGAGGCCGTCCGTGTTGTAGTCGAGCCACTCGGCCACGCAGCCCACCGGGCGCCCCGTCCACTCCGCCCACCCGTCCGGCCGCCGGTCGAATCCGTGCACGTCGTCGGCGGCCATGATCCCCCGGACCGCATCCGAAGCCGGGAGCTCCAGGCCGATCCGGTCGCTCTTCAGCTTGTCCCAGGCGATCTGCTCGGCCACGAGCCGGAAGTGACCCTCGCCGTTGTCGCGGATCAGGATCGCCGACGAGTGATCGTAGCGGGTCAGCGTGCGCAGCCCGTCGAGGATCTGGTAGAAGAGGTCGACCGGGCGCAGGCGCTCCATGATCTTGCGGTCGATCCGGTCGCGCACGTCGACCATCCGCTCGCGGTCCATGTGCAGGATCGACTCCGCGATGAGCTCGCCGAGGCGCTGGGCATAGTCGCGGTCGGTGCGGTCGAACGGCTGGGCCGGCCGGCGGAACCCGATGATCCCCCACGGCCGGCTCCAGCGCCGGACCGGCACGAGCAGGATCCCCTCCGGCACCTCCGGCCGCTCGACGCGTGCGAACCGGGTGAGGAGTTCGAGGTCGAAGTCCGTTCTCTTCGGATAGGCATGGAGAACGGTCACCCGTTCCTCTCCGGCGCGCAGGACGGCCGTCACCCCGGCGGGCGCCCCGAACACATCGCCGACGGCCCGCAGGGCGTAGCGCAGCGCCTTTCGCGGGTCGCGCATCGGCGCGAGCGAGGCGCGTATCGTGTCGAGCGACCTGTAGAACGCAAGCTCGCGATCCCTCATGACAGCAGTCCCGCCTCGATCTCGCGGTCCACGACTTCGTCCCGCTCCGCCCCGGTCACCCAGCGGGCCGTGCTCCCCGCGGGGGCCTTCGTGACGTAGAGGACGCGATCGATCCGCTCGGCCACCGCCTTCAGGTGGGAGACGACGGCCACGAGCCGCCCGTCCACGGCCCGGCTTTCCAGCGCGCCGAGCGCCTCGTCCAGCGCGTTCGCGTCGAGCGCGCCGAACCCCTCGTCGAGGAACAGCGCGTCGAGCCGGCCGCCGGCGCGCCCGGCGATCTCCACGAGAGCCAGGGCCAGCGCGAGACTGGCCAGGAAGCTCTCGCCGCCGGACAGCGTCTTCGTGGAGCGGGGCTGGCCGGTTTCCAGGTCCACGACCTGGAAGTCGCCGGCAAAGCCGTACCGCCCCCCGGTCATGCCGTCGAGAATCGCGGTGGCCACGCCGAGCAGTTCCTTCTGCCGCCGCTCGATGACGTGGGCCGTGAACTTGCCGTCGGCGAGCGCCGCCGCGAGTTCGGACACGGCGGCCCGGAACGCGCGGCCCCGGCTCAGGAGTCGATCCAGCTCCCTGGCCGGCTCGATCTGTTTCCGCGCCGCTTCCGCGTCCCGCTCCGCGGTCTGCAGCGTCGAGCGGATCGAGATCCGTTCCGCTTCCAGCTCTTCCGCCGTATCCAGTCCGACCGCGTCGAGCGCCGCGGCGGCCGCCGCCTCCGCCTCGCGGATCGTTGCGCGCTCCCCCTCCAGTCGCTCCTCGAGCCGGCCGAGGAGATCGCGGCGAAGCGACTCCAGCCGTTCGGCCCGCCGCGCCTGCTGCTCGAGGTCGGCCTCCTCGCCGGCGGGCACGGGCTTATCTCCCAGCGCCTTCGCGGCATCGCCGACCCGCTGCTGCAGGTGACCGAGTTCCCGCTCGATCGCGCGGAGCGGTGTTTCCACGGTCTTCGCCCATTCCGCGCGGGCATCCGCGTCCTGGCGACCCAGCCCCTGGGCCGTGTCGCGAAGCGTTTCGAGCCGCGCGGTTTCGGCGGCCAGCTTCATCTGCTCCCCGCGGAGCTTTTCCAGGGCTTCCCCGCGGCCGGACAGGGCCGTCCTTTTCGTCAGGCCGAGGCTCTTCGGCAGTGCGACGAGCGCGGCAATGCTTGCGGCCTCGGAGGCGTCCAGTTCCCCGATCTCCCGTTCCCGTCGTTCCTGCCGCTCGGCGAGCGCCTTGCGCCGCGGTTCCAGACCGGCCCGGGATTCGAGACAGGCGTCGCGCGCTTTCCCCGCCCGCGCTGCCGCGTCGGCCATCTCTTTCCGGGCCCGATCGCGGGCGCCTTCCAGGCCACGAATCAACGCATCGGTGAGATCTCCGGTCTTCGCCTCGGGCACGAGTGCGGCCAGCGCCTTCCGGCACGCTTCCAGCTCGCGGGACCGCTCCGCCTCCTCCGCTTCCGCCGTCTTCAACGCCGCTTCCGCCATCGACTGCTCCGCCCGGGCCTGTGCCGCCACCTCCAGCGCCTTTGCCGCCGTCTTTGCCGCCCGGTCCAGCGCCGTCCGTGCCTTCGCCTCCCCGGTGACCTTCGGCGGCCGGAATCCCTTCGGGAGCGGGCGATCGCAGACCGGACAGTCTTCCCCCGCCTCGAGCCCCTCCGCGGCGTGCGCCGCGGCATGACGGCGGAGCAGTTCCGCGAGCGCCGCCTCCGCCGCGTCGCGGTCGCGGGCCGCGGCATCGGAGGCGGCCGCGGCAGTCTGCGCGGCGTCGACCGCCGCGGCCAGCCCCTTCTTCCGCGCCGCGGCGTCGGCCCTTGCGGCCTGCACGGCCGACGCGGCACTCAGGGCCTTGTCGAGCCGTCCGCGCGCCGTTTCCGCCGCCTGTTCCGCGTCCTTCGCGGCGGTCTCGAGCTGCGACGCCCTGTCCGCTTCCGCGGCGGCCGTCTTCTCCAGCGTCTTCAGGCCCGCTTCGAGTTTCGCGAGGGCGGCGCGCTCGGCGTTCAGGACCGCTTCCTCCTCGTCCAGCCGCCGCCGCGTTGCCGCGGCGCTCTCCTGCTCGCGGTCCACGCGATCGAGAACGGCGGCCGCCTCGGCCAGGGCCAGCGGACCTTCCCCCTTTTTCTCGAGCGCCGCGAGAGCCGCCTTGAGCGAGACGATCTTCGCGTCCAGTTCCGCCCGCTGCTTCTCGATCGACAGCATCCGTTTCTGAAGCTCCGCGGCGCGGGGCAGGAGCGCCCGCATCCGCTCCGCGGTTCCGGATGGCGCCTCGTCGAGCGCGTTGCGGGGGCCGGCCAGCGCCGCGGTCGTCGTCTCGGCGTCGCGCACGGCCGCGCGGGTCTTCGCGAGCACCGCGGCGGCCGCGTCCAGGGCCTTTTCCGCCTTCGCGGCCTCGTCGGCCTCGGCCTTCCGCGCCTTCGCCTCCGCGGCCGGATCGTCGAGGAGCTTCGCCCGCGCGATGTCCCGGTCGCGGAGCGCCGCGTCGAGACGGGCCAGGGCGCCCTGCGCCTCCCCGCGCGCCGTCTCCACGATGTCGAGACGGAAGATCCCCTTGAGTATGTCGACCCGCTCCCCCCGCTTGGCCTGGAGCAGGCTCTGGAACCGCCCCTGCGGCAGGATCACCGCGGACAGGAACGCATCGTAGGTGAGCCCGACGAGACGATGGACTTCCGTGCGGACGCCGTCCACGCCGTCGATCTCCGGCCGCGCCGGGTCGCTCAGGCACCTGAGCCGGTGGACGGCCGGCGGATAGTTCGTGCGCGACGTGGCCCGCGTGATCTCGTAGCGGTCGCCGTCGGCCTCGAACTCGAGAACGACCTTCATCACGGTGGCCCCGTCGGCGATCAGTTCGCGCACGTCCTTGCCGCTCCAGGTGGACGCGTTGTAGAGCGCGTAGGTCAACCCCTCGAGGATCGAGGATTTTCCCGAACCGGTGTCGCCGACGACGGCCACGAGGCCGGCGCCGGTGAAGTCGATCGTCACCGGCGACCGGTAGCTGCGCAGGCCGTGGAGGTGGAGGGTGACGGGTCTCACGGAGCCGGGTCCGCCTCGGAATCGAGGATGAGGGAGATCTGGTCCGCGTCGTCGGCGGCGGTGCCGGCTCGCGGTGCGGGGGCGCCGCCGGGATCCGGCAGCGCACGACCGGCCGGCGACAGGGCGTCGATCTCCGGGAACGCACACGGCTCGCCGGCTTCCGCCGCGCCCATCACCCGTTCGAACAGGGCCAGCACGTCGTCGGCCACCGCTTCCTTCGGCGGCTTGAGGCCGAGGTACTCCCGGAACAGCTCGATGAACGTCCGCTCCTCCTCCGACCGTCCTGTGTCGGTCACCACCGTCAGGCGCCGCGCCGCGCAGTCCTCGGACACGGACAGCAGCACGGCCTCCGGCAGCAGGCCCGTCACCCGGTCGACAAGGTCTTCGACCGGGTCGTCCGAGTGCACGGTGACGAGGCAGAGGGCCGTGCCGACGGCGGCGGCCTGGCGCTCGATCTCGTCCAGCGTGCCCTCGATCTTCTTCAGCGGCCGGCCGCCGGAAAGGCGGTGCGGCGTGATCTTCGCGGGACGGCCGGGCGCCGCCTCGACGATCACCACTTCCTTGTCCTCCCCCTCCTCGCCGAAGTCGAGCGGGATCGGCGATCCGGCATAACGGCCCGGCACGGTGCCGGGCAGTTCCTGCGGCCGGTGGATGTGGCCGTACGCGGCGTACGACACGGCCGGGAGGCCGCCGACCCGCGTGGCGTAGCTGTCGGTCACGTGGATCTGGCGCTCGCTTTTCGAGAAGCGCGCGCCGGTCACGTGGAGATGCGCGGCCATGAGCAGGACATGGCGTTCCGGATCGTAGCCCTCGGCCAGGCCGTCGCTCATGGCGTCGAGGATCGACTGGACGCCGTCGGCGTAGCCGGCCATCCAGAGTTCCGGATCGGTGAAGTGTTCGATGAGCCGGTTCTGGTGGATGAACGGGACGGGGGCGAGGCGGATTTCCTCGCCGGCGCCGCCGGCGAACGTGAGGATTCCGCCCGCTTCCGGCGGCCGGCACTTGTCGATGAAGTGCAGGCGGCTGTCCGGCCCGAGGAGCGACGCCATCACCCGGAACAGTTCCGGAGAATCGTGGTTGCCGCAGAGGACGACGGTCGGCGCGACGGCCGCGAGTTCCCGGAGAACCCCGAGGCCGAACTGGAGATCGGAGTAGGCCGGCCGGATGCCGTCCCAGACATCGCCGGCATGGAGGATAAGGTCGGGTTTCTCGGAGCGCGCGAGATCCGTGATCTCGCGCAACACCGCCGCGTGATCCGCGGCCCGGCTCCGGTTGTAGGTGAGCCGCCCGATGTGCCAGTCGGCGGTATGCAGGAGTTTCATCGCCGGATTCCGCGGCCGGGCGCCGCCCGCACGGTCGCTCCGCTTCCGGTGTCGGGTCGCTTCATCACAGTTTCCCGAACGCCTTCCGGGCCGCTTCCTTCCGTTCCTCCCGGCTTCCCCCCGCGCCCTCGGCCACGTTCGTGGCGAACGCCGGGAACGGGAAGCGCAGCGGGATCGGTGCCGGTATCAGCGGCTGGTCGAACACCATCGTCCCGGGGAGGAACCGGCTCGCGCGTTCGCGCAGTTCGGCGGACAGGAACCGGTAGGACTCCGACTCTCCGGCGTCGAGCCGTCCGGCGATCTTGAGCGACGCGTTGCGGACGATCGCCGGCTCCACGTCGCCGGCCGACTGCTGGGCGCCGATCAGGAGGACACCGAGACTCCGCCCGCGCGCGGCGATGTCCACGAGCAGCTCCTTGATCGGGCTCGAGCCCTGCTTCGGGGCGTACTTGTTCAGCTCGTCGAGGACGATGAACCGCAGCGGCTCGCGCCCCTGCCCCTGCTTTTCCTCGAATATCCTCGAAAGAATCGCTCCGACCACGAAGCGCTGGGCGTCGTCGTGCAGGGCGTGGATGTCGACGACGGTCACCGGTTCCTCGAGCGCGGCCGGTTGCGCTCCTGCCGCGACCAGGTGGCCGAGGCGCGGGGTTTGCGCGTAGAGGCGACGGAGGAACGCCCCCGCGGTGCCCGCCTGGACGCGACCCGTCCAGGCCGTGTCCTCGGTGCCTTCCTCCTCGGGCGCGAGCTTCTGCGTGAGGAAGTCGACGAGGTCGGAAAATTCCCGGAACACGTGACCTTCGCCCGCCTTCCGTGCGTTCCGGCGCTCCTGCACCACCTTGTCGAAGTTGAACGAGGTTCCCTCCGGGGGCGCGGCGAGAACCACGCATCCCGGCTCCCCCTCCAGCGGAAACGCGTGACGGGCCAGCTGGACCCGGACGCGCTGCTCGACGAACGAAATCTGGTTCCGCGTGTCGTCCGCGTCGGCGAAGCAGAACCGGAGCAGGCCGCCCCGGATGAACGCGTCGGGGCTCCAGCCGAACGGTTTCACGTCGGTGGCGGTGCGCGACGTGACGTCGGTGGCCACCGCGCCCGGCTTGCTCGCCGCGGAACGCGGCGCGTAGAGACGCACGCGTTCGAACCGGCCGGGCGTGTCCACGCCGAGACCGGCCCACTGGCGGGCGGCGTGCTCCCTGCCGGCATAGGCGGAATTCGGCCTGTCGATGTGGAGGAGGTCCTCCCCCTTCACGTTGAACACGATGGAGCGCGTGTTGGCGGCGTGACGGCCGAGCAGGGCCCGGCCGTGATGCGTTTCGAACAGCATGTAGAGAAGGAACAGCGCGTAGCTCGTTTTCGTGGCCACCCCGGAGATCCCGGAAATCGAGACGTGCCCCCCCTTTTCGCCGTTCATGAACGCGAAGTCGGCGTAGACCGGTTCGTCCGTCTGGTCCACCCCCACCGCCAGCGGTGCGGCCATCTGGTCGATGAACAGGGCATGGTGACGGTGCGCGCCGGTGGCCCGCTCCACGACCGCACCGGGAAGCGGCGGCAGCCACAGCTCCGGCACGGTGCGGAGGATCTGCACCTCGACCCGTCGCGAGGTGACGCCCGGCATCGTCCGGTCCCGGGCGATCCGCTGCGTGTCGCTGGACAGCTCGGCCCCCTCGATGCGACCGGTGCCCATCACCACGATGCCGTAGTGGGTCAGCGTGCGCCCGTCCGGGAGCGTCTGGGTGGTGGCGACGAGTTCGTCGAGCTGGCACACCGCGTCGTCCGCCAGGACGACGTGAAATCTCAGCGTGGAGGCGTCGACGGAACCGTCGACCAGCCCGAGCGCGGCGGAACCGCGCGAGCGATCTTCGTTCACCGGGCACCTCCGGTTCCGCAAGGACTCCGCATGCGTCGAATGCCGTTCCCCATCACGCCACCTCCCTTTCCCCGAGCTTCAACACCGCCTCCCGCACCGCCCGGAACGCCAGCCCGCCGTCCCCCATGCGATGTCGCAGCTGCTTTTCCAGCGCCCCCACCGGCTGGAGGTTCTGCGGCGCCCGCGGGTCGCGGTGCGGCACGCCGGCGAAACGCGGCACGAGGGCGGTCACGTGATCGGCCATCTCCACCGCCTGCTCGAATCCG
The DNA here is from genome assembly GCA_964596775.1 of uncultured bacterium. Classification (GTDB taxonomy): domain Bacteria; phylum Eisenbacteria; class RBG-16-71-46; order JABDJR01; family JAWXBZ01; genus CAZQVN01. The sequence goes on from CAZQVN010000056.1 coordinate 14,827, forward strand.
GCCGACTGCGGAATCTCGATGCGGACGATGCCGGCCCACGGGCCGGCGAACGCGCGCACCGGGGCCAGGCGGAGATAGCAGGAGTAGCGGTCGTCGCCGAGCGCGAAGAGGCTCGACCGCTCGCCGGACGCCAGTCCGGTGATTCGGGCGTGATGGGGAGGTTCCAGCAGCGCACGATGATGCGTCTTGATGTACCCCACCACGGGCAGATCGCGCGAGCGCACGTAGTTCAAGGGGCCGTCGACGATCACGAGAAAGCCCTCCTGGCCGAGTTCCTCGGCCAGGTGTCCCTCCGCCTGGCGCATCCGCGTCTGCAGTTCCTTGAGCGGCGCGTCGGGCGCCGGGTCGGCGATGGAGTGCGCGGTCCACGACCAGCCGCCGGCCACATCGGGGAGCCGGGCCCTGAGACCGGAGCCCCAGATCACCAGGCGCTGGACCGTGATCCGGCTGAACTCGAGGCGGCGATCGCCGGCGGCGATCACGGCGCCGCAGGCATGCGTACCGGCCACCCCCCGCGCGAGCTGTCCGCCGACCGGATTCTCCTGGTAGAGCGATGCCTCGCCGCGGCGGACGCCGTCGATGAACGCCAGCGACACGTCACGATCCGGCGGGTCGGGACGATGCCGTTCCATCCTGTTCCCGTCCTCCACCAGCGTCACCCGTGCCGTGACCGCCTCTTCCGGTGCGACGAGATACGGCGACCCGAAGGCCGCCTGCCAGTCTTCCACGTATACGGTCACGAACATCACCTCAGCGGGGGTGCGGACAGCGGCGGGCGCGGCAGCAATTTCGCGCCCCGGAAACATCGTCTGCGCCGAAGATTAGGGGAAAGGCCGGAGGCGGGCAAGCAGCCGCCCGGAACGGGGATCCCGGAACGCGCGGTCGCCCGGACCGGGGGATTCTCGCTCAGTCTTGACCCCCACTGCGGTTGCCGTATGATTCCGTTCCTGTGGCTCTTGATTGCCGCACCGCCGGGACGTGTCCCGGCGGGCCCGGACCTCTTCAAAGGACTGAATCATGACGCTGAAAATCGGTGAACTGGCGCCTGACTTCGAGGCGGAAACGACGGAAGGCACGATCAGGTTTCACGAGTGGATGGGAGACGGCTGGGCGGTGCTCTTCTCGCACCCCAAGGATTTCACGCCGGTCTGCTCCACGGAACTCGGCTACATGGCGAGCCGCAAGCCGGATTTCGACAGGCGCAACTGCAAGATCCTCGGCCTCTCGGTCGACCCGATCTCCGACCACTCGCGCTGGGCCGAGGACATCAAGGCAATCGCCGGTCACGCTCCGAACTACCCGCTGATCGGCGACAAGGATCTCAGGATCGCGAAACTCTACGGCATGCTCCCCGCCGAGGCCGGCGACTCCTGCTCGGGTCGCACCGCCGCCGACAACCAGACGGTGCGCAACGTGTTCATCGTCGGCCCGGACAAGAAGGTCAAGATGGTGATGGTCTACCCGATGTCCACCGGCCGCAACTTCGACGAGATCCTGCGCGTCCTCGACTCGATCCAGCTGACCGCGAAGCACCAGGTGGCCACGCCGGTCAACTGGAAGCCGGGCGAGGACGTGATCATCCTTCCGTCGGTTTCCGAGGACGACGCGAAGAAGAGGTATCCGGACGGATGGAAGGCGACCCGGCCGTACATCCGGGTCGTGCCGCAGCCGAAGTAGGATACTCACCCGACCGAAGGTCGGGTGAGCGTTCTTGCCTT
>CAZQVN010000056.1:16644-24179 GCA_964596775.1 uncultured bacterium
CGCAGCCGAAGTAGGATACTCACCCGACCGAAGGTCGGGTGAGCGTTCTTGCCTTTTGTTTATGTACTCAGCCCCCGGACTCCCTAGTCGGAGTCCGGGGGTTTTTCTGTGCCGTCCCGTCCCGATCGAAAACCCCAACTGGTCCCGGGACCAGTTCGGGGGTGCCGAGCCCACGGAGCCGCGGCAGAGCGCCTCCCCCGCCTTCGGCGCTTCCTCCGGCAGGCTGGAGTCTTTCGAGGCTCTGGCGCCCCAACTTTCGGCTGGCTGCCTCCTGGAACTCCATCAATCCCCGCAAACATTCTTGCCTTTTTATGCACACTCATGTATTTTTATGCAACTTTCTTCTCGATGCGGCGTCTCAACGCCCCTCGGCCGGAATGACCGGACAGGCCGGACGGCCCGGCCACACGTCACCGACACATTACAGGGAGCCACACCCATGACCCGTTCCCGGCGCCTCGCCGTTCTCGCCCGACTCATCGAGGACGAGCCGCACTCGAGCCAGGAGGATCTCGCGAAAAGCCTGGCCCGGGCCGGGTTCGACGTCACCCAGGCCACGCTGTCGCGGGACTTGAAGAGCCTCGGCGTCGGCAAGCGGCCGGGACCCGAGGGGCGCGGGATCTACGAACTCCCGGCCCCGGCCGTCGAGGCGCTGGACCGGGAACGGCAGCGGCTCGACCTCAGGGCCTTCATCAACGAGGTGGCGGTGGCCCAGAACCTGGTGGTCGTGAAGACGCCGCCCGGTCACGCGAACGGGGTCGGCCGGGCGATCGACATGCTGGAGTACCCCGGGATCGTGGGTTCGGTGGCCGGGGACGACACGATTCTCGTGATTCTGCCGGACCAGTCCGCCGCAAGGCGCTTCAAGAAACACCTGGATTCATTGGCCGGCGGAGCCGGGAGGAAGATCGGATGACGGAGAATGTGACGATTCATGAGTTTGACCGCCACGTGGTGGCTGATCGTTCCGCCCCTCACACCACCCTCCCCTCGGCGCCTTTGGCTCCGAAGCGTGCACGAATCGCCCTGCTGGGCGCCTCGGGGTATTCGGGCCAGGAGTTCGCCCGCCTCGTCGTGGGGCACCCCGGTCTGACGCTGGCCTGTCTCGTCTCCCGCGAAAAGTCCGCGGGCGGGGCGCTGCTCACCGGCCTCGACGGCCGGCGCACGGCAACGCCGCCGATCGTCACGCCGGAGGAACTGCCGGCGCACCTCGACGACTTCGATACGCTCGTGGCCTGCCTCCCGCACGGCGCGTTCCGCGCGTATCTCAAGGAGCACTCCGACCTCGAGCTGGGGCCGGAGCGGATCCTCGACCTGTCCGCGGACCGGCGTGACGGCGCGGACGGCTATGTCTACGGCCTTCCGGAACTGTTCCGCGATGAAATCCGCACGGCCGCCCGGATCGCGAATCCGGGCTGCTATCCGACCGCCGCCGCGCTGGCGCTGTTCCCCGCCCTCGCGGCCGGCCTGGTGGCCGATCCGGTGATGATCAGCGCGCTGTCCGGCGTGTCCGGTGCGGGGCGGACGGCGTCTCTCGGCACGTCGTTCGTGGAACTGGACGGCGGCGCGTCGCTGTACAAGGTCGGCACCGTGCACACACATGTTCCCGAGATGGAGCGGACGTTTCACCGCGCGGCGGGCGCCGCGCAGCGCCTCCGCGTGGCCTTCGCGCCGAACCTCGTTCCGATGGCCCGCGGCATTCTTCTGACCGCCACGGCGCCGTTGACGAAGGCCGTCTCCCCCGCCGCGCTCCGCGCGCTGTACGAAGAGCGCTACGAGCACGAATCGTTCGTCCGTCTCCTCCCCGACGGCGCCTGGCCGGCGACCCGCGATGTGAAGGGGAGCAACCGCTGCGACATCGCGGTGACGACGATCCACGACGGCACGACCCTGCTCGTCACCGCCGCCATCGACAATCTCGTCAAGGGAGCCTCGGGACAGGCGATCCAGAACCTCAACCTGATGCTCGGCTGGCCGGAAACGACCGGCCTGACCGCGGACGGGAGACCCTGGTGACGCTCACCGTCGTGAAGATCGGCGGGCGCGCGCTGGAAACGCCGGATGCCGCGGAACAGCTGGCCCAGGCCGCCGCCCGCATGCCCGGGCGCGTCGTGTTCGTGCACGGCGGCGGATCTGAAGTCACGGACTGGAGCACGCGCCTCGGAATCGAGACGCGGTTCCTGGAAGGCCTGCGGGTCACCGACACGGCAACGCTTCCGGTCGTTGTCGCCGTCCTCGCCGGACTCGCGAACAAGCGTCTCGTGGCGCAGTTCCGCGCCGCCGGCCTCGACGCCGTCGGCATCTCGGGAGTCGACGGAGGCATCCTCGAAATCACACCCCACCCGGATCACGAGCGCCTGGGCGCCGTGGGGGTCGTGACATCCGTCCGCACGAGCCTGCTCAAGGCCCTGCTGTCCGCGGGCTGGACGCCGGTCGTGGCGGGGATCGGGGCTCTCAACGGTGACCTGTACAACCTGAACGCGGACGAAGTGGCCCGGGCGATCGCGGCAGGACTTCGCGTGGATGATCTCATACTGCTGTCCGATGCGGCGGCGCTCAGGATCGACGGGAAGACCGTGCCTCGAGTGAAGGCGGCCGAGATCGCGGGTTTCCTGGAACATCCCCAGGTCACGGACGGGATGCGGCCGAAGCTGCGGTCCGCTGAGGCGGCTCTCAAGGCCGGTGTGGGTCGTGTGCATATTGCGGCTTGGTCGGGGGCGGATACGCTGGAGCGCATTTTGAACGGGCGGGGGGATGGGACGGTGCTCGGTTCCGACGCGGTGAGGACGGCGGAGGTGTTGAATGGCTGATGTTCTCGAGGGCAAGAGCGCTTCCGCGGCTTCCGCCGCGGAAGTACTGGCCCCCGTGTATCCCCTGCCCCGGATCGAGATGGTGTCCGGCCGCGGCGCGTTCCTGACCGATGCCGACGGTGTCGAGTATCTCGACTTCGTGAGCGGGATCGCGGTGAACGCGTTCGGCCACGCGCCGGAAGACTACTGCCGCGCCGTGGCCCGGCAGCTGCAGCAGCTCGGGCACGTGTCCAATCTGTTCGGCACACGACCGGCCACCGAGCTGGCCCGGCGCCTGCTCGACGCCACCGGCTACGATCGCGTGTTCTTCTGCAATTCCGGTACGGAAGGGGTCGAGGCCGCGCTCAAGTTTGCCCGGGCCGACGCCGGCCGCCGCGGGGGCTCCGGCCGGGATGTCCTCGCATTCAAGGGGGGCTTCCACGGCCGGACCGCGTTTGCGCTTTCGGCCACGTGGACGCCCTCCTATCGCGAACCGTTCGAGCCCCTGATGCCGGGGGTGCGCTTCGGGGAGTTCAATGACGCGGCGGCTCTGGACGCCCTGCTCGACACCGGCGTCTGCGCGGTGATCGTCGAGCCCGTGCAGGGAGAGTCCGGTGCGGTGGCCGCCACGCCGGAGTTCCTGGCGACGCTCCGCCGCCTCGCGACGGAGCGCGGCATCACCCTGGTCTTCGACGAGATCCAGTGCGGAATGGGGCGCACCGGCACGTTTCTCGCGGCCGAGGGCTACGGCGTGAAGGCCGACATCACCGTCCTGTCCAAGGCGCTGGCCGGCGGCCTGCCGCTCGGGGCCGTGCTGATGACGGAGGAGGTCGCGGCGACGCTCAAGCCGGGGATGCACGGGACGACGTTCGGCGGCGGGCCGGTGGCTGCGGCCGCGGGGCTGTGGGTGATGGAGCACATTATGGCGCCCGGGTTTCTCGCCAGCGTGCGGGAGCGCGCCGCATTTATGGAGGAGGGACTGATAGACGTCATCGAGAGACATGCGTCTCTCGATGAAATGCGGGGCACCGGTCTTCTCCGCGCGGTCGTGATCGGCGCCGGCGCGTCCTTCGACGCGCCCGCCCTGATTACGGCCGCACGGAAAGAGAAGCTCCTGCTCGTCCGCGGCGGCGATCGCGCGATCCGTTTTCTCCCGCCGCTCAATGTCACGGAAGACGAAATCCGGCTTGGTCTCGAGCGTTTCGAGGCCGCCGTTTCCCATCTCGAAGAACAGAAAGGGTCCTGACGATGACGACTCACCACACGATCCGCCGCGTTGCGCTCGCCTATTCCGGGGGGCTCGACACGAGCATCATCGTTCCGTGGCTCAAGGAGCACTACGGCTGCGAGGTCGTCTGCTACTGCGCCGACGTCGGCCAGGGTGCCGAACTGAAGGGACTCGAGGCCAAGGCGAAGGCGATCGGCGCCGATGAAATCATCGTCGAGGATCTCCGCCACGCGTTCCTGGCCGACTACGCGTTCCCGGCCCTCAAGGCCGGCGCGATCTACGAGGGGCGCTACCTGCTCGGAACGTCGCTGGCCCGGCCGATCATCGCGGCGCGCCAGGTCCACTGGGCGCGCGAAACCGGCTGCGACGCGCTCGCCCACGGCTGCACCGGCAAGGGGAACGACCAGGTCCGCTTCGAGCTGACGTTCATGGCCCTCGCCCCCGATCTTCCGATCCTCGCGCCGTGGCGCGAGTGGGACATCACGTCGCGCGAGGACGCGCTCGCCTACGCGGACCGGCACGGCATCCCGGTGGCCCAGCGCAAGGGCGACCTCTACAGCCGCGACGCGAACCTCTGGCACATGAGCCACGAGGGGGGCGTCCTCGAGGATCCCGGCGCGGAGGCTCCCGAGGACGTGTACCGCCTGACCGAGGGCCGGGACGACCAGCCGCTCGATCCGGAGACGGTGACGATCGGCTTCGAGAGCGGCGTGCCCGTGGCGCTGAACGACGCGCCGCTGGACCCGGTGACCCTCGTCGAGAACCTGAACGCGATCGCCGGGCGCCACGGCGTCGGCCGCATCGACATCGTGGAGAGCCGGCTCGTCGGCATGAAATCGCGCGGCGTCTACGAGACGCCGGCCGGGACGGTGCTGTACGAGGCGCTCGAGGATCTCTGCCGGCTGACGCTCCCCCATGACCTGATCCGGACGCGGGCCGAACTCGGCCCGCGCATGGCGGATCTCATCTACAACGGTCTCTGGTTTTCGCCGCTTCGGACGGCGCTGTCGGCCTTCGCCGACAGCGCGGTCTCCGATGCCACCGGCACGGTGACCATGGAACTCTACCGAGGTCACGCCCGCGCCGTGGCCAGGGAGAGCGCGTTCTCGCTCTACCGCGGCGATCTCGGCTCGTTCGACATGACCGGGTACAACGTGAAGAACGCGGAAGGGTTCATCCGGCTCTACGGACTGCCGCTGGCCGTGGCGGCGGAGAGAACTCGGAGTGCTTCGCAGACGACGGTCGGCGAAGAGTCTCTTGATCTTGACGGCGTCGCCGACTCCTCCGAAGCCATCGAAATCGAAGTCGTCACCTCCGGAGTCCGCCATGAGCTCTGAAACGAAAACCCTCCGGCCCGGCTCCGCCGGCCCGGTATCCGAAGTCTGGCGCGGACGTCTCGCGGCCGGTCTCGACCCGCGCGCCCGGCGCATGAACGACTCCCTCCCGGTCGACGGCCGCCTGTGGAAGGAGGAACTCCTCCTGACCGACGCGTACGGCCGGTCGCTTCACGAGTGCGGCATCCTGTCGGAGGCCGACCTCTCCGCCCTGCTCCAGGCCGCGCGCGACCTTCGCGAGGGGCTGGAAGCGGGTTCCGTCACGCTCGAAGGCGAGGACGTCCACTCCGCCGTGGAGGCGGCGCTCCATGCCCGCTGCGGCGACCCGGCCCACCGGCTGCACACCGGTCGAAGCCGGAACGACCAGGTGGCCACGCTTCTCCGGCGTCACGTGATGACGCTGTGCGACGATGCGCTCGCCGGCATCCGGGAGATCGAGCGCGCGCTGGTGACGCTGGCCCGCGAGGCCGGCGACCACGTGATGGCCGGCGCCACGCACCTGCAACCCGCACAACCCCTGATGGTGGCGCACGTGTGGATGAGCTATGCGCACCAGTTCGAGCGGGACGAGATCCGCTTCCAGGCCGCGCGCGAGGCGGCCGACTGCCTGCCGCTCGGCGCCGGAGCGATCGCCGGCACGCCGCTCGTCTACGACCGGAAGGCGCTGGCCGGCCGGATGGGCTTCACCCGGCTCGCGGCGAACAGCCTCGACGCCGTGAGCGACCGCGACTTCGCGCTCGAGTACCTGAATGCCGCTTCCGTGTTCGGCCTGCACCTGTCACGGCTCGCCGAGGATCTCGTGCTCTGGTGTTCGCCGGGCTTCGGCTGGATCGCGCCGCCGGACGGCTTCTCCACCGGTTCGAGCCTCCTCCCGCAGAAGAAGAACCCGGACCTGTTCGAGCTGGCCCGCGGCAAGGCGGCGCGCCTGATCACGAACGCGCAGCGGCTCCAGGTCGTGCTCAAGGGGCTGCCGTCGTCCTATCAGAAGGATCTCCAGGAGGACAAGGAAACGGTGTTCGACACCGGCGACACGCTGTCGCTGATCTTCGAGGCGATTCCGCCGGCGCTGGCGGCGATCCGGATCCGGCCGGAACGGATGGCGGAACAGCTGACGTTCGACCTGCTGGCCGTGGAACTGGCCGATCACCTCGTCGAGGCGGGCACACCGTTCCGGCAGGCGCATGCGCTGGTCGGGCAGCTGTGGGCGGCGGCGGAAACCGCGGGCGTCGATCCGCGGGAACTGCCCGACGCGGAGCGCCTCGGGATCTCCGCTCACTTTACCGGGGTCGCGCTCGACGGTCTGACCGTGGAGCGTGCGCTCGGCCGCAGGAACCACTCGCCGGGCACCGGTCCGGAGTCCGTACGGGCACAGCTCCGTCGCGCCGAGGCGCGGCTCGGCCTCGGTCCGGCGGTTGAATCCGCGCCGGCACAGGCCATGCCGGGCTCCCCGGTGCTTCCGCTCGACACCGCAGCGATCAGCGTCCGTCGGGCCCGCCCTGCGGACGTGCCGGGAATCGCCGCGCTGATGGGAACGCTGGTCGGCGACGGTACGCTCCTGCCCCGCCCGCTCGCCGACCTCTATCCGGCCGTCCGCGAGTTCCACGTGGCCGTCTCCGGTGATGACGTCGTGGCCTGCGCCGCATTGAAGCTTCTCTGGAAGGATCTCGGGGAGGTGCGCTCCCTCGTCGTCCGCCCCGAACTCAAGGGAAAGGGATTCGGCAGGCAGCTCGTGGAGCGCGTCGTGGCCGATGCACGCGAACTCGGCCTCGAGCGGGTCATCGCCCTCACCCGCGAGGTGGCGTTCTTCGAGCGGTCGGGCTTCACGACGATTCCGCGCGATACGCTGCCGCGCAAGGTCTGGACCGACTGCGTGAACTGTCCGCGCCGTCACGCCTGCGACGAGACCGCCGTCGTGATGGACCTCGTGCCGGGAGCCACGGAACGGGCGCGGGTCCAGGAAAACGGCTGGATCCTGCCGTTGCCTCCGCCGCGGTAGTCGTTTTCGGCTCGGCTCACGTGCTTCGGGGGGGCGGACATCCGTTTCGGCTCACGTGCTTCGGGGGGGCGGACATCGTTCTCCTCCTCGGGGCACGCTCCGTCTCGGCATCCCTGCCTCGACTGCGCTCGGCGCTCCGCACGGCTCCGCCATCCTGGCTCCGCCGGCTCCGCGACGGCCCCTCGGAG
>CAZQVN010000057.1:0-24041 GCA_964596775.1 uncultured bacterium
CGGAACTGGACGACTGATCCCGGATGCCGGCGACGACCCCGGTGAACCGGGGACACGAAGAACAACGACACCTCAGGCGGGGCGGTTCTCGAAAGAGCCGCCCCGCTTCCTTATTTGTTACCCTGAACTCATGATTCAGCGGCGCGAAGACGGAAATCTGCTGTGCGTTCCCCAGCCCTCCCATGCCTGGATGGCCGGACGCATGGCGGAAGAGTGGCACGAACCGGTGGAACCTCATCCGGAAGTCTGTCTCGGCGCCGCGCAGCATGACTGCGGCTGGATCGAGTGGGAGGAGTCGCCCACGCTCAACGCGGCCACCGGAGGCCCGCACGACTTCACGGAGATGGAGACCGGGGACCACCTGGCGATCTGGACGCGCGGCCCCCGGCGGGTCGCGATCCAGAGCCGGTTCGCCGGCCTCGTCGTGTCGCTCCATGGCACCGGTCTGTACGGACACTCCGGCCGGAGCGGGGATCCGACGGTGCGAGCCTACCTGGAAAGCGAAACCGCCTGGCAGACTGCCCTGCGCGAGAGTCTCGCCCGCGACCCGCGCTTCGAGCCCTGCGTGACGGACGAGGCGCTCGGGCGAACGCGGAAACTGGTGGCCGCCTGGGACCTGCTGTCGCTTCACCTGTGCCGCGGCGTCGCGGAACCGAAGGTCATCGAAGCCGTGCCGTTCGGCACCGACACCGCGGACCTGCGCCTGGCGCCGGCGGGACGGCCGAACACGTTCTCCCTCTCGCCCTGGCCGTTCCGCGCGCGACGCGTCACCTTCCGCTGCGAGGCCTATCGGATCGCGGTCCCCTTCGAGGGGGTCGCGGCGCTGCGGGAGGCGATCCGGACCGCGCCCCGCTTTTCCCCGACGTTTTCGTTTGAAGCGGAATGACGCATCCGGGTATCGTCCCCCGATGAACGCCCCCCGTCACCGGTCCTGTCCGTCCTGCCGTGCCCTCGTGGACCCCGGGGACGAGGTCTGCCCCTATTGCGGCACGCCGCTGTCGGGGGTGCGCCCGGCGGAAACGCGGTTCCGGCCGGAACAGCCGCCGGGCACGCTCACGAGCTACATCGTCGGAGCCTGCGCCCTCCTGTTCGTTCTCGAGGTGATCTCCGCGCTCGGCGCCGGGGGCAGCAGCTGGGGAGCCCTCATCGACGTCCCCCCGGAAACGCTGTTCCAGATGGGCGCGCGGTCCGGGATCATGATCGGCCGCGGCGAATGGTGGCGTCTCGTCGTTCCCGTGTTTCTTCACGGCGGGCTGCTGCACATCCTGTTCAACGGATACGCCCTGATCCAGGTGGGACCGCTGGCCGAACAGGCCTACGGCCGTTCCCGTTTCCTGGTCATCTATCTCGCCGCGGGGATCCTCGGAAACGTTCTCGGCGTGTTCATGAACGATCCGCGCGGCGTCGGCATCGGCGCGTCCGGAGCGCTGTTCGGGTTGATCGGCGCGGCCGGCGTGTACGGGCATCGCCGCGGTGACGCATTCGGGCTGATGATCCGCCGGGTCATGGTGCAGTGGGGTCTCTACGCCCTGATCTTCGGCTTCCTGATCGGCGCCGACAACGCGGCCCACATCGGCGGCCTGGCGGCCGGCGTGGTCCTGTCGTTCCTGGCGGGCGACGCGGATCGTCGCCTCCCGTTCGACGCCATCTGGCCGCCGCTGGCCGCGGCGCTTGTCCTGCTCACGTTCGCTTCGTTCGGCCTGGCGATCTACGGCTACACGATCTACGGAATGGTCGTCCGCTAGTCCGGAGGACCGGCGCGCTTCGAGGCGCGGCAAGGTGCCGGCGCAGAGCGTGGAGGGTGCGCAACCGGCCCCGCGGAACGGCGGATCAGCGAGGCCGCCCTCCGCTCCCGCAGACCGCCCCGCGGATCAGTTGATGTATCCGAGCGTGCGCAGCTGCTCCTTGATCAGGTCGTCGATCGGGCTCTCCATCGGCGCGGCGTCGCGCCGCTCGCCGGTTTCGTAGGTCGTGACGAAACCGCGCCCCGCCACCCCGCGGAGATAGTCCGGCGCTTCCTCGAACCGGTCGGCGTGGGGCATGTCCGTGGGGACGGGAAGGTCGAGCAGGCGGAGGCAGAGCGGGGCTATGTCGTAGACGGACAGCCCCTCCACGCGGCGTCCGGGCACGAAGGCCGGACCGATGCCGAAGAAGACACCGGCGGGCGCGTCCGTGTGATGATTCTGAACGAAGTCGTAACCGTGATCGGACACGACGATCACGTTCACGGAGTCTCCCATCGCGGCGAGGAACTCGCCGAGGCGCGCGTCGGCGTAACGGTACCGCTCGGCCACGGCGTTGGAAAACACGCCCCCCTTGTCCTTGTTGACCGCGAAGAGATGGCAGAACTCGTCCACGTTGTAGAAATTGGCGGCGGTGAACCGCGTGTCGAACTCGTGGATGAGGCGCGGAAGCTCCCATCCGGTCGGGTCGCGCAGCGCCTGGGCCAGCGCCTTGATCCGGAAGTTGGACATGTCCGGATCGAAGCCGGCGCCGATGTACGGGTCGAGCATTTCGCGGGTCACGTCGGGGATCACCGGCGCGCGCGGGATGCGGTCGAACACGTCGCGCGGGTACTTGAAGCCGCGGTCCAGCGACCCGCCCGCGCTCTCCTCGAACGCGCTCATGATCTGGAGCCATCCGACGCCGCCGGCGATGTCGAAGCCGTTCACCGGCTCCACCGGCCAGGTGATCAGCCAGCGGTAGGCGCCCACCGGAAACGCGCGCCCGGCAATCCCCCACAGCGCCTCGGCCCGGCGCATGTTGCTCGTGTAGGGCGCCTGCAGCGCCGGCATGCCGGGCAGCCTTTCCAGCGCGGGAAAGACGCGGAAATTGAGCCCGGTGTGGCGGGGGAACATGTAGATCGCCTTCGAGATCCCCGGCAGACGGAACACGATGAAGTGGCGGATGCCGTGCTGGTCCGGCCGCTTTCCGGTGATGATCGTGGTCCAGACCACCGCGGACAGCGTCGGCTCGATCGTGGCCAGCGGCCCCCACGCGCCGTCCTTCATGATGCGGGCGAACGTGGGGAGTTCGCCGCGGTCGACCATCGGCTGGACCATGTCGTCGAGGTCGCACCCGTCGATGCAGAGCAGGACGAGGCGGGGTGGAAGCGGATCCGGCGTGACGACCTCCACGGGAGCCGCGACCGGTGGAGGAGGTCGCCGGGGCCGCGCGTGAATCAGGGCCTCGGAAGCGAGCACGGAAACGGCCGCGAAAATCCAGACGAGGCCGACCAGTCGCGGCTCGCTCATCTTCAGTCTTCCGGCCAGCGACCGGACCACCGCCGCCAGGAGAAATCCGGCCGCGAGGAGCAGTGCCGCCATCCCGGCCAGCGTTCCGAGGAGGCGGGCCCGGGAGGCGCCGAAGATCACGCCGGAGAGGATTCCGTGACCGAACCCCACGTCGGGGAGCAGCAGAAAGTAGAGCAGCGGACCGAGCAGGAGCGCCGAGGCCGCGGCGATCGACGCCGGGCGGCGCAGAGCGGGCACGACGGAGAGAACCCGGACGGCGATTCCCGCCACGGCTCCCAGGGCCACCCCGACCGCGGCGTACCCGAGGCCGAAATAGGCAAAGAGGAGAATCACGTCGAGCGGGGGTCCGTCCGTCAGGTGCGGATTCAGCTTCAACGTGAGCCGCGCGATCAGGAGCCCGCAGAGGCCGAGACCGAACGCCCCCGTGGTCACCATCAGGCCGACGGAAGCGGGATCAGCCTCCCTGCGCATCGAGAAACGCCATGGTTTCGTCCAGCGTGGGGATTCCGGTGCGGCCGCCCACCTTGCGGGTCTTGAGGGCCGCCACCGCCGCGGCAAACCGGAGCGTTTCGGTCATCGGCCACTCCTGGAGGCGGCCGTAGGTGTAGGCGCCGTGGAAAACATCGCCGGCGCCGGTGGTGTCCACGGTGTCCACCGAAAACGCGGGCTGCTCGATCCAGCTGTCCGCGTCCATGTACAGCGCTCCCTTTTCCCCGAGCGTGACCGCCACCCGGGAGGGTCCCATCTTGAGAATGCCCTTGAGCGACTGGCGGAAATCGCGTTCGCCGGTGAGGCGGAACGGAAACTTCTCGGCCATCACGACCTCGTCGCTCAGCCGGATGAGCTTTTCGATGCCGGCGCGAGGGGTTCCCGCGTCGAGGATCACCGTGACACCGGCTTCGCGGGCCATCTCGGCGGCGCGCGTTCCGGCGGGAATCTCGATGTCGTCGAGGAGAAGCGCCCGCCCCGCCAGGACCGCCTCGGGCTGGATTTCCTCCGGCGAGAGATAGGGCGCGGAGCCACGGGTCCAGAGCACCGTCCGCTTGCCGTCCGGCGTGACCATCACGAACGCGAAGGGGGACGTTTCGTTCGGGGACACGCGGATTTCCGAGGCGACCCTTTCCTCCTTGAGTCCGTCGATGATCCAGCGTCCGAAATCGTCGTCGCCGAGTTTTCCGACGAACAGCGTGCGGGCGCCGAGACGCGACAGGGCCACCAGCGCCGTGGCCACGGGGCCGCCCCCCTGGATGGTCAGCGAGTTGAGGTCGAGTTTCGAATTGAGCTCGGGCAGATGGGGAAGAGTGCCCAGAAAATCGATGCAGGCATAGCCGCATCCAACGACGTCATAGCTTTTCATGATGGTCGATTTTCTGAAAAGAGTGTCGACTGCGATCTGCGATTCGGCTCCGTCGGCCGGAGGACCGTTGCGGACATCACCATGAGGCTACTAGAGACGAAACGATGCGTCTACCTCGTCTGAAGCGCCGGCCGGAAAGTGCGTGGGGGATGCATCCCGCGTCACCTGAGGCTGTTCGCCAGCCTGCGCAGCTCCGCCGCATCCTTCTGCCGGGGATCGAGGGCCAGGCAGGCCTCGAGATGCCTGCGGGCCTCCGCGCGCTGCCCGACGGTGAGCAGGGCGGCGGCCAGGTTCCGGTGGGCGAGAGAGGTCTCGCGGCAGCCGAGGCTCTTCCGGAACGCATGGACCGCCTGCTCCGTCCGTTTCATTTTCCGGTAGAGGAGCCCGAGATTGTTGTGGGCCTCGCAGAAATCCGGCTCCCGTTCCAGGGCGTCGAGAAAGACGCTCTCGGCGCCGCGGTCGTCGTCCTCCTCCATGTAGAGGAGCCCGAGGTTGTTCATGGCGCTCACGTCGTCGGGGTCGAGCCGGATCGCGCGCCGGTAGCTCACGATCGCGTTTTTCTTCTGGCCGAGCTCCGTGTAGGCGAGACCGAGGTTCATGTCGAGCCCCGCGAGTTCGGGATTCATGGTCCGGGCTTCCTCGAAGAACCGGACGGCGTCGGACCAGCGCCCGGTGCGCATGGCGATCATCCCCTGGCCGAGGCGCGGGTTGAGGAGCGCCGGGTTCAGGTCGCCGGCCCTCCTGTAGGCGCCCTCGGCCGCATCCAGCGCGCCGCGCCGGCGGTAGCTGTCGCCGAGCACGGCGTAGAGATCGGCCACGTCGTCGCCGCGGGACGCCATCCGGTCGTACAGCGCGTGGAGACTCTCCAGCCGGCAGCCGGAAAAGGGGTCGCCGCGGCCGAACTCGAGATCGCGGTTGTTGCGGAGGATGGCGGCGCAAACGGAATCGAACGCCGACCGGTCGGGATGCACCTGTTCGTTCATGATCGACGGGACGCGCACATGCGGCAGCCCGAACGCGTGGCCGAGCTCGTGGAGCAGGACCAGGCCGAGGTCGCGGCCGGCGCGATCGGTGACCACGAGGTAGGGGCCGGGCGTGTCGGAATGGCCGAGCTTGATCAGCCTGCGCTGCTCGACCCGGCCGTCGCGTCCCGTGAACCCGATGACCAGGTCGGCGGAGCCGGGTTCCACATCCTCGATGAGCTCGTCGTGGAGCGCGGCCAGATCGTACTCGTTCGATTCGGAGCGCCAGGCTTCGAACCGGGCCAGGTGGATCCGGATGCCGAACTCGTTCTGAAACGTTCTGCCGGCCTCGTCGATCGCCGACCTTGCGCGGGATTCCCAGTCGGAGTTCGTGCGGAATTCGTCGTCGCAGGCGGCAACGACGTTCAGGATCCGGTCGGGGCGCGCCGCGGCCTCCGGAGCGGAGGCGATCCACCCGGCCACGGCGAGGAACACGAACAGGATGTGTCGCGAAGACCTCATGAACGGATTATCGACCGTTCGAGAAGAGAATCGAACCCCCGCCGACCCCGGCCACGGAAAATTTCGGCCCCGCCGCGCGCAGTTCCCTCCGCCGCGGAAAATTTTGCCATGCCGCGTCCTCCTGTTATATTCATGTACGGAGAGGAGTTGCCGATGAGATTCTGCCCGAGATGCCGGTCGCGCTTTGTGTCCGGATCCGCCAAGTGCCCGGATTGCAACATCTTGCTGCTGAGCGTCATCCCGGGCGGCCATCCGCGTTCCGGTGCCCCGGACGGCGAGGACACGGGCTTCGACCCGGAAACCGGCCCTTCATCGCCGCCGAAACTGCTCCTTCTGCACGAAGAGTCGCTCCCGGAGATGGCCGCGATGATCAAGGAATTCCTCCAGAACTGCGGAATCGACTGCATCGTTCATTGCGAATCGATCGGACTCCTGTATCGTCTCCCCGGGCCGGGGGCCCCGATTTCCCGGGCCCGTCTCTATGTCCGCGATTCCGACTATCATGAAGCCCGGGAACTCGTGACCAACTTCTTCAAGAAGAACTGACCGTCCGCACCGTCACCGCATCCACTGAACGGAGAACAGAATGCCGTCGATCGCGTACCACCGCGTCAATGTGTTCACGTCGCGCCCCTTCGGCGGCAACCCGCTCGTTGTCTTCCCCGCCGCCGACAGCATCTCCGGTGAGATGATGCAGACGCTGGCCCGCGAGATGAGCGTGTCGGAATCGACGTTCGTCCAGAAGGCCACCGCGATCGGCGCCAACGTGAAGGTCCGCATCTTCACGTCCTCCGAGGAGATGCCGATGGCGGGTCACCCGACGCTGGGCACGCACTTCCTGCTGGCCCGGCTCGGGCGTTACGAGCTGACGGAGCCGGTCACGAGGGTCTTCCAGGAGATCGGCGCCGGCATACTACCGGTGGACCTGATGGTCCGGAACGGCCAGGTCCAGAAGGTGGTCATGACGCAGTCGCCGCCGGTGTTCTACAAGCCGTTCACCGACCCCGGGCCGCTCGTCGAGGCGCTGGGCATCCCCGAATCGGACTTTGCCGTGCCCGACCTGCCGATCCAGATGGTGTCGACCGGCCTGAAACAGGTGATGGTGCCGCTCCGGTCGCTCAAGGCGCTCCGTCGCGTCAGCCCGCGCATGAACCTGGTCCGCGAGGCGGCCGAGATCTTCGGCAGCTCCATGTTCTACCTGTTCACCCGCGAAACGCTGGACCCGATGTCGACGACGCACTCGCGGCTCCTGATGCCCGGCCTCGCTGCCGAGGATCCCGCGTCGGGCAGCGCCAGCGGATGCCTCGGCGCCTACCTCGTCCAGCACAAGCAGGTGCAGGCGAAGCCGAACGTCCGCATGGTCAACGAGCAGGGTCACTCCATGGGGCGACCCAGCCAGATCGAGGTGGAAGTGGAAACCGACTACGCGGGGATCACCGCGGTGAAGGTCGGCGGACCGGTGGTGTGGCTCGGGCAGGGCACGATCGACTGGTGAGAAAACCGGGCGCCCCGCTGCTGCGGGACCCCGTATCGGACGGCGGACGGTGGACGCCCGCAACGCGGCGTCCGGCGCAAGGTCGGGCGCCACGTCCGCGATCCCGGCAACGCACCGCCTTCTACTCCGCCAGGGCGATCACCGAAAACAGGGCGCCCTGCGGATCGGCGATCTGCGCGAACCGCCCGATCCCCGGTATGTCCGTTGGCGGCACCATGACGTTTCCCCCGAGCTTCTTCCCCTTTGCCGCCGACTTGTCGCAGTCCTTGACGGAAAAATAGATCATCCAGTGCGGAGGCACGGGGCCGGCTCCGGCATCCATGACCTGCATCCCGCCGATGTGCGTTTCACCGGCCATGAACATCGTGTAGGGGGACGGTCCGCCGAGGGACTGCGTGGCGCCGGTCCATCCGAACAGGCTCGTGTAGAACGCGCCGGCCCGATCGACGTCGTGGGTGCGGAGCTCGTGCCAGCACGCCGTTCCCGGCTCTCCGGAAATGCGGGACCCGATGTGCGACTTCGCCTGCCAGACCGAGAAGACGGCGCCGGTCGGATCCATGGCCACGGCCATCCGCCCGTGATCCATGACGTCCATCGGGGCCATGAGGATGTTCCCGCCCAGCGCCTTGATCCGCTCCGCGGCCATGTCCGCGTTCTCCACCGACACGTAGGACATCCAGTGCGGCCGCACTCCCTGGTTCAGCATCTCCTGCATCAGTTCGTAACAGCCGCCGAGATCCTTCTTCTTGCGCTGGATCAGCCAGTAGGGGAACGGGGAATCGGGATCCCCCTTTGCGTACTTCCATCCGAAAAGATCACCGTAGAAGCCGCGCGCGGCCTTTGAATCGGTGGTGCCGATTTCCATCCAGCTGAACCGGCCCGGGGCGTAGTTTTTCACATGAGGCATGAACACTCTCCTTTTCAACTCGCTGTTTCTTGTTTGACTGCAGGTTACGCGACGCGGTCGGTGAATTCAAACGGACGCGTCGGCGTGGCCGCGCGCCAGGACCGTGAGGGTCACCTCCGGAGCCCACAGGAAGTCCTCGGGCTCCAGCGACCGGAGGCGCTGCCGGACCTCGACGAGGAAAGCCTGCTGCCTGCCGCCGGGAAGCGCGCGCAGCCTTCGCCCGAAAGCGCCGAGATTCCGGCGCACCTGTTCCACGGAATCCGCGGTCCAGGTCCATGGCGGGCGGGTGGATGTCATCGCGACGACGTCGAATCCGGCCGGCTCGATCATCCGGCGGAGCGCCGCGGGCGTGTCGATCCCCTCGTCCCAGCGGGGTGCCGGGTCGGGATCGTCGGCGCCGGCGCCGAACTCGATCAGCGCGTCCTCCCACACCTCGAACGCGCCGCACCCGGGATCGTCGCGCCCCCAGGTAGCGGTGAGGCACACGCCGCCGCTCGTCAGAACGCGGAACACTTCGGCAAACGTCCGCTGCTGCTCGCGCACGTGCTGAAGCATGAACGTGGACACGACGAAGTCGAACGCGCGATCCGGAAACGGAAGCCGCGGCGCGTCGACGCGCACGAAATCCAGCCCGGGCAGGCGTGCGGCGGCCCGGGCCAGCATTTCCGGAACGAGATCGGCCCCGGTCAGCGTGACACCGCCCCGGCAGTGCCCGAGGATCGCCTCGGTGATGACGCCGACACCGCAACCAAGGTCGAGACCGCGGAGGGGGCGCGGCGTGCCCTCCGCCGGGCGGGCGGGGATCGATGCCAGAAGCGGCGCCGCGAACGCGCGGAGTACCGGCGCCCAGTGATCCCGGTACGGATCGGCGCTGGCGGCGTAGTGCCGGCTGACCCGGCTTCGGTCGTCGGACTTCATGGTCCGCTGCAGGGCCGGCTGGTCCGGCTCCGGTCGTCGGTTCTCATGGCCCGATGGTACACTGTGGCGTGTGGCCATCCCATCACATGGAAAGGATCCTGAAATGCGTCCAGCTCACTCTCCGGGCCGTCGTTCGCCCGTGTATCCCCTTCTGGTCTTCGGCGTTCTGCTCGCCATGAGTCTCGCCAGCCTCCCGGGCCCTTCGGCCGCGGCGGAAACCGCCCTGTTCGAGCCCGTTCAGAAGCAGATGGACAGGCGGCTCGCCCTTCTCGGCAACCCGGACGGATCCGTGACCACGCCGGAATCGCTCCGGCTGCTGCTCGAGACGGGTCAGACCGACCGGGCCGCCTCGATGGCGGTGCGGTGGCTCGATACGTCGCGCCCGGCCGTGGTGGCAAAGGCGCGGGTGTTCATGGTCCGTCACGATTTCGACCTGGCCGCGCCCCTGGTCGACGAGATCCTTGCGCTCAAGTCCTGGAACGACACGGAAATGGCCCTCGTGCTCGAATGGCTGGAAACGGTCGACGACGCCGCGCGGATCGACGCAATGACCGGCGACGCCCTGACCGCGAAACCGCCGCGCCCCGTGGATCTCCTGGCGGCGGGCCGCCTGGCGTTTTCCCTGCTCGATTACGACCGCGCCGGCGCCTGTTTCGACGCGGCGCTCAAGGCTTCGAAAAACGACTCCGATCGCGCCGCCGCGCTGGCCGGCCAGGGACAGGTTCTGTACAAGCGGCGCGACTACGACACCTCGTTCGAAAAGCTCAGGACGGCGATGGAAACGTCCGTGACTCCGGACGGCCTGATGGCGCTCGCCGAAACGCTGATCCGTCTCGGCCGGACCGACGAGGCGATTTCCGCCGCGGAGTGGTCGATACGATTGAACCCGTATCACATGATGGGGCACTACTACCTGGGCAACGGCTACGCCCGCAAGAACTACACGGAGCTGCTGGCCGCCTGGCCCGACGCGTTTTCCGGCGAAGCGGGAAAGGAGGCCATGGCCGCGGCGGACGCCGTGCTCGAGTCCGGCGAAAGGGGCAACGCCCGCCGGGCTTACACGGCCCTCCGCGAAGCGCGTCCGGGGTGGGCGGATCCCCTGATCCGGCTGGCCTCGCTCGACTTCGAGGAAGGGCGGTTCCGGGAGGCGCGCGAACTCTGCTTCCTGGCGCTTTCGATCTGTCCCGAGTACGGCCGCGCGCACGCCACGCTGGCCAAGGCGCTGGAGTCGCAGAAGTTCGAGGTCGACGTTCACCGTCCCGCGTACGAGGAGCGCTTTGCGGCGAAGGACATGCCGCACGTTCCGGAAATCGAGTCGTTCGTCCTCAACTGGCGGTCGCTGTCGGCGCGTCACCAGAAGATGGTGGCCCTGGCCGTGGACCCGTGGAAGCAGTTCATACCGGTGCTGATCGCCGGGGGCTCCACCTATTACATCAAGCCGCTGTACATGCTTCTCTCGGAAACGCCGAACCAGCAGTCGCTGCGCGACCAGAGGATCGACTATGACTCGCGCCTCTGGGACGACGTGCGCGGCTGCGGCGGCTACAACACGGTCACCGGCGTGGAAGACGTGGAACGGACGATCTTCGACCGCTACAACACGGTGCTCCACGAACTGACCCACCAGGTGCACGGCGTGCTCACCGCCGACCAGAGCCGGGAGATCCAGGAGCACTACCTCCGCGCCAAGGAGCGGGACGAGGCCACCCGGAACGGGTTCCTGTCGCGCTACGCGGGCGGCAGCGTCTGGGAGTACTTTGCCGAAGGGGCGAACGCGCTCGAATCCCCGAAGCGCGACCGCTACGACACCCGCGAGGTCGTGCGGGAACGGCTGGTCGAGATCGACCCCGACCTGATGGCGCTGGTGCAGAAGTTCTACGCGCTCCGCGATGTCAGCGGATCGTACCCGGTGGCGTACGTGAACGCCGGATACGACCTGATGCAGCATGGCGACATCGACGCGGCGGTCGGGAAGTTCGAGAACGCCCTCAGGGAGGCGCCGACGGACGAAACGGTGATGCAGGCGCTCGTGTTCGGGCTGTCCGTCCGGGGATCCCGGGATCGGGTGCGCGCGGAGGCGGAGCGCTCTCTTTCGGCTCACCCGTCGAGCGGGCCGATCGTGACGACCGCGGCCACCGCCCTGTGGCACGCCGGCGTTCCGCTGGCGGACTGCGTGAAGACGCTCGAAACCGCCCGGCCGGTGGTGCGGAGCGAGGATCGCCCGGACGTGGACCGGGCGCTCGGCGGGCTGCTCTGGACGCTCGGCGATGCCGACCGTTCCGCGGCCGCGTACGATTCCGCGCTGGCCCGCCAGTCGGACAACCCGGAGGCGCTCTGGGGCAAGGCGTCGGCGGAAGCGCTGGCCGGCCGCTGGGAGTCCTCCCTTGCGCTCTATGACCAGGCCGTGCGCCTGCGCACCGGCGTCGTCGGTCTGCGCTGCGACTACGCGCGCGACCTGATCCTGGCCGGGCCCGAAGTCCTGGCGCGGCTGAACCGCCCGGCCGATGCGGCGGCGGTCCAGCTGGCGGAGGCGAAGCTCCTCGACGCGGAGGATCCGGTGGCCGAAGGCCTTCGCGGACTTCTGGCGCTGAAGAAGGGCGACGAGGCCGCGGCGCGCGTCCATCTCCGGCAGTCCCTCGAGTGGGGGCCGTGGAACGACCTGGCGCGGATTCTGCTCGGACGGATCACGCCGGGCGCGGAGGGGCAGGCGCTGCTCGCCCCGGTGCGCGAGCGGATCCGGACCGCGGCGCCCCCGGAGTACGTGTACCGCGAGAAGAAGTCGACCTGGATCTCGGTGCACGAATTGCCCGCGCTCGAGAGACGGCTCCTCGACGCCCCGGCGGTCGCCGGCGCGGGCTCCGGCGGGGAAGGGTCGGGCCAGGGCCGCGAATGACCGCACCGTCTCCCCTGAGTGTCGTGATCGAAAAGGCCGAGGCGATGAGCCCCACGGTGCGCGGCTTCACGCTGCGGGTTCTCGACGTGCCCGCGTTCCGCTTCCAGCCCGGCCAGTGGGTGTCCGTCGTGCTCCCCGGCAACGGGGTCCCGCTGATCCGCGCCTACTCCATCGCGTCGGCGCCGCGGGAGGACGCCACGTTCGAGCTCGCGGTGACGCACGTGCCCGACGGGGCCGCGTCGGAAAAGCTCTTCGAACTCCGGGCCGGCGACCGCCTGCGGGTCACCGGGCCGTTCGGCACGTTCCACCTCAAGGAGCCGGTGGACCGCCCGGTCGTCTTCATCGCCACGGGAACGGGCGTGGCTCCCTTCCGGTCGATGATCCACGACCTGCTCGCGGTCCGTCGCACTCCCGTCGCGGTGACGCTCGTCCTCGGGGTCCGGACGCCGGACGACATCCTCTACGGGGACGAGTTCCGCGCGCTGGAAAGGAAGCACGCGAACTTCAACTTCATCCCCTCCCTGTCGCAGCCGCCGGACAACTGGACCGGGGCGCGCGGTTACGTCCAGGCCACCTGCGAGCCGCTGCTGAACCCGTGGCGTTCGGGCGACATCTACATCTGCGGCGTCAGCCGGATGGTCAACGACATGAGGGCGCGGCTCGGGGAGTGGGGGTACGGAAAGGGCGAAGTGCACTACGAGAGGTATGATTGAGGGAGTGGGCGCCTAGAACCGGCTGATCAGCCTCATCTCCACGCCGTCGAACGCCGGCGCGAGGAAACAGTAGCCCCCGGTGCAGAGCAGCCCGGCCGGCCGCCGCCCGGCGAACAAGTTCAGGTTGTGGCGCCCGCTCCAGGTGGCGTTCGCGGTGAGCGATGCCCACGTGTCCTGGGCGTCCACGGGTTGCCGGGATGTTTCCCCCTGCAGCGTCAGCGTGAGCCACGGCGATTTCTGGTACTCCAGCGTGGCGATGCGGTGCACGTTCGTGGTCGCGAACAGCCGCTCCACCTGCTGCCACTCGAGGACCAGGGTCAGGCTGTTTACGTCGTCGAGAAGCAGTTCCGCCTCGCCGCCGGCGGTCCAGCGGTTGTCGTCCCCCTTCAGGATGTCGCGGCTCCAGTCGGCCACCGCGCGCAGGCGCGGACCGTCGGCCCCCGCGCGATGCCGCCCCTCGAGGGTCACCTGGCGGTAGCGGAACGCGTCGTCACCGGTGTGGTTGTCCGAACGGCTGTGGTTCAGCGACAAACCGCTTTCCGGATCGGGAGACCACGAGGCCTCGGCCTGCCATCCGACCTCGTCGTCCAGGTTCGTCACGTGGGTCTGCCGGTTGAGGAGCGTCCAGCTGTGCGTCTTCACGGCCGTGGGGGGTTCGCTGTAGAGGGACTGGAACCGCTCGTAATCCTTCCGCTCCGCCGCGAATCCGAACGACCCGGTCGCGTACCCGAGCGCGGCGTAGAAGGCGTCGCCGCCTTCGAGGAACAGGTCCGGTGACGCGTCGCGGTGACCGACCTCCACGTGACCGTCGAATCCGCCGGCATCCCCGTCGAGCTCCACCGACGAAAAGACGTCGCGCGCCGACCCGCCGTCGGGCAGCGGGCCGTTGATGCGGAGATACGACCCCGCCGCCCGGACGTTCCGCGAGAGATCCGTTTCCGCCCGGATCCCCCGGACGCGGTCGCGGCGGCCGGCCGGCCCGCCGTCGAAGCTGCCGGACAGCGGCGTCACCTGGGGCCGGCCGGACAGGAGCGTGACGCGCCCGGCGCCGTAGCGGCCGCGGAGGCGCACCCCGTCGATGTCGCGGTCCAGCGACAGCGACCGCTCGACGCGGCCGACCGTGGCCGTCCGGGTTTCATGGGCGCGGAGGATCAGGCCGCGTCCCCACGTTTCGTAGAACGTGCCCGCCAGGATGTCGAGGTGCTCGTCCTCGAAGCGGAGGCTTCGCTGGTCCAGCGATTCCGCGGCCGCCCCTCCGGAAGGCTGCACGAGGTGAAGACGCCCCTCGAACGTGAAACCGCCGCGGCGGAGGTCGAGCCGGAACAGGTCCTCGAACGACTCGGTGCCGTCCTTCCGGGCCAGCCCGTATTCGAGGCGGTTCGATCCGGAGATGTGGAGGTCCCGGGGCGCGGCGGACGTGGCCGACAGGCAGAGGGCGGCCGCGATGAGCGCGGCGTAGCGGAGTGCCGGCGCGGGCCGGCTGAACAGTGCCGCGACGAGTGCGGACACCCGGAGCACCGCGGCGCGGACGCCTGCGCTACGGCGGCCAACCCGTTCCCGGAACCGTTTCGATTTCAGCGGTACATCGCTTTCACGCGGCTCCAGGTGACCCCCTCGACGGGCACGCCCAGGAGTTCATCGACGGCCGCCTTGATCCGCGGCTCGTAGCTGGACCACGCCGCTCCGGTGTACCCGCCCCCCTCGGCGCGGAACGTCACCCGCCCCTCGCGGTCGATCACGAAGTAGTTGTGCCGCTCCGTGCCGTAGGCCGTGAACTGGTTCCCGCCGACGCCCGTGCCGCTCAGGCCGATCGGAAAGTCCCAGCCGAACTGGGTGGCGTAGGACCGGACAGGATCGACGCCCCCCGTGCCGCCGACGTTCTGCTCGATGCCGAGAAACACGACCCCCTGCGGCCGGTACACGTTGACGATCCCCGTCTTGAAGGGCGGCGCCGCCGCCCGGCACGGGCCTCACCAGTGGGCGAAGAACGCGATGACGACGATGGAGCCGCGGTACTGGCTGAGCGTGAAGGTGCCCGTGGCGCCGGTCCGGACGTCGGCGAGCTGGAAGTCGGGGGCCACCGAGCCCACGCTCCCGTCGGCGCGGGCGAGGGTTGCGGACGTTCCGGCGCACAGCGCCGCGATGAGAATTCCGGTAACGAGTTGTTTCACGATTCGTCTCCAGCGGGCCCTGCGACGGGGAGGCTTCATCGGTGCCGCCTCCCGGCGCATCGTGGTTCTGCATGCCGTGATTAGAGTATAGGATAGATGGCGGCGGGGATCGAACGGCTCCCCGCACAAGGAGACCAGTCGTGGACCGAATCGAAGCGCTCAAAGACATCGTGGCGGCGGAGCCCGGGGACGGCCTGTCCCGGTTCATGCTCGGCCAGGAGTTGTTGAAGGCGGACCGCGCCGGGGAAGCGGTGGAGCAGCTGGAAGCCGCGATCCGGCTGAGCCCCGATCACACGGCGGCCTACCGGCACCTCGGCAACGCCCTGGCGGCGGTCGGACGAGGGGAGGAGGCGCGGCGCGTGTTCGAAACCGGCCTTGAAGTGGCCGGGCGCACCGGAGACCTCCAGACGGCGAAGGAGATCGGCGTGTTCCTCAAGCGGCTGAAGGGGTAACCGCGGACCGCATGAGCACTTCCCCCGCCATGACCGGGCGCGCGGCCCT
This sequence comes from uncultured bacterium, assembly GCA_964596775.1. GTDB lineage: Bacteria > Eisenbacteria > RBG-16-71-46 > JABDJR01 > JAWXBZ01 > CAZQVN01. The sequence goes on from CAZQVN010000057.1 coordinate 15,694, forward strand.
CTGGGTCATGATCCGGCGCGGCGTCCGCCGCCGTTGTCCCGTCTGCGGCGGAGGCGACCTGTTTCGCCGCTGGACGGCCCTGGTCGAGTCCTGTTCCGCGTGCGGCACGCCGTTCGTCCGGCGCGAGGGGGACAGCTATTTCCTGCTCTACGCCACCATGTCGCTGATCACCGGGGTGTTCCTGGTTCTGGCCATCGCGGCGCTGTGGCACCAGCCGTTCTACCAGCGCTGGAAGGTCGCGGTCTGGGGTATCCTCGGCACCGGACTGTTCGCTTCGATCCTCGGCACGGCGCGCCAGCGCAAGGGGATCGCGGTGGCGGTCGACTGCTACCTGGAAGGAAACCGGCCCCGGAAGGAATCGAACTGATGGCGAAGATCACAAGGACCGGCACCGTGACGGCGGAGCAGGAAGGGCGCGTCGACCGCGTCGTCCTGGCCATTACCGGCCTGTCGCACTCCTGGGCCAGGGGGCTGTTCGATCACGACGGTGTGACGATCAACGGCCGGCCGGCTCCGGACGCCGGCGAGCCGGTCACCGCCGGCGACGTCGTCACCGCCACGTACGATCCGCACAACCGGATGAAGGCGAAACCCCGCCCGAAGCCGGATCCGGCGTTCCGCGTTCTCTACGAGGACGGACACGTGATCGTGGTCGACAAGGCCGCGTTCCTCCTGACCGTTCCCACGGACAGGATGGAAGCGAACACGCTGTCGCAGCGCGTGGGGAAACACCTGGCCCGCGGAGGCCGGGAGCGCCGCGTGCATGTCGTGCAGCGGCTCGACCGCGGCACGTCCGGCATTCTCGTGTTCGCCGTCAACCGCGCCGCCGCCGTCGGCCTGATCAGGCAGTTCAGTCGTCACACTCCGCTCCGCGAGTACGTGGCGCTCGTGGCCGGCACCGTGCGCGAGGACCAGGGCACGTTCGAAAGCGTGCTGGCCACGGACCGGAGCCTCTCCCGCTATTCCACGCGCGGCGGCGAGGAGGGGGAGCGCGCCGTCACCCACTATGAAGTGGAGAAGCGGGTCCAGGGGGCCACGCTGGTCCGGGTCCGCCTGAAGACGGGGCGGCGCAACCAGATCCGCGTTCACTTCGCCGAGGCGGGTCACCCGGTGCTGGGCGACCCCCGCTATCGTCCGGAGGAAGCCGTTCACCCCCGCTGGCGGACGAAGCGGCTGGCGCTCCATGCGCAGGTGCTGGGATTCGAGCACCCGGTCACCGGGAAAAGCCTGAGGTTCGAGGCTCCGCTGCCGGAGGAGTTCGCGAAGGTGCTGGGGGCGGGGCGGGCCGAGAGTCGGAGCGAAGGCCGCGGGAAGGATCCGGCACCGGCGCGGCCGCAGGATCGGCCCGCCGGTCGCGGCAAGGCCGGGCGGCGGACGAAGCGGCGCTGATTTTCCGACCCGAATGTCCCTCATTCGATCCTGTATGCCATATGTCATACTGGTCCAAGGGGTTCCCCCGGGACAATGCTCCCGGGTGTCCGGTTCCATGAATGAGGGAAACCGCTGACAACGGCCGGCGCGAGCCGGTCGAGGGACCGTCTCGGGAGCTGGACACCAATTCTTTGAGGGAGGCACGCTCATGGATCTTTCGACCCGGTACCTGGGCTTCACGCTGCCCCACCCGTTCATGCCGGGTGCCTCTCCCCTGGTCGACGATCTGGACATGGTCCGACGCCTGGAGGACGCGGGGGCGGCGGCCATCGTCCTGCACTCCCTGTTCCAGGAACAGTTCGACGACGGGGCTCCGGAGCGGAAAGGACGGCCGACGAGCTTTCTGAATCCCGCGCCCGCCGATGAGCCGGTCGAGTTTGCCCTCGATCCGGACGCCTATCTCGAGCAGGTCCGGAAGATCCGGGCGGCCGTTTCCGTTCCGGTGATCGCCTCGCTCAACGGAACGATGGACGAGGCGTGGCTCGAATCGGCCCGGAAAATCGAGCAGGCCGGGGCGCACGCGCTGGAGCTGAACATCTACTACCTGGCGGCGGATCCCCTCGAGAGCAGCGCGGAGGTGGACCGGCGCATCCTGCACATCGCCCGGCGGGTCCGGTCGATGGTCACGATTCCGATTGCGGTCAAGCTGTCGGTATTCATCTCCGGCGTGACCTCCGTGGCGCACGATCTCGACCTGATCGGCGTGGACGGCCTGATCCTGTTCAACCGCTTCTATCAGCCCGACATCGACATCAGCCAGCTCGAGGTCGTGCCCACCCTCAAGCTGTCGGACTCCTCGGAGCTGCTGATCCGGCTGCGCTGGCTGGCCATCCTGTCTCCCGAGGTCCGCGCTTCGCTGGCGGTCAGCGGCGGGGTCCATACCGTGGAAGACGCCGTGAAGGCGCTCATGGCCGGCGCCGACGCGGTGCAGGTCGTGTCGGCCCTGCTCCGCCACGGGCCCGAGCATCTCACCCTGCTCCGGAACGGGCTGGCGCAGTGGCTCGAGGAACAGGGGTACGACTCGCTCAGGGAAATCCAGGGGATCATGAACCTCAAGCGCTGCCCGACGGCCGCGCGCTACGAGCGGGCGAACTACACGCGCGTGCTCCAGAGCTTTCGCCTGGAAGACCGCGAGTAGGCAGGGGGCCAGGCCGCCCGCACCATCGGCGCCGCGGCCGGCGTGACGAAACCCGCCCGCACCGCGAACCGGCCCGAACCCCGGGCATCACCCCGCCATTACTGTTCCTTCTGGGCGTTGTAGAGCTGCCCGTCTCCTCCGTGGCACTCCGTGCAATGGAGCGCCGTGTCGGCCCCCTTCACGTCGATCGGGTGGCGGAAGCGGTCGAAGCGGGCCCGGGTGAGCGGCCCTTCGTCCACGAAATGCTGCGACAGGATCGTGTGACAGAGGTTGCAGTCCGACCGGATGGACGTCCCTTCCGGTGTCGTGAGCGGCGATCCATGACAGCGGAAGCAGCCCGGGAACTGCAGGTGACCCTGGTTCTCCGGGTAGGCATCCCAGCGGACCCTCATGTCGGGGAACATCCAGGAGTCGTGGGTCTTCTGGACGGCCTCGATCGTCCCTGGCGGAAGCGCGATCCCCTGGCCCGCATAGAAGGACTCGAGATGCGCGGCTATGGACGCATGGGCCTCCTCCCGGGACTCCCATGTGCCGGTCAACGCGCGCACCGCTTCGCGCTTGATCCACGGGACGGCGGCCGAAAGGTCACCGGCGTCGAGGGCGCGGTTGACCGCGTCGACGGGACTCAGGTAGCGGTGCGCCGGGCGGTTGTGACAGTCCGTGCACTCCATCTCCCGCACGAGCCCCTTCACCCGTTTCGCTTCGAGTTCCGCATCACCCAGCGGAACACCGTTCAGCGCGTAGGTGACCGGCTGCCCGTTGTTGTACCAGGTGACCTGCCGGAACGACTGCCGCGAGGAATCCTCGGCCACGTACGTCATTGCGTTGGCCCGGTCCGTGTGCCAGTCGATCCCCGTGCGCACGCGGCGGGGCACGCAGCGGTCTTCGGCATCGTCCATTCCCCCCGTGCCCGCCGCGTCGATCCGCGGTGGATCGGGAACGCGCGACGGCCGCGTACTGTCGGCGGGGTCGGTGTTGAACAGGAGCTCGATGCGCCACTTCCGGTTGCTCCGGTCGCTCAGGTAGTGATCGCGGACCACGACCCGGGGGTCGTGGATCGCGTTCGTCCAGTGGCATTCGCCGCAGGTTTCCTCGGACGGCCGCAGCGTGTACACCGGCGTGTGGATCGGCCGGGGGTAGTCTCCTTTGGCCAGGTGCCAGAGCTGGCGCGCCCCCGACATCTTGCTCTTGATGTAGTCATCGCCGCCCGGCCCGACATGGCAGTGAACACAGGCCACCCGGGCATGGGAGGAGGCGAGGAACGTCGTGTGTTCCGGATGCATGACGTGACACACTTCGCCGCAGAAGGAAACGGATTCCGTGTAGTGATACGTTTCGTACAACCCGGCCGTGGTGCCGAGGAGAAAGACCGCCGTCCCGGCGCCGAACAGGAGAAGGGCGCGCCGGTGGGTCGCATTCTTCAGGTCGACGATGAACTCGCGGACCTCGCCGCGATTCCGCCGCCGCTGCTCGAGGAACATGCCGATCGGGATCAGGATCAGGCCGAAGACGAGCACGGACGGAAAGACGACGAGGATGAAGATCCCGGTGTACGGGTTGTCCGTTTCGCTGCGCAGGCTGAGGAAATGGAAGATCAGGATCGCCGCCACGGCGAACAGGGCCAGCGCCCCGCCGATCATGGTGATCGGGTTGTACGTCAGTTCGGGCCAGAGGTGGCGGCCCTGCTTGTTCTTCATCGCGGAACCCGGCTTTCTCCGGCGCTCCGGGGCACCGGATTGGAAAAGTGACAACGCGAACACATGAGCAGGCTGCGGTCGGCCAGGCGTTCCGGGTCGAATCCGCTGCCGTGCGGGTTGATCCGCCACCCCGTCTTCGCGGAATGGCACTGGAGGCAATCCGTCTGCGCGTGACAGCTGGCGCAGCTTTCCATCCCCTGCCGGGCGGCCACGCCGTGGCTCAGCAGCCAGAACGGCTGGGCGTCATGATAGGAACCCGAGCGGGAGTCGAACCCGGCCAGCCCGGCCTCTTCATGGCAGCTGCGGCAGAACACTTCGCTGGAGTGACAGGACGCGCAGTCGACGTCCCGGGCGTAGGCGTCCGCCGCGTGGCGGTTGATGTAGGCGGGTCCGTGGAAGCCGGTGGCGGCGCGGTCGCCGTGACAGGAGGCGCAGAACGCGTTGTCGGCAAACGTGTCGCCGCCTTTTCCGTGGCAGGCCGCGCAGTTCATGCTCCCGCTCGCCGCCGCGGCCCCGTGATCGAACCGGAAGCCGGGATCGTGCACCGGGCCGCGACCGCTCGCGCCGATGCCCGACGGCCCTCCCGCGCGCGCCACCGGCAGGCGGGAGATGGGACCACCGGCCACGGCGCCCTCGCCGTGGCACTCCGTGCAGCCCGACTGGACGTGACAGCTGGCGCAACCGGCCACCGACAGGTTGGCGGCCACGCCGTGGGTGCGGACCCAGGCGGCATCGTGATCGTCCGGCTTCGGCCAGCGCGGCGTGATCCGCTCCGCCTGGAGGCGCGCCCGTTCGTCCGCGGCCAGCTCCCGGACCGGGGCGAGATCGGCCCCGTTCAGGTGACAGGTCTCGCAGGTTTCCTTCGTGTGACAGATCGCGCAGCGCGGCAGGCCGGTCCCGGCGAGCAGTCCGTGCGTGCGGATGAAATCGGGGTCGTCATGATCCGGCGGATGCGGATACGCCGCGACCTCCGCCCGGGCGACCTCCGTTGCCTCGGCCAGCGGACGGTGACAGACGGAGCAGTTCACGTCCGCCTCGAAGTGTCCGGAAGCGGCGTGACAGGGGAGGCACGACTCCACGCCGGGGCGGACCACGTCCGGCATCCGCCCGGTGGCTCCGGCGGCGCGGTGACACGTGTTGCAGTCCACGTTCGACTGGGCGATGTGCACCACGTGGTTGAAGTGCAGGTTCCGGGGTCGCGGCGTCCGGGGCGACCAGTTCACGGCGGGCTGCGTGGTCCCGTCGTGACAGCGGGCGCAGTCGGCCGGGGTCACGCTGACGACTCCGGCCAGGCGGCCCGTTGCGGGATCCGCGTGACAGGGCAGGCAGGACGTGAACAGCGAAGCGTGCGTCTGGTGCGGAAACGGCGAGCGCACCGGGGTGGACCTGGACCCCGCGGAGAGGAGGATCGCGCCGGCCAGGAGGGCCGCCGCGACGATCGCGATCGCCCTCATGGCCGCCCCGCCTTCCCGGGCGCGTTCCGCGGCGCGACCGGTTCGCCGGGCGCACCGGCGGCACCGGCCTCGCCGGCGCGCCGGACGGTTCCGATGGCGCCGGCTCCGCCGCCGCGCCGCACGGTCCCCGGTTCGCCGCCGAGCCGGATCGACAGCGCCAGGCTGCCGCGCCACTGGTTGTAGTCCGGGTACCCGGGGCGGTTGTCGAACGTGTTCCTGAGAACGTCGCAGCGACCCTGCAGGTCGAAGCGCCCCGCGCCGTGGCGGCCGGAGATCCCCACCCCGTGCGTGACCCCCTCGCCGAAACGGAACTCGGTGAACTGCTCGGTGCCGAAGCCGTTCACGGAGAGCGACGTCCGCGGCCCGAGCCGACGGCCGAGCGCCACGTCGACGTTCCCCCGGTAGGCCGCGAACCCGCGATCCACGCGGGCCATGACCGACGCCGTCCAGGGGCCGTCGCTCCAGGCGGCCCCGGCGTGGTAGCGGAAGGCGTCCCCCTCGATCGGGGCGAGAGCCGCTCCCGTGGCCGTGTCCTCGTAATCGCGGTACGCCGCGCCCGCCTCGAGGGTGATCGCGCCCCCGGGGCGGAACCAGCCCGTGACGCGCCCCTCGTCGTAACCCACCGGCGTGAACGCTCCCCAGATCGTCCAGAGTTCGAAGAACGGCCGGTAGCGCCGCGCTTCCGCGGCCACGTCGATCGCCCGGGTGACGGACCGGCCGACCCGGAGCTTCATCTCGTTCCAGTCGCCGGTCGCCACGTCGAGGTCGCCGGAGAGGTCGACGGAGGCCGGGCCCGGCGTCCAGCGGGCGTCCACCCCGGCGCGTTCGCTGTAGAGGCCGGCGCGGTCGGTCCGGAGTTCCCGCTGGTAGACGAGGCTTGCGGACAGGGTCCGGTGAGGTCGCGCCCGCCCCTCCACGCCGATCAGCACCGCGCCGCGATCGGGCGGAAGCGCGTCGGTCTCCTCCAGCAGGGAGGACGAATAGGGGGAGAACAGCCCCCTCCCGAGGCTCCGGCCGGCAAACGCCTCCAGCCGGACGCCCGGAAGGCCCTTCCAGAGCAGGCTTCCGCCGTCGAAGTGGATCGCGCCCAGGCCGCCGAGATGGTCCTGGCGTCCGACGCGGACGCGGTAGGCGTTCCGGTCGAAGTCGAGCGACAGCGCGAGCACTTCGAACTTCTGGTCGCTCCGCGGCCAGAAGGCGTTGCTGCCGAGACGACTCCGCAGTTCCGTCCGCGCGGACACGCCGCGCCATCCCGGCCAGGCGGTGAGCGCCAGATCCTGGGTGACCGGCGTGGCGGTGATCATGGACCCCGCCCTGTAGCGGTAGCAGTTCTGCCCCGGAACGCAGACGACGATCGAGCCGTCCGGGAGCCGCCTCGTGATCCCGTCGCCGGGAACCTCAGATTCCGGAAACGTGTCGCGGACGACGCCGCGGTAGTCGACGGACGCCGCGGTGATCCGCAGCTCACCGCGGACCCCCTGTGCGGAGGTCGCGGCGGGAAACGCAGCGAGCAGCACGAGGATCGTGATCACGCCGGTCCGGCTCACGGGCGACCTCCTCCGCCGAACCGCGGCATCAGGTGACAGGTGGCGCAGTCCCTGCCGGGCTGGTGCGTATCGAGTCCCGCATGGCACGAAAGGCAGAGGGCGCGGGAGCGGTCGACGGAGCGGGTCAGGGCGGACCCGGCGGGTCCGGTGAACCGCGTCTCCGCGTGACATCCCGCGGTGGCGCACCCGGTCTCGTGAACGCTGAGCGGGTGGACGCCCGGCGGAGGGGTTTCGTGGCAGGTCCGGCAGGACACGTTGGCGCCGTGGTGGCTCTCGTGGCAGGACGCGCAGTCCACCCGCGGGGGAGCGTCATGGGGAGCGGCGTGACAGCTGCCGCACTGGAGCGCCGCATGGCTCGCGTGATCGAACACGAGGCGCCGGTTCCTCGGCGGAGTTTCCGCGGAGAGCCGCATCGCAACCGCCCTGGCCCGGGGGCCGGAGATCTCCGGGCGGGTGTGGCACAGAACGCAGTTGTCGGACACGGGAGGACTGTGATGGCACGAAGCGCATCGCTCCGTCGTGCCGGCCACGAGCCGGGAGTGACTGTCCACGGTTTCGTGGCATTCCGAGCAGGCCAGCGACTCGTGGCGGTCGTGCGGAAACCGGGCCATGGCCCGCACCGCCGCCGGAGACCCCGCGGCGCCGTGGCAGGCCGCACAGTCGTTTCCGTCCGGTTTCCAGAGATGCGGCCGGTGACAGTTGCCGCAGTTCTCGAAGACATCCGGAGTCACGCGGTGAAACATGGTTTCCGTCCAGGCCCTGGGGTGGCATTCGGCGCAGGAGGACCGATCCGGGTAGGCGGGAAGGGCACCCGATCCGGCCCCCTTTCCGCTCGCGTCCATCCGGCCGGCCAGTTCAGCACCGACCGGGCACGATACAGGGTTTCCGGAGGAAGACCGGGAAGAAACACGGGACCCGCGGTCGGACCGCGGGTCCCCCATCTCTTCATGCCTCTGGTTTTCCGCGCCCCCGCACCCGGCGATCCAGGACAGCCCCGCGAGGGACGCGCACCAGACCAGCCGGAAAGCGGGTGAACGCCGCAAACCGGGCCGGCCTATCGGAACATCCGCTCCAGCGAGAC
>CAZQVN010000058.1:0-23754 GCA_964596775.1 uncultured bacterium
ACGATGCAGGCGGGGATGCCGGTGCCGTAGAAGAGATTGGCGGGCAGGCCAATGATGCCCTTGAGGTAGCCGGAGCGGACGAGCTGTCGGCGGATGACGGCCTCGGCGCCGCCGCGGAAGAGCACGCCGTGGGGCAGGATGCAGGCGCCTTTGCCCGCGCCCTTCAGCGAGCGGATTATGTGCAGCAGGTAGGCATAGTCGCCCTGCTTGGCGGGCGGCTCGCCCCAGGCGAAGCGCTGGAAGGGGTCCTGCGAGGGCGTGAGTCCGGTGGTCCAAGCCTTGTCCGAGAACGGGGGATTTGCAACAACGTAGTCATAGGTCCGAAGTGACTCGCCATCGCGAAACTTGGGGTTTGCCAATGTCCCGTCGCCGCCGGACATGATCGTCGCCGTGGGGAAGTCGTGCAGGATCATGTTCATGCGGGCCAGACCCGCCGTGGTCACGTCCTTCTCCTGCCCTTCGAGCGTGATGTGCTTGCCAGCCTGGGCCGCCACCTTGAGCAGCAGCGAGCCCGAGCCGCAGGTTGGGTCATACGCCGTGGTGGACGCCTTCGTGTTCTGAGGCAAGATGCCGATTACCTGGGCAACTACGCGACTCACCTCCGCGGGGGTGTAGAACTGGCCCTTGCTCTTGCCGCTCTCGGTGGCGAAGTGCCGCATCAGGTACTCGTAGGCGTCGCCGAGGATGTCGTCGTGCTCGGCGCGGTTCTGCGAGAAGTCGAGCCGCGGGCTGGCGAAGATGTTGATCAGGTTGGTTAGGCGATCCACCATCGCCTGCCCTTCGCCGAGCTTGTTCGGGTCGTTGAAATCGGGAAAGTCGCTGCGGGCCAGCCGGGCGTTGGCCTGCACCAGCGGCGCGATGACCTGGGTGTTGATCTTGTCGCCAATGTCGCCCTTGCCGCGCAGCGCGAGCATGTCCTTGAAGCTCGCACCCTTGGGAATCGTCACCGGCGGGGCGAAATCGTCGCTGTTGCCATACTTGTCGGAGATGTACTTGATGAACAGCAGGAACAGGACGTAGTCCTTGTACTGGCTGGCATCCATGCCCCCGCGCAGCGCATCGCAGGAGGCCCAGAGAGAGGCATAGAGATCAGATTTCTTGATGGGCATAGGGTCCTAGCTCATTGATTTGCGTTGGGCGCGATTGCGCGGAGTCGCTCGAAAAACTGTCATCCGACACCCCTGCGGTGTGTCCTCGGCCATCTAACACTCAGGCTCTGCAGCGGGCCGAGTGGCGCGGCGGGTGCCATGCAGCCGCCGTGACACGACTGACCGTCTGCTGCAGCCGCAAGTTAGGCACACATCACGTTAACTCATCGGATATAGAGAATCGTAGTCTCGAACTCTTCAACATCGCTTCGCCAGTGCTTTTTTCTATGTACAACAATCTCACCAGCTTCATTGGCAGCAAGGAAAAACGTGTTGCTTCCGCCTAGTGACGTTGCAGAGAACAGGTCATGGCGACGTTCGGGGTGCTCTCGGAGATAGTTTAGAACGGACGTGGCAACTGGCACCTGGTACTGACTCTGCCACCAGGTAAAGATGACTATCGCTAGCCCAGAACCAGGCCTTTGGCCACCCTCCTGAACAGCGGCGAGGATAGTCCTGAGAAAGTCTTCGTCTGTTGGCGGACAACCATAATTGGACGGCTCAACTTCGAGTCCGTGTTCACGGAGGTATCTCGCCACTTTGTTTCGGGCTGCTGATGCACCGGCAGCAAAGTCTTGATCAGGCATCACGAGACTCCTATCTGCGCGTCCGTGCACACTCAGGTGCCTAACGCCTTTTAGGCAACGACTCTACACTCAGCCTAGCTCTTCTCCACCATTAGGCGAAAGTTGCTGGCTCGACTCAATCCACTCGTCTTGCTGACGAAACTGTTCAAGCAGCTGCTCGTCTGTAATATCCGGCAGACCGGCAATCCATTGACGCACTGCTTGAACCTCCCCATCCTGTCCGGCCAAGGAAATAAGGTCGGACCGCAAGAACGGCAACAGAAGTTCTCTTAGCCTCGCCGCCTGGACTTCAGTGAAGAATCCGCTCATAGGTGGGTTAATACCAAACTTATCTTCCATGTCCAGCCCTACGAGTAGCACGGGGTTCTCGATCGCCACTATCGTGGCAACGTGGCGGACTGTTTCGACGAACGTGTCCGCGACTCTCTTCATGGACCCCGGTGCAAACATTGGCACCGATAGTTCATTGTACTGCATTCGGGAAGGCTGGATCTCTCGAAGACCTGCCTCTGGGCCGCGCACGTGAACTACATCACAGATCCGCCAGTAGAATTCTCTTAGTTCCTTGGCCCAACCCGTAGTTCGACTAATCGAGCAAAAGCGGTCACATCTGAGTAGACTTTCCACGGCGCGCGAGAAAAGCGGTGTGTCGCGCGCTGATGCAAGCCACTCCGCTGCTTCATGCTCGGGGATTCTTTCCTGGAGGAAGTATGCAGCGACGACCGCCAATTCGAGGGCTCGGCGGCAGTTGTCAAAAGTCGACTTGTATGATGCAAGTAGGGAATGGTTCAAGGCCTCGTTTAGTTCGCGCTCAATCTCTGACCACGGGAACAGCCACACGCGACGGAGCGATCCGAGATCTGATCTTGGCGCATCCTGCAAATCGCTGAATACAAACAGGCGACAGGTCTCAAACAGAGACGCCTTGTCGTACTCATCCTTCAAAAATGAGATTCCTTCACGAATCCGCTGATCGATATCTTGGAGTATTATTGTTGATCGGAGCTCCCAGGGATCGTTCGGCAGCTTCGTCATATCTAAAGTGCTCATGCGACCTCGCGCTTCTTCAGAGGCACCTAATCTTGCTTAACATCTCAACCACGCACCCAGGAACGCGCTGTGTCGTCCGCTCTTCTGCCTAACGCCCGGCTTCAGCCCCGCCGGCACCATACGATTTCATACGCCGCCGTCGGCTGCAAGCCGAGGTTAGGCAGAGGTCTTCTTTCCCGGCACTTTCTTGACCGCGCGTCCAGACTTGAGTTCGGCCAGGCGCTTTTCAACAATCGCGATTAAGTGAGGGGCTCCGTACACGTGCTCAAGAACGGCTTCAAACAGTGAGCTCATTAGGGGCACTTCACGTGGAGACAAATCACCAAGGCCTGCGTGGGCACCGATGTTCCCCAAGTTCTTGAGGCCGAGCGCAATGTCAACGAGCCTAGCTGGAATCTCATTCTTATCCCCAAGGTCCTTGAGTCGCTCGTGAAGATTCCTACCCTGTGCGCCTCGGTCGTGACATACGACTTCTAAACCTCTTCGAACAAGAACCCCGTAGGCGTTCGCATCGACCGCCTTCACTCTTTCTGCAGCTTCGATTGCAGTGTGGACGGCGGCTGGGAGTCCACTCGTGAGACGCGGCTGAGTTGGATAAACGACGTCCACTTCCTGTGGAAGCGCATCGTCTATACCGGTGTGCCAGTGCTCACGAAGGAGCGTGACATTGCTGCAGGCCGGGCATTCAATCATCACGAATGCAAAGCCGACGCTGTAATCCCCGACCGCCTCGTGAAAATCACTGCGCAGGTTGGCGTAGCGACTGACGACCTTGTGCGGAGCCATGTTCTGACAGTGAGCGCACCGCCGAGCACCCGTATAGGTGGTGCTGGATGACTTTTGTTTTGCCATGACTCCGTGCTCCTTGTTCCAACTTCTGCCTAACACTCAATTCTCCATCCCCTTCAAAACTCAATTATCCAATAGCAGATAAGCGAAGCAAATGCCAAAGTCAATCACTGATTGAATTAATCATCACGGCGCCCGAATTCCTGGCGCACGTACAGGGCTGGATATCAGATTTATTCTGCCAAGCCGTCCCACCCGGTTACGATCGCACCGCGCCGAACCACAACCCTTCCTCACCCACCCCTCCCCCCCCTCCTCTCCCTCGCCAAATACAACCCCTCCACCTTCTCCCTCGCCCACGGCGTCTTCCTCAGAAACTTCAGACTCGACTGCACCGACGGATCCTTCGCAAAACACCGGATCCTGATCTTCTCCGCCAGGACCTCCCAGCCGAGATCGTCGACGAGACTCTTGAGGATCGTCTCCAGTGTTTTCCCGTGAAGAGGATTGTTGACCTGGCGATCGTCCAGGGCCGGACCGCTACCCTTCCACCACGATCTGGGTCAGATCGTACAACCGGTCGAAGAGCGCCTTCGTTTCCCTGAGCAGCGCCAGGCGGCGCTTGCGCTCGGTGTCGTCCTTCGACATCACCATGACGCCCTCGAAAAAGCCGTCGATGGGGGCGCGGAGCGTGAGGAACGCCTTCACGGCGCGTGGGTAGTCGACCGCTTTCATGGCCGCTTCGATTTCATCCTGCGCGGCGGTTACGGCGGAGCGCAGTGCCAACTCCGCGGGCTCCGCGCCGGACATCATGACGTCCGTCAGCGCCGGCACCTCCTCGTCGACACCCTTCAGGATATTCGCCGCGCGCTTGAAGCCCACGACGAGCTTTTCCAGGTCCGCCTCGCCGCGGATGGCCGACAGCGCCGCGGCGCGGGCCCGGGCGTCGACCGGATCGTCGGCGCTCGCGGCCAGCGTGGCCGCCGCCGCGTCGTAGGCGATCCCCGACTCGCGGAGATGCCAGGCCAGCCGGTCGCGCAGGAAATCGAGGACCTGGGCGCGCACGCCGTCGCGACCTCCCTTCGCCTTCGCGAACGCCGTGTCCGGCAGCGCGGCCAGCGCGTCGCCGCACAGGTCCGAGAGCGTCACGTGCCACCCCTTCTCCATCACGATGCGCATGATGCCGTTGGCGGCGCGGCGGAGCGCGTAGGGATCCTGCGACCCGGAGGGGATCAGCCCCATGGCGAAGCAGCCGGCCAGCGCGTCGAAGCGGTCGGCCAGCGAAATCAGGAGCCCGGGCACCGTGGACGGCAGCGGATCGGACGGGCCGCGCGGCGCGTAGTGCTCGCGGATCCCCATCACCACGGCGTCGGGTTCGCCGGACGCCCTGGCGTACTCGCTCCCGACCACCCCCTGCAGCGACGTGAACTCCTTGCCGTCCTTGATCATTTCCGTGGCCAGGTCGGCCTTGGCCAGTTCGGCGGCGCGGGCGGCCGCCTTCGCCTCGTCGGCGGACACGTTGAACCGTGCGCCGAGCCGGCCGACCAGGGCGGCGATCCGCTCCGAGCGGTCCCACACCGTGCCGGCGCCCTCCAGCCACACCACATTCTTCAAATCCTGGCGCTTCGTGTCGAGACCCGCCTTCAGATCCGTGTCCCAGTAGAACCGCGCGTCGGCGAGCCGGGCGCGCAGCACCCGCTCGTTGCCGGCGGCCACCTGGCTGTCGTCCGCCCAGCGGCCGTTGGCGATCGTGATGAAGTTCGGCAGCAGCTTTCCGTCCGCGTCCGCCAGCGCAAAGTAGCGCTGGTGGCTCTTCATCGCGGTGATGATGATCTCGGCCGGCAGCTTGAGGAACTCCCGGTCGAACGAACCGAGAACGGCGGACGGAAGCTCGACGAGGTACGACACCTCCTCGAGCAGCTGCGGATCGGCGATCACCGCGCCGCCCGCCTTCTTCGCGGCGGCGGTCACTTCCCGCTCGATGCGGGCCCGGCGCGCGGCCGGGTCGGCGATGACGCCGATCTCCTCGAGAACCGTCAGGATGTCGCCGGCGCGGGGCACGTCGACCGGCCCCCGGTTCACCAGGCGATGACCGTACGTGGCGCGGCCGGCCGTGAGCGGCCCCACCGTCACCGGAAGCACCTCGGCGTCGAGGAGGGCCACGAGCCAGCGGATCGGCCGGGCGAAGCGCAGGTCCTCGTCACGCCATTTCATCGTCTTCGGAAACGCGATCCCGGTGACGACCTCCGGCAGCCACGCCGACAGGACCTCCGCCACCGCCTTCCCCGTTTCGTGAACCTGCGCGGCGACGTACTCCCCCTTTTCGGTGTTCACACGCTTGAGCGTGTCCGGCGCCACGCCCTGCGACCGCGCGAATCCCTCGCCGGCCTTCGTCAACGTTCCGTCCGGCGCGAACGCGGCGCGGGACGGCGGGCCCATCACTTCCTTGTCCAGGTCGGTCTGGCGGTCGGCCAGCCCCTCGACCACCGCGATCAGCCGGCGCGGCGTGGCGTACGTCCGGACCGACTCGAAGGCGAGACGCCGCTCCTCGAACCCCTTCGACACAGCATCGGACAGCGCGGCGGAGGCGGGCGGCAGGTAGCCGGCCGGGATCTCCTCGGTGCCGATTTCCAGCAGGAACGTGCGCGTCATCGCGCCGCCCTGATCAGCGGATGGCCCATCTCTTCGCGCTGCTGGATGTACGCGGTGGCGGCCAGGCGGGCCAGCTTCCGCACGCGGCCGATGTAGCCGGTGCGCTCGGTCACCGAGATGGCGCCGCGCGCCTCGAGCATGTTGAACGCGTGGCTGCACTTGATGACATGGTCGTAGCCGGGCGCCACGAGCCCCTTCGCGAGCAGCCGGGCCGCTTCCTTTTCGTTCGCGGTGAACAGCGTGAACAGGAGTTCGGTGTTCGCCTCCTCGAAGTTGTAGTGGCACCACTCCACTTCGTTCCGGAGGAACACGTCGGCCCAGGTCAGCTCCTTCGACCAGCGGAGATCCATCACCTTCGGAACGCCCTGAAGATACGTGGCGATCCGCTCAATGCCGTAGGTGATCTCCGCCGAGATCGGGTCGAGGTCCACCGAGCCCACCTGCTGGAAGTAGGTGAACTGGGTGATCTCCATGCCGTCGAGCCACACCTCCCACCCTAGGCCCCAGGCGCCGAGCGTCGGGCTTTCCCAGTCGTCCTCCACGTAACGGAGGTCGTGGCGGGTCAGGTCGATGCCGATCGCCTCGAGGCTCTTTTCATAGAGGGCCAGGACGTCGTCGGGCGCCGGCTTCAGGAGCACCTGGTACTGGTAGAAGTTCTGGAGGCGGTTCGGGTTCTCGCCGTAGCGGCCGTCCTTCGGGCGGCGCGACGGCTCCACGTAGGCCACGTTCCACGGTTCGGGACCGAGCGCCCGGAGGAACGTGGACGGATTGAACGTGCCGGCCCCCACCTCGGACGGGTAGGGCTGCACGAGCGTGCAGCCGTAGTCCGACCAGAAGCGTTCGAGGCGGAGGAGCATCTCCTGAAACGGCGGAATCGTTGGGGAATTCATAGGCGCGGGAGTATACGGAGGTGCGCGCTTCGAGTAAAGTTGTGGGCTGCTGACCGTTCCTGACGATAATCCCCGGCATACCCATATCGAGGAGGCACCCCCTTGGGCATCGTGCGTCTGCCGCGTCTGTTGCCGATCCTGACCTTTCTTGCAGTCGTTCCATCCACCCTGTCCGCTGCGGAACCGGACTCGCTTTCGCGTGCGGCCGCTCCCGACACGCTCCCCCGGGTCGTCGAGATCGGCGAAATCGAGGTGTCTGCGTCACGGACCCGCACCCTGATCGTCGACAGCCCGCGCGAGGCGCGCGTCGTCGGGGGGCAGGAAGCGGGCGAACGGCTTGCCATGGGCACGGCGGACGCGTTGAACGAGGCGGCGGAAGTGCATCTCCAGAAAACGTCGCTCGGGGGCGGATCACCGATTCTCCGGGGCCTCGCGGGCAACCGGGTGCTGATGCTCGTGGACGGGATCCGTCTCAACAACAGCACGTTCCGGCTCGGCGTCAACCAGTACCTGAACACGGTCGGCCCCGACGTCCTGGATCACATCGAAGTCCTCCCGGGGCCCGGTTCCGCGCTGTTCGGCAGCGACGCACTGGGCGGAGTCGTCAACGTGGTCGGCAAGGAACCGTCGGCGGAGCGCCCGGAGCTCGAATACGCGGGCACGGTGACATCGGCCGAGGGGAGCATGACGCACATTCTCACGCTGAACCGTGCGTTCTCGCCGCGGTTTGCGGTGCTCGTCGGCGGCGCGGTGCGCGACCTGAACGACTTCCGCGCCGGGGGCGGCGATACTCAGTTCCATACCGGCTTCTCCGAGTGGGGATCGAACGCGCGGGTCGTCTGGAAGCCGGAAACACGGCACACGTTCACGGCGGCCTACCAGACGACGCGCCAGGAGGACGTGCCGCGCACCGACCGGATCGTGGCCGGACGCGACAGCGTGAACTTCTACGACCCGCAGAACCGGGAACTGGCGTTTCTCCGCTACGACACGCGCGCGCTGGACCCGGTGGCGCAGGCGCTTCGGGTCACCCTGTCGTGGAATCGCCAGAAGGAAGGGCGCCGGACGATCTCGGCCACGAAGACCACGCAGGAAATCAACGAGCTTGACGACGCGGAGACGATCGGCCTCTCCATCGAGGCGCGCTCGGTGACCGATCCGAAGACGATCGCCACCTACGGCGCCGACGTGTACTGGGACTTCGTGGACAGCCGGGCGAACCTGCACCGGCTCGACACGGGCGTCTACGAGGAGCGCCCCGGCAAGCTGCCGGATGACGGCCGTCACACCTCCGGCGGGCTGTTCCTGCGCCTGCAGCACTCCCTCCGCCCCGATGTCATGGTCTCGGGTTCGCTCAGGGGGTCGCTGTTCCGGCTTTCCGGCACGCCCCAGGGGGATTTCGGCCGCGTCGTACTCGACAACAGGAACGTGACCGGGGCCGGTGAGATCCGGAAGTCGTTCGGCAAGGGTCACTCGGTGTTCGCGGCGCTGTCCCAGGCGTTCCGCGCGCCGAACATGGAGGACGCGATGGCGCTCGGCCTCACGAACAAGGGGTACGACGTGCCGAACCCGGACCTCGGGCCGGAAAAGAGCATCACGCTCGAGACGGGGCTGAAACTTGCCGGGAGGACGGACCGGGAGCACGGCGTGGTCACGCTGTTCGCCACGCGGATCGAGGACGTGCTGGAGCGCACCCCCACCACGTTCAACGGGGCCGACTCGCTGAACGGAGAGCCGGTGTTCCACCAGACGAACCAGGGGCGGGCCGACCTGGCCGGCGCGTCGGTGTCCGGATCGTGGCGCCCGGCCGAACGCTGGTCGGCGCGCGGCAGCGTGTCGTACACGTTCAGCCAGAACCGGGAGACGAAGGACCCGCTGACCCGCACGCCGCCGCTACGCGGGTCGCTGGCGCTGCGCCGGGAGATCGCGACGGGATGGGCCGAGGCAGCGGTGGCCTGCGCCGCGAAGGCGGACCGGCTGTCGCCGGACGATCTTCGCGACACGCGCATCCCAGAAGGCGGAACGCCGGGGTACGCGGTCCTGCACCTGCGCGGCGCGTGGCCCGTGTCACCGGATCTCGTGCTCCGGGCCGGGCTCGAGAACGTCTTCGACAGGAATTACCGGGTTCACGGGTCGGGGATCGACATGCCGGGACGGAATCTGACGCTGGGGGTCGGGGTGCGGCTGGACCGTTAGATGGCCGGCCCCCGGGCGAAAACCCCCGAATCCCCTAAAGCTCCCCCCCTCCCCTGCCGATAGGACAGGGACACACCTCAATGGGGGGAACCCGATGAAGGCACTCATTACCGGCATCACCGGCCAGGACGGATCGTACCTGGCGGAATTTCTGCTGGCCAAGGGCTACGACGTCACCGGGATGGTGCGGCGGGCCTCCACGGAAAACTTCGAACGCATCCAGCACCTGAAAGACTCGATCAAGCTCGTCCAGGGGGACCTCCTCGACCAGCTTTCGCTCGTGCGCATCCTCGAAACCGAGAAGCCGGACGAGATCTACAACCTGGCCGCGATGTCGTTCGTTCCCACGTCGTGGCAGCAGCCGGTCCTGACCGCGGAGTACACGGCCACCGGCGTCACCCGGATGCTCGAGGCCGTGCGCCTCACCGCGCCGAACGCGAAGTTCTACCAGGCTTCCTCCAGCGAGATGTTCGGCAAGGTCCGCGAGACGCCGCAGGACGAGGACACGCCGTTCTATCCGAGGAGCCCGTACGGCGTGGCCAAGGCGTACGGTCACTTCATCACCGTGAACTACCGCGAGTCGTACGACCTGTTCGCGGTGTCCGGCATTCTCTTCAATCACGAGTCGCCGCGGCGCGGCAGGGAGTTCGTGACCCGCAAGGTGACGGACGGCGTGGCGCGGATCGCGCTCGGGCTGTCCTCGGAACTGCGCATCGGCAATCTGGAAGCGCGGCGCGACTGGGGTTATGCTCCGGACTACGTGGACGCGATGTGGCGGATGCTGCAGACGGACTCGCCGAAGGACTTCGTCATCGCCACCGGCGTCATGCACACCGTGCGGCAGCTCGTGGAGACGGCGTTCGACGTGGCGGGCCTCTCCTGGCAGGAGTTCGTCGTCGAGGATCCCGCGTTTCTGCGCCCCGCCGAAGTCGACCTGCTCGTCGGCGACGCCTCGAAGGCGAAGGAGATCCTGGATTGGACACCGGCCACGACATTCCGCCAGATGATCGAGGAGATGGTCCGCGCGGACATCGCCCGGCTCGAGGCGGAAACGGGACGGAAGGCCGCGACGCGGATCGCCGCCTGACGGCGGGCCACGTTCGGACCGCCGCCCGCGACACACCGCCGGGCTCCGGCCGCACCTCCAACCTCGACCCGATCGTGACTCCATGCGCATCCTGATCACCGGGGCGTCCGGGTTTCTCGGGCGCCATCTCACGGCACGGCTTTCCGAACTCGGCCATGATGTGACGGGCGCGTCGCGGGCCACCGGGTTCGACGTGACGGACGCGGCCGCCGTGCGCAGCACCATCACCGGGCTCGAGCCGGAAGCGATCTACCACCTGGCCGGCCCCTCGTTCGTTCCCGACTCGAAGAAGGACCCGCGCGCCACCTTCGACATCCACGTGGGCGGCACGGTCAACGTGCTCGAAGCGGCGCGGTCGCTCGACACTCCCCCGCGCGTGCTGCTCGCCGCCACGGCTGATGCCTATCGCCCCGACCCTGAACGACTGCCATTCGACGAGGACACGCCGCAATCCCCCGAAAACCCTTATGCCGCCGCGAAGATGGCCCAGGAAGCGATCGGCGTGGCCTGGCATGCCACCTGGGGGCTGCCGGTCGTGCGCGTCCGCCTGTTCAACCTGATCGGCCCGGGCCAGGACGAGCGGTTCGTGGCGTCCTCCTTCGGCAGGCAGGCAGCGGCCATCAAGCTCGGCATCCAGGAACCGGTGATGGAGGTCGGCGACCTCCGCGTGGAACGCGACTTCGTCGACTGGCGGGACGGCATCGAGGGGATCCGCCTGGCGCTGGAAAAGGGAACGCCCGGACAGGTGTACAACATCGCCTCCGGGCGGCCGCGCGCCCTGCGCGAGATGCTCGACCTCTACTTCAAGGCAGCCGGCATCGCCCCCGAAGTCGTGCAGCCGGAACACCTGGCGCGGCCGGGCCAGGCGCTCGTGCGCTGCGGCTCGGCGCGGCGGCTGCGCACCGACACCGGATGGCGGATCGAGAGGTCGCTGGAGGAATCGTTGCGGGCGATACTGGAGGATTGGATGGAGAGGATGGGGGGCGGAGGGTAAAACCGCATTGCCGCCGGCCCGGTCCGCAGACCGGCGGCAACGCTCACATCTTTCCGCGAACGACTCCTATCGCGATCTCATGACCGACTTGATCCGGCTCCACGTCGAACTCTCGACCGGCGTCGGGCAGCCCTGGTCGAAGATGAGCTCCACGTCGTCGATGTAGGCCGGCACGTTGCCGGACGTCGCATTCACGAGGAACACCTGGGCCAGGATGTACTTCGTGTCGGCCGGAATGGCCACGCAGTTCAACGCCACCTGCTGCCAGGTGCCCGCGTCCGCATCCAGCGCCAGGCTCGTGTTGACCAGGAGCGTGTGCGTGGGCCAGCCGTTCGGACTGTTGAACGTGCGGATGTCCACGCCGATCGTGGAGCCCGGCGTCGTGGAGCACGTGTTGCCCCACGCGCGGAGGCTGACCAGCGTCGGCGGCCCGCTCGACACGTCGACCGCCTGCCAGGCCTGGCTGTGGGACCCTCCGCCCACGTTGAGCCGCAGCATGTAGGGGTTGCTGCGCGGCCCCGTGCCGCAGGTGGTCACGTTCGTGATGTCGGCGGCCTCGGCGCCCCAGAAACCGTAGGACGCGGGAGGTCCGACAACCGTGCCGAAATTTCCCACCGGTCCGGCGGGACCGGAGTCGAAGGCGGGGTTCACGAGCTGGGCGCCGGCCGGTGCGGCGGCCAGCAGTGCCGCCACGATGGCGGCCCCCATGGTGAACCGGGACAGAAACAGCTGGAATTCTCTTCGAGACGCCACGTGCATGAGGTGCTCCTCCTGGTCGCAAACGTCCGGAGCCGACTCCGGGACATGAGAACCGGATTCGTGGACCGGAAGGGGCGTCACGGCGTGCGACACGCATCCCGGGCCGGGTGTGGTGGTGCCAGAGAGCTGTCCATCGGGGAGGTCGACGGGGATGATCCGCGCCGCCGCATGCAGGAGACCCGGATCGGACCTTCCGGGGCGTCGGAGCGTTGATTCAATCTATCCGTTTCCGGGGGGATATTCCACTGTTTTTATCCGGCTTTGTCGGCCGTCGCTCAAGTCTTATACTGATCCCGTTTCAAGTCCTGTTTCGTTTCTTTCCAGACGCCGCTGGCTGGAGACCCCGATTCGATGGACGTCACCGTTCCTTCCCGCTTCGCCCTGCTCCGACTCCTCGGTGAGGGGGGTATGGGGCAGGTCTACCTGGCCCGCGACACCCGGCTCAACCGGCTGGTGGCCCTCAAGTTCATCCAGCCGGATCTCGTCCGCGTCGAGGAGATCCGCCGAAGATTCCAGCGCGAGGCGACGGCGGCCGCCGAACTGACCCACCCCGGCCTCGCTTCCATCCACGACTACCAGGAAAACGACGGCCGGCCGTTCCTCGTCCTCGAGTACGTGGACGGGGACTCGCTCGCCGTCCTTCTCGAGCCCGGTCCCCTGCCCGCCGACCGGGTGATGGCGCTGGCCCGTGGTCTCCTGCCGACCCTGAAGTTCATCCATGACCGGGGCTTCGTCCATCGGGACGTGAAGAGCGCCAACATCCTGCTCGAACGCAAAGGCGGCGTGAAACTCCTCGACCTCGGCCTGACGAAGGAACTCGACGACTCCAGAGTGACCCGCGCCGGAATGATCACCGGAAGCGTGGCCTACATGAGTCCGGAACAGGTGTCGGACGACGGCGTCGACCGCCGGAGCGATCTCTGGAGTTTCGGCGTCGTCCTGTACGAGTGCCTCACCGGCCGGCTGCCGTTCGCGGCGGAGTCGAACATCGCGGCGATCTACCGGATCCTGCACGAGTCGCCCCGCCCGCTTCCCGACGGCGTGCCGCCCGACCTGGCCCGCGTGGTCCGGAGGTGCCTGCAGAAGAATCCGGAGGACCGCTACGCGGACGTTGTGGGACTCATGGCGGATCTGGAAGGGTCGCCGGTCGCGGCGCATGGCGGAGACACGCATGCCGCTTCGGGCGCAACGCCTGCGGCCAGGCCCGTCGTCCCGGCGATGCCCGTCGCCTCCGGCGCGACCCGGCGGGTCCCCGGCGGCTACTTCATCGGCGCCGCGGTCCTGATCGCGGTCCTGGCCGGCGCGTTCTTGCTGACGGCACGGCGCGACGCCGAAACGACGGGGCCGCCCCCGAGGGTCGTCCTGGCGATCCTCCCCTTTCGGGACCTGGCACCGGAAGCCGATCCGATTTCGTCGGCGGAGGTCACGGCGCTGCTGCACGCCGGGTTTTCCCGCTCCGCGGGGCTGCGGATCCTGAGCCCGGAGTACATTGCGGATCTGCATCGCCGGATGTTCCCGGACGGAGGGCCGGGCGTGGCGTCGGACCAGGCGCTCAGCCTGGCCCGGAAAGCCGGTGCCGGTGTGTTCCTCACCGGAGAGTTCCGCCGCCGCGACGAGGGCGCCGAGATCGTATGGCGGCTGATCGAGCCGAAGAAGGGGGAAACGCTGGGGACGAAGGTCGTTCAAGGAGCGACCCTCGGCGAAGCGACCGGCACGGTCGTCGCCTCGGTCTTCCCGTTGATCGAGACGCCCGGGGGGCGTCCGCCCGATCCCCTGGACCCGGCGGCCGCGGCGATGGCAGGCATCCACCCGGGTGCGTGGCGGGAGTACGTGAAGGGACAGTTGCAGAGGGCACAATTTCCGGGCGAGGCGATGGTCGACTTCGAGCGGGCCATCGCGCTCGACTCCACGTTCGCGCAGGCCTACCTGGAGCTGGGCTCGCTCGCGATCGTGAACTTCAGGATGGAGCGCGGCATCGAGGTGCTGAACAGAGCCTGGCTGCTGAGGCATCGACTGGACCCCCGCGACAGGATGCGGCTGGATGCGGTGATCGCCGTCAAGGATGGAAAACTGCCGCTCGCTGTAACGTCGTATCGGACTATCCTTGATCGCTGGCCGGATGACCTGTACTCCCTTCGTGATCTGTCCTACATCTACTGGTACACGAACTGTCTGAGCGAATCGAAAGAAGTCCTGGAGCGCGGCCTCGATCTGTACCCGAACGACGTCGACCTGCTGGCACGGAAGGCCAGGACGATTGTTTCGCTGGGTCGCCCCGAAGAAGGGATCCGGATTCTGCGTTCCATTCTCCGGGAACACCCGCGAAGCCCCGAGTTCTGGGACGATCTTGCCCTGTTCTACCTTCATGTCGGGCTTCCCGACAGTGCGGAGACGGCCACGGCCCGGATCGCCGAGTACGGTGGATCGATCTACCTCGACATGTTCCCCGTCTGGATCGCCTACGCCCGCGGCAATCTGGGCGGCGCCATGGACAAGGCCAGAGCCCTTCTGACAAAGCCCGGACTCAACGATGAGGAGCGGTCCAAATACACCGTTTCGATCTACCCGCTCCCCGTGCTGTCCGGACTCCTGATGGAGACCGGACGACTGAAGGAGAGCCTGGCCGTCTTTCGGCGGGTTTTCGAGGCGTCTTCCGAGCCAGGTGTCCGGGATGGCGTGATCGGCCTGGCCCTGGGCCAGGCGCAGGCAACCGGACTTCAGCCTTTCGTCATGGACCTGTATGAAGCGCTGAGCTCGGATCCCCTGGAGGGCCATGCCCGCTTCTACAGGACATCTCTCGAGTTTTCCAGGCTGGTTGATCTCGGCGAGACGGAAGCAGCGGGAGAACTTCTCGAAAGAACCCGCGCGGATCCGGAGTTCCGGAGCTGCTTTCAGCTGAGGGTCTTTCGAAGGTGGGAGGCCATGCTGGCGCTTCGTGCGAACCGCCACGGAGACGCCATCCGCTCCGTTGAGGAGGCACTGAGAAACGGAGTCTTCCCGGGGTGGCAGCATATTCTTCACCACGACCTCCTCGCCGAAGCCCTCCACAAGTCCAGCCGCCCCGCCGAAGCCGCGGCGATCTACGAAGACATCCTCCGCCGCTACGCCGGTCACGCCATCGACCGCTACCGGCTCGGCATCGTCTACCAGGAGATGGGGCGGAAGGCCGAGGCGAAGGAACAGTTCCGCCTGTTTCTCGACGCCTGGTCGAAGGCGGATCCGGAGCTGCCGCAACCCGCCGACGCGCGGAAAAGGATGGCCACGCTGTGAGCGCGGAACACCCGAACGCCGAACTCCTCCGGCGGGCCAAGGCCGGCGACCCGGCGGCGCTGAACGAGCTCTGCGACCGGCTCATCGATCCCCTGACGCACTGGGCTTCGGGTCGCCTGCCGCCCCGGGCCCGGACCCTGCTCGACACCGACGACCTCGTCCAGGAAACGGTGATCCGGGCCCTGCAGCGGATCGAGGAGTTCGAGATCCGTCACGAGGCGGCGTTCGAGGCCTACCTGCAGCGAGGCCTGATGAACCGGATCCGCGACGAGATCCGCCGGGCCAACGTGCGCCCGGAGCGGGTGTCGTCGGACGACCATGATCTCGGCGCCGACGGATCGCCGAGCGCGATCGACGAGCTTATCGGCCGGGAAACCCAGGACCTCTACGAGGAAGCGCTCCGGAGCCTGAAGCCGGCCGACCGCGAAGCGATCGTGGCCCGGGTCGACCTGCAGCTCGACTTCGAGAGCGCCGCCCGGCTGCTCGGAAAACCGTCCCCCGACGCGGCGCGCGTGGCGATCAACCGGGCGCTGACCCGGCTGGCCGAAGCGATGGCGAAACGGGCGAGATCGCGCCGGTCGTAGTCCGCCCCGGATCATATTCTGTTCGAATTTCTTCCCCGCGGCGTTATCCCAATGTGGAGGAGCGGCACGGCCGCCTTCCGACGCGTCTCTCGTTTACCCTCACCACACCGGAGGACACTCATGCGCCGCTCGACGTTTCTTCCCGCCCTCGCCGCCTTTACGCTCATCCTCGGTTGCGGCAACGACCTGACCGCCCCTCTCGATTCGGGTGCCCCGGGAGCCGCCGTTGCCCCCGGATTGAATCCGAATGCCGCCTCGGTGACCGTACCGGCCGGATCGGTCGACGCGCTGGCCGCGGCGATCGCCGCCGCCGGCCGGAACGGCACCGTGATCCTGGCCGCCGGAACCCATACCGAAAACGGAACGGTCCTCGTGACGAACCCGGTGTCGATCGTCGGGGAGGCGGGAGCGGTTCTGGAGAGCGGTGACGCCCCCAGCCCCACCGCTCCGGAAGCGATCAGCGGGGCCTTTCATGTCAAGGGAACGTCCAACGTCTCGATCAGCGGTCTGACGATTCAGGGCCCGGGCGGCGCCACCCTCGGAACCGGTGTCCTCATTGAAAACTCGTCCCACGTCCTGGTGAAGGACAACGTGATGACGAACGTCCAGTTCGGCGTCATCATCCACCGGGGAGATTTCGCCCGCATCAGCGGCAACTCCATCGCCGTAACCTCCGACTGGCTGACGGGGGCGGTCGAGAGCGCATTCGGGATCGTCTCCATGAACGGCCGCGGCGTGATTCTCGAGAACAACACGGCCTCCAACGCCCTGTTCGGCATCTGGTGCTGCGACGCCAAGGGGCGGGCCACCGGCAACAACGTCAGCGGAAACTTCGTCGGTCTCATCCTCTGCACGGTGCCGCAGGGAGGGTTCGAGATCGGCGGCAACCTGGTCGGCGCGGACCGTGCCTGCACGCAGTGGCAGGTCCGCGACAACGTCAGCACCGGCAACTTCACGACCGGGCTCCTGGTCATCGACAACGCGAACCGGAACCATCTCGTCAACAATTCCGGTTCCGGCAACGGGACCTACGACATCGAACTGACCGGAGACACCTACCGGTTCGGATTCCTGACCCCCGCCTCGTACGAGAACACAGTCTCCATGGGGCAGTACCCGAACGTCCTGATCAAGAACTGCGGCACCAACAACATGATCCTCGGCGCCGGCAATCTCGTGGACAACAACGTGGACCCCTGCAACTGATCCAGGCGACCGGCGTCGGCCGTCCGGGATTCGAGAGGGATCCCGGACGGTCCGGCGTCGGCCGGTGGTCCGCCGGTGATCAGCGGGCTTCGCCGAAGCGCGTCGGCTTCATCACCGGACATGGACGATCCGCCGCGCATCCGCCTGCCCCCCGGCCTCGATCCGGCAGACGTACACGCCCGCCGCGAGCCCGCCGGCGTCGAAACCGACCTCGTGCCCTCCGGCGGCGAGGCGCTCCCCCTCGATCAGGGTGGCTACCTTCCGCCCGCTCACGTCGTGAACGGTGAGGGTCACCGCGGCCGGCTCCGCGAGGACGAAGCGGATCCGCGTGGACGCGCCGAACGGGTTGGGACTGTTGGTCACGAGCAGCCGGAGCGCCGGCGGTGACGCACCTTCAGGCGCCCCGCTCAGCGCGGCGGTGATCACGGCCGTGTAGCTCTGGGCCGTCGTGCCGGCGCGGACGAAATAGCCGCCGGCGTACACGGTGGAGCCGTCCAGGGTGATGGTGCGGATGTCGCGGGTGACGGGGTTCCAGGCCAGGGCGTTGTTCACGTTGACCGTGGCGTCGAGGGCGGCGAGGCCGCTGCGGGGCTGGCCGCCGATCGTGAGATACGAGCCGCCCACGTAGATCGTCGATCCGTCGACCGCCAGGGAGTGGATGTAACCGTCCGGCTGGGGATTCCACGCCGTGGCGTTGTTGACGTCCGTCGTCGCGTCGATCGCGGCGAGAAAATCGCGCAGCTGGCCGCCGATGAAGTGGAAATCGCCGCCCGCGTACACGGTCGCGCCGCTCACGGCGAGCGCATTGACCACGGGCGGTCCGGTCGTGCCCATCCCCACGTCGGGATTCCAGAGCGTGGCGTTGTTCGTGTTGACCTGCGTGCTGAGCGCCGCGAGCCGCTGGCGGGGCTGGCCGCCGATCAAGTTGAAGTCGCCGCCGGCGTACAGCGTGGTGCCGGAGAGGGCCAGCGCGCGGACGATTCCATTGGAGTTCGGATTCCAGGCGGTGGCGTTGTTCGTGTCGGTCGTCGTGTTGAGCGCGGCGATCCGGTTCCGGCCCTGGCCGCCGATCGTCCCGAAGTCGCCGCCGACGTAGAGCGTGGTGCCGGAGAGGACGAAGGCGCGCACGATGTTCGACGCCGTGGGGTTCCAGGAGGTGGCCGTTCCGGTCGCTCCGTTCACCGCCGCGATGTTGAACCGGGTCTGGCCGCCGATGTTGCTGAACTGCCCCCCCATGTAGACCGTGCCGCCGGCGGCAGCGAGCGCGTAGACCCGCTCGTTCGCATTCGGATTCCAGGCGGTGGGCAGGCCGGTCGTGAGGTCGAACGCCGCAGCCCGGTTGCGGGTGATGCCGCCGATCGTGGTGAAGTTGCCCCCGATGAAGACGCGGCCGCCGCTCAATCCGAACGTGGACACGTAGTTCCCCGGGTTCGGATTCCAGGCCGTGGCGTTGTTCGTGTTGACGGCGGCGTCCAGTGCCGCCACCCGGTTCCGGCTTGCGCCCCCGATGCTCGTGAACAGCCCGCCCGCGTAGACCATGTTGCCGATGACCGCGAGATCCGACACCGTTGAATTGGAGCCCGGATTCCACGACGTGGCGTTCAGCGTGTCGGTGGTGGCGCTCAGCGCCGCGATACGGTTGCGCGCCTGGCCTCCGATGGTCGTGAACGACCCGCACGCATAGACGGTGGTGCCGCTGACGGCGACGGCGTAGACGAAACCTCCGCCGGCGTTCGGGTTCCACGCCCGGGCATTGTTGACGTTCACTCCGGCGTCGAGGGCGGCGATGCAATTTCGGGCCTTTCCGCCGATGTTCGAGAACGATCCGCCGACGTAGACGATCGCGCCGCTGACCGCGATGTCGTCCACCAGCGAATTCGGATTCGGGTTCCAGGCGGTGGCGTTGTTCGTGTTCACGGTGGCGTCGAGCGCCGCCAGGTACTGCCGTGGCTGCCCGCCGATCGTGGTGAAGAATCCCGATGCGTAGACGGTCGTGCCGCTCACCGCCAGTTTCTGGACCGACTGGTTGGCGCCGGGATTCCAGGCGGTCGCCGCCCCGGTCACGGCGTCGACGGCCGCGATGCGGTTGCGGGGCTGTCCCCCCACGTTCGAGAAGTCGCCGCCGACGTAGACCGTCGGGCCGGACACCGCCAGCGTCGAAACGGGGTTGTCGGCGTCGGGCGCCCAGGGGGACACCGTGTTGTCCGACCGCACATGGGCGAGGTTCGAGCGCGGCAGCCCGCCCACGGTCGTGAAATAGCCGCCGAGGAACCAGCCGCCGGAGCCGTCCGGGACCATCGCGTTGATGTTGCCGTTGACCTTCGGAGGTCCGGCGACGAGGGCGCCGGTGGCCGCGTCGGTGGCCACGAAACCGCCGGTCGCCGGGCCGACCTGGGTGAAGTCGCCGCCCACGTAGAGCGTGTTCCCCGACACGGCCGAACAGAGAACGGGGCCGTTCGTCACCTGGATGTCCTCGCGGATGGCCTGCCCGCGGGCCGGGCCGAAGGGCGTTGCGACGAGCAGTGCAACCAAAATCATAACCATATGCTGAATATAGACTTTGCACGACATCTTCAAGCACTGCATCAGGACCTCCGGGAGATGAGCCGCCGGCGGGACGGGGCCGACGGCCCCGCCCGCACCCCTCCATGCGCCATCGACGCGCCCGGGGTGACACCGTGCGGGTGACGCCGGTCCGGGGCCGGGACGACCCGTGCCCGGCGCTCCCGACGCCGTCGAGCAACGGGCGTCGCGGCGACCGCCGAGGTTGATCACCGGCGATCCCGCCGGTGTACACTCCGCACGGCCCGGGCTCAACGCGGACGGATCCTCCGCACCCGCAACGCGGCATTCCGGAGGTTGTGATCCATGACCGACGAACACTGGATTCGGCTCCGCCGCCTGTTCGACGAAGCGAGCGCCCTGCCGCGCTCCGAACACGCGGGGTTCCTGGACCGGGAACTCGGCGACGCGCCGGAACTGCGGGCCGAACTGGAAGCCCTGCTCAATTCCTCCGATGCCTCGGGCGAGTTTCTCGCCGATCCGCACGTGCCCGAGGCAGGCACCGTCATCGGCTCGTACCGCCTGGTCGAGGTCCTCGGCGAGGGAGGCTTCGGCGTCGTGTATCTCGCCGAGCAGGAACACCCGATCCGCCGGCAGGTGGCGCTGAAGCTCGTGAAGCCGGGGATGGACACGCGGCAGGTCCTGGCGCGCTTCGCCTCGGAGCGGCAGGCGCTGGCGCTCATGGATCACCCCGGCATCGCCCACGTGTTCGAGGCCGGCGAGACCGACGCCGGGCGCCCCTACTTTGCCATGGAATACGTGCCCGGCCTGCCGATCACGGCCTTCGCCGACGCCGAGAGGCTGTCGCTCCGTGACCGGCTGGAGCTGTTCCTTCAGGCCTGCGACGCCGTCCAGCACGCGCACCAGAAGGGGGTGATCCACCGCGACATCAAGCCGTCGAACGTGCTCGTGGCGCGGCGCGACGGCACGGCGGCGGTCCGGGTCATCGACTTCGGCACCGCCAAGGCCACCGGCGAAGCCAGGGTCGACGGCGCCACGATGACGAAGGAAGGAACCGTCATCGGCACCGCCGGCTACATGAGCCCGGAGCAGCTCGGCGCGGTGGCGGCCCCGGTGGACACCCGGACCGACATCTATTCCCTCGGCGCGCTGCTCTACGAGCTCCTCGCCGGCGACCTCCCCGTCGACCGGATCCGCCTGCGCACCGCCTCCTGGCTCGACACGGTGAAGCTCCTGCTCGAGGACCCGACGCCGCCGGCGGTCCGCGTGTCGCGGGTCGACACCGGGGAGATCGCGCGGAACCGGTCGACGGACGCGCGCACGCTCGTCCGGTCGCTCCGCGGCGAGCTGGAGTGGATCACGCTCAAGGCGCTGGAGCGGGAACCGGAGCGCCGCTACTCCTCGGCATCGGAACTGGCGGCCGACATCCGGCGCCATCTCGATCACGAGCCGGTAATGGCGGCCGCTCCCGGCACGCTGTACCGGTTGCGCAAGTACGCGCGGCGGCACCGCGTGGGCGTGACGGCGGCCGCGCTCGTGTTCCTGGCCGTCGTGGCCGGCGGCATCGCGGCGACGGTCGGTTTCGGCCGCGCGGTCCGGGCCGAGCGGGCGGCGCGGCGCGAAGCGGAGTCGTCGAAGCAGGTGGCCGACTTCCTGGTCGGACTTTTCCACGCGTCGAGCCCGGGCGGCGCCGGGGATTCGCTCACGGTGCGACAGCTTCTCGATGAGGGAACGCGCCGCATCGAGGCCGACACGACCGCCGACGCCCGCGTCCGGGCTCGGCTGCTTGGCGCCATCAGCGACTCGTACCTCAATCTCACCGAGTTCGACGAGGGGCTGCGCCTGACGCGCAAGGCCCTGGCCGTCACGGAGAGCGCGCGCCCGCGCGACGACGTGGAGGTGGCCCGCTACCTCGACAAGCTGGCCAACGCGTTCAGCATGGCCGGGCGCCCCGACAGCATCGCCGCCCCGGTGGATCGCGCCCTTGCCCTGCTGCGAGGGGCGCCGACCGGGGATCCCGCCCTCCTGGCGATGCTCCTCTACCGCAAGGGGCGGCTGGCCATGGAGGCGAGCGACGTGGCCGCCGCGGACTCGCTGCTCGACCTGGCGATCGCAACCGGCGAGTCCGTGCCGGATCCGGATGCGTCGATGCTCAGCCGGGCGTACGGACAGAAGGGCGTGCTGGCCAACTGGAAGATGGAACTGGAAGCCGGAGAGGCGGCGTACCGCAAGGCGATCGAGTTCGCCCGTCAGGCCGGCGAAACGATGCGGGAGGCCGGGCTGCACGGGCAGATATCACGGATTTGCGCGGCGCTCGGCCACTCCGACGAAGCGCTCGACGAAGCGCGGCTGGGGCTCGACCTGGCCCGGAAGATCTATCCGCCGGGACACCCGTTCATCGTCAGCCCGTTGAGTGCCATGGCCGACGCGCTGGCCGGCGTGGAGCGGTACGCCGAAGCGATCGCCGCCCAGGAGGAGGCGATCGGGATCCTCCGGGCCAGGGTAACGCGCGGGGAACAGCTGGCCTACGAGCTGTGCATTCTCGCGGACCACTACGACAAGGGGGGCCGGAACGGGGATGCGGTTTCGGCGATGGTCGAAGCCCTGGCGTTGTACCGGGCCGACCTCGGGCCGGACCATTTCCGGAACGGCGAGGCCATGGCCAACCTGGCCCGCTACCACGTGAACGCCGGCCGGTCCGGTGCGGCCGACTCGCTGTTCCGGGACGCCATAGCGGTGTTCGACCGGGTCAACGACCGGACGATCCTGTCTCCGCTGGCGCGGCGCGACCATGGAAATCTCTGCCTGGACCTCGGACGTTACGCCGAAGCCGAGACCCTGTTCGTGCAGGCTCTGGCCGCCCTCGACTCGAGCAACACCGGAACGCGGCCGTTTCACGGCGAGTGCCTGATGGGTCGCGCCCGGATCCTCGCCCGCGCTGGGCAGGCCGCCGCGGCGGAGTCGCTCATGGCCGCCGCGTTCCGGATGCGCCGCGGCGAGGCGCCGGAGAACGACCCGGATCTCGTCGACGCCTGGCTCTGCTGGGTGTCGGTGCGCTGGCTGTCCGGGGACGCGCCCGGCGCGATCGAGACGCTGCGCGCCGCGGTGACAAGCGGGGCCGGAAAGGACGATGTGGCCCGCTACCCGGAGCTTCAGGCCATGCGGTCGCGGCCCGACTACCCCCTCGACAACTCTCCGTAGAGCCAGGCCCGGGCGAACGCCCAGTCGCGAAGTATCGTGCGGCGCGACGTTCCGAGAGTTTCGGCCACTTCCTCCACGCTGAGCCCGGCGTAGAAGCGCAGGCGCACCGTCTGCGCGGCGCGGGCGTCCTTTCCGGACAGCCGCTCGATGGCGTCGTCCAGGGCCAGGATGGTATCGGGATCCTCGTCGTCGGCCAGGGCGGCCACTTCGTCGAGGTTCAGGCTGACGCGCGGCGCCGGCCGGCCTTCCGCGTCGCCGCCGCGCTTGAGCCGCCCTTTGGCGCGGGCTCTTTCGATCAGGATGCGGCGCATCGCCTCGGCGGCCGCGGCGAAGAAGTGGCCGCGGCTTTCCCACAGGCCGCCGTCGGCCGGTTTCAGGCGCATGTATGCCTCGTGAACGAGCTCCGTCGACTGCAGCGAGTGGCCGGCCCTTTCCCCGCGCATCCGCGCGTGGGCGATGGCCCGGAGTTCGTCGTACACCTGGGCGAAGAAAAGGTCGGAGCCCTGGCTGCCGACCGCCGGGTGCGGGTTTTCGGGCGGAGGTTCATCCGGTGTCATGACCGGTGAGCATAACGGCGGGCGGTCGCCCTGTCACCTGCCGGATGGGTCCGGCGGCGGACCTGAAGGAGGGGCAGCCCGTTCTCCGCGGTTCCGGATGCCCCGCGACGCCGTCCCTGGACAATATGGAACGACCGGCCCCTTGACTCAGGGTCGTTCCATATCACCGCACCAGCACGACCTTCCCGTTCTCCACCCTGTCCAGAGCTTCGAAACGATAGAAGTACATCCCGGCCGGAAGGGATCCGGTGTCGCCGTCAC
>CAZQVN010000059.1:0-23450 GCA_964596775.1 uncultured bacterium
GGGCGACCGCCCGCAGGGGAACCGCGACCGCTCCTGGGGCGACCGCCCGCAGGGGAACCGCGACCGCTCCCACGACGACCGCCCGCCGCGGACCGACCAGCCCCCCTCGAACCGCGTGCCGCGCGGCTTCGAAAACCGGGGTGGACGACCCGACGAACCACGTCCGGCCGGTACGGGGCCCAGGCGCGACCACCGGAGAGACGACCGGCGCGAGGATCACCGGGGCACACCGCGCCGGGATGACGCCTACGGGAATCGCGGAGATCAGCGCGGCGGAGGGCGCCGCGACCCTCGTGACGGCGGGCCCGGGCGCCGTGACTACCGCGATGACGGTCGGGGTCGCCGGGACCACCGCGATGGCGGACAGCGTCGCGACCACCGGGACCACCGCGATCGTCGCCCGTCCGGCCGCGGGGACACCGCGCCGCGACCGCCGGCCGAGTTGCCGAAGTCGCGGACGGGGATCGACCCGTTTGCGCTCTTCTGCGCGTATCACCTCGGCATTGCGCCGGACAAGAGCTACAAGCCGGCCAACGTGCACACGGTGGCCCGTCAGTTCGGGGTTCCCCCGGCCGAGATCAAGCAGGCGTTGCAGGATTACGGCATGGACGCCGGCGTCGTGATGGAGAAGGAATTCGACATGGCGATGGCCCAGCTGGACATGGAACTGGCCCCCGAGGGGATCGACCGGGTGGAGCTGGCGCGTCCGCTGTTCCAGGAGTTCACGGCGGCGCGGCGGAAGAAGATCGACTGGCGGCGGATCATCGAAGAGGATATCCGGGAAAACGCGAAGGTGTTCGGCCGGAAGGACTGACCCGGAACGCCCCGTTCCAATCGCCGCCATCAATGGCTATACTGGCGCCGTCGTCGGGGCTCCCCGTATCCCCGACACGCCCCCCGGTCGCTGTGTCAGCGGGCTCCTGTCGCGGCCGGGCATGATCATGAAATTGTCGAGGAGGAACTTTTGACCGAACACCAGCCCGGCCGGTACATGGAAGTGGATTTTCCGCAGCCCCACCCCGGAACCACCCGCGTTCTTCTGGAGAAGCATCCGGAAATCCGCGGCCTGATCGGCCACAATCCGTGGACGTTTCCGGCGCTGGCGTTCGTGGTGCTGCTGCAGACGGCCGTCGCCGTTTTCCTGGGTCGCACGGAACAGCCCTGGTGGGTGATTCTCTGCGCGGCGTACACGATCGGCGCGATCGCGGATCACGGGCTGTGGGTGATGATCCACGAGGCCACGCACAACCTGATCTTCGCGAAGCGGCTCCCGAACCAGTTGTCCGGTCTCTTCGCCAACCTTCCGCTGCTCGTCCCGGGTCACTTTTCGTTCCAGCGCTACCATCTCCGCCATCACGCCTGCCAGGGGGAGTACGACCATGACGCGGATCTGGCCGGCTACCTCGAAGCGAAAATCGTCGGCAACGAAACGCTGAAGAAGGCGCTGTGGCTTCTGCTCTTTCCGTTCTTCCAGGGGCTCCGGCCGCTGCACATCCGGCAGCGCGCGTTCCTGGATCGGCGGGTGCTGACGAACTGGCTCACGCAGGGTGCGTACATCGCGCTGATCTTCTGGTTTGCCGGTCCGCTCGGGTTCTTCTACCTGCTGGCCTCGATGTTCTTCTCGATCGGCCTGCATCCGCTCGGCGCCCGCTGGATCCAGGAGCACTACACGCTGAAGCCGGACCAGGAAACCTATTCCTACTACGGTCCGGCCAACCTCGTGGCGTTCAACGTGGGGTATCACAATGAGCACCACGACTTTCCGTCGGTGCCGTGGAACCGCCTGCCGAAGCTGCGGAAGATCGCCCATGAGCACTACGGATCTCTCGAGTCGTACCGTTCGTGGACCTGGCTCCTGCTTCGCTTTCTCTGTGATCGCCGGTTCAGCCTCTACTCCCGCGTCGTTCGCGAGTCCCGGGAGATGAGAAGCCTCGCGTCCTGACCTTGACCCGGGGAGCAATCCCCGCAAGGATAGGGTTCCGATCGGGTTCCTGATTCAAAGCCGTCGCGAAAGGGGTGACGTCCATGCGTGGATGCCTGTTCTTTCTCCTGCTCGTCTTTGTGGCCGCACTCGCGGTGATGCAGTGCCCGGGCACCAACCAGCCCGAGCAGGTTGAACAGGAAGCCGCGCCGCCGCCCCCGCCACCACCACCCGATACGCAGCTGCCTGTCGTCTCCGAAATGGGCCTCGGCGCGAGCTCCACGCTCGTCGTCGGCGGCCGCAAGCTGAGCTACGGCGTTTCGGCGATCTCCGGCTCCGGCAGCGATGCCATCGTCGTGGTGTGGGCCGAGCCGGCCGGGGGCGCCCGAGATTCCTGGTCGCTCCGCCTGGATCCGGCCCGCTCGACCGCCGAAGCCGGCCCGGTGATCCTGCGGCTGACCGGCCTCACGCCGTCGGCCGATGGGAACAGCGTCACCGCCGGCATCGAAGTGACCCGGAAGTCGGGAGCGGCGCCGGACAGCGCGGCGGCTCCCGCGGGAGGTCAATGAAAATCGCGGTCAGCGGTGCCACGGGCCTCGTGGGCACCGCGCTGACGCCGGAACTCGAGTCGGCGGGCCACACGGTGATCCCCATGGTCCGCTCCGGAGGCGGATCGGGCGCCATCGCCTGGAGTCCGAAGACGGGCGAAATCGATGCGAAAGCGCTCGAAGGCGTGGACGCCGTGATCCATCTCGCCGGTGAGAACATCGCCGGCGGTCGCTGGACGGAGGAGCGCAAGGCGGCGATCCGGAACAGCCGCGTGAACGGAACGTCGTTGATCGCCCGGACGCTCGCCGGTCTCGCGAACCCGCCGAAGGTCCTGATCTCCGCGTCGGCCATCGGCTACTTCGGCGATCGCGGGGATCAGGTCCTCACGGAAGAGAGCCCGCCCGGTGACGGCTTTCTGGCCGACGTCTGCCGGGAATGGGAAGCGTCCACCGCTCCCGCGGAGGAGAAGGGGATCCGCGTGGCCCATCTCCGTTTCGGCATCATCCTGAGCCGGAAAGGGGGCGCGCTCGCCAAGATGCTGCTCCCGTTCCAGCTCGGCGCCGGCGGAAACCTCGGGAACGGCCGGCAGTACATGAGCTGGATCACGCTGGCGGACATCACCGGGGCTCTCCGGTTCGTCCTGGACACGGATGCCGTGTCCGGTCCCGTCAACACGGTGGCCCCCGCCGCGGTGACGAACGCGGAGTTCACGAAGACGCTGGGCCGGGTTCTCGGCCGCCCGACGATTGTTCCGCTGCCGGCCTTTGCGGCGCGGCTTCTTCTCGGCGAGATGGCGGATGCGCTGCTGCTGGCGAGTACGCGGGTGCGCCCCGGGGTGCTTGAGGCGGCGGGGTATGCGTTTCTCCATCCGGGGCTCGAGGAGGGGTTGCGGTTCGAGTTGTCCCGGTAGGGGTGGTCCGGGAGGACTCGGGTGCTGCTCCGGGGTGTCCCCGGTCGATGCGTTTCCTTCGTTCCCTTCGTTTCCTTCGTTTCCTTCGTTCCCTTCGTTCCGCCCCGGGGTGATCCCGGTGAACCGTTCCCGCCCGGCCGGCACGTTTGCCGGAACATCCTGTTCCGGCCGCACTGACGCTCGGCCCGCTCCGCCATCCTGGCTCCGCGAGCCTCCGAATCACCGGCCGGTCGGGAACGGTCCCCCGGGATCACCCCTCGTGCCCGGATCCCCGACTGGGTCAGCCCTCCATTTTTCTCCACCCCACTCCATTTTCATGGATTGGGCCGCCAGAACCACCCGAAACAGCGCACCGGATGGGAATCGACACCGGTTCTCCCCACCCGTCGCCACCCGAAAGGGTGGCTCCACCACGATTCAGGCGGCGCGCAGGCCGCCCGGGCGCAGGGCAAAGAAAACCCATCGTAACCAGGCAACAGGCGGCGTAAAATCCTCCACCATGAAACGAACGCAGATCCTGATCTTCCTGGCGTCGCTGGCCGTCACCGCCTGCGGCGGAAGCGACCCCGTAACCCGTCCGCCGGTCGAGCCCCCCGCGGCCACCCTCTTCGTGGAGCCGCGTTCCTACTGTCTCCCGGCCGCGGCATCCGGCGACACCCTGTTCATCCACAACTCCGGAACGGCCGCGTTCACCTGGACGCCGCAATCGGTGCCGGCCGGCTCCACGAACCTGAATCGCACGATCACCGTCGATCCCGGCACGATCGCGGCCATCCTCTGGACCTGGACGCCGGCCGACCCTCTTCCGGCGGTGGATTCGCTGGTCGTGACCACCTCGGATCCGGGGCTTCCCAGGGTCGTCATCCCGTTCCGCCGCGAGGCGGCCAACTACTTCGACGTGGATCCGCCCGGCGCCCCGGTGCCCGCCCTGCCCGTGGACGACGCGGTGTTCCACCCGGGCGATTCGTTCAGCATCATGTGGTCCCGCGTTTCCGACTGCTCCGGGGGCGTCAGCTACCAGGTGCAGATCTCCGATTCCCCCACGTTCACGAACCTCCTGCTGAGCCAGAACATCGGCGTGTCGTCGGCGGTGATCGAGGTGGATCCGGGCGAGGCCGATCTCGGCAGGGCCTACTGGCGCGTCCGGGCCCGCGATGCGAACGGCCTGTCCAGCGTCTGGAGCACGATGCGGTCGTGGACGGTGGTGCGGGTCACCGGCTGATCACGATTTTTCGACGCACGGCCGTTTCGCCCTGCCCGAGCCGCACGAAGTAGACGCCCGGGGCAACGCCGTCGGGGTTCCAGGCGATCTCGTGATGTCCCGCGGCGAGCGTTCCGTCGAGGATCACGCGCACCAGCCGCCCGGCGGCGTCGTACACGCCGGCCCGGACCGGTAACGTGCCATCGAGACGGACGTCGAGATGCACGACGTCACCGGCGGGGTTCGGGTACGGCGCCGAGACGAACCATCCGGGAGCGGGAACCTCCGGCACGGTCGACGTTCCGAACGCCAGCGCCAGCGCGTTCCACATCTCCGGGCGCGTTCCGTCGTAGCCGAGCGCCCAGATCCCGACGCCGGCCAGTTCCTCGTCCATCACGAAATCGTACTTGAGGCCGGTGCTCTGCCCGTCGTCGAACCAGGTCTGAAGCCACCCGCCGTCCTGCCGGCGGGTCCATGGCACGGAGGAGACGGGGTCCCGAAGGAGACCGTGCTCTTCCGCTTCCGCGATGGCCTGCGCGAACGTGCGGGCGGTGGCGCCGCCGGTCGTGGCCGCCCCGGCCGCGGAGGACTGGGCGGGCCAGCGGTAGCCGTACCAGGGAACGCCGAGCAGGATCTTCTCCGGCGGAGCGCCCCAGGTCCGGTAGTCGTTCACCGTCCACGTCACATTGTAGGTGCCCCAGCCGGAGAGCGGCGCCACCGGGCCGGTCGTCGGACTCCCCGACCAGCGATAGTCGTAGGCCATCACCATGAGATGGTCCGAGGCGTACGCGAGCTCGTCGTAGTCGAACGCGTTGTTCCAGTCGACGGCCGGCGTGGCGATGCTCAGGTAGGGGGAAGGGACCGCCGCCTCCAGCGACGCGCGCAGCTCGTGCAGGAACGTCACGAGTTCCTGCTTCCGGCTGCCGGGCACGTTCTCGAAGTCGACGTTGACGCCGTCGGCGCCTCCTTCCGTTACCGCCGCGGTCAGGCCGGCCACGGCCGCGGCCCGGCGGGCCGGGTCGCCGAGGAGCGTGGCGATCGCCGAGGAGGAAAAGAGCGTGGCGGTGACGATCACGCGGCAGCCGCCGCCGTGCGCGGCGGCCACCAGCCCCGTCCACGGCCACCCGTGATCGTTGACGATCGTGCCCGCGGCGTCCAGTTCGAGGCTGAAGAACGCCACCGTGGAGAGGAGCGACCAGTCGTAGTTCAGGTAGGCGTTGCCGAGCCAGTACGGGTGATAGCCGTGCACTTCGCGCGCGGGGCCGGTGCCGCCGCCGGCTCGGGGCGCGGGTTCGCGCGGCGGGATGCGCTCGACGCCGGGCATGCCCCGGCGGTGCGGCGTCACCGCCGACGGATCACCGCCGACCGGAATTCGCACCGTCCACCGGCGCAGATCCGTTTCGTGAACGGACGGGGGAAGCGGGCGGTCGCCGCCGGCGGTCGGAATACCGTCGGCATGAACGGCCGGCGCGAGCATGAGCGTGAGCGCGGCGCAGACATGGACCGCGGGGCTCTGGCGTATCACACAACCTCCGGGCGGACGGCGGGGTGTTGCGGGCGGCCCGCCGATGTTGGGGTTGGCTCGCGGCAAAGTAAAGTCTATTCTTCATGGTGATGATCCGATCGAGCTGTCCGCCACGCATCCTCCCGGCGCTCCTGGCCGGAATGATCGCCGTGATGTGCGCCGTTCCCGTGCACGGGGCCCCCTCCGAGTCCGACCCGCTCACTCCGCAGGCGCGTTTCATGAGCGGCAAGCTGTACATCGGCCAGAAACTGTACGAGCGGGCCGAGGAGCAGATCCGCGTGGCGGTGGAGGGGGATTCCACGAAGGCTGTGTACCGCGCGTGGTGGGCGATCGCCCTCTGCGAGGTCGCGGCCGAACGGCTCCAGGCCAGCGCGTCCATCCGCGACCTCGATCGGCGCATCGAGGCCCTGCGGGCGCTGGAACCCCTGTACCGCCAGGCCTTCCGCCAGTTTTCGCGGGCCCAGGAGCTGGATCCCGACGACATGCCGCGGTTCTGCGCGGATCACCAGGTCCACTACTGGGTCGACGGGTTCAAGCAGGCCGAGGGGATGTTCCGGAATCACAACTACGAGGAGTCGCTGGCCCTGCTCCGGGTCCTGGCCGAGCTGGATCCGTCCGAGCCGCAGGGTTTCCTGACCATGGCCCACTGCCTCGACAAGCTCGACCGGCAGCACGAGGCGGTGGAGCAGGCCGGGATCGCGGTGGAGCTGGCGCTGGCGAAGATCGCCGAGGCCGACTGTGACAACCTCCGCACCCGGAAGGCGCGGCTGGATTGCACGCGCCGCCGCGACCAGCACCGGCAGATCGTCGACAACGTGGACAGTTTCCTGCGCAGCCGGAACCTCGTGCTCGGCAACCAGGCGTTCGACGCGTCCATGGCCGCGGAGGGGATCGAGGAGCGGCGCCGGCATCTCGGTGATGCCGTCCTCTACTTCGAGAAGAGCCTGGCCATCGATCCCCGGCTCGATGTCGTCCGGTTCCGGCTCGGAAACGCCTACTATTCCCTCGCGGAAACATACGGCGAGGAGGGGGACACGGCGCGGGCGCACCAGCTCTACCGCCGATCCGCCGTGGAGTTCTTCGAGCTGGCCAATGCCGAATCGCTGTCCGCGAACGTCCGCGGCGACGCCCTGTTCAACGGCAAGAACGCGCTCTATGCGATACGCGCCTGGGGCGAACTGCTCCCGTATCTCGAGCACACCGTGGACATCGATCCCAGGGACGCCGCGGCCTACCGCCGGGTGGCCGAGTGCCTGGCCGAGCTGAAGAGGTCGCAGGAGGCGGTGTCCTACCTCATGATGTGCAACGCGCTTTCGGAAAACGGCGTGATGGGGAAGGTGGCCGAATTGACGGCGGCCGTCCGGGCGTCCGTGGACGGCGGCGACGAAGCGGAGGCGCTCCGGGAACTCGGCGACCCCGACGAGATTCGGACGTATCGCGAGATGGACTCCGGCCGCACGATCCGCACCTGGATCTGGTGGAACCGCGGCGAAGTCCGCCACTTCGTCGACGGCCGCGCGGTCGGCGCGATCGCGTTCACCCCGCCGGCCGGTTGACCGGCGTACGTCGGAGCCGGCGAGCCGGGCCCGACCGCCCGCCCGGCCGGTGCCCCGCCCGCGGGCCGGAGATCAGCGCGGGTCGGCCTTGAGCAGGATCTCCACGTTCCTCAGACCTTCCCCGCCGTCCACTTCCGGCGGCCGGTCGTTCCGGACCGCGTCCATGAAATCCGCGATCTCCCCCCGGTAGGGATCCTCGACGGGAAACGGATGATCGCTTCCGTTCATCACGATCGACCCCTTGCCGAACGCGCCGAGCGTGCCGCGGCAGATCACCGAACCCTCCACGCCGTAAATCTCCGCCGACGGTTCCGAGTCGAACAGGACCGAAGTCACGATCTCCGCGGTGGCGCCGGACTCGAACCGGAGCATCACGAGCGCGGTTTCATCGTTCGGCCCCTTGTGGACCGGCCGGGTGACAAGGCTCTTGACCTCGACGACCTCTCCGGCGCCGGGGAGCATCACCCAGCGCGTGAAATCCAGGCAGTGCGTGCCGACGCCGGCCAGCCCCCACCAGCGGCCGACCGAGTCGGAGGCGCGCCAGTTGGAGTTGTCCGGGGCGTGGTACGTCCACTGGACGCGGACGTGGCGGAGCGTGCCGATCGCGCCGGCGTGGATCTTCGGAACGACATCGCGGTGTCCGGCGTGCCAGCGCAGGTGATAGGCCACGCCGAGCTTTACTCCGGCGGCGCGGCAGGCGTCGACCATGGCCCGCGCTCCTTCCGCGGTCGTGGCCATCGGCTTTTCCACGAGGACGTGCTTGCCGGCCTTCGCCGCGGCCACGGCCTGCTCCGCGTGCAGGCCGTCCGGCGTGGCCAGGAGCACGGCGTCCAGTTCCGGGTCGGCCAGGAGTTGCGCGTAGTCGGTGTAC
Source organism: uncultured bacterium (assembly GCA_964596775.1). Lineage (GTDB taxonomy): Bacteria > Eisenbacteria > RBG-16-71-46 > JABDJR01 > JAWXBZ01 > CAZQVN01. The sequence goes on from CAZQVN010000059.1 coordinate 8,534, forward strand.
GCCGGCGTCGGGGATTGTGCTACGTGACGCCCTGCAAAGTCCCGCGCCCTGTCCGCGTCGCGGGACAGCACGCTCCAGACGACGGCGCCGGGAACGGTGCGGATGGCCGGAGCCAGGAAGCGGTCGGCAATCTTTCCCGGGCCGATGATGCCCCATTTGAAACTCATGTGTCGGAACTCCTCTGGTGTCGGGTCAGCGTGCCGGTTACCCCTGTCCCTTCCGGAACCATTCGGGATACCATCCAGCTCTCATGATGCATCAGCACCAGACAATTGTCTCCATCTCGGTGCCCGGCCCCGGGCTGCATCTCGTCACGAGCCGGATCGAGGACATCGTCCGGGCCGCGGGGATCGCGACCGGCCTGTGCCAGGTGTTCGTCCGGCACACGTCCGCTTCGCTGCTGATCCAGGAAAACGCGGACCCGAGCGCCCGTCACGACCTGGAGCGGTACTTCGACCGGATCGCTCCGGAGAACGACCCGGAGTACACCCACACGGCCGAGGGCCCGGACGACATGCCGGCGCATCTCAAGGCGGCGCTGACGTCCACGTCGGAAATCGTTCCGGTTGTCGGGGGGCGGCTGGGACTCGGTACCTGGCAGGGGATCTACCTGTTCGAGCACCGCGCGGGGCGGTCGACGCGGGATTTGATCGTGACCGTGTGGGGGGAGTAAACCCCATTTTCCCGCTTGCTTTGCCCCTCCGCCCCCTGCTACTGTTCCAAATCAGGACTGATTTGGTCCTATTTAATGTGTGAGGTTGGCATTGATCCGCATCACGAAGCAGGCCGATTACGCGATTATCCTCCTGGGGCAATTCGTAAATAGCGGCAATAACACGACTTACAACGCACGGGACCTGGCCGGCGCCACGAAGCTGCCGCTTCCGATGGTCGGCAAGATCCTGAAGACGCTGGTCCGGGGATCGCTTCTCGAGTCCCACCGCGGTGTGAAGGGGGGCTACGCCCTGACGCGGCGGCCGGAGGAGATCTCGGTGGACGAGATCATCGGCGTCATGGAAGGGCCGATCGGCCTCACGGAATGCACGGTGCACGGGGATTGCGAGTACGAAACGTTCTGCCCGGCCCGTTCGAACTGGAACAAGATCAACCAGGCGGTGCTGAAGGCGCTGCGTGGGATCTCGCTGGCCGAGATGGCCCCGCCCGCGCGGAACGGCAAGGAAGAAGACGCGGGACACGTCCGCGACACGGACGACGAACTGATGTGCGACATATCCGCGCCGCTCTCCGAGCGGAGAACGGCTTTGATCAAGGAGACCCGATGACCACCGCAACAAAGACGATCGAGGAACTGGCAAACCGGGAGTACAAGTACGGATTCGTCACCGACATCGATGTCGACGACCTTCCGCCCGGGCTCAACGAAGACGTCATCCGGCTCATTTCGGCCAAGAAGAACGAGCCGGAGTTCATGACGGAGTGGCGGCTCAAGGCCTACCGGCACTGGCTGACCATGAAGACCCCGGAGTGGGGGATGCTCCACTTCCCGCCGATCGACTACCAGGACATCGTGTACTACTCGGCGCCGAAGAGCCCCAAGGACGCGCCGAAGAGCCTGGACGAAGTGGATCCGAAGCTCCTCGAAACGTACAACAAGCTCGGCATCCCGCTGCAGGAGCAGGCGCTGCTGGCCGGCGTGGCCGTGGACGCCGTGTTCGACAGCGTGTCGGTGGCCACCACCTACAAGGCCAAGCTGGCCGAGATGGGGATCATCTTCTGCTCGTTCTCCGAGGCGGTCATCGACCATCCGGAACTCGTGAAGAAGTATCTCGGCTCCGTCGTTCCGCACACGGACAACTTCTTTGCCGCGCTCAACTCCGCCGTCTTCACCGACGGTTCGTTCGTCTACATTCCGAAGGGCGTCCGCTGCCCGATGGAGCTGTCCACCTACTTCCGCATCAACGCGGCCAAGACGGGGCAGTTCGAGCGCACGCTGATCATCGCCGACGAAGGCGCCTCGGTCAGCTACCTCGAGGGCTGCACGGCGCCGATGCGTGACGAAAACCAGCTGCACGCGGCCGTCGTGGAACTGGTGGCGCTGGACAACGCGAAGATCAAGTACTCCACGATCCAGAACTGGTACCCCGGCGACGAAAACGGCAAGGGGGGCATCTACAACTTCGTGACGAAGCGCGGCAAGTGCGCCGGCGTCAACTCCAAGATCTCCTGGACGCAGGTGGAAACCGGCTCGGCGATCACCTGGAAGTATCCGAGCTGCATCCTCCTGGGGGACAACTCGGTCGGCGAGTTCTACTCGGTGGCGCTGACCAACAACTACCAGCAGGCCGACACCGGCACGAAGATGATCCACATCGGCAAGAACACGAAGTCGACGATCGTGTCGAAGGGGATCTCGGCCGGCCACGGGCAGAACACCTACCGCGGCGCGGTGAAGATCCTCAAGGGGGCCGACGGCGCCCGCAACTACTCGCAGTGCGATTCCATGCTGCTCGGCGACAAGTGCGGCGCCCACACGTTCCCGTACATCGAGGTGAAGAACCCGACGGCCCAGATGGAACACGAGGCGTCCACGTCGAAGATCGGCGAGGACCAGATCTTCTACTGCAACCAGCGCGGCATCTCCACCGAAGACGCCGTGTCGATGATCGTCAACGGTTTCTGCAAGGAAGTGTTCAAGGAGCTGCCGATGGAGTTCGCGGTGGAAGCCCAGAAGCTGCTCAGCGTCAGTCTCGAAGGCAGCGTCGGCTAGTCCGGCGCTCTGGATGCATAGATCCTGACCGACACACATCACGAAAGAAGGAGATAGAGGGAATGCTCGAAATCAAGAATCTTCACGCCACCGCCGGCAACGCCGAGATCCTCCGGGGGATCAACCTGAGCGTCAAGGCGGGCGAAGTCCACGCCATCATGGGACCGAACGGGTCCGGCAAGAGCACGCTGGCCCAGGTGCTGGCCGGCCGCGAGTCGTACGACATCACCGAGGGTTCCGTCAGCTACGACGGCAAGGACCTTCTGGAGATGTCGCCGGAAGACCGCGCCTGCGAGGGCGTGTTCCTGGCGTTCCAGTACCCGGTCGAAATCCCCGGCGTCACGAACGCGTACTTCCTCAAGCAGGCGCTGAACGCCAAGCGGAAGTTCCACAACCAGCCGGAACTCGACGCCATGGACTTCCTGACGATGGTCAAGAAGAAGATGAAGCTCGTGGACATCGACGAGAGCCTGATCAACCGCGCCGTCAACGAAGGGTTTTCCGGCGGTGAGAAGAAGCGCAACGAGATCTTCCAGATGGCCGTCCTCGATCCGAAGCTGGCCGTCCTCGACGAGACGGACTCCGGACTCGACATCGACGCGCTGAAGGTCGTGGCCAACGGCGTCAACGCGCTGCGGGGCCCGGACCGGGCGATCGTGGTCATCACCCACTACCAGCGGCTGCTCGACTACATCGTCCCGGACTACGTGCATGTCCTGTCCGACGGGCGGATCGTCAAGTCCGGCGACAAGTCGCTGGCGCTGGAGCTGGAAGCCAAGGGCTACTCGTGGCTGGAAAAAGAACCCCAGCCGGCGCACTCCTAGAGGGGCGGGCGATGATGGAGATCACATTGGAATCCAACCCGTACCTGTCCCGTTTCGAGGCGCTGGAAAAGAGCATGAACGGTTCCGCGCCGGCCTGGCTCATGGACATGCGAAAGTCGGCCATCCAGCGCTTTGCCGAACTCGGCTTCCCGACGACGAAGGATGAAGAGTGGCGGTTCACGAACGTGGCCCCGATCGCGAAGGCGGCGTTCGAGCCGTTCGAGCCCGGCGAGGCCGGCTGGACCGTCGAAAAACTGGAAGCGCTCACGTTCGGCGGCCCGGGCGTTCACCGGATCGTGTTCGTGAACGGCCGCTACTCGGCCGGTCTCTCCGCGGTCGGCACGCTCCCGAAGGGGGTGCGGGTCGAAAGCCTGTCTGTGGCCATGGAGAAGACGCCGGACGACGTGCGCCGGGCGCTCGGGCGGTCCGCTCACCACGAAAACCAGGCGTTCGCCGCGCTCAACACCGCGTTCTTTGCCGACGGCGCGTTCATCCAGGTGCCGGACGGAGTTCTCTTCGAGGACACCGTGCACGTGATCTTCGCCGTGACGCCCGGAGCGAAGCCCGGCATCAGCCACCCGCGGAACCTCGTGGTGGCCGGAAAGTCGGCCCAGCTGACCGTGGTGCAGAGCTACCTCGGCGGAAAGGGGCAGTACCTGACGAACGCGGTCACCGAGATCGCCGCGGACGACAACGCCGTGGTGGACCACTACGTGCTGCAGCAGGAAAGCACCGCGGCGTTCCACACGTCGGTTCTCGACCTGAACGCGTCCCGCTCCGCGGTCGTGTCGAACCAGTCCTACACGTTCGGCGGGGCGATCGTCCGGAACGACGTCAATCTCGTGCTGTCCGGCGAAGGCGCCGAGGGGACGATCAACGGCCTCACCGTCGTGAACGGCGAGCAGCACGTGGACAATCACACGAGCATCGACCACGCCGTGCCCCACTGCAACAGCTACGAGCTGTACAAGGGAGTCCTGGACGGCAAGGCGCGGAACGTGTTCAACGGCCGGATCCTCGTGCGGAAGGACGCGCAGAAGACGGACTCCAAGCAGACGAACAAGAACCTGCTGCTGTCGCCGGACGCGCTGGCCAACTCCAATCCGCAGCTCGAGATCTACGCCGACGACGTGAAGTGCACGCACGGCGCCACGATCGGCCAGCTCGACGAAACGGCGCTGTTCTACCTCCGCTCGCGGGGCATTCCCATGGACGAGGCGCGGCACATTCTCACGTACGCGTTCGCCGGAAACCTCGTCACCCGCATCAAGGTGCCCGGTCTCAAGGATCGTGTCGACGCGATGCTCGCGAGCCGGCTCCGGGACACCACCGGGTCATGAAACCGCTGACCGATCACCCGGCCGCCCCGGAACCGCGGGTTTCGGCGGCGCCGTTCGACGCCCGCAAGGCGCGCCTGGACTTTCCGATCCTCGGGAAGTCCGTGCACGGCAGGCCGCTCGTCTACCTGGACAACGCGGCCACGACGCAGAAGCCGCGGGCGGTGCTCGACGCGATCGAGCACTACTACGAGGAGCTGAACTCCAACGTCCATCGCGGCGTTCACTGGCTGTCGACGCACGCCACCGACGCCTACGAGGGCGCCCGGGAGACGGCGCGTTCCTTCATCAACGCGATGACCGTCGAGGAGGTCGTCTTCGTCCGCGGCACCACCGAGGGGATCAACCTGGTGATGCAGACGTACGGCCGCACGCACGTGGGGCCGGGTGATGAGATCGTGATCTCGGCGATGGAGCATCACTCGAACATCGTGCCCTGGCAGATGCTGTGCCAGGAAAAGGGAGCGGTGCTCAAGGTCGTGCCGATCAACGACGACGGCGAGTTCCTCTTCGAGGAGTACGAAAAACTCCTGTCGGACAGGACGAAGCTCGTGGCCGTCGTGCACGTGTCGAACGCGCTGGGAACGGTCACGCCCATCAAGAAGATCATCGCGGCGGCCCGAAAGCGCGGCGTTCCGGTCCTCGTGGACGGCGCGCAGGCGGCGGCGCATCTCCGGATCGACGTTCAGGATCTGGACTGCGATTTCTACGTGCTGTCCGGCCACAAGCTGTTCAGCCCGACCGGCATCGGCGTCCTCTACGGAAAGTCGAAATGGCTGGACTCCCTGCCCCCGTGGCAGGGGGGCGGCGACATGATCCTCTCCGTGACGTTCGAGAAGACGACGTACAACAAGCCGCCGTACAAGTTCGAGGCCGGCACGCCGAACATCGAGGGGGCGGTCGGCCTGGCCGCCGGAATCAAATACCTGGAAGGGCTCGGCCTGCCCGCGGTGGAGGCCTACGAAACGGAATTGATGGCCTACGCCACGAAGGTCATCACGGCCATACCCGGCGTCCGGATGATCGGCACCGCGCGGGAAAAATCGGGCGTCCTCTCCTTCGTGATGGAGGGGATCCACCCGCACGACATCGGCACGATCCTCGACCAGGAGGGGGTGGCGGTGCGCACCGGGCATCACTGTGCCCAGCCGGTCATGGACCGGTTCAAGGTTCCGGCCACCGCGCGCGCCTCGCTGGCCCTGTACAACACGCGGGACGACATCGACGCGCTGGCAACCGGACTCGAAGCCGTGAAAAGGATGTTCGCGTAATGTCGGATCTCCGCGATCTCTACCAGGACATCATCCTCGACCACTACAAGAAGCCCCGGAACTTCGGCGAGCTGTCCGACGCGTCCGGCAAGGCCGACGGTTTCAACCCGCTCTGCGGCGACAAGCTGACGGTGTACCTCAAGGTGGACGGCGACATCGTCCAGGACGTTCGCTTCGAGGGCTCCGGCTGCGCCATCTCCACGGCGTCCGCGTCGATCATGACCGACGCGCTGAAGGGGAAGACCAGGAAGGAAGCCGAGGCGCTGTTCGAGGTCTTTCACAGGATGATCACCGGCCAGGGGGACGTGCCGGACACCGACGAACTCGGCAAGCTGGCCGTGTTCTCCGGCGTCCGCGACTACCCGGTGCGCGTCAAGTGCGCCACGCTGGCCTGGCACACGTTGAAGGCGGCCCTGGAAGACAAGGGCGAGCCCGTCACCACGGAATAGGCGGTAAACAATGAGCGAAGCCAACGTCGACACGAAGGAACTCGAGGCCCAGGTCATCGAGGTCCTGAAGAACACGTTCGACCCGGAAATCCCGGTCAACATCTACGACCTCGGGATGATCTACAACGTGGACGTGAAGCCCGACGGTGAAGTCAACGTCCGCATGACGCTGACCTCCCCGATGTGCCCGGTGGCCGGCACGCTCCCCGGCGAGGTGGAAACCCGGATCCGCGGCCTGGAAGCGGTGACGAAAGCCACCGTGGAGCTCGTGTGGGAGCCGATGTGGGACAAGGACATGATTTCGGAAGCGGCGAAGTTGCAGTTGAATTTGTAGGGAGGAACGCCGCGGAAGTTCCGCGCCGCGGCTTTCCTCAGGACTTTTCGACCAGCCGGAACGCCACAACCCCCACAACCTTTCCCATCCCTCCCGCCGCGCCGAAACATCCCCGCACCCACTCGTCCCATCCCTCCGGGCGCTCGAACGCCCCCGGCTTGAGATCCGCCAGTCCCTTCCATCCTCTCGACAGAAACCGCGCCCACTCCGGATGCGGGCGACCCTCCGCGTCGATGATCAGCGACTGATGATCGGCACCTTTCTTGATGAGGAGCAACAGACCCGAGGCGTCGACGCCGGTCCCGCGCGACGTCACCAGCGCCAGCTGGCCGCGGTGACCGTCCTCGAGCTCCATCATCACCCCTTCGACGAGCGGGTGGCCGGACGCGAAGAAGTCGAGCGACTCGCGGGCCACCGCGGTTTCGCGGTCGAACGTGCCGAGCCAGCGGCTGCCCGATGTGGCGCCCGGCAGGTGATCGATGACGGCGTGATTGCCGAACTCGAAGTACCAGCTCTTCTGTTCCGGGCGGTCGATGGAGTCGAAGCCGAACTGGCGGCACGCTTCCACCACGACCCGCTGCGTCAGCGGTTCGAGGTCGGGCGGTATGCGGTCGAGGATCGCCGGGGCGAGCTCGGGGCTGTAGCGGTTCCGATGGAGATGGTGATACACGGCGCGGCTCATCGCTTCGCGGGCCTCCAGCGTTTCCCGGACCACCTGGTCGAGGTCGAGCTTCGGTTCCGGGTCGAGCGCCGCGGTCCGGATCGCTTCCTCGACATGACTGAGTGATCTTTCCAGGCCGCCGAGCGGAGCGGCGAAGATGCCGAGCCGCTCGTACATCGCGGCCACCTGGCCGGCGAAGCTCTCCCTGGCCCGGAAGTAGACGATCTCCACCGGGCGCCGCCGGTTGATCCGGTCGAGGCGGCCGATCCGCTGCTCCACGAGCACCGGGTCCCACGGCAGGTCGAACAGGACGAGCAGCCGGCAGAATTCGAAGTTCCGCCCCTCGCCGCCGCACTCGGTGGAGATCAGAAGCGTCGGCCCCTCCGGCGCGGCGAACTGGGCCACCTCGATGTCGCGCTGGCCGGGTGAGAGCTCCTCGTGGAACACCGCCACCCGGAGATTCGTGCGGAACTCGATCTCCTTCCTGAGGATGTCGAGCGCCTCCCGCTTCGACACGAAGACGAGGATCTTCTCCTCCCGCTTCTTCCAGCCGGGGAGTCGTTCGAGGATCCACTCGATGCGGGGGTCGCCGGACGCGCGCGGCATGGCGTCGGCCTGTTCCAGCGCTTCGTGGCGGCGCTTCCGTTCCAGCGGATTGCCGGCGGGCATCGCCAGCGCCTTCGCCTCGTCGGCGGCGCGCTCCGGCCACGCCTCGAGATCCACCGGCAGCGGCTTCCGCGGCGGCAGTCCGCCGATGTCCACCCGGCGGGTGCTGCTCGTGCACGGGTAGAGCGGCACGTCGTTTTTCAGGTTCGTTTCGAACTCCTCCCACGAGGAAAAATGCGCGGGCCAGAGCAGCTCCAGCAGCCGGAAGAAACCGTGCGTGTCCGCCTCCATCGGCGTGGCCGACAGGAACAGCACGTTCCGGCTCGCCGCGGCGATCGGCGCGATCGTCCGGTACGCCTGATTCCCGGCGTGACCCGGCCGCCGTTCCAGGCGGTGCGCCTCGTCCACGACGAGCAGGTCCGGCCGCGCCTCCACGGCCAGCCGGGCGGCGCGGTTGTCGGACATCAGGTCCTCCAGGGAGATGACGGAACGCGCGTGCACCTCGAACGGGTTGAAGTCCTCCCCCTGGTCGTGGAACACGTCGGCCCGCCGGTCGGCGTCGAGGAGCACGAAGATCTGGTGAAACTTCCGGTACAGTTCGCCGAGCCACTGCACGGTGAGCGTTGACGGCGTCACGATCGTCACCCGTTCGGCGCGACCGGTGCGGATCAGCCGCGACAGGATCAGGCAGGCCTCGATCGTCTTGCCGAGGCCGACCTCGTCAGCGAGCAGCCAGCGCACCGGGTCGGCGTTGAACGCCAGTTCCGCCACGTGCAGTTGGTGCGGAAAGATCTGGATCCGTCCGCCAAGGTAGGAGCCGAGGCCGCCGGCTTCCCGGAGACGGGCGAGGTCCAGGCTGTCGCGGCGGTTCAGGAACGCCGCCACCGGGTCCACTTCGAGGCGGATCAGACGCTCGGCCAGGTCCTCGCTGTACTCCAGGTGCCAGCGGTCGGGGTCGGCGCCGGCCGGCACGACCAGGGGAACGAACGCGTTGTCCTCCACGGCGAACTGGAGGACGCTCCCCGAGCGGGGAAAGCGGACCGTCATCCGACCCTGTTGTACGGCAAGGACTTCGCCGGGGCCGAGATCGCGGTTGAACTGGTGGAGGACCTTGTCGCCGGGCTGAAACATGGAGGGTCACTCTAACGGACGGGGCGGGGGAGCGGAAAGGGTTGCCCTTCGCAAGGGGGTACCTGTTGGGCTCGGCGGACACCCGCGATCACGCAAATCATTGGTTTTCCCGCAAGATTGTAATGGACTCGGTTCGGGCCGAAGAGTAGATTCAATCAGTCTCTGGGGCTTCCGGTCCCTTTCCGTCACGGCGATCGCCCGGCGGAAACAGGCCCAAAGCCTCTGTCCGTCGGGGGGCTTCACCCGTCCATGGCCTCGGTTTCGTACCGCAATCCGACATTGGTTTTTCCCCGCAAGGTCCCCGCCTCCGCTTGCCCAATTCCAGCAGTCCGCAGTCCAGAAGTGCGTTTCCGGTCGTCGGATGATCAGGAAACACCGGGTCTCACAGAATGGTCGGCCCGCTTCGACAAAGCCACACCAACCATACAGTTCGTTTCGGAGGATTTATGACCAGAGGTCGTAATGCGGTTCTCTCCATGGTGGCTTTGCTCTGTCTTGTCATACCGTCCCTGGCGCTTGCCGAACAGATCGAGATCAGTCGATCCGATGTTTCGCGCAAGTGCGGAACTCCTCTCGAGGCCGAGGAAGTCACGGCACCCGATCAGGACCAGATCGAGGCCTGGATCGGCAATAACCAGATCGCGGCCGGCGGCGTCATCCCGGTCAACTTCCACGTGATCTACAACGGTTCGGAAGGGAACGTGCCGGAGTCGCAGCTCGACGCCCAGATCACGGTGATGAACTACCACTTCGCCGGCAAGGACTACAACGGCAATCCGGTTCCGGGTGCCAGGAACACCGGTTACACGTTCGTGAAGAACAGCGTGACCCGGACGAACAGCCGCAAGTGGTTCGGCATGACACCCGGCTCCGGCAACGAGACGAACGCGAAGAACGCGCTCGTGGTGAATCCCACCGGTTCGCTGAACTTCTACACCTGCAAACCCGGCCAGGGACTGCTCGGCTGGGCCACGTTCCCCTGGAACCTGGCCGGCGCCCCGAACAAGGACGGCGTCGTCGTGCATTACGGCTCGCTCCCCGGCGGGGGCCTCGCTCCCTACAACCTGGGCGGAACCGGAACCCACGAAGTCGGCCACTGGGTCGGCCTCTATCACACGTTCCAGGGCGGCTGCCATTCCGACGCCACATGCTCGACCGCCGGCGACCTCGTCTGCGACACGCCGGCCCAGGCCACATCCACGTCCGGTTGCCCGATCGGCAAGGAGTCGTGCACGTCGTCGGCCGGCCCGGACCCGATCCACAACTACATGGATTACAGCTACGACTCCTGCTACAACAATTTCACGGCCGGTCAGGATGCCCGCGCCGACTACATGATGTCCACCTACCGCCCGGTGATCGGCTCGGCGGCGCCCGGCGTGATCCTCGCCGGCTTCGACTCCGGCATCGAGAACGGCGCCCGCGAAGGGCTCCGCATGTTCGCCCGCCCGAATCCGTTCGCCGCGGCCACGACGATCCAGTACACCCTGTCGCGTGACGCGAACATCACGCTCAAGGTGTTCGACCTGTCGGGACGCCTCGTGTCGACGCTCGTGGACGATCTCCGCACCGCCGGCGATCACTCCGCGGTGTTCGACGGAAGCGGACTTCCGAACGGCGTGTACTTCTATGTGCTGAACGACGGACAGTCGGTGACGAAGAACCGGCTGATGCTCGTGAGGTAGGTTTTCGAAATTGGAATCACGGACTGCCGGTCATGCCGGCGTCGATCGGCGCCCCGGGAAACCGGGGCGCCTTTTCATTGGTACGCCAGAAATGAGTGCCCTGCGAGTGTCTGGCGTTTGGACGGTGTGGGGAAAGGCGAGTCCGGCAGGAAGACGAAGATTTCGCTTGACGGATCTCGGGGGGGGGAGGGGTAGGATCGACACGGTGGTGGATCGATAGTAGATCCCATTCTTGAATATCGACGCCATCGTGACAGCACAAAAACCATCCAGAGGAGGTCTCGTGGCCGCGCATGCTCCTATCCGGATGAAGGTCCCATGGTGGACCAATCGCAAAACGCAGGCGATTCTCCTTCCACTTCTTCTCACTGTCTTCCCCGAAACTGTCCGTCCCACCTACGGCCAAGTCTGCCCGGAGACTACCACCACTGCGAACAAACAGGGTCGTTGGACATGTACTTTCGATCTCGAGTCAAGAGCCGTTCACGCAACCCTTCTGAGAGGCGACGGCGGAGCTGCCGCCCACAGCTATCTCTTCTACTGGCCTGAAGAAGCGGAGGGGGAAGGCGGAGGCTCGGGACCAGGTCGCGTCTGGAAGTGGAAGAACGGCGATACCACGCCAGAGGGACTCATATCCATCCCGATGCCGGCCAACCTGTTCTGCGCCGGACACTCCGTCCTGCCGGATGGCCGGCTCTTCGTAACCGGCGGTACCGACATGGGAAATGATGTGGGGATTCGTTGCATCAACGTCTTCAATATCCAGAAGTTCAAGGGGGCCAGCGGAGCGGGGATCGAATTCGCGGAGATGGACTCCACGGATGTGTCCATCGTTGACCTCGCTGCTTCACCGGCAGACACCACGCTCATACTTGACTGCCTTAACGGAATCCATGTCAAGAACTATTCACGCCCGAAGATCCGCAAGGCGCGTGTCACTAACTGCACGAATGCATTCCGCGTGAAGCCAATGGCCGTGCCGGATCTCGGAACGAACGAGGACTTTGGAAACAATGACGTCAGCTCGACGAAGCTCATCAATTCGGATATCCGCTATTCCGGTTACCCGGAGATTTACGCCCTGCTCAACTGGTGGGGAACCGACCAGAGTTCGTCGATCGCGGCTAAGATGACAGGTCCCTCGAACTGGAACCCATTCCTCATGGGCGACCCTCTTCCCACCCTGTCCCGCCCGGGAATCGAAGTGGGGGCGGTTGCCGAAGTTCGGGCCTGGGCTCAGCCCAACACCCCCAACCCCTTCAGAGATCGGACGATGATCCGGTTCCAGGTTGCAATTCCGGACCAGAGAGTCGAGGTCGAGGTGTACACTGTAGGCGGCAGGCGGGTCCTCCGGCATGGAGGCGACTACGGGCCGGGAGTTCACGACTGGGTTTGGGATGGCCGTGATGACCACGGCCGGCTTCTGAGCTCGGGCATCTACCTGTACCGGTTGACGATCGGAGTCGAACTCGTGAAGTCCGGTCGAATGCTGATCATTCGATAGAGGAGGACGGGAGCCATGATGCTCATCCGAGGGTTGTTAATCGCCGGAGTACTCGCGGCTCCGGTAGTTGCACAAGCCGCAACGGAGACACTGACGCCGTCCCAGACGACCCGTCTGGTCAACCCGGAGGATCCCGGGGATGTTCGGCTCTTGTTTCGCTTCAGTCTTCCTGAGGGTCTTCGTGGCGGAGAGATTCTCAGGGCCTGGTGCACGATTCCATCGCGGGGGACGAAGCAGGTGCTGCTGGGGGTTACTCCGTTCTCGACAACAATTCCCCGGACCTGGAATGGGCTTGTGGGTCTGCTGTCGCAAGGTGACCTCGATCGAGGTCTTGTCGTGGCCAACGACCTCGAAGTTGCTGAAGCTGGAATTGTGGATCGCGGCATCGAGTTCGACTGTGTGGCGGCGGCCCGGGATTGGATCGACGGACGTTCGGATCTGGGGTTCTGCGTTCAGCGCGCTCCAGGTCGTAGCGACGACGTTTCAGGCGTCCTGGGGATGGAAATCGCCGCGCCGATGCTGACGGTGGTTTATCTGCAGAGGGAGTGAAGGTTTTTCCTCGCTTCAGGCTCAGTCCAGCACTAATGGCACGTGAAGTTACGACAAGGAGAGTGTTCTCATTCCTCTCCATACTGGGATTGCTTGCTCCTGAAGTCCTTTCTGCTTCCCCAGTCAGAATCGACGTTGGAATCGAGGCAAAGATCCCGGGAGAATACCATCTCGGGGGGACGATTCATGAGCTTGTCGAGGATTCTCCCGACATCGCTGTCTTTGGCGACAAACTCGTCGCTGCCTGGAGCATCCCTCTTCACGGTCAACACCTGATCTGGGCCTTTTCGTGCGATGGCGGAATCACTTGGAAATACCGTGGCGAGGTCGTTGGTGAGAGAGACTCATTCGTCAGCAGCCACACCAGCGTGTGTGTCGACAGCACCGGTATTTTTTATATATCAACCTACTATACGACAACCCGGGAGCACGGCCCCCAGGCGATCCTGCCGATCCGATTTGAAGGGGATACGCCCGTCTTGGGCTCATTCCTGAGGAGCCCCCATTCCAATGATTTCGACGCGGTACAACACTATCCGAGGATGGCCTGCGATCCGCAGCGGAGTACCTTCTATCTGACTCAGACGCTGGTCTACCGCTCCGGTGACGCATGGAACCCCACGGCCGAGCAGTACATCACGTTCACGAGCCTGACCGGCGATACCTGGTCGCCTCAGACGCGGTTGAGCGGACCTCTCTGCGACTCGGCCCGTCCGGTTGTGGGACCGGACGGCGAAGTGTATGTCATCTGGATCGACTTCGGTCAGGGGAAGGTGGTGGGGCGGCGGTCCGACGATGGGGGCGATACGTTCGGTGCTGAGTTCATCCTCGGGTCGATACGGCCCAACTTCACGTATGCCCCGGGGGATCCGAACACAACGAAGTATGCGCCGCGCCTTGCTTTCGGCAGTTGCGTCACGCTTCCGCCGACGACGCTCGCGGTGTCCGTCGATCGAAGTCATGGTCCTCGCCGGGGCACCCTCTATGTGGCGTGGGTGGAAATGGTCTCCGGAGAGCCGGGTCCGATCACTCGAACCGTGAACGAGCAGGAACCGAACAACTCAAGAGAGCAGTGCAACATGCTGGCATTCGGACAGGAGGTGACGGGTCGTGTCAGCGGCACGCCGCACAGCTCGAATCCGGATTTTTTCTGCTTCGAGGGGACCGCAGGTCAGATCCTGTGGCTGGAGGGGAGCATATCGGGAGAGATCTGCGATCGCTATGGTCCAAGCCTTGCTTCGGGCGAGATCCTTCAATGCGGTGCACTCGGATGGAACGGGAATGCACCGCCACTTGTGTTCACACTGCCCGAGAGCGGCATCAATCGATTTGCTCTTGGCGGAGTCAATGACAACTACTCCTACCGCGTCCGGGTGCGTGAGTTCATCCCGGATGGCACGGGTGCGGCCCGTGACCATCGGGACATCGTCATGGTGTCGTCGAGCGATGGCGGGGTCAACTGGACGTCGAAAGTGCTGGTGAACGACGATACTCCTCTCTTCGACAATTACCTGCCGGAGCTCGAGGTAGATGGTCTCGGCGGCCTGCACACGGCCTGGTACGACCGGCGGGACGACCCGGCCGGCCGGTCGGTGAACCTCTACTGGCGCTACTCGGCCGACGGAGGAAGGACGTTCGAACCCTCGATGCGCTTCAGCGATTCGACCGGGGTTGTCGGCGTGAATTACAGCAAGGCCGCTCTGGGGGACAACGTTGGAATGGCGGCTCGAGGACCGGACATGCACGTGGCCTGGACGCAACCTCTGTCGAACCGGGCTTACTCGTTCAGCGGGTGGAACGATCACGACATCCACACCCGCCGCGTTACCGTCACGCCG
>CAZQVN010000060.1:0-22248 GCA_964596775.1 uncultured bacterium
GCGGAACGAGCGGACGCCGAGCCGCCGGCACAGGAAGTGCCGGCGAAGCGTGCCCTGAGCGAAGGGAACGGGATGCCGGACCCCCGCGCACAGCGCAAATGAGCGTAGAGCGTGCCCTGAGTGAAGGGAATGGGACGCCGAACCCCCGCGCACAGCGCCAATGAGCGAAGAACCTGAGTGAAGGGAACGGGACGCCGAACCCCCGCGCACAGCGCAAATGAGCGTTAGCGTTTGACCGGAAGAGTCACTCGGGAACCGTTCAGCACATTCAGGCGCCCCTTGATCGTCGACGCCTTGGCCTTCGATTTGCGGGGGGCGGACTTTCCCTTCTTCCGCCGGCGGTTGAATTCCAGCCAGCGGTCGAAATCCTCGACGGTCCGGAAGAGTACGGTTTCGCCGGGGACGCCACGGGTCATCTCGCAGGTGGAGGCGCTGTAGTCACGGCAGATCTGGAATCGGTCTTCGTAGATGCCGCAACCCTGTGGTCCCAGGTTTTCGCAGGGAGTGTTCACGAGGAAATACCAGCAGTTGTCCTCGTCGAGGTAGATGTTGATCTGCTTGTGAGCCAGGTACCAGCGGATCACATCGTAATCCGCTTCCTTTTTCGGAGCATCTATTTCCAGCGACACGTAGCTGCAGCAGTACTGACAGGAAATGCATGTCGCCGACCAGTCCATCGACATCGACCATCCTCCTTTTTCAACGCGCCGACGGTATCACCGGCGCCGGTGAGCGTCAATCGGAAGGCAGGGCGGGGCTTGTGACGGTTTTGATTCGGGTGCTACCATTGAACGGTACAACTACTGGCAAGGGCGCCGCCCGCCCCTGTCGAGAGGAGAGGTGATCGACGGATGCATGTCTGCCCCAATTGCGGTACCGGATATTTCGACAGCGAAGAGTTCTGCCTGGATTGCGGGTTGAGCATGGGGGGACAGTCCCACGGTTGTGGATCCACGGATCGCCTGATGCGGTTTCGGGCCGTGTACAAGGCTCCCGACGAGTGGACGGCCGTCACGGTCAAGGAGCTCCTCGAGGAGTCCGGCCTCACCGTCATCGTCCAGTGCATTCAGGAGCCCTGGCAGGAGGGGATCACCCGGATGGTCGAGGGCTACTGGGGCAAGGTCCTCGTGTACGAAACCGACGCCCTGGAGGCGCGGAAGCTCATTGAAGAGTATCTCAAGGGCATCGACGGCGCGGTTCACTGAACGTGTGGTTCCGCGTTGCCCTCCTTCTCATCCTCTGGCTCCTGCTCTTCAAGTTCCTGAACGGCCTGTTCCGGGCCATCAATGCCCGCCGTCGGAATGCGTCGGAAGGCGGGGCCGGGCACCCGCGACCCCGTCACTCCGGATCTGATCCGGCGGAAAAACCCCGCACGTGGACCTCCGCGGATGTCATCGATGTTCCGTACGCGGACGTCGAGGACAGTCCTGGCCCGGAGTCCCGGGATCAGGAAAAGCGCAGAAGCTCCTGATGGCTCGAAACCCCGGTGATGTCGTGCCTCCGCCGCGCGCGGAAGGCACCGGCCGTTCGCTGCGCGCCGTCGTGTTCGACCTCGACGGCACGCTCATCGACTCGCTTCCCCTGACATTTCACGCATTCCGGGCCGCCATCGAGCCGTTCCTCAAACGGCCCGTCACCGACCGGGAAATCTACGCCCGGTTCGGACCGGCCGACCATGAAATCGTGGCCGGATTCGTCGGCCCCGCGCACGCCGAGGAGGCCAGGGACCTGCTCCTGTCCGCCTACCGGTCCGGCCTGGATCGGATCCGTTTCTTCGACGGAATACCGGAGACGGTTGCCCGCATCAGGAGCCTCGGTCTGAAGATCGGCCTCTGCACGGGACGCGGGCGCCCGAGTACCGAGGTCATTCTCGGGCATCTCGGGATGAAGGACTGGTTCGAGGTCACCGTCACCGGCGAGGAGGTGCCACGGCCGAAACCCGCCCCGGACGGCATCATCGACACGGCCCGGCGCCTCGGCGTTCCCCCTGGAGACGTTCTCTACACCGGAGACTCCGTCATGGACGTGAAGGCGGGGATCGCGGCGGGAGCGCTCACCGTGGCCGCCGTATGGGCCGGAACGGAAGAGGAGGAGGGGCTGCACGAGGCACACCGGATCGCCCGGCACCCCGGCGACCTGATCGGGCTTCTCTGAGGCCCGGGGCCGCTTGTCGGCCCTGCACCGGTCGGCCTGTCGGCCGCCGGCCGGCGGACCGGAAGAAGGGGGCGCTCTCCGGTTCCCACCCCCGATCGGCAAGGCTCTCGGGATCAAGTACGGCGAGTTCAGCCGCCGGTTGGCCTCTTTCCGCCTCCGTGGTACCGTAGCCCTTCCGGACGGTCGCCAGCCGCTCCGCTCGATCCACCCGACCCGCCATGAAAGACTGCAATGACCGAAGACCGCGGCATCACCGATCCTGAACGGCTCCCGGAGGAGCAGCAGCTCGATTCGAGCCTCCGGCCGCAGAAACTCGACGATTTCGTCGGCCAGCAGAGCCTGCGCGACAACCTCGGCATCGGCCTTCAGGCCTGCCTGCTCCGCGGGGAGGCGCTCGACCACGTCCTGTTCTACGGCCCTCCCGGTCTCGGCAAGACGACTCTGGCCACGATCGTGGCCCGCGAACTGGGCGTGGACATCACCTATACCTCCGGCCCCGTCCTCGAGCGCCCCGGCGACCTCGCCGGCGTCCTCACGAACATCCCCGAGCGGGGTATCCTGTTCATCGACGAAATCCACCGCATGAGCCACGTCGTGGAGGAGTACCTCTACCCGGCCATGGAGGACTTCACGCTCGACATCATGATCGACAAGGGGCCGTCCGCGCGCTCCGTCCGCCTCACGCTGCCCCGGTTCACGCTGATCGGGGCCACCACCCGCGCCGGGCTGATCACGTCGCCGATGCGGGCCCGGTTCGGCATGACCTACCGGCTGGGCTACTACACCGCGGAAGACCTGGTGACGATCGTCCACCGCTCGGCCCGGCTCATCGAGGTGCCGATCGACGACGAGGGCGCCGCGGAGATCGCCACCCGCGCCCGGGGCACGCCGCGCATCGTGAACCGCCTGCTCCGCCGCGTGCGCGACTACGCCCAGATCAAGAGCGACGGGAGGATCACCGGGCCGGTGGCCCGCGCTTCGCTCGACCTCCTCGAGGTGGACCGCCGGGGCCTCGACCCGATGGACCGCCGGCTCCTCGAGGCGCTCGTTCTCAAGTTCAACGGCGGCCCGGTCGGTCTGACCACCCTGGCCATGGCCGTCGGTGAGGAAGCGGACACGATGGAAGACGTGTACGAACCGTTCCTCGTCCAGGAGGGTTTCCTGGAGCGCACGCCGCGCGGCCGGGTGGCCACGCCGCTCGCGTTCTCGCATCTCGGCGTCGCCATAAAACGGAAGGCCGGCGGCCAGGAGGAGCTCTTTCCCTAGATGGCGTCCGAATACGGCAAGATCCTCATCGCTGTCGGCCTCCTGACGACGGCCGCCGGTCTGTTCCTGGCGTTCGGCAAGGGGATCCCCCTGCTCGGGAAGCTTCCGGGCGACTTCCGCATCCAGCGGGACGGATTCACCTTCTACTTTCCTCTGGCTTCGTGCCTTGCGGTGAGCCTGCTCCTCTCGCTCGTCCTGCGCCTGTTCCGGAAATAGCCATGCACATCTCCGACTACGACTACGAGCTCCCCGAAAAGCAGATCGCGCTGTACCCGCCGCGGGAACGGGGAGCGTCGCGCCTCATGGTCGTCCCGAAGGACGGCGGGGAGTTCGAGCACAAGGCGTTCGGCGACCTCCGCGATTACCTGGACCCCGGCGACCTCCTCGTCGTCAACGACACCCGGGTGATGCCCGCCCGGCTGTACGCCGTCCGCCAGGGGTTCGAGGGGAAGGTCGAGATCCTTCTCGTCCGCCTGCGGAAGGCCCCGTCCACCTGGGAGGTCATGGCCCGCCCGGCCCGGAAGCTCGACCCGGGCACCGTCCTCGTCTTCGGTGACGGGACCACACGGGCCACGGTGGTCGCGGCGGGGGAGGACGGCCGGCGGCTCCTGGAATTCCCGGACGGCTCGGACCTGACGAAGCTGATGCACGACCTCGGCCACATCCCCCTCCCTCCTTATATAAGCCGGGAGGACGAGCCGGAGGACCGGGAGCGCTACCAGACCGTCTTTGCCCGGAACGAGGGGGCCATTGCCGCCCCCACGGCCGGCCTGCACTTCACCGAGGAGATCCTGGCCGAACTGGAGGCAAAGGGGGTCCGGCGGGCCACGGTTACGCTGCACGTGGGGCCGGGCACGTTCCGGCCGGTCATGACCGAGGATCCCCGGGAGCACCGCATCGAGCCGGAGTGGTACGATGTCCCCGAGGCCACGAGCGCCGCGTTCGCGGAATGCCGCGCCGCCGGCGGCCGGGTCGTGGCCTGCGGCACCACCTCCGTCCGCACGCTGGAGTCGGCGGTCCGGCTGGAGGAGGACGGCTCGCGCCGCCTGGAACCGGGCCCCGGCTGGGCCGACCTGTACATCTACGACCCCTACCCGTTCAAGGCCGTCGACGCCCTGGTAACGAACTTCCACCTGCCCCGCTCCACGCTGCTCATGCTCGTGTCCGCGTTCGGCGGCCTGGAAACGATGCGGCGGGCCTACCGCGCCGCGATCCGCGAGGGGTATCGTTTTTACTCGTACGGCGATGCGATGTTCATCCGGTGACCGGCGCATCGATCCCGCCCAAGGCTTCGGAACTGCGCTTCACGGCGTCGAAGAGTTCCGGCGATGTCTCCGCGCTGTTTCTCCGGCCGGACGCGGCCACGCATCTCTACGTGTTTGCCCACGGTGCCGGCGCGGACCTCCGTCACGCGTTCATGGAAAACGCGGCGCAGGCGCTGGCCCGGAACGGGATCGCCACGCTCCGCTACAACTTCCCGTACATGGAACGGCGCGGGCGCCTCGACCCGAAGCCGATCCTCCATGCCACGGTGCGCTCGGCCGTGTCGGAGGCCGCCCGGGTCGCGCCGGACCTGCCGTTGATCGCCGGAGGCAAGTCGATGGGAGGGCGGATGACGTCGGAGGCCGCGGCCGGATCGCCGCTCGACGGAGTGGCCGGGCTCGCGTTCGCGGGGTTTCCGCTGCACCCGGCCGGCCGGCCGGGCACGGAGCGCGCGGCGCATCTCGAAAACGTGACCGTGCCGATGCTGTTCCTGCAGGGCACCCGCGACGCCCTGGCGGACCTGGAACTCCTGACGCCGATCTGCGCGCGTCTCGGCAACCGGGCCATCCTCTCGATCATCGACGGCGCGGATCACGCGTTTCACGTGCTGAAGCGCTCGGGGCGCACCGATCCGGAAGTCCTGGACGAACTGGCGGCGGCCATCGCCGCATTCGCGCGCGAGGTGGCCTGACCCATGTTCACATTCGACCTGCAGGGGAAGGACCCGCACAGCCGGGCGCGGCGCGGCGTGTTCCGCAACGCCCGCGGCGCGGTTGAAACGCCGGTGTTCATGCCGGTCGGCACCCAGGCCACGGTCAAGACGCTCGGCGCGGAGGACCTCGAGGCCATGCCCGCCCCGATCATCCTGGCCAACACGTATCACCTGTACCTGCGACCCGGCCATGAGCTGATCCGCGATGCCGGCGGCCTGCACCGGTTCTCCACCTGGAAGAAACTGTTCCTGACCGATTCCGGCGGCTTCCAGGTGTACAGCCTGTCCGGCCTCAACAGGATCACCGACGACGGGGTCCGGTTCCAGTCCCATCTCGACGGGTCGTTCCACGAGTTCACGCCGGAGCTGTCCATGGAGATCCAGACGGCCCTCGGCTCGGACATCGTGATGGTGTTCGACCAGTGCACCGACTACCCCTGCGATCCGCTGGACTCGCGCATCGCGCTGGAGCGGACGGTCGCCTGGGCCCGGCGATCGCGGGCGGCGTTCGACGCCCGCACGCCGCTCCCGGACACCGACCAGGCGCTGTTCGGCATCGTCCAGGGCTCCGTGTACCCGGATCAACGCAGGGAGTGCGCGGAGCGGCTCGTCCAGATCGGCTTCGACGGATACGCCATCGGCGGCCTCGCGGTCGGCGAGTCCAAGACGGAGATGTGGGAGACCGTGGAGGCCCTCGAGCCGTCGCTCCCCGAGAACGCCCCCCGCTACCTGATGGGGGTCGGCACCCCCGAGGACCTGATCGACGGGGTCAAGCGGGGCGTGGACATGTTCGATTGCGTCCTGCCGACCCGAAACGCCCGCAAGGGAACGGTTTTCACGAGCCGGGGCCGTCTCGTGGTCAAAAACGCCGCGTTTGCCCGGGACGACCGCCCCCTGGACCCGGACTGCGGGTGCCCCACCTGCGCCCGGTACAGCCGCGGATACCTCCGTCACCTGTTCAACGTGAAGGAGTCGCTGGGGCCTCGGCTCGCGAGCCTTCATAGCGTATACTTCTACCTCAACCTCATGGCCGAGCTTCGAGGGGCCCTCACCGAGGGACGATTCGATTCGTGGAGCCGCGACTTCCTGGACCGCTATCGAGACGGTGCCTGAAGCCGGCCGTATCCTGAAAACCAAGGAGTAGAACAAGAATGATCCCGATGGCGCTCATGGCTCCCCCGCAGGGGGCCGAGGGAGGCAGTCCGTTTGCGCCCCTGATCATGATGGGGCTGATCTTCGTCATTTTCTACTTTCTCCTCATCCGTCCGCAGCAGGCGCAGCAGAAGAAGCACAAGGCGATGATCGAGGGGATCAAGAAGGGAGATCGCGTCCTGACGAACGGGGGCATCTACGGAAAGGTCACCGGCGTTCACGACGACATGTTCGTCGTGCAGATCGCCAAGGACGTGAACGTGGAGATCCAGAAGGGCGCGGTGGCCAGCGTCACCGAGGGGGGCAACGGGAAGGGATGAAGCCGGAGGATCTCAGACTTCGCTACTACGGCGATCCCGTTCTCAGAAAGAAGGCGGAACCCGTCGACACGTTCGACGACCTGCTGAAGGCGCAGGCGGACGTCATGTTCGAGGTCATGTACGAGAACGACGGACTGGGGCTGGCGGGAAACCAGGTGGGTCTCCTGAGGCGGCTCGTCGTCCTCGACGTTCCCCTCGAGGACGACCAGCGGGCCCGTCTCGTTCTCGTCAATCCGGAGATCCTGTCCTCGAAGGGGAAGGACACCGCCGAGGAAGGGTGCCTGTCCATTCCCGAAATCCGGGAGGATGTGACCCGTCCGGACGTCATCCGGGTCCGGGCGAAGACGCTGGACGGCGAGGAGGTCACGTTCGAGGCCGGCGATCTGCTGGCCCGGGCCATCCAGCACGAAGTGGACCACCTGAACGGCGTGCTGTTCGTCGATCGCCTGTCGTCGGTGCGCCGGAAACTGCTCGAGGGGAAACTGAAGCAGGTGGCCCAGGATTACGCAGCGGGCTGACGTGAAGATCGTCTTCATGGGAACGCCCGATTTTTCGGTCCCGTGTCTCCAATCGCTCGTGACCGCGGGTCACGAGCTTCCGTTGGTTGTAACCCAGCCCGACCGCCCGAGAGGGCGCGGCCTGAAGCTCGAACCGCCGCCGGTCAAGCGTGCGGCGCTCGATCTCGGCCTGCCGGTCTATCAGCCCGACCGCGTGAATCGCCCGGAGCATGTCGCCCGGATTGCGGAACTCGAACCTGATGTGCTCGTCGTGGTCGCCTACGGAGCCATTCTCAAGGAGACGCTGTTGACCCTGGCCCCGCACGGCGCCGTCAACGTTCATGCTTCGCTTCTGCCCCGTCACCGGGGGATGTCGCCGATCCAGCGCGCCATCTGGGACGGTGACGCGGAAACCGGCGTGACCACCATGCACATGGATGCCGGTGTCGACACCGGCGACATCATCCTCATGGAGAGGACGCCGATCGGCCCCGACGAAACCGGGGGAGAACTGCACGACCGGCTGAGCGTTCTCGGCGCGCGCGTCCTCGTGGACACGCTGGCGAGGCTCGCGGACGGAACCGCGCCGCGCCGGAAGCAGGAGGGGGAGGCCACCTACGCGGCCCGCCTGGACAAGAAAGACGGGGCCGTCGACTGGACGCTTCCCGCCCGCGATGTGCACAATCACGCGCGGGCGCTCACGCCGTGGCCCGGGGCGGGCACCTGGTTCGAGGCGGGTCCGGTCGGGGTGCTCAAAACTCGAATGTGCGACGGGCCGCAGTCGGGCGCCGCGCCGGGGACCATCGTGGATATCAGCGAAGACAGTGTGAGCGTCGCCTGCGGCGCGGGAGACATCCGGCTCGTCGAAGTGCGTCCCGCCGGGCGGAAAACGATGTCCGCCGGCGATTTCGCCCGCGGCCGGCGCCTGGCGGCCGGCGTCCGCTTCGATGCGCCGCCGGAGGGGTCCCGATGAGCCGTCCCCCGCGCACGCGGAAGCCCCCGGTTCCGAAATCGCCGCGCGAGGTGGCGCTCGACGCGCTCTATGCCGTGGACCGGCGCCACGCGTTCAGCGACCGCCTGCTGCACAAGCTGCTCCGCGATCACCCGATGGACCAGCGCGACGCCGCGCTGGTCACGGCCATCGTGCGCGGAACGCTGCGCTGGCGCGGACGGATCGACGGCCTGCTCAATCACTACATCAAGATCGGCCTCGACGCGCTGCCGCCGCTGATCCAGAACATCCTGCGCATGGGCGTCTTCCAGCTCCTGTACCTGGACCAGGTTCCGGACCGTGCCGCGGTGGACGAAAGCGTCAAGCTGGCCCGCAAGTTCGGGCATCCCGGAACGGCGGGACTCGTGAACGCCGTCCTCAGGAAGATCTCGGCGGAGCGGGACAAGCTGCCCGAGCCCGTGATCGGAAGCGATCCCGTGCCGGCGCTCGCCTCCATCCATTCGCACCCCGAGTGGATGGTCAGCCGCTGGGTCCACCGGTTCGGCGTGGAAGAGGCCACGGAACTCCTGAAGGCGAACAACGAGCCGCCGCCGGTCACGATCCGGATCAACCGGCAGAAGGCGGAACCGCGTGAGTTTCTCAACCGGCTTCTCTCTTCGGGACTCAAGGCGGAGTCCGGAACGTTCCACCGCGGCACGATCCGCATCTTCGGCGACTTCATTCCGCCGGAGGATCCCGGTTTTGCCGGAGGCGAGTTCGTCGTCCAGGACGAGAGCGAGAGTCTCGTCGTCGACCTGCTGAACCCGTCGCCCGGCGAGACCGTCGTGGACCTCTGCGCGGCGCCGGGCGGCAAGACGACGCACATCGCCGAGCGTGTCGGCCGCCCCGGCCACGTGATCGCCGTCGAGGCCCAGCGCGGACGGATCAAGCCCCTCGTGGAAAACAGGGCCCGGCTCGGCCTGGAAAACGTGTCGATCCTCCTTGCCGACGGCCTGCACCTGGCATTGCGCAAGCCGGCGGATCGCGTCCTGGTCGACGCGCCCTGTTCCGGCCTCGGCGTTCTGGCCAAGCGGGCCGATGCGCGCTGGCGGAAGACCGAGGGAAAAATCCGCACGGTGACGGCGATCCAGGAAAAGCTGATCCGGGCCGGTGCGCGGCTCGTGAAACCCGGGGGCGTCCTCGTCTACAGCGTCTGCTCGATCGAACCCGACGAGGGAAAGCGCGTGGTGGAGCGGTTCCTGAAGGACCATCCGGAATTCTCGATCGAGGACGCGGCGCGGCACGTCCCCGCGGCCGTCACCGCCGAGGGGATGCTCCTGACGCTGCCCCACCGGCACAGGACGGACGGCGCGTTCGCGGCGCGGTTGAAAAGGAAGGCGTGAGATGACCGACGACACCGGCAGGGAGGACGCTCCGGACCGGGACGAAAGCCCGGTCGGACGGGCGCGGCGCAGCGAACGCCGGGCCAGGAAACAGAAGACACCGTGGATGCTGCAGTTCGTCGTCTACGGTTTCCTGATGTTCGCCGCGTTCGGGCTCGGAGCCCTGCTGTTCAACTCGGTGATCATGCCCGCGTTCGTCGGCCACAAGGACGTCGTGAAGATCCCCGACGTCATCGGCAAGGAAGCGCCCGTGGCGGAAGCCCTGGTGACGAAGGCGGGCCTGACGCTCGGGGAAACCCGCCGCCGCCACGACGCGCGCCCGGCCGGCACGGTGATCGCGCAGCATCCCGCTCCGGGAACGTCGGTGAAGAACCGCCGGAGCATCATCCTGGTCGTGAGCCTCGGAGAGCAGGGAAGCACGATTCCCGACCTGACCGGGGAAAACATGCGCAACGTCGATCTCGCGCTCCGGCAGGCCGACCTCGTCGTCGGCGACGTCTACACCGTGCCGTCATCGAGCGTGGACGCGAACGCCGTGATCGCCACCGATCCGCCGGCCGGTTCCGGAGCCGCGAAGGGAACCGCCGTTCATGTCCTGATGTCCGCCGGCACCGCCGCGCAGGGATTCCAGATGCCGGATCTCCGCGGGCTCGAGGCCACGGAAATGGAGCGGCGCCTGCTCGACGTCAACTTCCGGGTGGCGGTCGAGAGCCGCGGGGGGATTCCCGGCGGGCGACGGAGGATATCGGATCACGTACCGGAACCGGGCGCCCGGGTCATGCCCGGGCAGAAGATCACGCTGTACACGGACTGAAAGGCCAACTCACATGACCGATCATCGCATCCGGATCGCCCCGTCCGTTCTCTCCGCCGACTTCTCCCGTCTCGACGCCGACATCGACCTGGTTGCGAAAGCCGGCGCGGACATGCTGCACCTCGACGTCATGGACGGGCACTTCGTTCCGAACATCACGTTCGGGCCGTTCATCGTGGAGGCCATCGACCGGCTGTCCGACCTGTTCCTCGATGTGCACCTGATGATCTCCGAGCCGCAGAAATACGCGGAGGCGTTCATCAAGGCGGGCGCGGACCGCCTGATCGTTCAGATCGAAACCCAGGAAGACCCGCGACCGCTTCTCAAGGAGATCCGGAAGGCGGGTTGCCAGCCGGCGCTTGTCCTGAACCCGGCCACGCCGTTTGAGCGGGTCGAGCCCTGGCTTGGTGACGTGGACCTGCTGCTGGTGATGAGCGTCGTGCCCGGATTCGGAGGGCAGAAGTTCATGCCGGAGGTCCTGTCGAAGGTCGAACGCGCCGCGGCGGTCCGGGCCGAAAAGGGGCTCAAGTTCGATATCGAGATGGACGGCGGCATCGACGCCGTGACCGTCAAGGAAGCCGCCCGGGCCGGGGCCAACGTATTCGTGGCCGGGAACGCCATATACGGGGCGAAGGACCCGGCGGCGGCGCTGAAGGGGATCCGGGCGGCGGCGGAGGGGGCGTGCGTCTAAACCAAACGCCGGACCCGGGCGTCTGACCATCATGACACCCAACGTGACCCGTTCCCTCCTCGGCACGATCCTGGCCCTCCTTCTGGTCGGCCTCATTCCGTCCCGGGAGCCCCGCGCCCAGGTCTACGTGGACACCGGCGACACGCTCCACCCCCGGATCCGTTATGCGGATTCCCTGCTGTCCCTGAACGACCGCTGTATCGTCAAGATGACGAAGCTCGGGAAGAAGACCCGCCCCGTCTATGTGAACGGCCACCCGGTCGGCTTCTGCTGAGGCCCGTGCCCGGGGGTTTTCGTGCAAAACCCGGACATGTTTCTCAAGGCGCGAAAGGTGGAGGTTCCCGATCTGGAGGATCCGTCCCGTCCGGCGCTCCTCGATCCGGAACTACGGGCCTTTGTGAACTGGGAGATCTACTTTCTCCGCGACCGGAAGGCGCTCCGCAAGTTCAGGAAGGATCCTCTCAGGGCGTGCGGAACGCTCACCGATCCGGTCAGCGGGGTGCGGTTCAATCCCACGAAGTCCTCACCGAGGCTGGATTTCAACGATCGCCCCTACTTCTTCTCGTCGGACTCCACGTTTGCCACATTCAAGACCTTCCCGGACAGTTTTGCGGTCCGGAGGGGCATGTAGGCGGCGAAGAGGAGAACCCGAAGAGGACCGCGGGAAGGGAGGTTTCCGGGCCGGAGATCAACGAGCACGAGCGGCAGGAAACAACCGCACCGATAACCTGTTGACCATAAATAACTTGGCAAGCCTGCTCTCCGCCGCCCCGCCCCACGATTCCGCTTGCCCGTCCCCCCGCAAGCCCGTATACTCCTTCCCTTTGCAATTCGGCCCGTCTCTCTCCGAGTTATGCCATGTTCGAGGATCTCACCGGGAAACTGGAGGACGTATTCCGCCGGCTCCGCGGTAAAGGGAAGCTGTCGGAAGACAATATCAAGGAGACTCTGCGCGAGGTGCGCCGGGCTCTGCTTGAGGCCGACGTCAATTACAAGGTCGCAAAGGACTTCGTCGAACGGGTCCGCGAAAAATCCGTCGGCCAGGATGTCCTGAAGTCGCTGACCCCGGGCCAGGTCGTCGTCAAGGTCGTTCATGACGAGCTTGTGGAACTGCTCGGGGGAAAGAACGCGCCGCTGGCGAAGGCGCCGAAGCCGCCCACGTTCGTCATGGTGGTCGGGTTGCAGGGATCGGGCAAGACCACGTTCTGCGGAAAGCTCGCCCGGCTTCTGAAGAAGAAGAATCAGCGCGTTCTGCTGGCCGCCGCGGATATCTACAGGCCCGCCGCCATCGACCAGCTCGAGGTTGTCGGCAAGTCCGTCGATGTGCCGGTTTTCGCCCTGCGTGGCGGGGAAAAGCCTCTGGAAATCGCCAGAAGGGCGATTTCCAGAGCAAAGGACGACATGATGGACTATGTCATCCTGGATACGGCGGGTCGCCTGCACGTGGACGACACGCTGATGAACGAGCTGACGGAAATCAAGTCGGCCATCAAGCCGGATGAAATCCTGCTCGTGGTGGACGGAATGACCGGTCAGGACGCCGTAACGCTGTCCCAGACGTTCAACGAGCGGCTGGGATTCGACGGCGTGGTCCTGACGAAGATGGACGGTGATGCCCGCGGTGGCGGTGCGCTCTCCGTCCGGGCCGTCACGGGGCGGCCGATCAAGTTCGTGGGCGTCGGCGAGAAGCCGGAGGCTCTCGAGGAGTTTCACCCGGACCGCCTGGCGTCGCGCATTCTCGGAATGGGCGACATCGTGAGCCTGGTGGAGCGGGCCCAGGAAAACGTGGATTTCGACGAGGCCGCGCGGCTTCAGGAAAAGCTCCGCAAGGAGCAGTTCACGTTCGAGGATTTCCTGGCCCAGATGCAGCAGATGAAGAAGCTCGGGCCTCTCGAGGACATCCTCAAGATGCTGCCGGGCGTCGGTTCGAAGCTGAAGGGAATGAATTTCGACGATTCCGCCATGGGGCACATCGAGGCGATCATCCGCTCGATGACACCGGAGGAACGGAATCGACCGGGCATCATCGACGGCAGCCGCCGACGCAGGATTGCCGGCGGCAGCGGCACGACGGTGCAGGAGGTGAACCGCCTCCTCAAGGAATTCGAATCGGTTCAAAAGATGATGAAGATGGTCGGAAAAGCCGGCCGGGGCAAGCGCTTCGCAGCGCCGTTCCCCTGATTGATTCAAAGGAGGACATAAAGTGTCGGTCAAGATCAGATTGAAACGCGCGGGCATGAAGGGCCGGCCGTTCTATCGTGTGGTGGTCATCGACTCGCGCATGCAGCGGGACGGCCGCTTCATCGAGGAAATCGGTTACTACGACCCGCTGGAGCAGCCCCAGGTCGTCAACGTGGACCGCGACAAGGCGGCTTCGTGGATCGCCAAGGGCGCCACACCTTCGGACACGGTCCGGAATCTCCTGAAGAAGGAAAACTCCGTGATCACCCCCCGGACGGTGAACCGCGATTTCACGCCCGGTCCGGCGCGCGTGCGCGCACCCCGGCCGGAAGTCTCGGCCACGCCTTCGGGCGACCGTGACGGACGCGGCGGACGCGGTGGACGCGGCGGTCGTGGCGGTGGCGGACGGGGCGGTGCGGGCGGCGGTCGTGGCGGTGAAGGCCGTCGGGGCAACTGACTGAGCCTGGTTCCGAAATCATGGATTCCAGGTGGGTGGATGTCGGAACGGTCGTGAGCATTCACGGCCTCGCTGGTGAGCTGGTCGTGCGGACCGCGGCCGACGACCCCGAGGCACCCACCCGTTACAGGACGATGCACTGGTACACCCGCGACGGCTCCGAGAAGGAAATGACCGTGGAGTCGTCACGGATTCACAAGGGAATGGCGCTGATCAAGTTCCGCGGCGTCGACGATCGCGATGAAGCGCAGGAGTTCGTCGGCGGACGATTCCGGGTCCGGCGCGAAGAACTCGTACCTCTCGAGGAGGGCCGGTTCTACGTGGTGGACCTGATCGGGCTGAGCGTGGAAACCACGGACGGCCGGAAGATCGGGCCGGTCCGCGATGTGCTGCAGACCGGCGCCAACGATGTGTACGTGATCGATTACGAGGGGCGGGAGGTCCTGATTCCCGCCGTCGACGCGATCGTCAAGTCGGTGGATCCGTCGAGCGGAAAGATCGTCATCGAAGCCATGGACGGGCTTCTCGATTGAAGGCGGCGCTGCTCACGGTCTTTCCGAGGTTTTTCGACGGTCCGCTCGGCGAAGGGATGATCCGGATCGCCCGGCGCGACGAAAGGCTCGATGTCCGGGTCGTGGATCTCCGGGACTACACGGAGGACGCGCACCGGACGACGGACGACACGATGTACGGCGGCGGCGCGGGGATGGTCATGAAGTGCGACCCGATCCTCAAGGCCGTGGAAGCGCTTCCGGAGCAGTTCAAGGAACGCATTCTCCTGACTTCAGCGCGGGGGAAGCCGTTCACGGAAGCGATGGCCAGGGAACTGGCCGGCTGCGGCGGGTTCACGATCCTCTGCGGCCGGTACAAGGGGGTCGATGAGCGGGTGATTGCGCTCACCGGCGCCGAGGAAGTGTCGCTCGGCGACTTCGTCCTTTCGGGCGGGGAGCCGGCGGCGGTGGTCATGCTCGACGCGGCCATCCGGCATGTGCCGGGCGTCCTCGGCGATTACGACTCGGCCGTGGACGACTCGTTCTACACCGGGATCCTCGGATACCCGGTGTACACGAAGCCCGAGGAGTACCGGGGCCTCCGGGTTCCGGAGGTCCTGATGTCGGGCCACCATGCCAGGATCGACGCCTGGCGCAGGGAGATGATGCTTCGGACCACCTTCGAAAGGCGGCCGGATTTGCTGGATCGGGCGGATCTCGATCCTCGTGATAGAAAGTTTCTGGCGTCTCTCGGGAAGGAGACGCCGATCAGGGAGCCCGGGGATGAACCCGGCGGAAAGGGTACAAACCGATGAACCGCCAGCAGATGATCGAAAAGGTGGAAAAAACGCAGTCCACGGATATCAAGGAGCTTCCGACGCCCGGTGACACCGTGAAGGTGCACGTCCGCGTCGTGGAAGGGGAAAAGTCGCGCGTCCAGATTTTTCAGGGCGTCGTGATCAACATCCGCGGTGAAGGCGCCAGGAAGACGTTCACCGTCCGCAAGGTGAGCATGGGCGTGGCCGTGGAGCGCATTTTCCCGGTGTACAGCCCGTCGATCGCGGAACTCGAAGTCGTGCGCCGCGGAAAAGTGCGCCGCGCCAAGCTGTTCTACCTCCGCGGCAAGAAGGGGAAGGCCGCGAAGATCACCGAGTACGACGATTCGGTCCAGCCGGTCACCGGGGCCATCATCGCGCCGGCGGCGAAGCCTGAGCCCCCCGCGGTCGAGGCCGAAGCCGAGGTTGCGGCCAAGGAGTAACGCATCGCTTTCGGCTCGCGCCGGGCAGGACTCCGGCCGCGGGCTCGATCCGAAATCACAAAAGACTTGCCAGTTTCCGGCGCCCTCCTTCAGACTCGGTTTGAAGGAGGGCGTTTTCATTGACCAGGGGCGACACGGCGGAGCGCGATCGGGAACTCTCGCAGTTCGACGACGACCTGCGCGCCACGCACAGTCTGGAATGGCTGGCCGGCACGGATGAGGTGGGGCGCGGGCCCCTGGCCGGGCCGGTCGTGGCTTGCGCGGTGATCCTGCCGCGCGGGTGCCTGATCGCCGGGGCCGACGATTCGAAGGCGCTGACCGCCGCCGTTCGCGAGGCGCTGTGCCCGGAGATCGAGGCGAAGGCGCTGGCTGTCGGCTGGGGCATCGTCCGTCCCTCCACGATCGACCGGATCAACATCCTCCAGGCCAGCCGGCGGGCCATGCGGCGGGCGCTGTCGGGGCTCGATCCCCGTGCGGAGGCGGTTGTCGTCGACGGCTGGGAAGTGCCGCGACTCGGCGTCCGGCAGATCGCGCTGCCGAAGGCCGACTCGAAGAGCCTGTCCGTGGCCTGCGCATCCATCCTGGCCAAGGTCAAGCGCGACCGGATGATGGAGCGCTACGATCGCCGGTTTCCCGTCTACGACTTTGCCGGCAACAAGGGGTACGCCACAGCGGCGCACCTCGAAGCGCTCGACCGGCACGGCCCCTGTCCCGTCCATCGCTACTCGTTCACCCCCGTAGCCCAGATCCGGATTCCCTTCTAGTCACGCGAGCAAAGCTCGCGTGACCGTCCTGATCTTTCATTCACTCCCGTCCGAAGGCCCGTCCGAACCCGGAGAGGTCCGACATGCTTTCGGTTCATCGTTTCCTCGGTTCGCCCGTTCTTCTTTCCCTGGCGTTGCTGTCCGCGGGTCCGGCGACGTGTCCGATCCCCGCCCGTGCCGGCATCCCGCCCGACGGCACCTATGTCCTCGGCTTCCATCTCCGCCCGGTTTCTGAATCCTCCACGCTGCCGTTTCCGAAAACGCCGGATCAACTCGTGTCCCGTGCCTCGGAACCGGGCCTTTACGACGCATGGCTGTTCCTCTTTTCCCGCGCTCCCCTCGTCGGGGCATGGAGCCTGTCCGTGTCGCTGGTCTACGACGGGGCGCCGGGTTCCGGGGCGGACATCCTCGACTGGCAGTCGATGATGGACGAGTTTTATCCGCAGCCCGGCTGGCCCGCGGCGGGGGTCGGCATGTTCGGCCGCTGGGACCGCTTCCGCTGCCTCGAACATGACGACTACATGCTGAAGGGGGAGGCCGGGTGGTGGCTGCAGATCGCGGGGCGGGCCACGATCCGCGCGCACGGGCCCGACACGATCACGTTCGGCGATCCCGAACCCGGTGTCGTCCCTCAACTCGTCGAATGCTTCGACGAGCAGCACGACCTGGACGGCACCGACAGCTGGAGTCGCGTCGTGCCCGCCGTCTTCGGAAGCGGCTCCGGGCCGGACGCCGCCAGGCGGACGCCGGAAACGGCGGTGCGGGGGGCCACCTGGGGCGGGATCAAGGCGCGCCATGGTGACGGTGCCTCGGGAGGTCCGGTCCGGATCGAGCCGGCGGTGCCGGACGGACGGTCGCAGTGAGCGGGGTCGATCGCAGGAGCCGCGGGATGCTGGCGGAGGACATGGCGGCGGCGTTCCTGAAGCTCAGGGGCTACACGATCCTGGCCCGGAACGTGCGCGACGGCCCGCGCGAACTGGACATCGTGGCCGAGACGGGGCGGTTGATCGTGATCGCGGAGGTCAAGTTCCGGGCCGACGATCGCTTCGGCGGATTTCGGCACGCCGTGCGGGCATCGCAGCGCGGCGATCTCGAGCGGGCGGCGGTGGCGTACCTCAAGGCATCGAACCTCACCGGTCGCCCGGTGAGGTTCGATCTTGTCGGGCTGGAGCTGAGGGAGGAGTCCGAAATCGTGATCTGCCATCTTCCGGGCGCGTTTCGCCCGTCGGGGCACTATCGCCTGTAGCTGGCCTTGATGGAACTCCAGGTGGCGTTTTCCACGGGCACCGGAGCGCAGCTCGGGCCGAACGTGGTTCCGCTCACGACAATCTGGCTGCCCTTCGCGGCCCACGTCACCGGGGTCACGGTGCCGGACGCGATGAACGAGAACTCGTCGTATTCGCCGGGCTTGTCCACCTGGTTGCCGGCCACGAAATTCCACTTCATTCCGGTGATGCCGGTGGTCGGGTCGAGGCCGCGCACCGGCGTGTAGTTCGTGATCGTGCCGTTGGCCGGGCTGCTGGCGTCCACGCTTTGCGTGGACGTGCCGTTCGACTGGGACAGGGCCTCAGAGCAGAGCTGCAGTGTCCAGTGGCTCAGCCCCTTGTTGATGCATCCCTGTCCGTAGACACGATACGTCCAGCGAAAATACTGAACGATTCCGACCGTGGACACGTATTCGCGGCCGCGGTATTCCACGCGGACGTCGAAGCACGGGGTGCCCCCGGACAGGGCCGGGGTGGACAGTCCGGCCAGGCCGAGACCGGCCAGCAGAAGGGTGTATGTCGCCTTGTTCCTGAATGCCATGCACGCTCCTCCAAGAAGATGAGAACCCGACGGAAGGAGGTGATTGCAAGCGGCGGGCCAGACCGGCATGCCGTACAGGGGCTGGGCTTCAAGTTGCTGTAAATAAATTATTTATGGGTCCAGTTTGGCGGGTTTTTCGCCAGGCATGGGGGGGTGGGAGGGGGCATTTCGAGGGGGAATCGAGACATTTCGCTCAAGACTTTGAGCCAAATGCCGAAAAAACGGACATCGGGCGCAGCCCGATGACGATTGAGGCCGGTGAACCATTCCCTGCCTCGTGCGTGAGCGGGTATGAGTCCGTGCGAACAGATCGATTCCGGTCCCTTCGGGGCACCACCTTGAATCGCGCACAGGAATCTTCAAGCCACGGCGGGCCGCGGGGAATCGTTCACCGGCTTCGTTTTGTGATCACTCCGGCGACGAAGTCGTCAGTTTCTGAACGTTTTCGTCACCCTGCTACCCACCTGGTCTTCCGCCCCCCGATCGACCAGTCCCCTCAATTCAATGTGATCGAAGCAGTTGGCGTTTCCGGGGCAAAAATGTTCGAACCTGGCCCGTGGATTGCATGTCATACGATGCAGGTGACGTCACCAGCCAGTGCCGCCACCCCAGGTCGGGTGGGAAGACCCAAAAGTAACGACGGTCCATCGTTACGCCTCCATCGTGCAGAAGCGTCAGGGCGCTCATGCACTCACACACAGGGTCCCCACCCGCCTTATTTTTTCCACCGAAACGATGCTCCGGGTCCACTCACTTTCAGCGGATGAGCCCCCCAGGCGACCGGGGAGCGGATGCACCGCGCTCCCGACGCGACACACTCCTGCCGCTACTTCCGCCCCGCATAACTCTCGTACATCGCTCCGGCCAGCTGCTCCGGGTTGATGAACGCCTTTCCGAGTGCCTCGTCCCATTCGCCCGACGGCTTCATGGCCACGATCTCCTCCCGGGTCTTTCCGGCCTTGACCGCGGCTTCCACGCGCCCGGCGATCGTCGCCAGCATCTCCCGGAACGTCTTGAGCTCCGCGGCGTTGCTCAGCGGGCCGTGGCCGGGGATGATCTTCGTATCGGCGTTCGCGATGGCGAGGACGCGGTCGATCGCGGCAATGTACCCCTGCGCGGACCCGCCCCCCTCCGTATCGATGAACGGATAGAGTCCGTTGAAGTAGATGTCGCCCATGTGGATGACATTGCTTCCCTTGAAGTGGATGACGGCATCCCCGTCGGTGTGGGCGTGCGCGCAGTGGAGGACTTCGATCTCCTGGCCGTTCATGTGGAACGTGACGCGGTCGGTGAACGTGACGACGGGGAGCGCGTCCTTCGGGTAGGCCGGCGTCGTGCTGTCGAAGAGCTTCGAGATCTGGTCGACGCTCATCCGCCTCCGCACGTTGTCGTGCGCCACGATCAGCGTTCCGCTCCCGCCGAAGTTCTCGTTTCCGCCGACGTGATCCCCGTGATAATGCGTGTTCACGAGGAAGCGGACCGGCTTGTCGGAGATGCCGGCAATGGCCGCCTTGATCTTGTCCGTCAGCGGCGCGAACTGGTCGTCGATGAGGATGACGCCGTCCTCTCCCGCGCAGACGGCCAGGTTTCCGCCGGCGCCTTTCAGCATCGTCACGCCGGGGCCGGCCGGGATCGCCTCGATGGTGACCTTCGCGAAGCGGTCGTCCTGCGCGGAGGCCTGATGTGGAGCGGCGGACAGGAGGGCGAGGGCAAGGACCGAAACCGTGGCATGACGAAAGCATTTCATGGGCAGACTCCTTATCACATTGTGGTTGATAGGGTTGAGCCCGAACTATACCATCCTCGCGCGGGGATTTTCGATTCCGCGGCCGCGGGGCTCCGAATGGCCGCGCGGCATGTTGAGATCTCGGGAAAGGGGAGTCAACGTGAACATCCAGACACACCGGGCCCCGCGCGTTGCGGCGTGGGCAACCGCGCTGGCATTACTTGCCCTGCCGGCTCCGGGCCGAGCCGCCTCGGACCCCGCCGCCGTGCAGATCGCCGAAAAGATGACGGCCGCACACGGAGGACTGGCGGCGTGGGCCGGGGCGCCGACCGTTGCGTTCACGGATGAATGGTCTCCGGGCGACGGCGCCACCCGGATTGTCGTGGAGCAGGGGAAGCGCCGCGCCATCCTCGACGCGGTGGACGGCAGTTCCAGCATCGTCTGGGACGGGGAAAAGGCCTGGAGCATCGACTGGGAGGCTCCGATACCGCCCCGGTTCATGGCGCTCCTCAATTACTACTTCGTCAACTTGCCCTGGCTCGTTCACGATACCGGTGTGGTTCTCGGCGCGCCGGGACAGGGAAAACTCCACGATGACCCCACCGCGTACATCACCATCATGATGACGTTCGAGGGGGGCGTCGGCGACACGCCGGAGGACTACTACCGCCTCTACATTCATCCGGAAACGTTCGAACTCAAGGCGTGCGACTACATCGTCACCTACCGGGCGCTGCTTCCGGAGGGGATGAAGGCCACACCGGAGAACACGTTGATCTTCGACTCCTGGACGACCGTCGAGGGACTCAAGGTGCCGACGGCGTTCACGATCTACAAGGCGGACCGCTCGAAGTACGCCGCGTGCACGATCCGGGACTGGTCGTTTTCGCAGAAGTTCGACGAGTCGCGGATGACGATGCCGGAGGGGGCGGTTGTGGACGGGAGCCAGCCGTAGGGGGGCGGGAACCTCGCAGAGCGTGTAACGCCAGTTATTGTCGCAGTTAAGGACTTACGCAAATCAAAAATTTGACTTTCGATTTGTGTAAGTCGATAATCTCCCCATGATGGCCTTCTATCCGCGGCACCTTTCAGGGGTGATCCGCCGTTCCCTGCAGACTTTCCCGGCGGTCCTGGTTACCGGGCCCCGCCAGTGCGGGAAGACCACACTGCTCAGGGAGGAGTTCGGGAACAGCCACCGGTATCTATCCCTCGACCGGCCTGATCTCAAGGCCCGGGCCACCGGGGACCCGGTCGGGTTCTTCAGGGAGAGTCCCCCGCCGCTCCTGCTGGATGAGATCCAGCACGCTCCGTCGCTCCTCCACTACGTCAAGGAGTCGATTGACGGGAACAGGACGCCCGGGCAGTGGATCCTGACCGGCTCCCAATCCTTTCCCCTGATGCAGGGGATCAGTGAAACTCTTGCCGGGCGGGTGGCCATTCTCCGACTCGATCCGCTCTCGACGCGCGAGGCGCTGAGCCGGGCTCCACTCCCCGTCGGAGAACTGCTGGCGCGAACCTTCAGCGCCGGCGGCGGGCAAGTCGACGAGCCGGCATCAACCTCCACCTTGCGGAGTGTCGACTGGCTTCTTCGCGGAGGATATCCGGAGCCGCGCCTGAACCCGGCCGTGGATCGAGTGCTCTGGTTTTCCAGCTATGTCCAGACGTATCTGCAGCGGGACGTGCGCGACATTCTGCGGGTTGGGGATCTCGATTCTTTTTCCAGATTCGTCTTTCTTGTGGCGTCACGGACGGGCAGCATCCTGAACATGGCGGACCTCGGGCGCGATGCGGGCGTCACGGCACCGACGGTGCGGCAGTGGATGTCCGTGCTGGAAGCGAGCCAGATCATCTATTTGCTCCGCCCGTGGCATCGCAATCTCGGAAAGCGGATCCGCAAGTCCCCGAAAATCTACATGATCGATCCCGGTCTGGCGACGTTTCTGCTCGGACTCCACTCCGGGGAAGCGGTTCAACAGGGCCCGAGTCACGGCGACCTGATGGAGACCGCGGTCATCGGCGAATGGATCAAGGCTTTTCGCTTCGAAGGGCTCGAGCCGCCTCTTTACTACTGGCAGACCGATCGATCCGGAGAAATCGACCTCGTCATCGAGCATGACGCCCGGGTCTATGCCATGGAGATCAAGGCCACATCCACGCCGACCCCGCAGCACGCGCAGGTCCTGGACCGCTGGAGCGCGCTGCTGGGCGGCACGGCCGGGGCCGCCGTTGCGTGCAACGTGGATCGACCGATGGCGCTGGCGAAGGGAGTGCGGGCCGTTCCCTGGCATTTGAGCTGGTAGCGCTCTCCTCAGTGCTCCATCAACTCCATCGCCCGCGCACTCACCCCCTGCTTCGCCTTCAC
>CAZQVN010000061.1:0-21435 GCA_964596775.1 uncultured bacterium
TGTCGTCCCAGACCTCCCAGTCGGAACTCGCCGCCATGTCCAGCGAATCGGGGTCGGAGAACGGGTTGATGTTGAAATGGGGATCATTGGCCGACACGACGCTGCCGGAATCCGGCTCGATGAACGTGGGGGTGTCGGGCGGCTGGTTGGCCCCGGCAACGGAGGCACAGAACAGGGCGACCCCGGCACAGGCCATGGCGATGTTTCTCAGGATGCGCTTCATAGGAGATCGAAAGTATAAGGGATCGCGATTGCGAGCGAGCGGAAATTATTGGCCGGTTCGGGACAGGGTTCCGCACTCCCAGAGGATGGCATTGCTGTCCGCACTGTACTGGGAGTTTCCACCCGTGTTGTACGCCCGGACGCGGTAAATGTGGGTCCCCGAGCAGACCGGATTCCTGTCCTCGTACACCTGGGTATCGGGGCCGGACGTCCCGATTTCGATGTAGGGGCCGTTGTTGACGCGGCGCTCGATCCGGAATCCGTCCTCGTTGTTCGAGGTGTCCACCCAGTACACGCCGATCGTGGTGCTCAGCCCGTCGGCGTTGACCTGGGTCGGGGCGGTC
This sequence comes from uncultured bacterium, assembly GCA_964596775.1. Classification (GTDB taxonomy): domain Bacteria; phylum Eisenbacteria; class RBG-16-71-46; order JABDJR01; family JAWXBZ01; genus CAZQVN01. Next base: position 567 of record CAZQVN010000061.1, read on the forward strand.
GGCGGCGGCGGCAGCGTCGTCGCCTGCACGGTGTTCGAGTAGGCCGAGTTGCCGGCCGCGTTGACCGCGCGCACGCGGAACGAGTACTGCGTCACCGCCGCGAGATTCGTGCTCGCGTAGGTGGTCGTGTTCGCCGGGAGCGTGGCCACGAGCACGAACCCGGACGTGGCGGTGGCCCGCTCCACCTGGTAGTTCGCCTCGTTCGTGGCGTTGTCGCTCCAGGCAATGTCGACCTGGGTCCGCTGGATTCCCGTGACGACGAGATTCGTCGGCGCCGCGGGAGGAGCGAGCGGCGTGGTGACCGCCGCCGTGTTGCTGTACGGGGAGTTCCCGGCGGAGTTCACCGCCCGCACCCGGTACTCGTAACCCGTCGAGCCCGTCACGCCCGTGTCGGTGAACCCGGTGGCCTGCGCCGGGGCGGTGGCCAGGGCCGTGAACGCCGCGGGGGGCACACGGCGCTCGATCGCATACGACACCACGACCCCGCTCCCCGGCGACCAGGCGAGGTCCACCCGCGTCGGACCGATCGCCTGCGCGGTGAGATTCTGCGGGGCGCCCGGCGGAGCGAGCGGCGTGTTCACCGTCCGCTCTTCCGACCAGGCGGACACCATGGCGCCGTTGACGGCGCGGACCCGGTAGGAAAACGTGGCGTTCTCGGTCACGGTGATGTCGCCGAACTGCTTGACGTTGGCCGGAAGGCTGACCAGCGGCTGGAAACCGCCCGACGAGACGGAGCGGCGCTGCACTTCGTAGCCGGTTTCCGAAACGGAATTGTCGTTCCAGGCCAGGTCGACCCGGGTCGGCGACACGGGCACGGCGGTGAATCCGTCCGGCGCCGTCAGCGGCGTGGCGGCGGAAGCGGTGCCGGAAAACGCCGACACCCCGCCGCTCGACGTGGCGCGGACCCGGTATTCCCAGACCACGCCGTCGGGTAGACCGGCATCCCGGTACGTGCGTGCGTCGCCGGGCGGGGTGGCGATCAGCTGGAATCCGCCCCCCGCGGGCCGGCGTTCCACGTCGTAGTTCGTGGCGCCCCCCGTTCCGGCTTCCCAGGTGAGGTCGATGGTCGAGGGGTTCACGAGCCGGGCCGCCAGGTTCACCGGCGCCCCGGGCGGCGGAAGCGGCGCGCTCGCGTTGACGAGGTTCGACCAGGGGGACGGTCCGGCAGGCGACAGCGCCCGCACCCGGTACGTGTAGTCCACGTCGGGCTCGACGGTCCTGTCGGAGTGCCGCACGGTCGTGCCGGACAGCGTGACCAGCGGCAGGAATTCGAAGACCGGGCTCTGCCCGCGCTGCAGTTCGTAGCCGTCGAGGTTTTCCCCCACGTTCGTCCAGGCAAGATCGATGCGCCCGGGCGACGTGCCCTCCACGGACAGCACGGGAATGTTCGGGACCTGGCCGATCACCCGCAGCGAATCGCTCGGCGCCCCGGCGATCCCGGAAAATTCCACGGCCCGCACCAGGTACACCGCGGGCAGCTGCGTTCCCGCGTACTTCGGCTCGAGCAGGGTGACGGTCTCGGCGCCGCGCGACGTGACGACGGTCAGCAGGTACCGGTCCGCGGTCGGGATCTCCGTCCACGACACGGTGTGCGCGGTGCTCCCCCGCGTCGTCAGCGGCTCGTTGAATTCGGGCACGAACAGCCCGAGCGTCACGTTGACCGTGGGGATCCGGCCGGCCGTGATGTCGATGCCGGTGGCGCGCCCGGCAAACAGAATCCCGCGCCCGGTGACCGGCTCCGTGCCGGCGCCGCCGGACACGGGTCGATGGCCGAGAGCCAGCACGGTGATGGAGCGGCCGCGACCCGGCACCGCCTCCAGCGCCACGTCGAAACGGGTCTGCCCCGGCGCGATCGCGATCAGGGCGGGATGAACGAGCAGCTCGTTGCCGGCCCCGCGCAGGTACACGCGCAGCGAATCCACCGCGCCGATGACCGGCGCCGCCGGCGATCGCGGGGCGGTGACGACCCGCACCGACAGCGACCCGCCGGCGGGCGGCTGCACGGCGGCATCGCGGCCGCACCCGGCGATCGAGAGGAGCGCCGCCAGGGCGAACGCCATGAGTTCCGGGAGCCGCGCCGCCCGGCGCCCGCGTCCGATCGTGCCCCGCGCCGCAAGGCACCCGGTGCCGCCGCGTCCGATCGTGCCCCGCGCCGCCATCAGAAGATCACCGTGAGGGCGGCGGACACGTCGAGGCCCGAGAGGTCGAGCGTGTTGTCCTCCGCGTTTCCGGACAGCCACTGCGCGGCGATCCCGACGTGGTGCCGCGGGCCGGACCAGCGCACGCCGGGGCCGATGGCCGCGGTGGACCCGTCGGAGAGACCGGCGTCGGAATCGCCGAACACGCCGGCCCGCGCCTCGACGCCGAGCGCGATCGACGCGACCGCCACCACGTACACTTCGCCGGCGGCCCACAGGGAATTGGAGGAACGCACCGCGGTCGACAGGATCTCGTCACCGGCCGTTTCGAACCGTTCGTCGTCCTCCTTCACCACGTTCCGGGCGGTGATCCGCACGGAGGTCTTCGGCGTGACCCGGGCCATCAATGCCTCGACCTCGATCTGCGTTCCCGCCCGGTACACCTTTTCCCCCAGTGACTCGTCGTCCTGGAACGTGCGGCCGGCCACGTCGAGACGGAGCAGCGCGCCGTCCGCGGGGCGCCAGTCGAAGCCGGCCGAGGCCGAAGCCTCGCCGCCGGGCTTGAAATCGACGGTGCCGTCCGGCGTTTCGTAGAGGTCGTACGCGCCCTTCACCGCATACCCCGCGCCGGCCCCGATCGACACGGTCGAGGACAGCCGCGCCGCCACGCCGCCCGACAGTTCGAGGTCGAACCCCTCGCCCATCCTCCGCGCCCGGAACCCGAGCAGCGGGCTCGACATCGCCTGGGCCACCTCCACCTCCCGGTGATCCGTTCCGGAGTGCAGGGGACGGGTGCTTCCGGAGGATCCGGCCGCGCGGCGCGCCGTGGTAGTAAGCGGACGGCCGGGCGCCACGGTGTCGTTCCCCTGGAACAGCGTCCGCTTGCCGGCCGGCAGGTTCGTGCCCACGGACAGGAACGTGTTGCGGTTCGGCCGCCAGACCCCCTTCAGGCGCGAGTCGGTGATGCCCGAGAGCGCCGCCTCGTCCGCGCCGAAGTCGAGCGTTGTCCGGGCCCAGGCGCCGAAAAGAACGATGTCGAACCTGTCCCCGAAACCGGCCGAGGCGGAAAACGGGAGATACATCTGGCGAATGGTGACCGTGCCGCCGAGCCGGTCGTCGATGTCCCAGGAGCGATGCGTGGCCATGAGCGTGGCGCGGGGTTCCGCCCCGTCCCGGTCGACACCGGCGCCGGAGGCCGCCGGAGCGCCGAGCCAGAAGCAGAGCGCGGCCAGGGCCGGCGCCGCGGACACGATCCGCCGGAACAGCGGGGTGGCCCCGCGTCCCCTCCTGCCGTTACGCGTCATCGCGGCACGTCCCCCGTCACGATGATCGTTCCGGAGCCGCCCACGACGCCCACCGGCGTCACGGACGGATCGAGATCATCGCCGCCGCCCCGCCCCGCCGGAAGACCCCCGCCGTTCACGGTGCCGATCCGGTCGAGGCGGCTGCGGAGCGCGTCGTCCCCGCCACCCGCGCCCCCCTGGGCCAGCGCTTCATCGGCCAGACGGCTCTGCGTCCGCGAAAACCCGGCGTCGGTGCCGCTCACCGCGTCGAGACTGCGGCGCGCCGGGAGGAAACCCGGGTCGAGGGCCAGGGCGCGGGAATAGGCGCCGCGGGCCAGGTCCATGCGGTCGCGGTCCTCGAACAGGAGTCCCTCCGACCAGGCGAGAAACGCTTCGCTGTTCTTCGTGGGCAGGCGGCCGATCGCGTCCCGCTCGGCGTCGCTGAGCCGGATCGACAGCCCGTCGAGGAGTCCGAACACGATCTCCTTTTCCAGGCGGAGGATCTCGTCGAGCGGTCCGGTGGCGTCCGCGCCCGGGCCCTTGAGGGCGCCGGTCGTGCTTTCGGTGACCCCCGCGTCGAGCCGCAGCGCCCCGGAGAGGCTCCCGGACAGCGTTCCCTGCACGAGCAGGCCGGCGCCGAGCAGGCGTCCGGCGCGCGGCACCGAGGAGGGGTCCATGGCCGGCACGGACATCGAGCCGGTGGCGAACCAGTCGTCGAACGCGCGGCTCAGCGCCGCCTGCGTCTGCGGGCCGACCCGGCCGTCCACGGAGAGCCCCTGGTCCCCCTGGAACGCCCGCACGGCGTCCATGTAGCGGACGCCGGTGGAGCCGTCGAAATCGGTGCCCTGAAAGTAGGGGCGGCCATCCCGCCCCGGGAGCAGCGCCAGCCGTTCCTTGACCCCCTCCACCGAATCGACCGGGTGCGCCGGCGCTTCCGGCTTCACGTCCACGGTCGAGGAAGCGAGCTTCACCTCCTCGATCAGGATGTTGATCCGTTCCCGCTCGAGCACCGTGAACTGCTTCACCATCGCGAGGTCGCCGCTGATCATCGCCTGCAGTCCGCGGGACAGCGCATCGACTTCCGCGGCGCCGGAGAGGTTTTGAAACGCCATCACCGCGAGCGTGTTGTCCGGCACTTCGGAACTCCGCTGCGCCTCGCCCTGCACGGCGCTCTCGATGTCCCGGCGGATCCGTTCGAGGTTGACGGTGCGCAGGCGCGTCCGCACCTCCGCGTCGTCCGGCTTCCGTTCGAGATAGGAGGCGTAGGCGGCAGCCGCGCCGGCCGGGTCGCCGGCGGTTTCGCGGGCGCGGCCGAGGAAAAACAGCGTGGCCGGATCGTCGGCGCGCAGCGTGAGGGCCCGGGTCAGGGCGTCCACCGCGCCGCGCGCGTCGCCGTTGTGCAGGCGGGCGATGCCGAGATTGCGGGCGAGGCGCGCGTCGGACGGACGGGCCGTCACGGCGGTTTCCAGGGCGGCCACGGCCTCGTCGTACCGGCCGGCCTTCATGAGATCCGCCGCGGGCCCGCCGGATCCGGCACCGCCGCAGCCCGCAAGAACGCAGGCCAGGAGAAACGCCGCCGCGGCGCGGCGCGCAAAAGACGGAACGATGTCGCCGGAGCGGCGGCGGGCGTGGTGCGCGGCGGCGCCCGGACCGTCGGCGGCCCCGGTCAGGCGGATCCGTCTTCTCATCGCTCCTCCAGCTCCAGTGCCGCATAGCGGCGTCCGAGATCGAGCGCCGTCACCCGCGCGGCCGCGAGCGGGTTCGCGGCGTCCAGGGACTTCACTTCCGTCCAGTAGTCGATGGCTTCGTCCAGGTTTCCGGCGTCCTCGGCCAGGATCGCGGCGCCGGTCAGTTCCAGCAGCTTCATCGCCTCGTCGCGCTGCGCCTTCCGCGCCTTGAGCGCGCGCTCCGATGCCTTGAGCACGCTCCCCTTTCCGGCGCCGGCATCGATCGCGGCCCGATCGAGACGCTCCGCCAGCAGTGTGACGACCGCGGCCTCGAGCTTCAAGAGATCGGAGCCGTTTTTCACCTTCGCCTCCTTCTTGGCGGCGAGGAGGATGCGCCCGGTTTCCGTTTCCACGAGCCTCAGGTCGATCCGGACGATGTTTCCGGGCACCCAGGTGACGTTGCCGAACAGGTACGACTGCGCTCCGAGCAGCCGGCCGGCCCGGACCGCCTGGTCCGGATCCGCGACCCCGGAGTTCGACAGCGCGATCTCCTGCCGGAGCACGTTCAGTCGCTGCCGGTCGACGATCCGGAGCGACGTGGCCGGCGACAGGTCGGAGATGACCATCTGCGTGAGGCCGGCGGCGAAGCGCTCCATGTCGTACGGCATGCCGGGCAGCGCCGGGCTGCCGTTCGTCATCGGGCCGACGGCCAGCGTGTGGATGCCGGGCTCCGCGTCGGGCGGCGGCGCGGCGGCGGAGTGCGCCGCCGCGTTCCGCGCCGCGTAGAACGCGCGGACGACGACCGGCGGATAGGCGGCGGGCGGATCGAGGTCGGCGTGCGGATCCTGTTCGAACAGGCAGGAGAACGCCGAGCGCGCCTGCCCCGGGGCGTTCATGGCCGCGTACACCTGGCCGAGAGCGCGGCAGGCCGCGGCCCGCACCTCGGGCGGCGCGGCGGTGTCCGCCATCACCGCCCGCGCGCAGGCGATCGTTTCCAGGTAGCGCAGGTCGAAGAAGAACGCCTCCGTATCACGCCGGAACTCCGCCAGGAGTTCAGGCGTCACCCTGACCGGCTCGGCGGCCGCGGTCCGCGGCACAACGGCGCCCATCAGAATCATCGCGAGCGCGGCCACGATCGTCAGGCGCCTTTTCATCCCTGCGCCACCGTCTGCTTCAGCACCTTGATCCGGATCGCGGCCGTTTCGTTGCCGGGATCCGCCGACAGGACCGCGGACCATTTTTCGATCGCCGCCTTGTAGTCGGCGCCCTCCTCGGCGGCGAGCGCCTCGGACGTGAGGAACAGGCCGTCGACGTAGCCGGACCGCCCCTTGATCCGCTTCGCGCGATCGCCGAAGTAGGCGGAGGCGAGACCCGCGGGGTTTTCCAGCGCCGCCGACCCGAGCATCGTCTCCAGCGTCTTCATGATCTCGGTGACCAGCGATTTTTCCAGCGCCATGAATTTTTCCGGATCGCCGGAGAACGTGCCGGTGATCTGCTTCGCCACCACGACCTCGCCGGTGGCGGTGTGGACGATGCGGGCGTCGATCCGCACCCGGTCCTTCGACAGCACCATGTACTGGCCGAAGATGTAGGCCTGGGCGCCGAGCAGGTTTCCGGCCTGCACCGCCTGCTTCGGGTCGGCGAAGCCCGACGTGGACAGCGCCATCTCCTTGAGGATCTCGGCGGTGCGCTGCCGGTCCACGACCTTGAGATCCGTGGCGCCGGTCAGGTCCAGCGTGATGAGATGCGGCAGCGCCTTCGACAGCGCGCCGAAGTCGTGGTTCTTGAACTTGCCGGTGTAGACGGAGTTGTTCTCGAAATCCCCGACCGCCACGGTGTTGATGTCGGTCGTTCCGGGAAACAGGCTGTCGCGCACGGCGTAAAAGGTGGTGATGACCGGCGGCGGATAGTTGGCGTCGGGCGAAAAGCGCGAGGCGGGATCGATCTCGAACATCCGGACCAGGCTCTCGATCGCCTGCCGGCGCACGTCCTGCATCACGTACACGCAGGCGAGGCACTTGTGGGCCTCGGCCAGTTCCTCCTTGCCGGCGTCCTTCTTGCCGATGACGTCCTTCGCGAGGTTCTCGGCCACGGCGTAGTCGGCGTCCCAGAACGCCTCCATCGACTTCTGCAGCGTTTCCCCGGCTCCGGCCTTCGGCTTCTTCGCGGCGCCCGCCGTGCCCAGCGAAAGAACGACCGCGGCGGCGAGCATCAAGAACACGGGTGCGCCGCGGCGGCCGGAAGAGGGCAGCGCACCGGCGACCCGGCCGCCCGAAGAGAGGACCGCGCGGACGGCCCGGCGAAGATGCGGCAGGACCGCGCCCGCGGCCCGGCGGCGATGAGTCGATCGCATGAATGCCTCCTTGTGACGGGGCCCCGTCTCAGAAGGGAAGATCGGGGCTGTTCCCGGCCTCAACCTGGCCGGTCTTGAGATTCAGAACGAGTTTGTTGTTCCGATCCGTGGATTCAACACTGTAAGTGCAGGTGATGTCGATACCCAGCTGGTCGTTCACCGCGCGAAACGTGTGACGCCCCACGCCGAGGCTCTTCTGCACGGGCCGGCCGTCCGGATTGATCGGCTCGGCTCCGCCGTCGAGGTACACGTACCCGAACGGTTTCGTGGAGATCTGGTACTTCCGGGACGCGGCCGGCTTCGGCGGAGCGGGGACGGCCGTTCCGGTGCCCGGATCGGTGCCCCCCGCGGGACGGGCACTTCCGGTGCCGGTTCCGGTTCCGCCGGCCGGGCGTGAGTCTCCGGCCGGACGCGGACGTCCGCCGGTCGTTCCGGTTTCGGGTGTTCCGCCGGATGTCTCCGTGTCCGCCGGCGGCCGGGAACCGCTGTCCGCGCGATCGCGATCCGCGGGCGTCGAGCCGCCGGCGGCATCGCCGGTTTCGCCGCCGGCGCTTTCCGAACTGTCCGCCCCGGCGAACAGGGGACCGGCGTCCTCATGCTGCGCCGGAAGCGCCGGGGCGTCCGGCGTTTTCGGCCGGGTCACGAGAACGGCGATCACGACGGCGACGAGGACGCCGAGTGCGCCCCCGGCGAGGAGGAGAACGGGCGGTTTCCCGCGTGATGGTGCCGCGCCGGCTCCGGATCCGGGGCGGCGCTCGTCGGCCGGAGGAGTTGCCGGGCGACCGGCCGCGGACGACCCGGTGCGCGGCGTTTCCGGAGTGCCGGTCCCGACACCCTCCGGGCGGCCCGCGGCCGGTTCAGTCCCCCCCGCTTCGACCCGGGTGGCGAGGTCTCCCCGATCGGCCGGTGGTTGCGCCGGGGTGACCACCGCACCCGGTCCGGCGACCGTGGCGTGGGGATCCCCCTGCGTCGTGCCGCCGGTGGACACGCCGGCCGGCGCGGCCGTATCGCCGGGGCGGGTGGCATCACTTCCCGGACCCGCACCTTCGCCGGCGGAAGCGGCCGTCGCGGCGTAGGCGCGCAGGAGATCGCGGCCGCGGATCAGGCCGCGCCGTTCCACGAGCGTCTCCAGCAGGTCGAGGGCCTGCGCCGCGGTGGGGCAGCGTTCGTCGCGGTCCTTGCGCAGCAGCGAGGCCACGAGGTCCGCCACCTCCGCGGGCACCGCGGGGTTCACGACGTCGGCGCGCGCCGGATCGAGAGTGAGGATCTCGTGAAGGACGCCGGTGTAGCTGTCGCCGGGAAACGGTCGCGATCCGGCGCACATTTCATAGGCCATGACGCCGAGCGAAAAGAGATCCGACCGGGCGTCCACGACCAGCCCCTTCGCCTGCTCCGGCGACATGTAGGCCGGCGTGCCCATGACCGCGCCGGTGGCGGTCATCCCCACCGAGTCCTCGCCGCGCCGGGCCAGGCCGAAGTCCATGATCTTGACCAGGCCGTCGGTGGTGAGCATGACGTTCGCCGGCTTGATGTCGCGGTGGACGACGCCATGCTCGTGCGCGTGCCGGAGCCCGCGGCAGATGTCGCGGACCAGGAGCAGCGCGATGTCCAGCGGCGGCGGGCCCTTCCGTTCGCGGAGCTGCTTGAGGTCGAGCCCTTCCACGAACTCCATCGCGATGTACGACGTGTCGTCCTGCCGGCCGCAGTCGATGACCTGGACGATGTTCTCGTGACGGAGGTTCGCGGCGGCATGCGCCTCGCGCTCGAACCGCGCGACGAGCGACGCGTCCTCGGAGAGGTGCGGATGGAGGATCTTGAGGACGACGGGGCGGTTCAGCGACTTCTGCAGCCCGCGGTAGACGGTGGCCATCCCCCCGGAGCCGAGTTTCCCGTGAAGTTCAAAGCCTCCGAACGTACGGGCGGAGTCCATCACTCATCGTCTTGGATTCGGGCCAGGATCGCGGTGATGTTGTCATGGCCGCCGCGCTGGTTGGCCAGCTCGACCAGGTCGCGGGCGCTCTCGTCGAGATCCTCGTTGGAAACGAGCTGGGCCAGTTCCTCGTCGGTGACGAGGCCGTGCAGCCCGTCGGAGCAGACGAGCAGCGTGTCGCCGGGAGCGAGGAGATCGGGCAGGCGCTCCGCGTCCACCTCGACGTCGGGAGACACGCCGACCGACCGGGTGACCACGTTCCGCCGCGGATCCACCCGGGCCTCTTCCGCGGTGATCTGCCCGCGTTCGACGAGATGCGCCACCAGGGAATGATCGTGCGTGAGCTGGCGGATCGTGCCGTTCCGCACGAGGTAGGCGCGGCTGTCGCCGACATGGCCGAGGAGAAGGTCGCCGTTCAGGATGACGGCGGCGGTGCAGGTCGTTCCCATACCGGAGAGGTTCTGATTCTGCCGGCTCTCATCGTTCACGATGGCGTTGGCGGTTTCGAGAGCCACCTGGAGATTGGCCAGCGGCTCGGGTCCTTGCGCCTCACCATAAGTCTTGAGCACCGTTTCCACCGCGAGGCGGCTGGCCCGTTCGCCCGCGTTGGCTCCCCCCATTCCGTCGGCGACGACGAGGAGAATCCCCTGCCGTTCCCGTTCGTCAGCGCCCCTGGGGATCAACCAGGCGTGACTGTCTTCATTTATGGGGCGTTTCCGTCCGAGATCGGTCACACCCCTGATTTCAACGCGCATCGAAAACCGTTCGGGTTACCCGCATGCAGGTGGCCTCTGTCATTGAAGCGTCCCTGAGATCGACGCCCCGCTTCCATGTCATAGATCGGCCGGTACCTTAACACTTTAACGATCCATATCCGACCCCGGGAAGCGGCATTTTTTTGAGTCCCCGGTCACCACCGGCGTGGTTTGATTGACTTCAATCGATTGATTCTTATAGATTTCCACCATGGCTCTCTCCGCGACCGAACTGTCCGCACTTGCCGTTGCCCCCATCCGTCCGGACAAACCGGAAGGGGATCCGGTCACCTATGAGCCGGAATACGAAATCATCAAGGGCGAGATCGCCAAGATCGACAGCCTGACCGGTGAAACCCCTTCCTGGGGCGAGATCGAAACCCAGTCGATCGCCATCCTGAAATCGAAATCCAAGGACCTGACGGTCGCCAGCTACCTCCTCCTATCTCTATTCCAGAAGGATGGTTACAAGGGGCTCCAGGCGGGACTCACCCTATATAATGAGATGATCACCGCCTTCTGGGATACCTTATATCCTGAACTCAAGCGGATGAGGGGGCGGGTTGGAGCCGTAACCTGGGTCAACGAGAGGCTTTCCACGGCCATATCCCGGAAGGGGGCCACCAGCTCCGACTCGGAGGCCACGAAGGCCAGCCTGGAGCTGTTCACCCGGCTATCGGCACTCGTGGACGAGAAGTTCGGACAGGACGCGCCGAGCCTCGGCGACCTCCGCCGCGCGCTCGAGGAAGCGGGCCGCGACGCCACGCCACGACAGGCTCCCGCCGCCCCGGCCGCCGGCGCCTCCGCGGCCGGCGCCGCGGTGGTCGTGGATTCGCCGGATGCCGTGTTCAAGGTCCTTCGGTCCGTCGGCGCGGAGGTTCGCAAGGTCGTGGACTATCTCGTGAAGAACGATCCCGGATCCCCCGTTCCCTACCTGGCCAGCCGGGGTACCGCCTGGGCCTCGATCAAGGAACTGCCGCAGAACGTGGACGGGGTCACCCAGTTCCCCGCCCCCGACGGAAACGTGGCCCGGAACTGGGAGAACCTCGTGGCCGGCGGGCAGTGGCAGCCACTGCTCCAGGACACGGAATGGCGCATTCTGGTCACCCCGCTCTGGTTCGATGTGAATTATCATGTGGCGCTGGCGCTGGAGAACCTGGGGCACGACCAGGCCCGCGCCGCCATGGTGGATCAGTGCACGGCGTTCGTCCGCCGGTTTCCCGACCTGCTCCGGCTCCAGTACCAGAACGGCGAGCCGTTCGCGTCGGACGCCGCGCGGGGATGGATCACCGCGGAGCTCGCCGCCATCGCCGGTTCCGGCGGCGGGGACGGCGAGCCGGCTCCCGTCGATCCGTTCGTGGAGGGATCGCGCGAGGTGCGCTCGCTGGCCGCCCGGAAGAAGCTCGTCGAGGCGGTGAAGCTCGTGCAGCAGAAGATCGAGGAAACGCCGGGACCGCGGGATCGCTTCCGGTGGCGGCTGCTCCAGGCGTCGGTGTGCATGGACGCCGGACAGACGGCGCTGGCCGCGGTGCAGTTGAACGCGCTGGACCGGGAGATCGAAACGCACGGGCTGGAGATGTGGGAGCCCGGGCTGGCGATTGAAGTGCTCCAGAGTCTGTATCAGTGTGAAAAGAAGTTGTCGCAGAACGGGAATCGCGATGCGCGCGAGATTTCGCAGCGTATGGACCGCCTCTACGAGCGCCTGTGCCGGATCGACATCGTGTCCGCGCTGGCGCTCGAAGGCAAAAAGTAAGGAGTCGTTCGTATGGCCAAGGAATCCTCGGTAGCCCCGAAAGAACGGATCAACATCGTCTACAAGCCGGCCACGGGCGACGCCCAGGCGGAGATCGAACTGCCGCTGAAGCTGATGATGCTCGGCGACTATTCCGGCAAGCCCGACTCCACGCCGCTCGAGGATCGCAAGCCGATCAACGTGGACAAGGACAACTTCAACGACGTGATGAAGGCCCACAACCTGTCCGCGGACATCAACGTGGACAACAAGCTGTCCGGCGGCGAGGGGGACCAGATGGGGGTCAGCCTCAAGTTCGGCACGCTCAAGGATTTCGATCCGGAGGCGGTGGCACGGCAGGTTCCGGAGATGAACCAGATCCTCGAGCTGCGCTCCGCGCTCGTGGCGCTGAAGGGACCGCTCGGGAACATCCCGGCGTTCAAGAAGAAGATCGAGAAGCTCATGTCCGACGAAGCCGCCCGCGAGAAGCTGCTCAAGGAGCTCGGCGCGGATCAGAAGGAGGGTGAATAATCATGTCCGACGCACCGGAAGAACAGGCACAGGGCTCCGCCCCCCAGGCCGCGGAAGGATCCCTCCTCGACGAGATCGTCAAGGAAACGAAGATGAAGCCCGCCGACGAGGGCTACGACAAGGTTTCCGAGGGCGTCAATTACCTGCTCAAGGAGATGTTCAAGTCGTCGGCGAAGCAGAAGCTCGAGCCGAAAGTTGTGGACGCGATGATCGCCGAGCTGGACCGGAAGCTGTCGCTCCAGCTTGACGAAGTGCTCCATCACCCGGAAGTCCAGAAGCTCGAGTCCGCCTGGCGCGGCCTGAAGCTCGTGGTGGACCGCACGAACTTCCGCGAGAACATCAAGATCGAGATCCTCAACGTGTCCAAGGACGACCTGAAGACGGACTTCGAGGACAGCCCGGAGATCGTCAAGTCGGGCCTGTACAAGCACGTGTACACGGCGGAATACGGCACGTTCGGCGGCCAGCCGGTCGGCGCGATGATCGCCAACTACGAGTTCGACCACGGCCCCCAGGACATGGCCCTGCTTGGCCAGTGCGCGTCGGTGGCGGCCATGGCCCACTCCCCGTTCATCACGTCGGCGGCGCCGAAGTTCTTCGGCGTCGAGGATTTCACGAAGCTGCCCAATCTCAAGGATCTCAAGTCGATCTTCGAGGGACCGCAGTACATCAAGTGGAACTCGTTCCGCGAGTCCGAGGACGCCCGCTACGTGGGCATGACCGCCCCCCGGATGCTGCTCCGCCTCCCGTACGATCCGGAAGCGAACCCGGTCAAGGCGTTCAAGTACGAGGAAAAGGTGACGGACGACCACAGGAAATACCTGTGGGGCAACACGGCATTCGCGTTCGCCACCCGTCTCACCGACTCGTTCGCCAAGTACCGCTGGTGCCCGAACGTGATCGGACCGCAGTCCGGCGGCGCCGTGGAGGACCTGCCTCTTCACCAGTACTCGGAGTCCGGCGAGATCGTCACGAAGATCCCGACGGAGTGCCTGATCTCCGAAAGGCGCGAGTTCGAACTCGCCGAGGAAGGATTCATCGCGCTGACGATGCGCAAGGGATCCGACAACGCCTGCTTCTTCTCGGCCAACTCCTGCCAGAAGCCGAAGTACTTCGGCCAGAGCAAGGAAGGGAAGGAGGCCGAGGCCAACTACAAGCTCGGCACGCAGCTCCCCTACATGTTCATCATCAACCGCATGGCCCACTACCTGAAGGTCCTGCAGCGCGAGCAGATCGGCTCCTGGAAGGAGCGCGGCGATCTCGAGCGCGAACTGAACAAGTGGATCAACCAGTACGTGTCCGACCAGGACATCGTCGACGCCGGAACGCGCGGCCGTCGCCCGCTCCGCAAGGCGGCGATCACCGTGTCGGACGTCGAGGGCGATCCCGGCTGGTACAAGGTCGACATGAAGGTCCGCCCCCACTTCAAGTACATGGGCGCGTTCTTCACGCTGTCGCTGGTCGGGAAGCTGGACAAGTCCTAGTCGACGCCGCATTCCGTCCACAGGCGCACCGCCGGGGCCCCGAAGAATCCTTCGGGGCCCCGTTTTGTCTCCGGCCCGAGCACCGCCGCCGCCGTTTCCGGCGGCATCGCGGTCGGAAACGGAACGTGTGCGGCGCCGGCGCAGACGCCGCAATAGGGGACCAACCACCGCAAGGAGAGAACCATGATCAAGGGCGTTCACACCATGTTCTATTCCTCGGACGCGGAGGCGCTGCGGGCGTTCCTGCGCGACACCCTCGGCTTTTCGTTCACCGACGTCGGCGAGGGCTGGCTGATCTTCAATCTGCCGGAGGCGGACATGGGGTGCCACCCGGCCGACCCGGAGGGGAAGCACGGGGCGCCGGCGGGCACCCACGACATCTCGTTCTACTGCGACGACATCGAGACAACCGTCGCCGAACTCGAGGCGAAGGGGGTCGCGTTCACCGAGGGGGTCTCGGACCGGGGGTTCGGCCTGGTGACCCGGTTCCGGATGCCCGGAGGGGTGACGATCCAGTTGTACGAGCCGAGGTATAAAAAGGGCTGAGGCCGCCGCGGGGGGCGTGCAGGCGCCCCTCCTGGGGGCGATCCCGGACGTTCCGGCCCGGGCATCGCAACTTCGGACGGGTCGGAATTGAAACACCATCACGATTTTCTGATTTTAGACTTGCCTCCAACTCCGATTGAATCCTATTATTTCATTCACGAAGAAAGTCACTCCGCACGGAGCGGCAGACCGCTATCCACAGTCGACAGGGACCAGGCCGCAGCCACCGACCCTGCTCGATCGCCGCTCCCGCAGATTGTGCGCCGGGTTGTTTCGGATTCCCAACAGGGTCCGCCCCCGCAGGCACCGCGTTCAGCGGAGTGGAATCTGCCGGAGGCACCATGGCCCTGACCTATCTTCCTCCCGGCGTATCGACGGATGCGTCGAGCGCCCTTCGCCGGCTCCTCGGTACCCTGGTTCCCCCTGAATCGTATCGGATGGCCCATTACCGCAAGGGTGACGTCATCTACCGGGCCGGTGAGTCCGGCCGGAAGATCTACTTCATCCAGAAGGGGCGGGTGGCCCTTCTCATGGACACGGAAGACGGCGACCTGATCGAGGCGGAGGATCCCGGAACCGGTCATGTCCTCGGGGCCGAGGCCCTCCTTCAGAAGCCCTTCGATGCCACCGCCCAGGCGCTGTCCGTCACCTCGCTGCTCGTCTGCGATGTGGCGATCTTCCTGGACAGTCTCGGGAACACCCCGGCGGCGATCCGGAACCTGCTGGTCGACCTCATCGGCGAAGTCCATGAACTCAGGCTGCGCTACCTGCGCATCGCCACTCAGTCCAGCCTCCAGCGGCTGGCGGGGCACATCCTGATGCACGCATCGCGCGGACCGCTGGGTGACTTCCTCCCCCTTCCCTGGGGCAGCAAGACCCATCTGGCCCGACACCTGACGCTCAGGCAGGAAACGCTGTCCCGGACCCTGGATGAGCTGAAGCACCGGGGGATCATCCGGGACTGCCGGGGCGGCATCCTTGTCCTGGACCGGGACAAGCTCCAGAACGTGTGCGGATGACATCGCTGTACAAACACGCCTCGGCGAGCCGGACCTCCCGGCCCCGGCCGTGTCCGTACCCGAGGGGCACAAGTTTGACCCTCGTCAAGGTCTCCACCGCGGACGGTTGCTAGAGTCCTTTCTGCCCGGCCGACGCCGAACGAGTCCGGACCGATATGAGCACGCCGAGAGAGGGCGCGACCGAAACCGGCGGGGTGCCTTGAGGCACTCCGCCGGCAAGGCGCGTTCCACCACCCTGGAGGTTCGCATGCGCCCGTTGTTCCTGAGAGTGCTGTTCGTTCTGGCCCTGTCCGTTCCGGGAACCGCGGCGCTGGCCCAGATCAAGGTGGCCGTGTCACCCGTGGACACCACGATCGCGCTCGGCGACTCCGTCACCGTCTGCGTCACCGTGGACGGGCCCCCGGCGGATCTGAAGGGGTACCTGATCCGGGTCCGGTACAACCCGGCCGTTCTCGGCCACGGCCAGACGGACCCCGGCAGCGTCCTCGACGGGTATGCGGCCACGTTCATCCCGGCGTCCACGCCTCCGGACACGATCGGTTTCGACGCCGCGGTGCTGATCGGATCCACGAACGGACCGGGATCCCTCGGCTGTTTCCGCTTCCAGGGGATCGCCGCGGGAACGTCACCGGTCACGATCACGGCCGTGATCCTGCGCAACTCCCTGAACGAAAGCTATGCGACGGTGGTCTGCCACGGGAGCGTCACGGTCATCCCGCCGACGCCGGTGGACGACACGACCTGGAGCCGTGTGAAGACCGGATCGCAACGAAAGTAGACCCGCACGGGAGATGTCCGCGCGCGGCGACGGGCAGACCCGCCTCCCGGCCACTTTCGCCTGAAGGACGTGATGGAATCGATCGCGAACGCCTGCGAGGCATCGGGACGGAGCGATGAAGCGGGCGCCTGGCGGAAGAAAATCTCTAACAGATAATGTCCCTGCAGGTTACACCCCATACGACCGGGTAACTCCCGGTTGGCCCCCCAGGGAAAACCTCCGAAAGATGCGAAAAAACACTTTGTTCGGTAATCGAACATAGTTTAGAATGGACCACAAGGAGCGAATCCAGGATGCGCCAGACGGGCGCACTCCGCCGCTCCGCTTCTCTTGTCTCAGCTCAACGAGACTTTCCTTTCTGGAGGTCAGTCCCATGAACCGACGCGTTACCACTGCTCTCGCGGCGACCTTCGTTCTCCTGGCGCCGATGGTCCTTGCCGTTCCCATGGCGTCCGCCGTCAATCTTCTCGGCAATCCGGGCTTCGAGATGCCGGCCACGCCCGTCTCGCCTCCGGAATATTACGGAGCGGGCTCGTCCTGGTTGAGCTTCGGCGGCGGCATCTACACCGTCAACAACACGATCGTCACGCCGAACTCCGGCAACCAGAGCCTCAAGATGTTCGGCGGCTGCTGCAGCGGCGCCTTCCAGCAGTTTCCCGCCACCCCGGGGGAGACCTGGAACGGCGGCGTCTGGATGCTGAACTCCAGCGCCGACCCGATGGGCGGCGGCCAGGTGGCCGCGGTCAACATCGAGTGGATCCAGGCCGACGGCAACACCCAGTCCACGATCATCCCGTTCATCAGCAACGGAACGTTCACGGCGTCGTCCACGCGCGACGTCTGGACGCTGCAGACCATCACCGGCGCGGCGCCGGCCGACGCGGCGTTCGCCCGCCTTGTTCTGATCACCGGTGATTTCCAGCCGGGCGGTCCCGCCGGCGCGCCGTTCTTCGACGACGCGTTCTTCGAGGTTCTGGAGCCGATCCCCACCGAAGCCACCACGTGGGGCGGTGTGAAGGCGCTCCACCGCTAGACCCTGCTTTCCTGAACGAAACCCGGCCCCGCCGTGACGGCGGGGCCGGGTTTTTTTGTGACCGGACAGGCGGGGAAACGGCAGCGCGGCGGCGGCCGGGCCGGGCCCCCGCGGGCGTCTTCCGGGTCCGTTTCCGCCCCCGGTCAGCGCCCGGCCAGTTCGGCCCGGGCCTCCATGAGTTCCGGGCGCTGTCCGTCCCCGCCCCCGGCCAGCGCGATCAGTTCGCTGTAGAACCGTTCCGCCTCCGCGGCCAGGCCCGCCTCCCGGGCCGCCCGGGCGGCGCCGTACACCCCGTTGAACCGGCGGGGATTGAGGCTCAGCGACTTCCTGAACTCGTTCAGGGCATCGACCGGGCGGCCCGCGTCGAGCAGCGCTTCGGCGTACAACTCCCGCACCGGCAGCATCGCGCCGGGGCTGACCGGGTGCTTGCCGAGCGAGTCCTCGGCCGCGGCGGCCTCGCGAAGCCGGCTCAGGGCGTCGTCCGTTTCCCCGCGGGCGAACGCGATCAGGCCGAGCGCCGCCCGGCGCTGGATCTCCATCTGGTCGGCGAAGTACCGGAACCGCGGTTCCTTCGACGCCGCCGAGAGTTCCTTGAGCCGCTCTGCCGCGGCCTCGGCGGCGGCCAGATCGCCGATCCGCGCGGCGCCCACCGCCCGCGCGTAGGCCAGGTGCCCCTCGGCGAACGGCATCTTCTCCCAGAACGGCATGGGACGAACGGTCAGGTTCGCGGCCTCCTTCCACTGCCGGCGCTCCAGCGCGTACCGCGCGGGCAGGGCGCCGAACGCATACGCGGACGCGAAGTCGATCGCGGGCTCGGTTCGGGTGACGGTGGCCAGGTAGTCGATCAGCTCCGCGGCCTTCGCGTCCTGGCCGGTCTGGAGGTACCCGTACTCCAGGTAGTCGATCGCGTGAAGCTCCTCGCTGGCGGTGGCGCCGGGATGATGCTCGGCTCCGTACCGCCGCGACGCCTCCGCCGAGGCCAGATTGGACTCGATGCTTTCCATCCACATGCCCAGCCGGGTGAAGATGTGCGACGGCATGTGGAGCGCATGCGGCACCCAGGGAGCAATCCGGGCGTAGGTCTGCGCCGCTGCCAGTCCCCTTTCGGCCAGGGCCGGATAGTCGTAGCTGTGGATCAGGTAGTGGACGAGTCCCGGATGGTCGGGCTGCCTGGCGTACCACTTCTCCAGGATGGCCGCGGCCTGCTTCTGCTGCTGAAGATCCGGGTCGCCCGCGGGCGCCGTGCCGACCAGGGCCAGCGCGTAGAACGCGTTCGCGTCCACGTCGTCGGGATAGGCCTTCGCCACCTTTTCCATTTCGCGCCGGAAACAGGCCGCCCGCCCCTTGAAATCCGTGACCGAAGGCGCGTGGCAGGACAGCGTCGGAGCCGCTTCGACGATCGGCTCGTCCAGCCCCTTGTAGTAGGCCTGGATCGCCCGGATGTAACTGTCCTCGCGGTCGCTCCGCTCCCGGGCCGCGAGCGCCCGTTCCACCGCCGCCTGGCCGGCCGCCAGTTCGCTGGAATCCGGCGCCGTCCACAGCGGGTGGTAGTAGGTCATGGCCACGCCCCAGTGCGCCATCGCGCAGTCGGGGTCGCGCTCGGCGATTTCCAGAAAGACGCGCCGGGCTTCCGGGTAGAAGAAGGAATGGAGCAGGGCCAGTCCGCGGTCAAAATCCTTCTGCACCGCGGGATCGCAGGAGATCGGGAAGTCGACGTTTCCGACCTGGCCGAGATCGCCGACCTGGCGGGGCGCCGGAGATTCCGCGAACGCCTGTGGCGGGAGAGCGGACAGGGCAATGGACAGGACGGCGGCGGTGAGTCTGTTCATGGGATCCTCCTTTTCGGGCATGGCCATGAGAAACGTCCGTAGACCCATGGCCTCGGCGGGATCGGGCCGCACCGGGGCTGCGACCAGGGATTTTCGATCCGCCCGCGGATTTCTGTCAATGCGAACCGGAAACCGGGCGGCAGGGAGGCGGACCAGGGGCACTCGACCGTTGTCCGGTGCGGAAGCCGGACAGCCCTGCAGCGGCGGACCCGGCACGCAATGGATCGGCCGGCCGCCGATGCTGGCGAACGCGATTGACGCCATCCTGCCGGAACCGCTACGCTTCCCCCTGTTGTCCGCGACCTTCCCCCTTCAACCCATGGAGGTGCCCATGAACAGCGTCCCTGCCCTGACTTCAGGAGCCTCCTTCGGCCGCCCGGCCGGACTCTAAGCTCTCCCCCGCCGGCGCCCGTCTCCGGCTCCTGTGCCAGCCCCGACCCCCATCGGATCGCATTGTGCTGTTTTCCGCTTTCTGGCAGAGGTATATCCGGACATGTCTTCCATCGAACACCTGGGGTGGACCCCCTTTTTCGAGAATCAGCTCGACCCGAATACCGACGCGGGCCTCGCTCCGGTCCGCGTCATAGAGGAACAGCGCGAACGCTACAGCGTCGAAGGCGCTTCCGGCATCTCCCCCGGGGAGTTGTCCGGGCGGTTCCGCCACGAAACTCCCGGCGGCGCCGGCCGCCCCTGCGTCGGCGACTGGGTGCTGGCCCGCCTTCCCGAGCGGGGCGCGCACACCGGCCCGGCGATCATCACCCGGCTCCTCGATCGCAGAACCTGTTTTGCCCGGCAGGCGGCCGGGGAGCGCACCGTATCGCAGGTGATCGCGGCGAACGTGGACACCGTCTTTCTCGTCCAGTCGCTGAACCACGACTTCAACCCGCGCCGCCTCGAACGCTACCTGGCGCTGCTCTGGGAAAGCGGCGCCGACCCGGTGATCCTCCTCTCCAAGGCGGATCTCTGCCCGGACCCGGAGCCGTACGAGCGTGAGGTCGCCCTGCGGGTGCCCGGGGTGCCTTGCCGGACGATCAGCACGATCGAGGATCGCGGGATCGCGGCGCTCGACCCGTGGCTCAGGCCCGGGCGGACGGTGGCGCTCGTCGGCTCTTCCGGCGTCGGCAAGTCCACGCTGCTGAACCGTCTCGCCGGGCGCGACCTGGCCGCGGTCCGGGAGATCCGCGAGGACGGGCGCGGGCGGCACACGACGACGTCGCGTCACCTGTTCACGCTTCCTTCCGGCGCGCTCCTGCTCGACACGCCGGGAATGCGCACCGTGATGCTGTGGGACGGCGAGGACGGGGTCGGCCGCGTGTTCGAGGATATCGAGGCGCTGGCCGCTTCCTGCCGGTTTTCCGACTGCGGCCACGACACCGAGCCCGGTTGCGCGATCCGGGAGGCGCTCGACTCCGGCGACATCGACGCGGACCGGTTCCAGAGCTGGATGAAGCTCCTGCGGGAAGCCCGCCACCACGCCGCGAAGACGGACGTGCGGATCCGGATCGAGGAACAGAAGAAGTGGAAGAAGATCTCTCTCGCGGCACGGCAGCGGCCGGACAAGCGGAGGTGAGGCGGCGCGGCCGCGCGGGCATTCCGGTGACGCAGCAGGTCGCACGGCGACAGCCACGTTCACCGGACCGGAAAGAACGAAACCCGCCGCCCTCGCAACGAGGACGGCGGGTCTCGGAATGTGCAACGACTAGCGGGCGACGGTGACCTTCTGGTTGCCCGTCACCGATCCCGCGGAAAACCTGATGTAGTAGGTTCCGGCCGCGACCGGCGCACCGCCGC
>CAZQVN010000062.1:0-21225 GCA_964596775.1 uncultured bacterium
GACCACCGCCGGTGCCGCCGCCGCCGCGACCCCGGCCGCCAGGAGCGTCACGGCGGCGACCGCGGTCACCCGGGCCGCCGCGCCCATCCAGGTCCGCACGCCGCGGGCCGTCGTCGAAACCCGCGTCAGTTGCCCTCGCCTTCCTTTTTCGGTCCGGCTTCCACGCTGAAGCGGATCATCACGTCGTTGCCGACGAGCGGAACGCCGCTCTTCCCCTTGCGGTCGAACGTGATCCCGTAGTCCTGCCGGTTGACGGTCAGCGCGCCCTCGATGCCCATGACCGTGCCGAACGGTCCATCCAGCGGGCCGTTCACGGTGATCGGGAACGTCACTTCCTTCGTCACGCCGTGGATCGTGAGGTTGCCGGTGGCCGTCAGGGATCCGTCTTCGCTCTTCGCCAGCGACGTGCTTTCGAACGTGATCTCCGGAAACTTTTCCGCGTCGAGAAACGCGGCGCTTTTCACCGCGTCCTCGCGCGGCTTGACTTCGGAAAACACGCTGCCGGCCTGGACGACGATCTTCACCGTCGACTTGAGCGGGTCGGCGGCGTCGTACTGGATTTCCCCGGCGATGTCGCGGAACGAGCAGGTCATGTGGGACACGCCGAAGTGCTTCACGTCCACCTGCATGTGACTGTGGGCGCCGTCGATCGTGTACGGCTCGGCGGCGACCGCGGCGACGGGGGAGAGGGCGAGCAGGACGAGGGCGGTGGCGAGCTTCATGGATCCTCCGATTCTCTGTTCCGGATGAACGGGGCCGCGGGGGAACTGAGGGGGGGTTCCTTGAGGCCGGGACGGCAGGGGTATCGATCCCCGTGCGTCCAGTATCGCAGCGTTGGCCGCTAATTCAAGGGGGGGCCCCGGACACCGCGCCGGGTACGGAGCGGTGTCCGGTCGGGCCGGGCGATCCGCGGTCTCAGCCGTCCCCGTCCAGCAGGTTCCCGATCCCGCCGAGGATCGATCCCTGCTCCCGGCTTCCCCCCGTCTGCGGCGCGGCGGCCACGATCCGGCCGGCCAGGCGCGACAGCGGCAGCGACTGCAGCCAGACCCGTCCCGGACCGCGCAGCGTGGCGAAGAACAGCCCCTCGCCGCCGAAGAGCGCCGACTTGATCTTGCCGACGAACTGGATGTCGTAATCGACGCTCGGCAGGAAGCCGACGATGCAGCCGGTGTCCACCCGGAGCATTTCGCCGGGGGCGAGGTCGCGCTGGTAGAGCGTGCCGCCGGCATGGACGAACGCCAGCCCGTCCCCCTGGAGGCGCTGCATGATGAACCCCTCGCCGCCGAACAGTCCGGCGCCGAGTTTCTTCTGGAACGCGATCCCGATGGCCACGCCCTTGGCCGCGCAGAGGAACGAGTCCTTCTGGACGATCAGCTCGCCGCCGACTTCGCTCAGGTGCACCGGGATGATCTTGCCCGGATGGGGGGCGCCGAACGCCACCTTCTTCTTTCCCTGCCCCTTGTTCATGAACACGGTCATGAACAGCGATTCGCCGGTCAACAGGCGCTTGCCCGCGCCCATCAGTGCGCCCATGAAGCCGCTCTGCTTCTGGGATCCGTCGCCGAAGATCGTCTCCATCTCGATGCCGTCTTCCATGAACATCATGCCGCCGGCTTCGGCCACCGCGGCCTCTTCGGGATCGAGTTCCACCTCGACGAACTGCATGTCGTCACCGTAAATCTTGAAATCCACTTCGTGCATCTGGGCCATCTTGTCGACTCCTGAGAAAAGAGGGATTGGAATATTTTGAAACCCGGGAGCATTGTACCCGCGTAGAGCACAGGGTCGAAGTACGAAAAAACAAGCCGGGAGGATGCATGAAACTCGCGATCGAGGGGGTGGGAAAGCGATACGGGAGTTTCGCGGCCCTGAATGACTTCAGCCTCACGGTGCCTCCGGGGATCCTGGGCCTCCTCGGTCCGAACGGGGCGGGCAAGTCCACCCTGATGCGGATCCTGGCCACGATCACGAAACCGTCCTCCGGCCGGGTCGTCTGGGACGGTGTGGACGTGGCGCGGGATCCGAACGCTCTCCGGGAGATCCTCGGCTACCTGCCCCAGGACTTCGGCGTGTACCCGAACCTGAACGCCGTCGAGTTTCTCGAGTACCTGGCGGCCGCCCGGGGGCTGTCGGGAAGCGCCGTCCGGAAGCGGATCGACGGGCTGCTCGATCTCGTGAACCTGGCGGATGCGGCCCGCCGCCCGCTCGGCGGCTGGTCGGGCGGGATGAAGCAGCGACTGGGGATCGCCCAGGCGCTGCTCAACGATCCGAAGCTGCTCATTGTCGACGAGCCGACGGTCGGCCTCGATCCGGGGGAGCGGATCCGCTTCCGGAACCTCCTTGCCGAACTCTCCGGGGACCGCATCGTGATCCTCTCCACGCACATCGTTTCGGATGTCGAGGCGCAGGCCTCACGGATCGCGCTGATCCACCGCGGGCGCCTGATGGCCGACACCACGATCGAGGCGCTGGTGGCCGGTGCGGAAGGCGCCGTCTGGGAATGGACCGTTCCCGCGGACGAGTGGAAGGTGGCGCGGGCCGCGCACGCCGTGTCGGGCGTCACGCGGCGGGGGAGCGATGTCGTGCTCCGCATCGTGTCGGAAACGCCCCCTGCCGCCGCGGCCCGCCCCGTTCCTCCGACGCTGGAGGACGCCTACATCAAGGCGACCGCCCTGCCCGCGCCGGTCGCCGCGTGACGCTCCGCGCCGCCGTCGGGAACAGCCCCCGCGCGACGCTCCGCGTCGTGCTCGCACCGGCCCCCCGATGACGCTCCTCCCCGTCGCCCGCGCCGATTTCCGGGAGCGCTCCCGCCGCTACGGCTTCGTCGTCACTCTTGTCCTGACGCTGGCCGGGGGCGTTCTCTTCCTTCCGTCGCGCGATGCCGGCTACGCCACGGTGGATCTCGGCGGCTGGACCGGCCGGTACACCGCGGAATGGATCGGGGCGGTGATGGCGCTGCTGTCGGCGCTCTTCCTGTCGCTCGGCGGGTTCTACGTCGTGCGCGGGTCGATCGCGCGGGACCGCACATCGGGCGTCGGCCAGATCCTCGCCGCATCGCCGCTGTCCAGCCGCGCCTACCTGGCCGGCAAGGCGTTCAGCAACTTCGCGGTGCTTGCGTCGATGACCGCGGTCCTCATGAGCGCGTCGTTCGTGATGCAGTTCGTCCGGGGCGAAGATCGCGGTCCGGACATCCTGGCCATCCTCGCGCCCTTCCTGCTCGTGACCCTTCCGGTTCTCGCGCTCACCGCCGGGCTGGCGGTGCTCTTCGAAACGCTGCCCGGCCTCAAGGGGTCGTTCGGGAACGTGGCCTGGTTCTTCTTCTGGACGTTCGCGATCGTCAACCCGTTCGGCATCGGCCTTGTGATCGGCGGGGGGGAGGCGCCGTTCTGGCTGGATCCGTCGGGGATCGCGCTCGTCTCCGGGCAGATGATCCGGGAGGCGATGACGGTCGTTCCCGGATACGCCGGCCAGGACTTTTCGCTCGGCGGCACCGTGAGGACGGACCCGGGACGGCTGTTCACCTGGAGCGGCCTGGACTGGAGTCCGGTGCGGGTGGCCGGCCGACTGGCGTGGCCGGCGATCGCCGCGCTCCTGGTGATGGCCGCCGTGCCGTTCTTCGACCGCTTCGACACGGTCGTCCGCCCGGCGCGGGCCGGGAAAAAAAAGCGGAGCGCCGCAGCGTCGGAAGGCACCGCGGACGACCCGCAGTCGCGCGCTCCGGACGTCGCCGCCGGGGGGCATCGGTCTGACGCTCGAGGAGTCGCCGATCGGGATGATGCGCGCGCGGAGTCGACGCCGTCCGCCCTCCCCGCGCTGCTCCGGGTCCGGACCGCACCGCATTCCACGTTTTTTCCGCTGGTCCTCGCCGAACTCCGACTCCTTCTCAAGGGTGTTCGCCCCGTCTGGCTGTTCGTGACCGCCGGCCTCGTGATCGGCGGGTTCGCCGCTCCCGCGGGCTCCGGCGGCGACCTCCTCCGCGGCCTGGCGCTGATCCTTCCGCTCCCGCTCCTCTCCGCGCTCGGCTGCCGCGAAGAGCTGTCCGGCACGGCGTCGCTCGTCCTCTCCGCGCCGCGTTCGACCGCGCGGCTGCTCCCGGCGCAGTGGTGCGCCGGGTTCCTCGTGATGTTTGCGGCGTCCGCGGGTTCGGGCGTCCGTGCCATCGCTTCCGGTTCGATGGAGAGCCCGGCCGCGTGGATCTCCGGCGCCGCGTTCGTACCGGCGCTCGCGCTCGCCGCCGGCGTCTGGACCGGCAACCGCCGGCTGTTCGAGGCGCTGTACCTGGCACTCTGGTACATCGGCCCGATGCAGCGGGTGACGCTTCTCGACTACATCGGCGTGACTCCGGAAGCGGTGGCGGCCCGGGTGTGGATCGTCTGGGCCGGGCTGGCGGGGATGCTGATCGTCGCGGCGGTCGCCGGGCGAAGGCGGTAGGGGAACCGCGGCCCGCATCACCGGCCCTGCCTCGGTTCACAACCTTCCCCGCTTCCTGTAACATCGCCCTCCTCAAACAATTGAAGGCTCCGGAACCGGCGGGCCGCGCATCGTGATTCATCGCGGGTTACGAACGGGTTCCGGAACCCGTTGCGCCATGTTCAGTCCATCACGGAGGTTTCCTCTGAAGCGCATCAAGTACACGTACGGTCTTCCCGCCGACACCGACACCCAGGCCCTGAGCGAAATCCTCGCCTGGGCGTTCGGCGCGGGGGTGCCGGCGGACATGACCCTCTGGCTCGACAAGATCGGTCGCGACAACATCCGCGTGCTGCGCGAAAGGAAGCGGGTCGTGGCCCAGCTCGGCATCGTCTGGATGGGGCAGTTCTTCGGCGGACGCTCCGTGCCGATGGCGGGAATCGCCGCGGTCGGCACCGTGCCGGAGCGGCGCGGCCACGGCGCCGGCGCGGAGCTGATGCGCGGCGCCCTCCGCGACATCCGGGAGGCCGGGTATCCGCTCTCCGCCCTCTATCCCGCCACGCAGCCGATTTACCGCAGCGTGGGGTACGAGCAGGCCGGGGGGCGCTACGAGATCCGCGTCCCGGCGGGGGCCATCGACGTGAAGGATCGCGAGCTCGCCGTGGAACCGGTCAACCTGACCGACGCCGCGGTGCGCGCCGACATCGAGGCCGCGTACCGCATGCGTTCCGCGGCCTGCACCGGGAATCTCGATCGCGGCCCCTACATCTGGAACCGGATCTTCGCGCCGAAGGGGACGCCGCCGTACGCGTACCGCGTCGTCGGCACGGGCACCGAGGGGTACGTCTTCATGACGAAGCTCCCGCGCGAATCGGTGTGGGCGGACTTTCCGCTGCTCGACATCGCCGCGCGGACGCCGCGGGCGGCGCGGCGGCTTCTCTCGCTGATGGCCGATCACAAGTCGCTGGCCAACGAGTTCGTGTGGTACGGCTCGCCGGCCGATCCGCTGCTGGCGCACCTCCGCGAGCAGCCGGCCTCCGTGAAGCTCAAGCTGAACTGGATGGTCCGGATCGTCGACGTGAAGGAGGCGCTGGTCCGCCGCGGCTGGCCGCTCGGCCTGTCCGGCGAACTGCAGTTCGCCGTCACCGAGGATCCCGTGTTTCCGGAGAACGAGGGGAAGTGGACGCTCACGGTGGCGGACGGAGAGGCCGAGGTCAAGCGCGGCGGGAACGGCGCGCTGAAGACCGACATCAACGGCCTGGCCATGCTCTATTCCGGATATCTGCCCGCCCGCGAGGCCGTGATCGCCGGATTCTGCGAAGGCCCGGAACTCGAACTCGAGACGGCCGGCGCGCTCTTTGCCGGCCCGGCGCCGTTCATGCCGGACATGTTCTGATGGCGGCGAAGAAGAAGGGGCCGACGGCGGCGGAGCGGGTCCGGGCGAAGGCGCGCGAAATGGTGAAGGCCGACCGGGAGGCCGAGGCGGCGAAAGAGAAGAAGGCGGCGGACGACAGGATAGCCGCGAAGAAGAAAGCCGCGACGGGAAAGACCGCACGAAAGAAGACGACCGCCGGGAAGAAGGCCGGGACTTCCGGCAGGAAGGGCACGGGCAAGGCCGGAAAGAAAGCTGCAGCCAAGGCCCCCGCGTCCGCCGGCCGCGCCGCAACCTCTCCTCCCGCTTCCGGGCCTTCCGGCCCGGAAGTGTTGATCTCATCCAAATCCGCTCCGGAAGTGACCGCCGACGATCTCCGCGGCTGGCTCGAGGCGGGCTCCCCCGTGACCGTGCTGGACATCCGGAGCCGGGTCGAGCACGCCGACTGGACGATCCCCGGCAGCATTCTGGTCGAAGCGCAGGAGTCGATCGAAAACGGGGACGCGTCCGCGCTCGACGCGTTCGACGCCCCGAAGGATCGCCCGGTCGTCGTGGTGGGGTCGCTGGGGCGGACCGCGCCGGGAGCGGTGGAGCCGCTGCGGAAGCGCGGCTACGAGGCGGTGTCGCTGATCGGCGGCATGCGCGCCTGGAGCCTGGCCTGGAACCGGGCCGACGTGCCGTTCATCGAGGGGGACGTGAAGGTTGTCCAGTTCCGCCGCACCGGCAAGGGGTGCCTGTCCTACCTGGTGGCGAGCGAAGGGGTGGCGGTGGTCATCGACGCCTCGCTCGATCCCGAGGTGTATCTCGGAGTCCTCAAGGAACTCGGCTGCGGCCTGATGGCGGTGCTCGACACGCACGTGCATTCCGATCACGTGTCGCGGTCGCGGCTGCTCGCGTCGCGGACCGGCGCGGCCATCGGCTTTCCCGAATCGCCGCGGCTCGGCTACCCGTACAACATGCTCCGCGACAGCGACGGCATCAAGGTCGGAGCGGTGATGATCAACGTCATGCGCACGCCCGGCCACTCGCCGGAGAGCGTGGCCTACCGCATCGACAACCGGGCGCTGTTCACCGGCGACACGTTGTTCGTGATCGGAATGGGGCGGCCCGACGCCGAGCCGGCCGCGAAGACGTTCACGGCGGGCGCCCGGGCGCTCTACCGCTCGGTCGGTCACATCCTCACGATGCCCGGCGACCTCATCGTCCTGCCCGGCCACACGCTGGAACCGGTTCCGTTCGACGGCCTGCCGGTCTGCACGTCGGTCATGGCCCAGCAGGTCGGCCTCGCGCGGCGCATGAAGAGCGAAACGGCGTTCGTCGAGTACGTGAAGGAGCACGCCGGGCCGGTGGGGCCGAACCATCCGAAGATCACGAAGATGAACGAGAAGGGAACGTTTCCGGAGGGAGACGTGCGGGAGGTGGAGGCGGGGGACGGGAGATGGATGGTGATTTGAGATGGAGACTCGATCATGACCGCCTTCGTGTACCAGTTCAGGATTTCACTTATAGGAAGCCGTCCGGAGGTCTGGCGACGGATCATCGTTCCCTCCGGTTATTCATTCTGGGACCTGCACGTGGCCATTCAGGATTCCATGGGATGGTTCGACTGTCATCTCCATGCCTTCCGAATGCGGTCCACGGAGCCGGGGTCGACTAATCCGATCGGGATTCCGGACGACGATCCGTTCGAGGGGGATCAGGAGTTTCTTGCCGGCTGGGAGATACCGATCGTGGACTATTTCCGAAAGGCCGGGGACGCCGCCGATTACGAGTACGACTTCGGAGACGGCTGGGAACACGAAGTCGTGCTGGAGGAGATCGCCGTTCGCCCTGCGAAGACAAGGTTTCCCGTCTGTATCGCCGGCGCCGGCGCCTGTCCGCCGGAGGACTGCGGCGGAGTTTCCGGGTATGAAAGGTTCCTGGAAATTCTTGGTGATCCGGAGCACGAGGAGCATGAAGAAATGAAAGCCTGGGCGGGGGGTCACCATGATCCGGCGGCGTTCGAACCGAAGAAGGTGAAATTCGACAACCCTTGCAGACGCTGGAAGAGAGCCTTTCAGGAGCCGTAGCCTCGGAACGACAACGTCGAAGGGCCCGGCGAAAGCAGGTTCTGTGTGCGTATCCGGCGACGGATCGAATTGTTCGAGCGGGCATGAAGCTTTTGGAGACAACAGCCGAAATGACTTCTATGAAACTCGAATAATTTGCTATCTTTCCGCAGCGTCCGGGATCGGATGCTCTGGGTCAACTGTCGCTCACGGAGGCCGCTCAGCCCACTCCCATGTCCAACCCCTTTTTCGACCGCCCCATCCTGAACTCCCCCTACGAGTACCCGCGTCAGCACTGGGAACTCGACAAGTCCGGCCAGCCCACACAAAGGATCGTTGAAACCCGCCGCCGGGCCGAATTCATCACTCCGATTCCGAAGCCGAAGAAACGCCGCCGCGGCGAGCAGGAACAGATCATCTTCGACGAGGGGAAGGGCCTCTCGACGAAGGAGCAGCAGTACGACCCGACCGGGATGATCAACGAAGTCCGCGGCCACGTGGACCAGTGGCGCGCGCTGCCGTCGACGCAGTGGCAGGTGACGCCCGAAACGGCGCGGCTGCTCCATCACTGGCGCCATCACCCGTTCAGCGGGATCCGGCCCTTCTTCTGCCAGGTGGAAGCCGTCGAAACCATGATCTGGCTGACCGAGGTGGCGCCGGGTCACAGGAACGGAAAGCGGGTCCTCGAGCACCTCCGGAACGCCAACGCCGAGGCGAACCCGGAACTCATGCGCCTGGCCCTGAAGCTGGCCACCGGCGCCGGCAAGACCACGGTGATGGCCATGATCATCGCCTGGCAGACGGTCAACGCGGTTCGGCGGTCGGGCAGCAGGAACTTTACCCGGGGTTTCCTCGTCTGCACGCCGGGCCTCACGATCAAGGACCGCCTGCGTGTTCTCCAGCCGAACGATCCGGACAGCTACTACAAGGATCGCGAACTGATCCCGAGCGACATGATGGATGACATCAGGAAGGCCAAGATCGTCATCACGAACTACCACGCGTTCAAACTGCGCGAGCGGGTCCAGCTCTCGGCCGGCGGCCGCGCGCTGCTCAAGGGGCGCCGCGGCGAGGACCTCAACACTCTGGAGACGGAAGGGCAGATGATCCAGCGGGTGATGCCGGACCTCATGGGTCTGAAGGACATTCTCGTCATCAACGACGAGGCGCATCACTGCTACCGGGAAAAACCGGGTGACGAGGACGAAGGCCTCAAGGGGGACGAGCGGAAGGAGGCCGAAAAAAACAACGAGGCAGCGCGCCTCTGGATCTCCGGCCTTGAAGCGGTCAACCGGACACTCACCGTCCGCCAGGTTCTCGACCTGTCCGCCACGCCGTTCTTCCTGCGCGGTTCCGGTTACGCGGAAGGCACGCTCTTCCCCTGGACGATGAGCGATTTCTCCCTGATGGACGCCATCGAGTGCGGCATCGTCAAGCTGCCGCGGGTGCCGGTGGCCGAGAACATCCCGGGTGACGAGATGCCGATGTTCCGGAACCTCTGGGAAAACATCCGGAAGGACATGCCGAAGAAGGGGCGTGGGAAGAGCCGGGAACTGGATCCGCTGAAGCTTCCGACGCGCCTCATCACCGCGCTGGAGGCGCTGTACGGCCATTACGAGAAGACGTTCAAGCTCTGGCAGGATGCCGGGATCTCCGTGCCGCCCTGTTTCATCATCGTCTGCCAGAACACGGCGATCTCCAAGCTGGTGTACGACTTCATTTCCGGCTTCATTCCGGCGGGTGATGAGGCGCAACTGGTCAACGGCCGTCTCGCGCTGTTCCGGAACTACGACGACGTCACCGGGAATCCGCTGCCGCGTCCGAACACGCTCCTGATCGACAGCGAGCAGCTCGAATCGGAGGGGGCCCTCGACAGGAACTTCCGCGACATCGCCTCGGACGAGATCGATCGGTTCCGGCGGGAGATCATCGAACGCAGCGGTGATCCGCGGGCCGGGGATTCCATCACCGATCAGGACCTCCTCCGCGAGGTGATGAACACGGTCGGCAAGCCCGATCAGCTCGGCGGCCAGATCCGCTGCGTCGTGTCGGTGTCGATGCTCACCGAGGGGTGGGACGCGAGCACGGTGACCCACGTTCTCGGCATCCGCGCATTCGGCACGCAGCTTCTCTGCGAGCAGGTCATCGGAAGGGCGCTCCGCCGGCAGTCGTACGACCTGAACGAGGACAACCTGTTCAACGTGGAGTATGCGGACGTGTTCGGCATTCCGTTCGATTTCACCGCGAAGCCGGTGGTGGCGCCGCCGCAGCCGCCGCGGGAAACGGTGGCCGTTAAGGCCGTACGGCCGGAGCGCGACGCGCTGGAGATCCGCTTTCCGCGCGTCGAGGGGTACCGGGTCGAGCTTCCCGAGGAACGCCTGGCCGCCGATTTCAACGAGGATTCGGTCCTTGAACTCACACCGGACCTCGTCGGCCCGTCGATCACCCGGAACTCCGGCATCATCGGCCGGAGCGAGGACATGACGCTCGAACACCTGGGTGACCTCCGCCCGTCCACGATCGTCTACGAGGTGACGAAGCATCTCCTGTACACCCGCTGGCGCAACCCCGGCGAGCCGCCGAACCTGAACCTGTTCGGCCAGTTGAAGACGATCGTGAAGCAGTGGCTGGACAACCATCTGGTCTGCACCGGCGGCACCTATCCGGCCCAGCTCATGTACACGGAGCTGGCCGACATGGCGGCCGGGCGGATCACGGCGGCCATCACGCGGAAGTTCCTGGACGAACGCCCGATCAAGGCCCTGCTCGACCCCTACAATCCGGAAGGATCCACGAGCCACGTCCGTTTCAACACCTCGCGTGAGCTGCGCTGGGAAACGAGCGCGGAGCGTTGCCACGTCAACTGGGTCATCCTCGACAGCGACTGGGAAGGGGAGTTCTGCCGCGTGGCCGAGAGCCACCCGAGGGTGAAGGCGTACGTGAAGAATCACAGTCTCGGCCTCGAAGTACCGTACCGCTTCGGTTTCGAGATGCGCCGCTACCTCCCGGACTTCATTGTCCTGGTGGACGACGGCCGCGGCCCGGACAATCTCCTGCACCTCGTCGTGGAGATCAAGGGCTACCGCCGAGAGGACGCCAAGGAGAAGAAGGCCACCATGGACACGTACTGGATCCCCGGCGTGAACAACCTCGGCACCTGCGGCCGCTGGGCGTTCGCGGAACTCACGGAGATCTACCGGATCGAGTCCGACTTCGAGGCGAAAGTCGAGTCGGCGTTCAACACGATGATCGAGACCGCCGCCGGCGAGCCGGCAGCAGGGAGCCGATAGGCATGGCGAAGAAAAAGACCGCGAAGAAGAAGGCGGGCAAGACCGTCGCCGTTCTCAATCACGGAGAGGCAAAGCGGAAGAACATCCCGACCGCCGAGTACGAGTCGGTCCTGAAACCCGGCGAAAAGGAGCCGATCCCGCTCAAGTACCTGCGCAACACGGACCTCGACCCTCAGCTCGTCTGGCGCGGGAAGGACGAGCAGGACTGGAGCGACCTCGTCGTCCACGCTCCGCCGCTCTACATCCAGGAGAAGGTCCACCCGAAGGTCCTGATCGACGATCTGCTGCGGCAGACGAAGGAATCGCGGGATCAGTCGCCCGGCGCGCAGACGGACCTCTTCGCCGACTTCAACGGCATTCCTGAAGGCGTCGACAAGACGGACTTCTACCAGCACGACCAGAACTGGTCGAACCGCATGATCCTCGGGGATTCACTCCAGGTGATGGCGAGCCTCGCGGAACGCGAGGGGTTGCGCGGGAAGGTGCAGTGCATCTACTTCGATCCGCCGTACGGGATCAAGTTCAACAGCAACTTCCAGTGGTCGACGACGAGCCGCGATGTGAAGGACGGGAAGGCGGATCACATCACGCGGGAGCCGGAGCAGGTCAAGGCGTTTCGGGATACGTGGCGGGATGGTATACATAGTTATTTGACGTACCTCAGGGATCGGTTGACGGTGGCGAGGGATTTGTTGACGGAGTCGGGGTCGATCTTTGTGCAGATTGGGGATGAGAATGTCCATCGTCTTCGAACTCTTATGGATGAAGTATTCGGTGACTCTAATGCTGTGGTGACGATTTACTTCAGAAAGACGACAACTCAAAGTGGCGACTTTCTGGCGGACACGAATGACTACCTGCTCTGGTACGCGAAGAGAAAAGACAGAGCCAAATTCCGAGCTCTTCAACAGGAGCGCGAAGGCTTCGATTGGGTGAACTATGATTACGTGCTTTCGAGTGATCTTCGCCTGAGAAGGATGTCTAAAGACGAGAAGCAAGGACGCGAAGCTCTTAGTGATGGTGAGCGTGTCTATCGCAGGTCTCCGCTAACGTCGACTTCTGCTTCGGAGTCTACGCTCGTTCCATTTGAGTTTGAGGATTCAACTTACTCCCCCGGCAAAGGCGGCTGGAAGTCGAATCCAGTCGGATTGACCCGTTTAGCGAAGAGCTTTCGAATAGAAACGTACGGGTCAACGGCCTCATTTCGTCGCTTTACAACGGATTTTCCCTATTTCAGCATCTCAAATAGCTGGATTGACACAGCTTCCGGCGGATATGGGGCAGACAAGATCTACGTTGTTCAAACAAATGCAAAAGTCATCGAACGCTGCCTCCTCATGGCCACCGACCCCGGCGACCTCGTCCTCGACCCCACCTGCGGCTCCGGCACCACCGCCTACGTGGCCGAACAGTGGGGGCGCCGCTGGATCACCATCGACACCTCCCGCGTGGCTCTGGCCCTGGCCCGCGCCCGCATCATGGGGGCCCGCTACCCGTTCTATCTCCTCGCCGATTCCCGTGACGGCCAGCTCAAGGAAGCCGAAGTCACCCAGACGGCGCCGAAGTCCCAGCCGGTCTACGAGAACATCCGGCACGGGTTCGTCTACGAGCGCGTGCCCCACATCACCCTGAAGTCGATTGCGAACAACGCGGAGATAGACGTCATCTGGGAAAAGTGGCAGGAGGTGCTCGAACCGCTCCGGGCGAAGCTGAACGCCGGTCTCAAGAAGAAATGGGAGGAGTGGGAGATTCCGCGCGACGCCGAGAAGGGGTGGCCGGACGCCGCCGCGAAGGCGCACACGGAGTGGTGGAAGGCCCGCATCGAGCGGCAGAAGGAGATCGACGCCTCGATCGCCGCCAAGGCGGAGTTCGAGTATCTCTATGACAAGCCGTACGAGGACCGGAAGAAGGTCCGGGTGGCCGGCCCCTTCACTGTCGAGAGCCTGAGCCCGCACCGCGTGCTGACCGTCGACGAGAACGACGAGCTTGTGGACGGCACCGGGGAGCATCGATCGGCGTACGGAACGCGTCAGACGTTTCCGGAGATGATCCTCGAGAACCTGAAGACCGCCGGCGTGCAGCAGGCGCACAAGGAGGACCGCATCACCTTTACGTCCCTGAAGCCGTGGCCGGGCGAGATGGTCTGCGCCGAGGGGTACTACCAGGAGGGCGCAACCGGCAAGCGAGCGGCCGTTTTCATCGGGCCGGAGTTCGGGACGGTGCAGCGCGCCGATCTCGTGCAGGCGGCGCGGGAGGCGGGCGACGCCGGATTCGACGTGCTGATCGCCTGCGCCTTCAACTACGAGGCGCACACCACGGAGTTCACGAAGCTCGGGCGCATCCCCGTGCTCAAGGCGCGCATGAACGCCGACCTGCACAT
The DNA here is from genome assembly GCA_964596775.1 of uncultured bacterium. GTDB lineage: Bacteria > Eisenbacteria > RBG-16-71-46 > JABDJR01 > JAWXBZ01 > CAZQVN01. The sequence goes on from CAZQVN010000062.1 coordinate 13,501, forward strand.
GGCCGACGATCTCAAGAACACCGGCAAGGGAAACCTGTTCGTCATCTTCGGCGAACCGGACATCGACCTGATCGACGAGCCGGACGGACGTCTCAAGGTCAAGGTGAACGGCGTCGACGTGTTCAAGCCGCAGACCGGCGAAGTCGTGAGCGACGGCCCGGACGGGATCGCCTGCTGGTTCATCGACACCGATTACAACGAGGAGAGCTTCTTCGTCCGGCACGCCTACTTCCTGGGGGCGAGCGATCCGTATTCGGCGCTCAGGACCACCCTCAAGGCCGAGATCGACACGGAAGCCTGGGAGACGCTGCGGAGTGACACGTCGCGGGCGTTCGAGCGGCCGAAGTCGGGGCGGATTGCGGTGAAGGTGATCAATCATCTGGGGGATGAGGTGATGAAGGTGTTTAGGGTGTGATTTTCGGCTGCTCCCTGGCTGGCCGATTCTGCGGCGGCTAGATCTGATGCTCCAAGCGCTAACTGGATAACCGTTTAGAGTGTTCCTCCTACTTGGGTCTTGTAAGAAATCCCCCCCTGTTTTTCTTACAAACCGTTTGACTGGTAGAAGTTGTCTCCACATAAGTGCTTATTTCCATACGGCTTGCAGAATTCTTGACCGAAGTTGGTTGAACTGTCTGATTTTGGTAGTGTCACGTAAGTCAGGCAAATATATTTACTTGTATGACATTGATGGCGGTATCTGCCTGGTTGTCGCGAGTATAGTTTGTGTGTAATAATTCCGAAATACAAGCGATTCAAGCACAAGTACTGTAGTCAAGGGTGGTCCTGCAATGGCAAGTCACGCACGAGACTCCGTTACCCGTCTTGCCCGCTCTTCACGCACGGGGCTCATCACCGTTGCGGAGGCTGCGGAGTCCTGGGGTGTCGCCCGCCGTCTTGCGTCCGCCCGTCTGGCTCATCTTCAGGAGCAGGGCTGGGTTCGTCGAGTCCGGCGCGGTCTCTACCTGGTTCTCTCGCTTGAGGCGGACGCACGATCTCCGGTGACCATCGAGGACCCCTGGTTGCTGGCTCGGGAAATCTATGCACCCTGCTATGTCGGAGGCTGGAGCGCGGCTGAGTTCTGGGAACTCACAGATCAGGTCTTTGGAAGCACCTTCGTCGTCACGGCGGCCAATGTCCGGACGAGACAAGAGCGTGTTCTCGCTCATGAATTCAGGCTGGTCCGGGTCTCCCGGAAGCGGATTGAAGGTGCGGAGAGCACCTGGAGGGGACAGGAACGCGTTCCCGTGTCAGGACGGGAGAGGACACTTGCCGACGGCCTCGTGTCCCCGGACTGGGTGGGCGGTGTGCGGCACCTTGTCGACATGTTGCGCGTCCATCGCGAGCGCTGGCCCGGCCAAGTGCGGGAGATTGCCACGCACCTGAAGTCCATCGGGCGTGGTTCCGGTTTCAAGCGGTTCGGCTTTCTTCTCGAATCTCTCTATCCCGAGGAGTCCAGACTCATCGCAGGTGCCCACCGGCGCTCATCCAGCGGAACGATCAAGCTGGATCCATCGGTTCGGAGTCGAGGACGACTCAATACTCGGTGGGGGCTGTGGATGAATGTTCGGCTCCCGGACGAACCCTCTTGATTCGGAAGCAGGATATTCTCGATCGCGCTTTGGAGTGGCAGCTCAGGCCAAATGTCGTCGAAAAGGACTATGTTCTTGGCTGGATCCTGGCGGCCATCGGCGTCCATCCGGTCACGAGTGAGGCCTGGATCTTCAAGGGTGGAACCTGCCTCAAGAAGTGCTTCTTCGAGACATACCGATTCTCGGAAGACCTCGACTTTTCACTCATGCCCGCGGCACCCTACATCGCCGCGGATCTTCTTCGAGTCCTCAGGGAAGTGACTGAGGAAGTCACGGAGCGGTCAGGAATCCGCTTTCCCGTCGACACCATCACGATTCGGGAGCGAACCGACAAGCTCGGGCGCCTGACGTTCGAAGGCAAGGTGGGGTATGTCGGGCCGCTTGCCTACCCTGGGCCACCGCGTATCCTGTTCGACCTTACGCACCACGAACCGATTCTGGATCCCGTTGTTCGACGGCCCGTATTCCACCCCTACCCTGATGAGCTTTCCGGGGAGGGAACCGTCGCGACCTATTCTCTCAACGAACTCTTCGCGGAAAAGACCCGCGCTCTCATGGAGCGAAGCCGGCCCAGGGACCTGTACGACGTGGTGCATATTCTCGACAATAGGGCGGATGCTCTGGACATGCCCACCGCACGCCGACTCTTTCACGGCAAGTGCTCCGTCAAGGGGCTCGCTCCTCCATCAGCAGGAGCGCTTCTCGTAATTGTTGAGAACCAACCGGAGCTGCGCAGCGAATGGGAGAACATGCTCGGACATCAGCTCCCGATTCTGCCACCGCTCGAGCCCTTGATGGAGCGCCTTCCGCAGGTGCTCGGGTGGCTCGATGAGACCGCGCCGTTCCCCGTTCGGCCACCGGTCGCGAGTATTCCAGCCGATCAGGAAAGAGTGGCTCCCGCGGGAATCCGGTACTGGAACAGCTCTGTGCCCGTGGAGTCGATTCGATTTGCCGGATCGAATCGACTGTTGCTCGAGTTCGAATATCACGGCGCGCGAAGGATCGTGGAACCCTACTCATTCCGCAGAGGGGCGATGGGAAACCTGCTTCTCTACGCTTTTGAGCTGGCTTCCGGTCAGATCAAGGCATTTAATGTCAGCAAGATAGGCAACCTGGGGGTCACACGACGGACGTTCGTCCCCCGGTACCAGATCGAGTTCTTCGAAACGGGACCTCTGGTTGCTCCTGCCGTTCGTCCGGGAGTGCGCTCCAGCCGGAGAAGCAGCCTGTCGTTAGCGCCAAAGTACGTCTACAAGTGCATCGAATGTGGCAGGGAGTTCAGACACAAGAGGCGCAATGCGAGGCTGGGCAGTCACAAGGACCGGTCCGGTGATCCGTGCCCTGGTCGCCGAGGAGAGTTCCTCGGGGAAGTTGATTGAAGGGGCCGCGGGTCGTGTAAACTGCTGCGAGAAACCAAGGAGCCGCCCCCATGGACTTCCGCATCGCCGACACGTTCACCGACAGCCTCTCCCGCCTGACCGGCGACGAGCAGAAGGCCGTCAAGACGACGGCGTTCGATCTCCAGATGGACCCGTCCAGCCCGGGAATGAAATTCCATCGCCTCGACAAGGCGAAGGACCGGAACTTCTGGTCCGTCCGCGTCAACGACGACATCCGCCTCATCGTCCATCGGAACGCGTCGAGTCTCCTGCTCTGCTACGTAGGCCATCACGATCAGGCCTACGGCTGGGCCGAGCGGCGCAGGCTGGAAACGCATCCGAAAACCGGCGCCGCGCAACTCGTCGAGATCCGCGAGACCGTGAAGGAAGTCGTCATCCCGCAGTACGTGCATGAAGTTCCGGTTCCGACTGCTGCCGTGGAAGCCCAGCCGGTCTTCGGCGGCGTGACCGACGAGGACCTGCTCGGTTACGGTGTGCCACCCGAGTGGCTCGCGGACGTTCGCGGAGCCACGGAGGAGTCCTTCCTGGCGCTGGCTGATCATCTGCCTGCGGAGGCCGCCGAGGCCCTGCTGGAGCTGGCCGTCGGAGGTACGCCGCGCGTCGCGGTCGTGGCGGAACCGGAGCAGGATCCGTTCGAGCATCCCGACGCGCAGCGCCGCTTCCGCATCATGACGAACCGGGAGGAACTCGAACAGGCACTGGCCTATCCCTGGGAAAAGTGGACGATTTTCCTGCACCCCGAACAGCGCCAGTGGGTGGAGAAGGATCAGTCGGGCCCCGCCCGTGTGTCCGGTTCCGCGGGCACCGGCAAGACGATCGTGGCGCTGCACCGCGCGGCCCACCTGGCTCGGACGCAGCCGGACAGCCGCGTCCTGCTCACCACGTTCTCGGACACGCTGGCCGGCGCGCTGCGTACGAAGCTCAAGCGCCTCCTCCATCACGAGCCGCGTCTCGGCGAGCGGATCGACGTGTACGCCATGGATGCCATCGGCATGCGCCTCCACAAGGCGCACGTGGGCCCGCCGCACATTGCGGAACGGGCGGAGCTTCGCGACGCGATCACCGCGGCCGCGGCCACCGTTGCCGATCACCGGTTCAGCCTGCAATTCCTTCTCGCCGAGTGGGATCAGGTCGTGGATGCCTGGCAGCTCGAGTCCTGGGAGGCCTATCGTGATGTGGCCCGGCTCGGCCGAAGAACGCGGCTTCCGGAGGCGCGGCGCGCCGTTCTCTGGTCGATCTACGAGAAGGTCCATGCGGACCTCCGGAAGAAGGGGTGGATCACCCGTTCCGGGATGTTCCACGCGCTCGCCCGGGCGCTGGAGGAGAGCGGAAAGGTGGTCTTCGACAACGTCGTCGTCGACGAGGCCCAGGATCTGTCGGTGGCGCATCTCCGGTTTCTCGCGGCACTCGGCGGTCGGCGGCCGAACGCCCTGTTCTTCTCCGGTGATCTCGGCCAGCGCATCTTCCAGCAACCGTTCTCCTGGAAATCGCTGGGCGTCGACGTGCGCGGGCGCTCCCGCGTTCTCCGCGTGAACTACCGGACGTCACACCAGATCCGGAGCCAGGCCGACCGGCTCCTCGGGCCGTCGCTCACCGACGTGGACGGCAACACCGAGGACCGGAGCGATACGATCTCCGTGTTCAACGGGCCGCCCCCGGTGATCCGCACGATGAAAACAAAGGCGGAGGAGTCGCAGATCGTGGCGGAATGGCTGAACGGCCGAATCAATGAGGGTCTACTGCCGCATGAGATCGGCCTCTTCGTGCGGTCCGACGCGGAGCTGGATCGGGCCCGGACCGCGGCGGCCGCCGCAGGCCAGGAGGTCCGCATCCTGGACGACGAAATGGAAACCACCGCCGGAGCCGTATCGCTGTCCACCATGCACCGGGCCAAGGGGCTGGAATTCCGTGCCGTGGCCGTCCTGGCCGTGGACGATGAGATCGTGCCGCTGCAGTTCCGCCTCGAGTCCGTCGGCGACGACGCAGACCTGCAGGAGGTGTACGATACGGAACGTCAGCTGCTGTATGTGGCGTGTACGCGGGCCCGCGATCATCTCCTGGTGACCTGTGTGGAGCCGGGGTCCGAGTTTCTGGACGACATGAAAGTGTCCTGAGTGTCAAAGGGAGCATCATGAAGAACGAGGACAACGCAACCCGGGGGCGGCGGACGATCGTCGGCGCCCTGTCCGGAAGACCGATCACGCTCCCCGACGTCAACGCCCCGCCGATGCCGGCGATCGCCGCGCCGGGCGTCGTTCACGACGGCCGGCCCGCCGAGGCGTTCGGCGGGATCGACTCGTCCCGGGGCTATCCGGACGTGCGGAGCTTTCGCAGGAAGTTCGGGCTGGTCATTCCGGCCACGAACACGAGCATGGAGCACGAGCTCTGGAGTCTCATCATCCGGAATCCGGGTCTCCGGGGGGTGGGCCTGCACACGGCGAACGTCATCACGCCGAAGCCGAAGCTGGAAACGGCGGCCGACCTGCTGGAGTACAAGCGGCAGTTCCTCGGCGGCCTGAAGGCGGCGGTGGACGCGGCGCGGCTGGCCGAGCCCGAATACATGATCATGGGCATGAGCCTGGAACACATCATTGCGGGGATCGAGGAGATCCGCGCGCCGATGGCCGAGATCGAATCCTACTCCGGCCTGTCCTGGGCCACCTGGCACGACGCCGCTCCGGCGGCGCTCGGGAAGTTCGGGGCGAAGCGGATCGGGCTGCTCACGCCGTTCGACGCGAAAGGCAACGAGTCCGCCACCCGGATGTTCGAGGACCTCGGTTTCGAGGTCGTTTCGAGCTTCGGCTTTTCCTGCGCGAATGCGCTGCACATTGCGCATGTTCCCGACTGGGCCAGGGAGAGGGCGATCCTCGAGTTCCTGGCCACCCGCGGGAACCGCCTCGACGCGGTCGTCCAGTGCGGAACGAACATGAGCCTGATCGACGTGACGGAGAGGCTGGAGCCGGTCCTCGGCATCCCGATCCTCGGGATCAACGCGGTGACGTTCTGGTACGCCCTGCGCGAAAACGGGATCGACGGCTCGCTGGCCGGCGGGGGGCGGCTGCTCAGGGAGTTCTGATCATCGCCGCGTCCGGCGACAGGAACCGGGACGACGGCGCGCGGTCAGGGCGACCCGCCCCCGAACACCATCCTCCGTCTCACCGCCCCGCCCCGATGCACGATGCTGTACGTGTATACCCCCGCCGCCAGCCCCTCCGGCGGGTCGAACACCACCTCGTGCCGCCCCGCGTCCAGGTCGCGATCGTCGAGAAGCGTGGCCACCAGCCGTCCGGCGATGTCGTGAACGCGGAGCGTGGCCGGCCCCGGTGCGGGGAGCGCGAACGTTATGGTCGTCCGCCGGGAGAACGGATTCGGCGTGTTCGCCGCCGGCACGGGTTGATCGATCGCCGGGCGTTCCGGTTCTCCGGTTCCGGTGACCGACAGCGGCATCCACCAGAGGCCGTCGATCCGCGCGGCGTAGAGGCGATCCCCGGCGGCCGCCAGGCTGTAGAGATAGGACGGGACACCGGGATCGAATAGCGTCCAGCTGTCGCCCGCGTCCGTGGAACGGTAGATCACGTGCTGGTTGTTGAGAAAGATGGCCGCGGCGTAGAAGATGGCCCCGCTCGATGTCACCTCGGTTTCGAGCGGATTCGGAAAGCCGCTGCTCTTCAGCCTCCAGCTCAAGCCCTGGTCCGTGCTCCGGTGGATCGTGTTCGTGGTTCCGGCCATGAGGAACGCGCCGTTGTCCGCCATGTCGGTGATGATGAGCCCCGGCGCCAGGTTGACCTCCTGCCACGTGTTCGAGCCGGCCGGCAGGCGGTACACGTTTCCGTTGCCGCCGGCGCCGGCCACGATCGTCGATCCGCTCAACGTCATGGAGTACACGGTTCCGGAAATGCAGAGGGGATAGCCGTCGTACCGCGGGGTCCAGACCGTCGGGGCCGCAAGATCGAGCGCAAAGACCCCCGACCCGAGCGTGGCGGCGTAAAGGAAACCGTCCCGTTCGACGAATCCGGAAATCGTGAAGGCCCCGGCCCCTCCGAGCCCGGCGTTCACGGCCTGCCACGAGGCGCCGCCGTTCGTCGAGCGGAAGACGCCCTGGTTGTACGTGCCCGCCCACAGCGCCCCGCCGGCCGGAATCACCGCCTCGATCCCGCCCGCCTCCGGATGCACGACGGAGGTGGCGCTCCAGGCGGCTCCGTCGTTCGTTCCGATGTGCACGACGGTCTCCGTTCCGGCGTAGAGCGTCGTCCCGTGCCGGCTCAACGAATAGATGTCGGAGGCGGGGAGCGCGGTGACGCGGGTCCATGTGGCGGCGGCGGGACGGGGTGCCGCATGGATGAGCACGGCCGCCAGGATCAACGACCACCGCACGGTTTTCGACCGGCCGGAGGGCCGCCGCGGGGGCGCGAGGCCAGGGCTCCGGCGGGGTCGGTTCGGCACTACCGCGGGCGGATCCAGGGCATCGTTCGCGCGATGGTCGAAAGCGTCGGTTCCTGACGTCACGGGCGATCCTCCGCGCGGTGGCGGGCTCGGTTCCGGGAAGCGCCGGCCCGCGGGAGGGCCGCGGGCGCGATTTTATCACGGACAAATCTCGCCCCGGAAAGAGGTATTTCCCGCTATAGTGTCGCCATGCAGCGCATCTGTATCGGAATTATTCTGGGAATGGTGATGGTCGCCTGCGGCACGGCCGGCACGAACCAGTCCGCCGACGCGAACCGGACGGCCGACACGAA